>CAYYPE010000004.1:0-263584 GCA_964473465.1 uncultured Hyphomicrobiales bacterium
ATTCTGGATAAATTAGGTTGTATTTTAATTAGGCATGGAGGTAAACACGACTGGTATCAAAACAAATCTTCAGGAATATGCCAACCAATACCAAGACATAAAGAAATAAACGACAATTTAGCAAAATCAATCATCAAAAAATTATCTTAATTGCCCTCAATTTTACCTTTACTTTTCAAAACAATTATTAAATCTATGTTTTCATTAAAATGATGTCTTTCAAGGTTTGTTAAGTAATCCATAAAAACTTCCTACATCTTCACAAAGCGTCCCACCCAATCGCCAACACGGACAAAATATACCCCAAACGGCATGCCCGAAACATCAATCCTTATTTTCCCCTCTTGAGAGGGGACAAAGGGGTGTGTCCCTCCCGTTCCATCGGCGGACTTCACACATTCCCCGAGCAGATTAAAGAATTTTAATATTATTTTCCTACTGTTACAGGCGAAATTCCCTCGTCAAGAACATATTTACCAGTTTTTACTATTCTATACCACTTGGGAAGTGCATCGATAAAAATAATCAATACACTCGATACTATGATTGCAGTCATAATGAAATTAACCCAGCCGACAAATTCTTTGCCGGGTATGGCTGTTTGAGGAAGATAGATATTAAACATATTCATTAAACCCGCTGAAATGGTTACAACTCCGACAAAAAGCATGGGAATCGCTGTTACCCATGCATATTTTATTTTTCCACGATTAATAATATAAGCCGTCCCAATGACCAAAGCCGCAGTGGCTAACAATTGGTTTGCCGTTCCAAACATAGGCCAGATTGTTGAGACACTTCCCGTATAAATGAAATATCCCCACGAAAAAACAACTATTGCACTTGCTACAACATTTCCCGGAAGCCAGTTAGTCTTAGCAAAGGGTTTATAAAATTTGCCTATTGTTTCCTGTAAGATAAATCTTGCAATTCTGGTCCCGGCGTCAATTGTTGTCAGAATAAATAATGCTTCAAACATAATAGCAAAATGATACCAATAGGACATCAGTGATTGAAGTCCGGGAATAGCGGAAAAAATCTGAGCCATTCCTACCGCCAGAGATACTGCACCGCCAGTTCTACCTACCAACTCCTCCCCAACTTCTTTGCTCAAGTAGGCAAGGTTTGATTCTGTGAACCCCATTGCCCTGAGCTGATCAGCAAATAATGGAAATGAATCAACAGGTATATTAATTAAGAAATAATCAAGAGGAAAAAGACTGCAAGCAGCAATCAAAGCCAGAATGCTAACCAAACCCTCGCTCAGCATCGAACCCATTGCTATGAATTTTATGTTTTTTTCATTAGCCAGCATTTTTGGTGATGTACCGGAACTAACCAGTGAATGAAAGCCCGAAATAGCTCCGCAGGCTATTGTTATGAACAGATATGGAAAAAGTGAGCCGGGAATGATTGGTCCGCCACCCGAAGTGAAAACAGTAAAAGCGGGCATTTTCATATCGGGCATAACGATAATAATACCAATTGCAAGGAAAGCAACAACTCCAAGCTTCATAAATGAACTAAGATAGTCTCTCGGTGATAGTAATAACCAGACAGGTAGAACCGAAGCAAAAAAACCATAAATACAAAGCAGAATTGTCAGAGTTTTATGGTCAAAAAGGAAATAAGGCTCCAAAAATGAGCCGGGTATATATCTGCCAAGTATGACAGCCAATGTAAGTAAAATTACACCTATTATAGTTGCCTCGCCTGTTCTGCCCTTTCGGAACCTGAACATCCATAAACCCATAAAAATAGCAATCGGAATAGTCATAGCTATAGTAAATGTTCCCCAGGAGCTTTCGCTCAAAGCATTGACTACAACAATTCCAAGACCCGCAAGAGCAACAATGATAATAATTAAAATAGCAACCGATGCCGTTACACCGCTTATTTTGCCGATTTCGGCTTTTGCAATTTCGGCAAGTGATTTCCCATCATGGCGTATTGAAGCAACAAATATAACAAAATCATGCACTGAGCCTGCAAGAACTGCCCCAAGCAGCATCCATGCAAAGCCTGGGAAAAATCCAAACTGTGCAGCAAGGACAGGACCAACAAGCGGTCCAGCACCCGCTATCGCCGCAAAATGATGCCCAAACAGAATATATTTATTCATCGGAACGTAATTACTACCATCGTATAATCTATTCGCTGGTGTTGGATTATTTTCGTTTACGACTGCAACTTTGGCGGCAATAAAACTATAATAAAATCTATAAGCTAATGCAAAAACAGCAAGAGCGATTATGATCAGCGGCATTGCATTCATAGTATTTTAACTATATTCATTTTTGAAACAAAACAACACTAAATTTAAGAATTAATTTTTATTAATAAAAGTAATTACTGAAGAGTTTATTGTAAATAATTTTATTTTTTATTGGTATTAATATTTCAGATTTAATTTTTAATTAATTTTATTAAATTTGATAAACTAATTTTATTTATATATTTATGGGCTGGATTCTTTCAATTTATTTTAATACAGATAGAACCTATCTGACTCTGGTTAGAGAAGGTCCAAAAGGTCTTGCCCTTGAATATATCAATTCAACCGAAAACCCAATATTGCTCGAAAATCCAGATAGCGATACCTCAATTCTCGGATTTAGAGAACTTGATAAGTATCTTAAAGATATTAAATCTAATGTCAACCGGGTTGCAGTAACCTTGCCAAGTGAAAATGTTTTAGTTACCCAATTCACATCCGAATCGGAAGAAGAATTAGACGAGTTAACAAAAATCGTTGATAAGGAAATCAGGAATATTTATCCCCAATTCACATATCAAAATTTTACATCTTCGATTGTCCCGCTTGGCTTCGAACCTAATGGATTAAGAAATATGATGGCAATTATTATTTCTAAACAGGATTTCGAATCCTGCAAGAAATTTTTACAAAACTATAATTTAGCCGTTGATATTGTCGAAATTAGCCAGCTTAATGCTCATTCGGCATTTATTTATAATTACCCCGAACATTTAACAAAAAATGTTGCTATTGTTGGAATTCAAAATCAATTTATTGACCTGAGCATCATAAAAAATACTCAGCCAAGTTATTATAATCTTCTAAATTTTCAGAATAAAGAGGAAATTCCATTTGTTTGTGATAATGAACTTGGAATAATACAAAATAAATTTGATATTCTGGTTGAAGAAATTTTTCTGTTTGGGATTGGACTTAATAAACAAATTTTGAATGAAACTGATGAATTACTGAGGAAAAAAGATATAAAAGTTTCAAGAATGAATGCATTCAGAATGATGTCCACATTCCTCTCAAATCGGGAAAGGGAATATTGCCAGCGAACCGCCCATTTATATCCACCCTGCATTGGAGCTTGCATCAATCCTTATCACAAAAGATATAAAATATATTGATATGAGAATTATTTCGGGTAAATTCAAAGGAAGTCGTTTAGATTTCAAAGTTCCCCCAGAAACAAGACCTACAACGGACTTTGTAAAGGAAATGATTTTCAATGTTATTGATAATCTCATAGACTTAGATGAAAGAGTTGTTTATGACCTTTTTGCAGGGACTGGTGCTTTTGGCTTTGAATCTATCAGTCGGGGGGCTAATTTATGTTATTTTATTGATAAAAGCTTCAAGGCATGTGACTATATCAAAAGAATTGCAATAAAACTTAAAATTCCTGATAGTCAATATTCGATATTGAAAAAAGATGTTCTAAAATTTCTTAAAACGGATTTTTTGGAATCAGAATTCGAAAAACCTGACATTATTTTTATTGATGCACCTTATGAAAAAATATTAGAAAATCTTACCTTGGCTTTAATAAAGAAAAATTCTGTTTTTAAAGATGGATGTATCATTATAGTTGAACATTCAGAAAGCATAAATTTAATAATACCTTCAGGTTTTGAATTGGTGAATTCAAAAATAGCTGGAAGCACCAAAATAGATTTTATTCAGTGCAAATTATAAATTTTTACTTATTTTTGCCCATGTATCCCTGAGTGTAACAGTCCTGTTGAAAATAAGTTTTTCCTTTGTGCTATCCTTATCAAAACAAAAATAACCGACACGTTCGAACTGGTATTTTTGTTTTAAATCATCCTCGAGGATAGTGGGTTCGATTTTTATTTTAAGAATTTTAAGTGAGTCAGGATTAATGTTATCCCTCCAACTACCACCTTCGGGATATTCTTCGGGATTTTCTTTGATAAAAAGATGTTCGTAAAGTCTGGCTTCAGCCTCAAGAGCAAATTTTGAGGAAACCCAGTGAATAGTGCCCTGAACTTTACGCCCGTCAGGAGATTGACCACCTTTGGTTTCAGGATCGTAAGTGCAGTAAACTTCAATGACTTCTCCCGTATTCTCATCAGATTTATAGCCAGTGCAGGTTATATAATAACCATATCTTAACCTGACTTCCTTTCCGGGCGAGAGTCGATAGTATTTCTTGGGAGGATCAATCATAAAATCATCTTTATCAATAAAAATCTCCCTTGTGAACTTAATTTTTCTGACACCCATGGATAAATCTTCAGGATTGTTGATAGCATCAAGCTCTTCTTCAGCATTTTCAGGGAAATTAGTAATAATAACTTTTAATGGATTCATAACTGCCAGAACTCTTTTAGCTTTTTTATTCAAATCCTCTCTTATACAAAATTCAAGTAAAGCATAATCAACAATACTTTCACTTTTTGCAACACCTACCCTTTCAGCAAAGTTTCGAATTGATTCTGGAGTATAACCTCTTCTACGAAAACCCGAAATAGTTGGCATTCTTGGGTCATCCCAGCCATTAACAATACCTTCCTTCACAAGTTCAAGAAGTTTTCTTTTGCTCATAAGAGTATAAGTAAGATTTAATCTGGCGAATTCAATCTGTTGAGGGTGATGTATTTCGAGCTCGTCGCAAAACCAATCATATAGCGGACGATGGTCTTCAAATTCAAGAGTGCAAATTGAATGGGTAATTCCTTCAATCGAGTCGGATTGTCCATGAGCATAGTCATACATTGGATAGATACACCATTTGTTGCCAGTTCTGTGATGCTCTTCGTGAAGAATGCGATACATAACCGGGTCTCGCATATTAAGATTTGGATGTTTCATATCAATCTTGGCTCTTAATGTTCTTGAGCCATCAGGGAATTCACCGTTTTTCATTCTTTCGAATAAATCTAAGTTTTCTTCTATAGAGCGATTTCGGTAAGGACTTTCAATGCCGGGTTCCGTAAGAGTTCCTCTATATTGGCGAACTTCTTCGGGGGACAAATCACAAACAAAAGCTTTACCCTTTTTGATTAGTTTTATTGCCCATTCATATAATTGTTCGAAATAATCGGAAGCAAAAAATTCCCGGTCTTCCCAATCAAATCCTAACCATCTGACATCTTCCTTTATTGATTCAACATATTCAACTTCTTCCTTTGTCGGATTGGTATCATCGAAACGCAAATTACATTTACCATTATATTCCTCAGCTAATCCAAAATTCAAGCAAATAGATTTAGCGTGGCCTATGTGAAGATAACCATTTGGTTCAGGAGGGAATCTGGTATGCACTTTACCACCCCATTTGTTGGTTTTTAGGTCTTCCTCGATAATTGATTTAATAAAATTCGACGGGCGACTCCCTTTTTCTGTCATGGCTTGATCATTATTTACTTCCATAGCTATTTCAAAGTATGATTTAATAAATTATTATTTAACGAAATGAGTATTGATTTATTAATATTTGATTAATAATTAATTCAAAAAATTATAAAATCTGATTAACCGGATAAGTACAGGAAATATCATCGAAAAATGGATTATTGACTATTTTGGAAACCTCGAAAGCTACCATTTTGTTACTGTCGTAAGGAATAGTAATTAGCTTTTGCAATTCAACAGGGTCAGAATCTGGATCCAACCATACATTTCGAAGATTTTCAGGAATAATGACGGGCATACGATTGTGGATTTCTGCCATCAATTCATTAGGTTCGGTGGTGATTATTGTTGTCGAAAGAATTTCCTGCTTTTCCTGAGATTGTTTATCTACCCAGATATCCCATAAACCTGCAAAGGTGAAAGGTTCGCCGGATTTCATTTTTATTAAGTATGGGACTTTTGAATTAGTGGTTCTATCCTGTTTCCATTCATAAAAAGCATCGGCAAGAATCAAACATCTTTTATTTTTAAATGAATTTTTAAATGATGGTTTTTCCAGCAAGGTTTCTACCCTTGCATTTATCATTTTTGAAGCAAGGGTTTCATCTTTTGCCCACGATGGTAACAAACCCCAGTGTGCTTCAAGGATCTGGTCTGGTTTTGTGTTTAATATAACTTTCACTTTTTGAGAAGGTGCAATATTATACCTTGGATTAATATCACTATCTATTTTTAATCCGGGTAATAACTTTTCAATTTGACTTGTTTTAGCTGAAAGAGCAAATCTCCCACACATAAAGCATAAATTAATAAATGAACGATACTTTATTTTGTCTTTCTTCTTCAATCATTTGTCTGGCTTCTTCAATTATTTCCATAGGGTTTGTAATGTGCATCATATGGTTACTTCCCTTGATAATTTTATGAGCTGATAAATTAGATAAACTTAAAAGTGATTTCTGATTATCCTGCCAGATATTTTCAATTTCAGAGGCTTTTTCCGAAGGGAGTCCGAGTTGCTTATATGTTTCAATCATCACATCAGGATCTCTGGATAAGATTCTTAAAGATATATTCGGGAAAAAATTAATATTTTTAATGTTTTCAATAGTATCCCAAAATCCCTCATACTCATCGCAAATCGTTTCATAAAATTTCTTATCCTTCTGATAAACCATCAATTGATTTTGAATTTCTAATGGAAAGAAAGGATATAAATTATTGATGAAATGATCCATATATTTTGCGAAATTTTCATCGTCAAGTTCAAGAATATTTCTAATCCCTTCAACCCGGGATTTCATAGTAAAATATTTCTGATAAAGTTCAAAATCATATTCTTCCAGTTCATTATGATTTGGAGTGAACGAATCAACTAATATCAATCCCGAAGCCATTCTGGGAAACATCTTTAAAAGATTAATAATATATAAACCTCCAGAGGAATGACCAATAAAAATGAATGGTTCGGCTAAACCGCTATTTTTAAGCATTGTAAAAAGTTCTGAGGAAATTTGCTGACCTGTTCTTGGTTTTATATGCGAAGGACTTTCACCATAACCAGCTCTGTCATAGGTTATAACTGTTGTTATTTCAGCTAATTTTTCTTGAATTAAAAGCCACTCGGCTGACAGAACGCCCCAACCCGGTTCAATAACAACTGCTGGTTCACCTTCCCCTGAAATTCTCACATATAAATTTTTATTTCCTGAAGAAACATACTTCCCATCAATAAAATGCATACTATACTCTATTATATTTATGTTAAAAAAAGTCATTTCAGCTTTAAGGTATTTTCTAAACACCAGTTTGCCGAAATGACTAATTTACTCATTAATACTAAATATTTTATTTAATAATTATAAGTCTGTCAATATAAAGTTTGTTATTGAGTTCTATCTGAATTACATAATTACCAGAAGGAAATTCTTCCATAGATAACTCCATTGAATAAAAATCCGAATCAGGAATCAAATTGCCTGAAAGTAGAGTTTGTCCAAGATTGTTGATTATTCTATATCTCATCTGATTTCCTGACTGATTATTAACATTCAACTTCATTATGCCATTGTTTGGATTCGGGAAAATTTGAAATCTCCCGGACTCCCCAAATTCTTCTACACTGCTGATAAAGTTGAACGGATCAGACATATCGGATACGCATCCGTTTTCATCTGTAACCTGAACAGAGTAGAAACCCGATCTCTCTTGATGAAAATACGTATTTCCAACTGCACCGGGAATTTTGTTCCCATTGAAAAACCACTGATTACCTTTAACAACGCTTGAGTAAAGAGTTCCTTTGCTTTCTGTAATTGTCGGTTTGGGTGGTTTAGGGTTAATTTTAACAGCAACAACAATAGAGTCAACAAGATTAGATCCCGGCAATGATTGTTTTAATTTGATGGAACCTGCATCTGGAGCACCCCATTTAACTCTGATTATTCTTTCATTAGCAGAACCAATGAGTGTTCCACCTGAAATTGTCCAGCCTGTGAGTGCATCTGGGTTTGATGTAGCCTCGTAAACATATTCCATATCCTGGCATACTTCAGTTTCTCCAATGAAAGAGAGTGCATCAAAAACCTTTACATTCAAATCAACTGAATCCTTGCAACCAGAAGCATTTGTAATGATTAAACGAACTATTCCTGTGCCTCCTTTACCATCTATTCCCCATTTGACATTACAAAATCTTGTATTTGCAGGTCCGGTGATTGTGCCGCCAAACACGACCCATTTAATAGTTACTCCTGTCCCTTGTGCAGGTGCTGTATAGGTTAATGTTTTACCTGCATAGGCTTCTGTGTCGCCTGTGAAACTTGCTGTTGGTGATTGAAAGACATCAATATCAATTTCGATCGAATCTGTGCAACCCTCAGGAGAGGTTTGAATTAATTTTAATTTTCCTTTTCCGACTTTTTCCCAAAGAACTTTGACTTTGTCATAGTTGGGTTTGTTAATAACTGTACCGCCAACTGCCTTCCATTCATTAAAATATCGAACGTCATCAATAGTTGAATAGACTTCGAAACGGTCAGTACATACTTTCCTTGAACCGACTATAGTTCTTATTGGCATTGGATTAATTGTTATAGTAAGAGTAACAGAATCTTTGCATCCCGCATTTGCAGTCTGAACTAACTTTAATAAACCAGTTTTAGCTGTACCCCATTTAACATAAACAGTGTCATTGTTATTATCACCAACAATAGTACCATTTGTAACAGACCATTTGTTTGAGATTCCGGGCAATCCTTTGACGTAATACATTTCTGTAGAGGTAGCACATACAACATTTGTACCCAAAACCTGAGGATTTGGGAGAGCATAAATTGTGATATTTTCCCCGTTATCCATATTTACAACTGAAGGGTTGGAACCAATAACCCTGATTCTGTATTTTGTTCCATAAACTGTATTTTTCGGAATTCTTGCATTTATATAGCTTGAAGTAGTTGCCGAAAGCGTTCCAATATTCATTGGGTTGGAAAAAGATCCGTTAGAATCAGATAGTTGTGCGGTGAAAATATTTCCAGCATTGAAATTCCAAAAGGCAGTGAAATTGACCTGAATTATATCATCTGCACAATATTCATCAGCAAGTGGATGGGTAAATACCGAAGGCAGAATATTATTCTGACGATAAACCGTCAATCCACCGCCGCTGGTTGATATCCATTTATTTCCGCTATAATCAACAAAAATACATTTTATTGCATTATAAGGTAAAGATGAGTTACCAATATTAAAAATAGTCCATGTTGTATCAACAAAAGAACCAAATCCCATAGACAATGTTCCAAACCAAAGAATACTTCCCTGTGAAAATAAAGCAGTAATGTGATTTTCTGGTAAACTTGAATTACCAGTATTATATACTGTAAAGGAAGTATCATTAAAGCGAGTTAAACCGTTATTAGTTCCAACCCATTTAATATGGGTAGGAGTAAATGCAATTGATGTGATATTATTGCTCGGTAAAGCTGAATTACCAGTATTATATACTGTCCAATTTGTGCCGTCAAATTTTGCTAAACCTGAATTTGTTCCGACCCATTTATTGCCATTCCTATCGATTTTTACAAAATTTACAATATCGCTTGGAATATTTGAATTCAGAGTATTATATACAGTCCATGTAGTTTTATCCAATTTGGCAAGTCCTCCATTTTCTGTGGCAATCCAAAGAACATCATTATTATCAATTGAAATATCATTGATTTTGTTTTCGGGAAGACCTGAATTATTTTCATTATATACTGTGAAAACTGTGTCATTATATTTGCCTAAACCGAGAGCAGTTCCAACCCATTTGATATTTTTGCTATCAATGGCTGTAACATAAACATCATCTGAAGGAATTGCAGAATTTGCAACATTAAACAATGTCCATTGATTGCCAGTGTATTTGGTTAATCCTTTATTTGTAGCTATCCATTTAGCTCCGAACATATCTTGGGCTATGCATCTGACAGCATTAGAATAAATGCCAGAATGAGAAGGGTCGTATTTGTTCCATGTCGTTCCATCGAATTTTGATAAACTGTCTGCTGTGCCAATCCATTTTGTTTGTGATGCATCAACAACTATAGCATTAATGATATTATTTGACAATCTTGAGTTCGATGTATTATAAACTGTCCATGTGGCACCATCATAATTGGCTAAACCATTAACGGTTCCAATCCAAAATGTATTATCTTCAAAAGAAATACTCTTGACTTCATTAGAAGGAATAGAAGAATTGCCAGTGTTATATACAGTCCAGTTATTGTCATCAAATGTTGCCACACCACCGAATTTAGTGCCGAACCATTTGTGACCACCCGGTTCGATAGCTATACAAAGTACAATCATATCTGGAAGGCCAGAATTTAAAGTATTATAATTTTGCCATAAAGTCCCATCATATCTATAAACACCGTGTTGTGATGCAACCCAAATTATACTATCCTGAGCCGCAACGTCGAATATTACATTGCTTAACATAGGAGTGTTTCCTGTGTTGAAAATTGTCCAGTTTGAACCATTATATCTTGCCAAACCATTGTCAGTTCCGACCCAGATATGGTTTCTGCTATCCACCGCAATTGATGAGACATTATTAGATGGAATATTTGAATTGGAAGTATTATAATTAACCCAATTTGTTCCATCAAATCTAACAAGACCTTTTTGTTCAGTTGCTATCCACTTATAACCACTTGCATCAATTGCTAAATCATTGATGAAGTTATCGGGCAAACCTGAATTGGCTTTGTTGTAGTAAAACCATGTGTTGTTGGATTTCTGAAGCCTTGAAATCCCACCAGATTGTGTTCCAATCCAGACATTGTTTCCATCATCAGCCAATGATGTAACATACCTTCCGTCAGTCAGGTTTAGCCATGAGGACATTTGTGAGTGTAAATTTTCACTATAAAAGATGAGCAAAACTGAAATTACTAAATACCAAAGCGGTTTTCTAATTAATTTCATCGAGTAACTCCTTAAAAATTAAAAATTAATAGTCAAAATAAATATATCAAACAAATATTATACCGAAATATTTTTTGTTGTAATTTTTTTTATAAATAAAAAAGACGAAATAAACAACTATCATTGTTACTTAAGCGAAATTTCATAAAAAATTTTCCAATAAATTTATTTATGATGAATACTATCTTTCTGAAGTTTTCTGATATAATGAACCAATGCCCAACGGTCAGTTTCATTTAATTTATAATTAACTGGAAACATTAAATTCTGGCCGGCACTAAGGATGTGAAAAATCCTTGCATCAGAAATCGAACGGGTAAAGTCTCTGGTTAAATTTGCGGGTGCGGGAAATCCCTCCTCACCTTCTTTTAGCTTTACATTTGTGATGATAACACCTTTACCCTTTCCATCATGATTATGGCAGGGAACGCAGAATGTTTCAAAGCGATTTTTACCTCTTGCAATAACCTTTTCAGTTGGCTCGAGTGGGTTTTTGTTATGAACCTCAGCTTCTTCATATTCAAGGTCAGTAAGATGATATTTTGAGCCAAATTTAGGTATAGTATTATCTATAGGATTCCTGAAGGAAGAGCTATCAGAAAAAAAGTTGCTTTCTGTTTGTGGTAAAGGCTTAATCTGATTGTCCATATCTGCAATTATTTCAAAAGGTTGGAATTCCCTGTAAATTTTTATTACTCCCAATTGCAAAAATATTCCCACAATCAGTAAAAAAACTGATAAAATCATTAATATCCATTTGAAAATTGGTTTATTCATAGTTTTTGTGAACAATAATTTTTTGCTTGTCCATAAATTCAAGAAGATACTTTCTGAAAAAATCATCATTGACTGCTTCAACATCAACTTTTAGAACTGATTTCCCTTCTGATATCAATTGTTTAATCTCCTTTTCAATCTCAGGTTTATTTATTCTTGATTTTGAAATTAGCAAGAAAAACTGAAGAATTGAAAGCACTGATAAAAATACCATAAATTCAAAAGTAATTGGTATTGATATCAATAGGCTGAAAAAAGGCTTTCCCGAAAGATTCAAAGGATAATCAACGCCGGAAGTCCAGAATTGAAAAAAGAGGGCTAATGCAATTGCTAAAATTCCTGCAATTAAAGCTATAAATGGCAAAATTCTGCTTCTGTTATCTAAATGAAAATCACTGTTAATACTCATTGGTGAATAATATTCATGGTTGAAATTTCTTTTTGAAAAAATTTTATTGTAGAAGAATTCAAAGTCTTCGAAATCATGAAATACAACATATAATATCTTATTCATATTTTTTCTTGATTATATTAAATTTCGATAAGTCATATATTGAAAAAATCGGAAAATACCTAAAAAAAATCAGAAATAATGTCATAAATAATCCAAAACTTCCGATCAAAATTGAAATTTCTGTCAATGTCGGAAAATAGATGTTCTGGTTTGAAGTGAGATAATCCTTTGCAAGGTTGGGAACAATAATTGAATATCTTTCGAGCCACATACCTATCAACACCAAAATTGAGACTAACAAAGAAAATGAAATATTTCTTCGAATTTTTCTAAACCATAATAGTTGTGGAAAAATAATATTCAATAATAACATTGCCCAGAAAACAAATTTATAATCACCCGTCACTCTGAAGATTAGTGATTGATTTTCGAATGAATTAGCTCCATAAAAAACAAAAAAGAATTCTGTCAGATATGAATATGTCAGCATAAGCCCTGAAACAAGCATTAACTTGTTCACTTTTTCCATCACATCAACAGAAATAATATCTTCTAATTTGAATAGAAGCCTGCAAATAGCCAGCAATACTATCAAAGAGGCACATCCCGAAAATATTGCCCCCGCAACAAAATATGGTGGCATTATAGTTGTATGCCAGCCGGGAACCAAACTCACAGCAAAATCAAATGACACAATCGAATGGACTGAAAGAACAAGCGGGGTTATCAGCCCTGCTATAACCAGATAAGTTGCTCTATAATTGCTCCACTGTTTTGAACTTCCCAGCCAGAAAGCACTGAAAAAATTATACACTTTACGAAGAAATACTGATTTAACTTTTTGAGATAATATAGCTAAATCAGGGATTAAACCTATGTATAAAAAAATCAGGGAAGATATTAGATAAATTAATATTGCAAAAACATCCCACATCAAAGGTGATTTGAAATTAACCCAAACTCCCGATTGAATAGGAAAAGGCAAAACCCAGAAAATTGTCAGCCATGGCCTTCCGGTATGAAAAACAGGATAGATAATTGCTGTAAAAAGAGCAAATATTGTCATTGCTTCCGCTATCCTGTGAATTCCGGCTCTCCAATGTTGCCTGAAAAGGAATAAAATAGCAGAAATTAATGACCCGGCATGACTGATTCCTATCCAGAAAACAAAATTTGTTATGTCCATCGCCCATGGAATTGAATTGCTTATTCCCCAGAGCTTTAGGCCTTTGCTTGTTGTAAGATATACTCCTGTAACTGCAAATAGTGTGATGAAAATTGATAGAGATAGTAAAAATTTAAAAATACCTGAAGATTTATCGTCTAATGAACTCTTGACAATATCTGTCAACTCATTAAAACTCTGCGTTTTTGTGATATTTTCATTATCGTCAGGCATTATTTATTTCTTTCCTTTCCTTTCTTACATAAGCTACTGAAGGTTTTGTGTTAAGGAATTCAAGTTTATGAAAGATATCTTTATCCCTCATTAATTTTGATATTTTACTTGTTTTATCATTCAAATCACCAAATATAATTGCTTCCGAAGGGCATGCTTCCTGACAGGCAGTTTTAATATTACCATCGGGTATATATTTTAATCCTTTGTTTTTCGAATCAATCCTTTGACGATTAATTCTCTGAACACAAAAAGTGCATTTCTCGGCAATGCCTCTCATTCTGACCGTTATTTCTGTATTCAACATATTTTCCAGAGGTGAGCGAACATTTTCATAGTAGTTTTCATAATTAAATTTTCTTACATTATAGGGGCAATTGACCATGCAGAACCTTGCACCTATGCAACGGTTATAAGTCATTTCATTAATTCCTTCAGCATTATGGCTTGTTGCACCGACCGGACAAACACTTTCGCAAGGTGCATTTTCACAGTGTTGGCAAAGCATTGGTTCGAAAAAAATATCACCAAAATCTTTTCCTTCATATCTGTCAATTTTAATCCAATGCATTATCCGACCTTTTTGAATCTCATTTTTCCCGACAATAGGAATATTATTTTCAAACTGACAGGATATAACACATGAATTGCAACCAATGCATCTTGATAGATCAATCAACATCCCCCATTTTTGTCCTTTGTATTCATAACCAGGATAAATTGAATTTTTCCGGACTAATGTCTTATCTACCAGATTATCATTTGCTTTAAATTGAGTCTGTGACATCGCAAACTTAATCTTTTTGTTTGTTTTTTCTAATTTGATGGGTATTAGGGTTAACACTGTTTCATTTTCGCTGATGTAATTTAAAATAAAGGGATTTACACCGTAAATAACATCTGAATTTTTAATTTTTCTACCAAAACCTGATGAAATTACTATCGTTCTATCGGCTATACCATTCAAAATAAAAACAGGAATTTCAATTTGGCTATCACCTGAAATTAGCCTAACAATATCTCCGTCTTTAATATCATATTTTGTAGCTAATGCAGTTGAAATATATCCCGCATTTTCCCATGTAATTTTGCTGATTGGCTCAGGTAACTCCAATAAGTAGGGATTATTAGGCTCATAATCATCATAAAAGGTATAAGATGGTATTATCTTTAAATAAATATCAGATTTTGAATTGTTAACACCTATAAAAGTATAATTTGAAGTATCCCTATTCAGTTTTATCTTGTTTTGTGAATTACTTATTTTCTCTCCAGTAAAATAGCCTTGCCTTATAGCAACATCCCAGTCATTCCAATTTTTTATTTTCTCTTTATAGAATTCTCTGATGTAATCATAGTAAGTATCAAAATTTTCAATATTATCATCAAAACTTTGATATAGTTTCAGAAGAAATTCCTCAGATGATATGGATTCTTTATTTAGTGGCTTAATAACAGGTTGAATTATTGAATAACTCCCATCATAAAAAACAAGATCTCCCCATTTTTCTAAATAATGAGATGCAGGCAGTTTTAATCCTGCTCTTTGATAAGTTTCATCTGGATATAAGGAAAGAGAAATAAAATCCTCTGGTTGTATTTTTGTGAAAGAATTTTTTAAATCTTGGTGACAAGAATAAAAAGGATTAGATTCAAGAAAAATTATAGTGCAATTATTTTGAGCTATATACTTACCCGAAAGAATTTCTCTATCTTCATCTGTATAAGATTGGCTGAAAGGAATCAAACTATTGGGATCATAAATTTTATCATTTCCAATGTTTCCTAATTCGTAATTGATCAACATTATAATTTCCGCTATATCATCGGGTATATTATCTCCCGGAACTATCACAGATTTTTCACCGAATCTAATCAATGAATCGGCAATATCTTTTGCATAGCTATCATATTTTTTTGTATTATTTGATTTTAGATGTTCCTCCTCTAAAAAGTTTTTCTTGTCTGAAAAATGCAAATAAATATTCAAAATAAAATCTAATAATTCATCTGAAGGGACAGAATATCTTCTATCTGAATAAATACCAGTCAGAGTAAGGTTAGATTCAATGCTGATAAGAGAGTTTCCCGAATTTTTTTTATCAGTCAGTTTTTTTGCAAATATCGGTGATAATTTATGTGTCCCGAGAATATCTGCTTCAACAGTAATCACAAAATCAGCTTTATCAAAATCAGGCATAAATTCAGCATCTATATCAAAAAGCTTTCTGTTAACACTTGAAATTATGGACTTAAACGGAGAATATCTGACAAAGTGAATGGATTCATTTATCTCTTTTAACTTCTGAATCAAATTTTGAAAAGATGGAGAACAATTTTCATTAATAAAAACAACAATCTCTTTACCGGAAGATATATCTTGCAGAACTTTATCAAAAATAATCTTTATGGATTCTTCAATTGTTTTTCTTGAACGATTGATTTCAGGTTTGAAAAATCTTTCTGGATTGTATAAGGAATATAATGAACCTTGAATTAATTGATTCACTACCCCAAAAGTCGCTTTGTGGTCAGAATTTCCATCTATTTTAATCGGTTTACCATCTACAGTTTTTATAGTAATACCATAGGCACAATTTTTTATCTGGAAAGCTGAATTAAAATATACAGGGCTACCGGGTTTTGAGAACTCTGAAGGATTAACTGCTGGAACAATTTTATGCTCAGGCCTCTGGCAGCTTGCCGATAATAAAGCAAGTGAAGAACTGACGTAAGTTAAAAAGTCTCGTCTTTTCATAAATTTAGTAATGACATGCTGAGCAATTTTCGTTAGCCCTTGAAAAAATATGTGGGCTTACAATATCACTAATATATTCACTTTCATAATAATCAGATAGCCACATTCCGAACGAGGGATTTACAATTGAATAATATCTTTTTTTGTATAAATTCAGAGAATCCATATTGATGTCAGCAGTAAAAATTCCAGATATTTCTCTTGCAGGAACCACATATTTTTCGGGGTATCTATGGCAATCAATACACCAAGACATCGTTATCGGTCTAAATTGAAATATTTTCTCCATTTTTTCAACTTCACCATGACAGGTTGAGCAGTCAATCAATGAATTAATATGAACTTTATGATTGAATTTGGTAAAATCTGGAACCCTATAAACCCTCCTCCAGACTATAGGTCTAAGAGAATCAAAACTAACATTCAATGGCTTAATTAATTCAGAAGTATTTTTGAGAGCAACATGGCAAACCATACAGGAATAAGTTGTCGGGATTTCGGAAAATTCTGAATTTTCTGCACTTGAATGACAGAAAAGGCATTTCATTCCAAAGTCTCCTGAATGAACCTTGTGAGAAAATTGAATTGGTTGAGCAGGCATAAATCCGGTATTTTTTATCACATAGTCATAGAGTATATAAATCGCTACAATAGTTACAATTATCCAGACCAACCAAAAAATAACGTTTTTATTATTGACCGACTTCAAATCAGTCATAAATTAACTACCTTTATTTTCAATTACATAGCAATTTAGCAAAATTCAACAATATATCTGATTAATGAGAAATAAATAAACTGTTAAGTTTATAAATTGTAATCAAATGTTGATGTTCTGAAGAACCTTTTCTATGACAGATAATCCCTCTTCCAGCTGGCTTTCTGTGATATTCAGAGCTGGTCTGAACCTGATTGATTTTGTTCCGCAACCCAGAATAAGCAAGCCTTCGTTAAGACATAGATCCTTAAAAGTATTTCTTATTTTTGAATCGGGCATATCAAACGCACAAAGCAATCCTCTGCCTCTTGAATTAGAAATTAAATTAGGATATTTTTTTTCAAATTCCAATAGTCTGGAAATCAGATATTTTCCCTGTTGCCTGACATTCTCCAGAAGATTGTCTTCCTCAATAATTTCGAGATATTTTGTTGCTCTGACCATGTCAGTCAGGTTTCCACCCCATGTTGAATTAATTCTTGATGATTCCTTAAATACATTATTCTGGACTTCATCAACTTTTTCTCCGACAAGGATTCCACAAACCTGTAGTTTCTTACCAAAAGTAAGAATATCTGGTTTAACATTCATTTGTTCGTGAACCCACATAGTTCCTGTAATACCTCCGCCTGTCTGGATTTCATCAAATATCAGGAGAGCTTCATTTTCATTGGCAAGTATCCTTAGCTGCTGAAGAAATTCATTCCTGAAGTGATTGTCTCCGCCCTCGCACTGAATTGGCTCAATAATAATAGCAGCAATTTCATCTTTGTGCAAAGCAAATGCTTTCTTTATTTCTTCCACTGCCTGATTTTCAACTTTAATGGTTTCTTCGATATTTTCCGGACTCAAAGGAAAAGTCAATTTGGGATTAATGATTCGTTCCCATTGGAACTTTGGGTAGTATTTCACTTTGTTTGGATCGGTATTTGTAAGGGACATAGTATAACCCGAACGCCCATGAAAAGCCTCTTTGAAATAAATTATCCTGTGACCTTTTTCTTCTGAATAACCTTTTTCAAAATTCTTACGGATTTTCCAGTCAAAAGCCACCTTTAATGCATTCTCCACTGCTAAAGCTCCACCCTCAATCATAAACAGATACTTAAAGTGTTCAGGAACGGCCGTTTTAAATAGAGTTTTAACAAATGTAGCCATTTCAACTGAATATAAATCAGAATTAGAAGGTTTATTCAGAGATATTTTGCCGATATATTCAATAAATGCTGGATCGAGCATCTTTGGATGATTAAAACCCAAAGGCACTGATGCAAAACATGTGAAGAAATCTAAAAATTTTTTCCCTGAGATTTTATCGTAATAATAAAAGCCTTGAGAACGCTCATAATCAGGCACGAAATTAAAACCATCAATAAGCATGTGTTTACTGAGTTCACCAAAAACTTCCCTTTCATTAACATAGTATTTTGGTTTATATGTGAATTTTTCTTGTATTGTATCGTTTTTCATTTTAGTCTCCCGGATAAAGTTCAAAAAAAAGATATAATTAATTCAGCTAAGAGAATCTGAGTCTTACGGAATTAATGGGAGACCGGGAAGGCGGTGAAAAAGAGAAAAGTTAGAAGGGATTGTCGAATATTCAAACAAGTAATAAAAGCAGAACCACGGATGGTTCCACCCGATTTAAGTATTGAGGACGGTATTAAAGTTTTACTTCTCACACATGCAAATTACAAAATTTTACTCAAATAAAGAATTAAAGAAAATTAATAATTTGTAGTTAAATTTACTACAAAATTTCAAGCTAAACTACTACATAAAATTCAATTAAAACGTTATATTTTGCAAGCAATCAAAATTATATATTCGTTTTGTAAAAAAATAATAATTTTAAAATTTATAATATTTAATAAAAATTTTATTCGTATTTTATATTTGAAAAAACTAAACAATAAGATTAAATTATCATTAGGAGATAATATTAATGGCAAAATCATTTTATTCCCAGCAAAGAGGAAAGTCTGTTAAAAAGCTCTCAGCACAACATGTTGTTGTTATGGTTGTTCTGGTTGTTTCCTTGTTTTTCCTGTTTCAAAACTTTGTTATTCCATGGGGAACTGCTCAATTTGTTGTTCCTTTATTCCAGCCAAGTGGAGATAAATTAGAAAAAATTGGATTTGTTCAGTTCAAAGGACTCGTTTGGGCTTCAACTCCAAAAGAAAAAGCCGAAGAACTTCTTAAAAGAGGTAGAATTGAAATATCAAAAGAGTGGATCGATAAAGAATTTATTTTTGATTTCACTTTTGAAAAAAGAACCGAAAAAATACATGGCTATGTTAAAGGTTCTCAGGAATTTTATGCTAAATCCGAGGTTTTAGGGGAACATCCAATTATCCTTGAACCTTGGGTCGGATTCTGGATTTTAGCATTGGTTTTGGCAGTATTCATTTCTGCAATTTTAACTATGATTATGCCAACAAGCTTTGGATTTATGGCTGTTCTCTTTGATAGACAAATTGACAATACAATGGCTAAGATAAGACTTCAGACTGGTTTTTCCGATGAAATCGTTGAAATTCTTACCATGCCTGATGATAAGCTGTTGGAAAAAGATAGAAATGATATTGAACGAGCATACAGAATTATCTGGGATAGAACCATTTCTGAGGAATTAGCATCTCCAAAACAAGGCTTTCAATTCGACGAAATCTTTGATGACAATACAGATGTTGTTATGTTTCGTAACGATGCCCTTTACGGTAGAATCAAAGAATATTTCTCTGATTTTGTCTTGAAAGAAATCGAAGATACAAAAGACGGACTGCTCTGGCGAAGAAATCACCTCAAAATCTTCAAAGGTCTCAGACTTTATATGGCTCATCACTTCACTGAAAAATATTCGAATAACGTTACAGGTCTTGCTTATGGTGGTGCAGCATTCCTTATCGTAGCTGTCGGTATTAGAGGTTTGAAGTTCATTCCTGCTACGAAGCCTTCTTTCATTCTTTTAGCTATTTTCCTTGAGTTTACGATGCTTTCCCTCCTTGCCATCACTCTTATTTATACTGAAGAAGAGGAAAGAATGGACAAAATGCTCAAGAAGATGGAAGATGCAAATCGTAGCCAGCTAGAAACCCTTAGAGGACAGCAATATGACATTCATCAACTTGCAAATGTGTTAGTTGGTCAATCTGCCGAAATTATCAAAACAAGAGTTGAAAGAGCAATAGCTGACTACATGACAAGTGATGACAATATCAAAAAAGTTGTTGCCGAGGAGATTAGCCAGAAGATTCTTATTGGTTTGCGTGAATCTTTCAGCGAATCAGCCTCGAGCAAAGATACATTCAGAAGAAAATAGCAAAATAGTTTTCATAAGACCTCTTATATTAGTTAAATTAATTGATTGAGTTGATACTTGAAACCCTGTGAGAAATCATAGGGTTTCTTTTTTTTCCTAATTCAGAAAATTCAACACTTCAAAGCCATATTCAATAAATCAATTCGAAACGTGTCATAACTTTTGATATCTTTTGAAACTTTTTGGCTTATTATTGTTATTGATTTTTGTTACAATGGTTTACAAAATTCGCAGAATATTTTTTGATGAAAAAGATTTTTATATTTTCAACAATAGCTTTATTTTTAGTTTTATTTTTTCTTAAGTCTAACCTGTTTGCTTCTATCAGTTTAATTGAAAGAGATAATGGTTTAAGGATTTTTATCAATTCATTAGATTACAAACTAAATGAAATAAAACCATCATCTTATTTTGTAACACTCAATCAGGAGGATTCTTATTTTCCATCATATCATTTGTATTCACTTCCCGAAATACGTTTCCAGATTGCAATACCTCATTCTGGGGATATTCAACATAGATTTGAAACAATAAAGATTAAAAAAATTGGTTCTTTCAACATCATAAAAGTTAACGAACTTGAGCCAAATTTTTCGAAAAAATTAAATGAAACTGACATCTTAAAGCCCGGGTTAAAAATTGAACGAATTGGTATTCTAAGAGGTTTATCCATTGCTCTTTTCACTATTCAACCATTTTATTATAACTCTATAACGCAAGAATTGTCAATTATTGATAGTGCTGAAATTGATATTAAATTTTCAGATTTTACTAAAAATAATATTCCCATTCCAGAAGCTGATTTCTCTTTATTTTCATTCATAAAAAATAAGAATCAACTACATAGTTTTTATAATCCAGTGTCTAATGTTAATACAAATAAAAATCTTGATAGATTGCTTAATAATCCTTGGTACGATCCTGAAAAAAAATATGTAAGAATAATTACAAAGTCCGACGGAATTGCTTCAATAAAAGCCTCTGAAATTTTATCAATTGAACCATCTTTTAATTTACTCCCTCTTAAAAATTTTATATTGTGGTATGGAGGAATAGAACAAAGGATGTTCATCAAAGATAATGATAACGAAGTTCTTGACAGCTATGATATCGTATATTTTCTTGGAAGCAGAGCCAAAGGAGATACAACATGGTATGAGAATTATACAGATGAAGCTTCGTTCTTTCTTTCTTTTGACCCTAAAAAGGAAGGACTCAGATTTCAAAAACCCACTGAAATTAGCACTACTGCTAAATTAAACTATGTTGAAATAAATAGACATATAGAAATTGAGAAAAAGTACCATCGTGGCTTTCCGCAAGATAATGTTGAAATTGTTCCCGGTGAGGGATGGTTCTGGGAAATTCTTGAACCTGTTCCCGGACCTCTGACATCCAAAAATTTTCTTACAAATATTGAATTCTACCCTTATTCTTCCGAATATGACTCTATATCTTTGGAACTTAACTATAAAAGTTCATTATATGACATAACAGTTGATACTAATAAATTCAAATTCAGCCATATTATTAAAACTGAAGTTAATAATACTATTACTGTTTTAGATACTCTCAGCCGTAAAGAAGTCAGAAGTAAAGTAATAAAGATACCATCAAATGAGTCAGTTCAGGGATTGAATCAAATCAAGCTTGAATCAGTAGGAATAAAGAAAAATGATACTGACTTTCTGACCGATCAGGTAGGATTTGATTTTATCAAGATAAAAGGAAAATCAGTTCCGGTATTTACCAACAGTGAGACAACCTTCGAAATCCCCGCTCTAAGTGAAAATAGTTCATTGGAAGTATTAGGTTTTTCCTCGAATCGTATCCTTGGACTTGACACAACAAATGGATTAATAAATCAACCCGAGACTATTGCCGGTTCTTTCATAAGTGTTAACTCTTTTAAGTCCTCTGAATCAATCTCTTCATTCAGAATCAATGATTCATTATTTTCAATGAATGAAACAGGTTTTTTTGTAGGTTACCTCGAAAGTCCAAATTATAATATCATACAACTAAGGCATTTTCCTCAATATTCAACTGACATTGAAAATTATTTAAACTCCATAGCAGACCAAAGTATTGTTTTTATTTTATTGAACGGTTTCAATAATCAGGTTGATCCTCCTCTTTCCCTTAAGAATGCTTTTAAATCATTAGGCAGCAAAATATCTGATAATATTGGTAAATCTGATATATTCATAATGATTACACAAAAGGGTAAGCCGGAAAAAACAGAAGAAAAGATTAGTAAAACCTCAAGATTATCACTTTTTTCATTTATTGAACATAATGAAGGTAAATCATATAAAGCAAAATTTGATTTAAAAGCAGGTAACTATCGTAATTTATTTTTATGCGATGACCATCATATTATAAATTCCAGAGTTGAAAAGGTTAATTCGAGTAATTTAATAAATCAGGATAATCAAGCCGACTTATTAATTATAACACACCCGGAATTTCGGGAAACTGCAAATAAATTACAAGATTACAGACAAAAATCTGACTCAACGGTTAAAGCTATTGTTATAGATGTTAATGATATCTACAAAGAATTCTATTTTGGCAAGAAATCTCCTCATGCAATTAAAGCGTTTCTTAAATATGCTTATTATAATTGGAAATCACCCAAAATAAAATATGTTACTCTGATTGGTGACGCAAGCTGGGATGTAAGAATGTTGCAAAATACCACAATAAATCGAGATTTTATCCCGACTTTTGGATGGCCTGCAAGTGATTATTGGTATGGATTGCTCGAAGGTGATGACTTGCTTTCTGAAATTGTTCTTGGACGCATTCCGATTAAGACTAATCAGCAGGGTTTGAAATACGTAGAAAAAGTCATTGATTACGAAACGGTCCCCAACGACAGATGGATGAAAAGATTCCTCTTTATGTCCGGCGGCACAAATGATAACGAAAGAGCCTCATGGTATTCAATTATGAAATACACTTTTGCCGAAGATCTGATTATGAAATCCCCTGCTTTGTGTGCTGATACAACAATTATTAACAAGAAAGACCCTAAAATTGGCGGAGAGGGAGAAGCAACAAGGATTATTTCCGAAATAAATAAAGGAGCGGACTGGGTAGCTTTTCTTGGGCATGGTTCACCTGTTGTTCTCGATATGGACGGTTGGCAGGCAGATAAACTTAATAACAAGGGTAGATATGGTTTCTTTTCAACTCTTTCCTGCAATACAGCAGCCTTTGCCGAACCCGACATCACAGCAAGAAATGAAGATTATATTTTAGCACCAGACAGAGGTTTTGTTGGATCTGGAGGTTCATCAAATTTAGCTGACCAATTCGTCTCAATCAGCCTTCATTTGAAGATGCTTCAAATTATTTCTAATCCTGATAACGCTCTACTTACTTATCCCGAAATTCTGAATAATTCAAGAAATAGACTGATTTCCGGCGAACTGGAACGCTTCCTGATTCTTCAATATACTTATCTTGGAGACCCAATGACAAAAATCAGGATGATCGGAAAGCCAGATATATATTTAAATCCAAAAAATATTTCAATAAGTACCAGATCCGGAAATGAAATTGCAACTGAAAATGATTCAATTCTTGTAATCACTGGTATTATTGATAACCTCGGATATAAACAAAATAAACCTTTTAGTTTGTTGCTAACTAATTTTTATAACAATAATCCAGATACAAGTATATCAATTTTTTTTAATGGAGTTTGCTATCCACTTACTTTTAGATTTGAATTAAATATTGCAGGAAAACCGGGTAAACATATTATAACTTTAACAGCAGACCCAAATCGACAAACAGAAGACAGAAATTTTAGTAATAATACTATTGTAATAAATAAAGAAGTTTTCTCAACAGGGCTTTATCCTCTTGAACCACAGGCTTATTGGAATATAAAGAAATCAAATCCTAATTTCCGTTTTATTAATCCTTTGGCAGACAACTTTAAGTATTCTTATGATTTCAAAATTTTCGATAATAATAATAATCAAAACATAATTATAAAAAGCTCATCCACGGACGAAATTAAAGAGCACGATGGTTATATTGAATGGCAGTCTCATGCTAATTTATTAAATGATAAACTATATTATTTATATGCTTTAAACAAAAAAGAAGGAGATACTAACCGCTCTTCACCTCTTATTATCCCCTTTTATGCAAGTGATAAGTATATTGAAGATACCGTTCAATATAAAATTCATTCTTGGGAACTAAAAAATCTGGTTTATGAGAATTTTGAATTCGATTCTTTAAAAAATGTGTTAAAAATCAGGCAAAAAGACATACCAATTGAAATTATCGGAATTAGAGGTAGGGAAGGAGTATTAAGAGCTTCTGAAATCCTTTTCGATAATGAATATGTCATCACTACACCCCCTGTTCAGAGGGGATTTAACGTTGTTACAATTAATGAAACAGATCCGTCAATAAAAAAAATAAGATGGTTCGAAACGTGGGATGATATAAATACAATAACAAACGAAAACAGTATTAAACTTGTTCGTTTCCTTCGTGACACAGTCCAAGATAATGAATATGTTGCCATCTCTACTTGCGATGAAGCTATGCAGGTGCCAATTGAACATAAAAAATGGTTACCGGGAAGTATTGGCAGTATTGATACTCTGATTACAACATTGAAAGAATTCGGCAGCTTACTTGCCGATTCACTCAATTGGGGAGTTTCCTTCACAATGCTTGGGAAAAAAGGATTAAAACCGGGTGAAGCAATTGAGGACATTGATTATACTGGCGATACAGCAATGGTATCAACTTATATTACTTTTAAATCAAAATCTGCAAAAATTTTCTTTCCTCCTATCAACGGATTCAAGTCTCTCAGCAATATAAAAGTTCAGGGAGATCTTGACACCTCACTTGTTAATACATTATTTACACTGAAAGGAAAAACCTTTTCAAATTCTGAATCTATCTTCTTCGAAAAAACCAATGTATCTGAAATTGACTTAAGCAACAACAACACAAGTTCATTTATAAATATTCAGCCAGTCCTGTCTTTAAGTAATATCAATAAAGAATATTTCCCTACAATTTCAGGTTTAACAGCAACTCTTAATCCTGCAGCTGAACTCTATTTATCAAAGTCAGATACAAGAATTGAAAATAATAATCTACTAAGGGGTGATACAGCTATTGTGTCAGTTAAAGTAAAAAATATATCCCCAAGAATCAATTCAGACCAGACAAAAGCTACAATTTATTCAGTATCTCAGGTAATTATAGCAGATACTCTTGAACTAAAATCATTAAATCCTGACGAAGAATCGGTCTATAAATTCATTATTCCAACTACTTCTTTGAGCAATTCGAATCTAATAACATTAAAAATCAACAATCCCCAATCAATTAATGAATTCTATGTTTTCAATAACTCTATCGAAAAAACTTTATTAGTCAATGAAGATAATGAAAAACCAACAGTCCGATTGTTTCTTGACGATATTGAGATAAAAGATGGTGATTATACAAGTTTAAGACCGAAAGTCAAGATTCTGTTGTATGATAACTCTTCAATTCAGATTAATAATCCTACAAAATTTTGGACAAGAATAAATGGAGCGGCTCAAAGCGAAACAAATACACAGGATTACAAATTCCAGTCTTATGGATACCAGAAAGGGTTAAAAGCTGAACTTTCCTTCCTGCCAGAAAACCTCGAATATAAACAAAACAACATACATATTTATTTTGAGGATGCTGCCGGAAATAAAGATACTGCATTTTACAGAGTATTTGTCTCACAGGATGGCATCATTGACAAAATCTCAATATTTCCCAATCCATCAAAGGATTTCATTAATATTGGATTTGATTTCAAATCACCTCAAAATGATGGAACAGCTATTTTTGATATTTTCAATATAAACGGACAAAAGATAAAAACCATTACCAGACCGGTCAATATCGGCTCGAATCTTTTTAATTGGGATTTATTTGATGATAATAACCATAAAATACCTGTCGGAGCTTATTTAATAAATATTAGAGTTCAATCAGAAATATATGTTGACCCACAAAGAACGATGTTTTTTAGGACTGAGTAAAATAATATTATTTCTTGACTTTTCGCCTGAATACATTAGGTGATGCGGTAAAAGTAAGATTATAATAAAAAGATAATCCTTTTTCTTCAATTTTTTTTGAGGCAATAAAGCCTATCATCGCAGCATTATCCATACAATACTGTAATTCCGGAATAAAAATTTTAAGTGAATTTCCCTCAGAAGATTTAATAAGTCTTTCTCTTAAACTTGAATTTGCGGAGACGCCTCCTGCAACCACTAATTGATTTATTCCTCTATGTTTTGCTGCCAATAATGATTTGCTGACAAGAACATCAACGATTGCCGCCTGAACTGAAGCACATAAATCTGGATAATCCTGCTCTTCGACACCTTCCGGAAAATTTTTGGCTATAAAATACCTGACAGAAGTCTTCAAACCACTAAAACTAAAATTAAAGTCCCCGCTATTTATCAATGGTCTTGGAAAATTATATTTTTCAGGGTTACCCAGTCTGGCATATTTATCAATAAGGGGTCCTCCTGGATATGTGAGCCCTATCAGTTTGGCTGTTTTATCAAATGCCTCGCCGGCAGCATCATCAAGAGTCTGCCCTATAATTTCATAAGAATGAAAATTTATTACTTCAAATAATATGGTATGTCCTCCGCTTACCACAAGGGCTAAAAATGGAAATTTTAATTCAGGGTTATTGATAAATCCTGAGAATAAATGTCCTTCAATATGATTAATAGGAATAACTGGTTTATTAAATCTTAATGACAAACCTTTTGCAAAGTTTGAACCAACAACCAAAGAGCCAATCAGACCCGGCTCTATAGTTACAGCTATAGCATCTATTTCAAAGATGTTTACTTCAGCCTTTGAAAGAGCCTCGGACATAACAAAAGAAATGGATTTAAGGTGGGAACGTGAAGCTATTTCCGGCACTACCCCACCAAATTTATTATGTATATATTGTGATGAAATTATATTGCACAGAACATTACCGTCCTTGATTATTGCAACAGAGGTTTCGTCGCAGGATGTTTCAATAGCTAAAATTATCATTTCCCCATTTTGATTAATTCCTCAAAAAGCATAGTAAGAGCGGTACCTACAGAGCGTTCCCGATTAACTTCCCTATCTTCTCCAAATTTAAACATTTTAGCAAAAACCCCATTTTCATCTGCTATACCTATCCATACTGTTCCAACTGGCTTTTCTGCACTGCCACCCGTCGGTCCTGCAATACCTGTTATAGAAATTCCGAAATCAGTTCTAAATTTTTCTCTGACATTCTTAGCCATTTCAACTGCTGTTTGCTGACTAACCGCACCAAATGTATCTATTGTGGTCTTTTTAATGCCCAAAATTTCAATTTTTATTTCATTGCTATAAGCTATAATCCCACCTTTGAAAATATCAGAA
Organism: uncultured Hyphomicrobiales bacterium; assembly: GCA_964473465.1. Taxonomy (GTDB): domain Bacteria; phylum Bacteroidota; class Ignavibacteria; order Kapaibacteriales; family UBA2268; genus CALHRB01. The sequence goes on from CAYYPE010000004.1 coordinate 28,015, forward strand.
CTGCCTGAGTAATTAGTAAGATTAGCTCCAAGTAAACCCCCGGTGCATGATTCTGCGACTGCAACCGTTAATTTCTTCTGTCTCAATTTGTTACTTACACTCAATACAAGATCATCAGAATCAGTTCCAACTACATATTTCGATATTTTATTCATCAAATAGCTTTCTATTTTACTTATTTTCTTATGACCTTCTTCAATATTCTGAGAATTGACACCAATTCTCAAACGAACACCCTTATACGAAGGCAAATATGCAAAACTGCATTCTTCAGGGAAATTTGACTTGCTACCTATTAATATAGCCAGATCAGATTCGAAAATGCCAGCTGTATGAATAGTTTTGAATAACATTATATCTGTTTTTTTATTGATTAGCATTTCTTTAAGATAGGGTAGAACACTATCTTCCATAATATATTTCATCTCTTTCGGAACACCCGGCAGAGATATTACCACCTTTCCTTCTTTTTCAAAAAGCATCCCCGGAGCTGTTCCGTGTAAATTTCTAAGTACTTTGCAATTGGAAGGTAGATAAGCCTGTGATTTGTTCAAATCATTCATTTTCCTCCCTCTGCTCGAAAACCACTTTTCCAAATAATCAAAGGTTGGCTGATGAAACTCTAATTTATCATTGAAATATTCACATAAAGTGGCTTTTGTTATATCATCTTCGGTTGGTCCCAATCCACCGGTTATGATTACAACATCAGACAAGCTCATAAGGCGGTCAAGTTCCGCTATCATCATATCCTTTTTGTCTGGGATAATAGAATGGATCAAAACATTAAAACCAAGAGCAGTGCATTTTGATGCAATATATGCAGAATTTGTATTTACTATCTGCCCGATACAAATCTCATCGCCAATTGTTAGTATTGATAGATTAACCATAAGAAAAATTATTTAGACGAATAAAAATAAAAAAACTGTCAGATTATTATTCTGACAGTTTTCTGTTCAAATATAATAGTAAGACTATTCCTTTGTTTCTTCTGATTCAGCAGTAACTTCATTAGAAACAATTACAATATCTTCATTCTCCACTAAATTTACCTGAGTTTCGGAAGAAACATTCTCAGTATTTGCTGCGTCTGCGGGCTCAGGAGTAGATTCGGATGTTTCCTGAACTTCAGTAACTGTTTCTTCAACAACTTCAATGGCTGCCACAGTATCAACTTTTGGTTCTGCAACCTTCTCAGATGGTTTATCATAAGGTTTTTCGTACATCTGGTACTCATCAGGGAAATTCAATTCCTCTGGAGTAACAGGTGGAGGTGGTTCATTAACATACATATCTGCATTAGGAACAGGGTGTGTAGCATTATAAGCGTCAATGACTGCCCTATCTTTATCTCTGAGAGCTTCAACAACTGACAGAACAATTTTTTTCGATTCTTTATTGAACTCAACAACCTTAAGAGGCAGTCTGTCTCCAATACTAAAGTAATCGCTAATAATCTTGACGGGTGCAAATGATAACTGAGAAGCAGGAACAAAGCCATCAACTGCATCCGGTAGCTCAACAATGACACCTTTTTCAATAATTCTTTCGATTTTTGCTTCTGTTTCAGCACCGATATAATACTTTTGTTCGAAATAATCCCATGGATTTTCCTTGATTTGTTTGTGCCCAAGTGCAATTCTTCTTTGTTCGGAATCAACTCCTATAACCATGACTTCAAGCTCTTCGCCTTTTTTAACAAATTCACCGGGGTGTCTGATTTTCTTTGTCCATGACAAATCGCTAATGTGAACTAATCCATCAACACCGGGCTCTAATTCAACAAATACACCAAAGTTCGTTAGGTTTCTGACAATTCCTCTGTGTCTGGAGTTTATTGGATATTTCTTCATTAACTCATCCCATGGATCGGGTTCTAACTGCTTCATGCCAAGAGCGAGCTTTTTCTCCTCTTTATCAATATTAAGAACAACAGCTTCGACAACCTGTCCCATAGATACTACCTGTGAGGGATGTTTTACGTGCTGTGTCCACGACATCTCACTAATATGAATCAAACCTTCGATACCTTTCTCAATTTCAATAAAGGCACCATAATCAGTCAAACTTACGACTTTTCCGGTTACTTTTGTACCTTTTTCGTATTTATCTCCAATTGTATCCCATGGATGAGGTGTTAATTGTTTCATACTCAAAGAGATTCTGCGTTTTTCATGGTCAAAATCCAGTATAACAACTTTTACGACCTGATCGAGTTCAACAATTTCAGACGGGTGGGTTACTCTTCCCCACGACAAATCTGTGATATGAACTAATCCATCAACTCCGCCAAGGTCAACAAACACTCCAAAGTCAGCTATAGCTTTAACAACTCCTTCGAGAACTAAACCTTTTTCCAGCTTGGATATTATGCCACTTCTTTGTTCGCTTAATTGTTCCTCAAGAAGCACTTTATGGCTGACTACGACATTTTCGCTTGGGTGATTAACTTTCACAACTCTGACATCAATAGTTTTGCCAACCCAGGCGTCAAAATCCCTGACTGGTCTAATATCTATCTGGGAACCCGGTAGAAAGGCTTCAATACCGAGAAGGTCAACAACCATACCACCTTTTATTCTTCTTAAAATTCTCACCGGGACTACATCCTGTTTATTATATAAATTCAGGATATCTTCCCAAATTCTCATAAAGTCTGCTCTTCGCCTTGATAGAATTAATTTACCATTCGGGTCTTCAATAGTGTCAATATAAACATCAATAACATCCCCAACTTTCAATGTTTCGGCGTTAAGTAATTCAGCCTTTGGAACAACACCAACTGATTTAAAACCGATATCAACAAAGACTTCATCTTTGGTAATATTAACGATTTTGCCACGAACCAGCTCATCTTCCTTTATGTCAGTGAAGACTTTGTCCAGAAGGTTTTTGAAACTGTCATCATCAAGCTCTAAATTATCAAATTCTAATTCTTTGGATAATGAGGTTTGTGGGTTGGATTTTTTTTCAGCAATCTCAGAATAGTTAAATTCTGGTGTAGCTGCGATTTCTTGTGTTTCGCTATTAATCTCTTGATTAATATTTTCATTTTCGGACATTAATTTCCTCCAGTATCGGTGTTTCCTGCCGCCGACAGCATCATGTTTAAAAAATTAGTTTTTTAATTTTTGTTAAAATAAAGATTTACAATTTATGGTTTTTTATTTAAATTTAAAAAAATATTTTTAAATAATTTGATAACCTTCTCGAATAAATTATAATATAACTTTATAAAAAACAAAGGTTAAGATTATTATAATATGAAATGATTTAAGATAGCCCCTGATAAATATGATTATCCCGGATAAAAAATTCTACTTCCTTTGTAACCATATATTTTATAGATTTATTATTTCTTATTCGTTCTCTTATCCCCTCGGAAGAGATTTCCATCAAGGGATTATCAAGCCAGATAGGAAACTTGTTATTTATAGTTATCTTTTCATTTATCTTATTTCTTTCAGTTTCATTTAAAGCTATTCGTCTTTTTGCTATGCAAAGTTGAACAGTATCAATTATTTTTGTCCAGTCTTTCCAATTATCAAAATTTTCTGCCTGATCATCACCAATAAGAAAAAATAAATTGTCATCAGAAAACTTACAGGCAAAATATTCAATAGTTTTAATTGAATAAGATATGTCCTTATTATTGATTTCGAAAGTATCTATACCAAACTTTTGATTATCTTTTAATGATAATTTCAGCATTTCGAGCCTTTGTTCTGGTAAGGCTAATTTATCGGCTTGTTCTTTTTTGAATGGGGATATATAAGCAGGAACAAAATAACAATCATCAAGATTTAGCTGATAAAAGAAAGTTTCAGCTATAATTAAATGAGCAATATGTATTGGATTGAAAGTCCCGCCTATTATGCCAATACGTTTACCCATGATAAAATGAATTTTATACAGCTTCCAGCAAAGTATCTGCAGAATTTCGTTTGCCGTGAACTATATTTGGTGCACGAAATACTTTAGATTGACTTACATATTTTTCAAAATCTTCCCTGAATCTTGTAACAAATCCCCTTACAGGCCATGCTGCAGCATCTCCCAATGCACAAATTGTATTTCCCTCAATATTATTTGCAACAGACACTAACAAATCAAGATCTTTAATTGTTCCCTCTCCGGCAACAATTCTTTTCAGTATTTTTTCCATCCAACCGCATCCTTCCCTGCAAGGAGTGCACTGTCCGCAGGATTCGTGATGATAAAAATGTGCTATTCTTAGAGTAACACTGACGATATCGGTATCTTCATTCATTACAATAATTCCACCTGTTCCGATGTGGGTACCATATTCCTTCAATGATTCTTCATCCATTTTTACGCCTTCAATTTCATCACCCCTTAATGGCGGCATTGAACTACCTCCCGGAATAACAGCTTTGACCTTTTTATTTCCCAATACACCTTCACAATAATTGAAAATAATATCTGTTAAAAGTGTTCCTGTAGGCAGTTCATAAACTCCCGGTTTATTGACGTGACCACTTACACCGAAAAGCAGAGTCCCCGGATGTTTCGGGGCACCAATCTTTGCATAGTTCTCACCTCCAATAGCTAAAATTGCCGGAACTGTTGTTATAGTTTCAACATTGTTTACAGTGGTTGGCATATCCCACAGACCTCTTTGAGCAGGAAAAGGAGGTTTGAATCTTGGATAACCTCTATCTCCTTCGATTGAAGTCATCAAAGAAGTTTCCTCTCCACATATATATGCACCGGCACCTTTATGTATATAAATCTCAATTGAATAATCTGTCCCGAAAACTTCTTTCATCTTTTTTCCGACGAAACCACGTTCATAAGCATCATCGAGAGCTTTTTGCATCAATCTTATCCATTTGTGATATTCACCCCGAATGTAAATGTAAGCCGCATTTATTCCCATAGCATAGCCGGAAATTAATATGCCTTCAATCAATTGATGGGGGTTGTATTCAAAAATTTGTCTGTCTTTGAAGGAGCCGGGCTCTGATTCATCGCCGTTTACCGCAAGGTATTTTGGCTTATCATTTCCTTTCGGCATGAAAGTCCATTTTAATCCAGTCGGAAAACAAGCCCCACCTCTTCCCCTCAGACCAGATAATTTAACTTCATTGGTTACTTCGTCCGGTGTCATTTTCAAGGCTTTTCTGAAGGTTTCGTAGCCACCATTTTTAATGTAAACGTCTATTTCATGAAGATTTTCAATGTCATGTAAAATTAATTTTGATGTATTTTCGAACATAATAAAACCTTAATTTTGTCTCAATTTTAAAATATAAATTTAAATAATTATTCCAAGTTTTCAAGGTTTGACAAAACTTTTTTTAATGATTCTTTCATATTTTCAAGTTTTTCCCTCTCTGCCTGAATGACATTTTCGGGTGCCTTGCTCACAAAATTATCATTTGAGAGCTTCTTTTCGGAATTTTCAATATTTCGGCTAATTCTGTCAACTTCCTTTTGCAATCTAATTTTTTCTTTTTCAATGTCAATTGCACCCTCAAGCATTAGAAATATTTCAATCCCTCTAACTACTGATGATAAAGAATTTTTGGGTTTGACTCCTTCGAGCGAAACATCAACTTTTGAACATTTTGCTAAAGTCTCTATCATATCTCTTTCGTTGGCAAAAAAATCAACCAATTCGTTATTATTGCAGGATATTAGAACTGGTATTTTATGTTTCGGAGGAATTTCCAGACTTGCTCTTAAACTTCGGATTTCTTCGACGATGGATTGGAGCAAGGAAAATTCTTCTTCGAGCTTTGGATTAATCATTGATTCATCAACGTCAGGAATTCTTTCCAAACTGACACTATTTTTTACATCCCTGATATTTGTCAAATGATAAATTTCCTCAGTTAAGAAAGGCATCACAGGATGCAATAATTTAAGGATTGTTTCATATAATTCTATAGTAAATTTGGTTAATTTCTGCTTATAAACCAGATCTGAAGAATTATTTAGCTGAACTTTTACAATTTCGATATACCAGTCACAAAAATCCCGCCAGATAAAATCATAAAGAATTTTTGAATAATCATTCACCCTATAATTATCAAGGGCGTAATTCACACTTTTTATTGTAGAGTTGAGTCTTGAAAGCAGCCACCTGTCCGAGATACTAAGTTCCGAATATTCCAGATATGCATCCTGATTCGAAGGACAGACATCGGGTAAAAATGCCATATCTCTGTTCATTACAAGAAATCGCCCGGCATTCCAAACCTTATTGGCAAACTTTCTGCCAATTTCCATTGAAGGTATGTCCTGATGCTCAACATCTACAGTCATTCTGACATCCTGTCCCAAAGGAGATAAATAAATAATTGTAAATCTACAAGCATCTGCTCCATATTTTTCAATAATATTTATTGGATCGGGTGAATTCCCTAATGATTTCGATAGTTTTCTACCTTGTTCATCCCTAATCGTACTTGTAAAATAAACATCCTTAAAAGGAATTTCATTCTTAAATTTCATGGTTGCCATAATCATTCTTGCTACCCAGAAAAAGATTATATCAGGGGCTGTAACAAGCAAATCAGTTGGAAGGAAAAATTTTAAATCATCCGTTTCTTCAGTCTTACCATCGTGGAGCCACCTCATCGTTGTAAGAGGCCATAACCATGAAGAAAACCATGTATCAAGCACATCTTCATCCTGTCTTAGGTTTGTTCCTTTCGGCAGATTAAGTTTTTGGATTGCTTCTTCGATACTTCTTGCAGCGGTATATTTACCGTCATCAGTATAATATACAGGAATTCGGTGACCCCACCAGAGCTGTCTTGAAATACACCAGTCCCTTATGTTATCTAGCCAGTTTTCGTAAGTTTTAACCCAGTGATTAGGATAGAAATTAATAGCCCCCCCTAGCACAGGTTTCAAAGCTATTTCAGCGAGGGGTTTCATCCTCACAAACCACTGGTCGGACAGATATGGTTCAATAGCCTCACCACCTCTTTGTGAAAAGCCAACATTATGTGTATAATCTTCAATTCTTTCGATTAAATCCAATTCTTTTAGCTTGTTCACAATCATTTTTCTGGCTTTAAACCTGTCAATTCCGTTATATTCACCTGTTATTTCGTTAAGAGTGCCATCAGGATTAATTGAATTTATTATTTCAAGGTTATGTCTTTCGCCGACCAGAAAGTCGTTTGGATCGTGTGCAGGAGTAATTTTGACGCATCCAGTTCCAAACTTGGGATCAGCATATTCATCTGATATAACTTCTATAATCCGATTAACCAAAGGTACCCTTACTTTCTTCCCTATATATTCTTGAAATCGTTCGTCATTGGGATTTACGGCTACAGCTGTGTCCCCAAAGATTGTTTCCGGCCTTGCTGTCGAAATCGTCAGATATTTATCGCTATCAACAAAATGGTATTTAAGGGTATATAAATGTTCTTTTACTTCCCTGAAATCAACTTCTTCATCAGAAAGAGCTGTTTGAGCAAGGGGTGACCAGTTAATAATCCTTTTTCCGCGGTAGATAAGACCTTCGTCGAATAATCTGATGAATACTTCCCTGACAGCATTCGAAGCACTTTCGTCCAGAGTGAAAAGTGTTCTGTCCCAATCACATGATATACCAAGGAGTTTCAATTGCTGTATAATAATACCCCCATATTTTTCACGCCATTCCCATACCTTTTCGAGAAATTTCTCTCTCCCCAAAATATATCTGTTTAGATTTTGTTTTTTCAATACCTGCTCAACTTTTGACTGGGTTGCAATTCCTGCATGGTCAGTCCCGGGAAACCAACAAACTTCGTATCCCTGCATCCTTTTCCAGCGGATAAAAATATCCTGAATAGTATGATTCAGAACATGACCAAAGTGCAAAATCCCAGTTACATTCGGTGGTGGCATTAATATACTATAAGGTAATTTCCCTGACTTATTGTTAGCAGAGTAAATCTTATTTCTTTGCCAGATATCATACCATTTGTTTTCGCTTAAACCCGGATTATATGTTTTTGGAAAATTCTCGACCATAAAAATTTTATTATTAACAAATTATAAAACTACAAAGTTACTATATTTTCGTTGGTTTTTAAATATGATGATTTTGAAATTGTTTTGATTAAAAAATATTAATGTGTTTTTTTCAAAAAAAAGAAAAAAAAATTAGTTTTGAAAAAAGTTTTTTACGATATTTGTTCTTGTTAAAAAAAATTTATCTCGAAATTATAAAAAAAATTATTGTAATACAATTCATTCATAATTGTGAGGAGGAAAAATGACTATTAGCAAATGGTTTTCCCGAATCGGCGTTGGAGTATTAGTTGTTTCTTTGGGCATCGGTCTTGGCAGTTGCACAAGCAAAATCACTGAAGAACAATTAATTGCTCTTAAAGAGTTGAGAAAAGAAGAGAGAACTCTCTCAGAGCAAATCAAGAAAAAACAAGATGAAAAAAGTAAACTTGAAGCAGAAATTAAGTCCAGAAAAGGCGAATTGAAAAAATGTCAGGACGAAGTTGATTTCATTAAACAAAAGTTAGCATTATGGCCTGATATATGGCCCGATTGGAAACCCGGCGAGGGCGTTAAATAATATATGCTAAACTAATTAATCAATTTGTTAAAAATTAATGGAGAATTCAATGAAAAATATTTTTATCCTATTTTTTGCTTTAGTATTTTTTTCATTTTCATTTTCTGCTCTGGCTCAGCGAGAGGGTTGGGAGTCTTTGCCTGATGAAGAGCTAACAGAAAAAGAGGCTGAATTAAGAATTAATAAGTTTGTTACAGAAAATAATAATCTCAAGACAAAACTTGCTGCTATCGAGGCAGATGTTGATAGACTCAAGAAAGAACTTGACAATGTCAACAAACAAATCAAAGATTGCAATGCTTCATACTTCTCTCTTGTTGGAGCAACTGAAGCTGATGTAAGTAAATTCAGACAAAAACTCGGAGTTATTGATGGTAAAGTTAGACAGATGAAAGGGCTTTCGGAAGATGTAAGGGCTGATAAAACCGACGAAATCAAGGCTCTTGAAAATGAATTGAATGAGATGAGAATGAATAAAATTTCTTGTATAAGAGAGTTTTATGAAAAAATAATTGCCATTGCAAGAGATATTCGTGGTCTTTATGCTGAAAAGAAAATCAAGGAATATGTCGTTGGCACATGGGCTGAAAACAGAGACTGCCTCTGGAATATTGCCGGAAAAGTTGAAATTTACGGCGACCCCTTCCAGTGGCCAAAGATCTGGCAGGGTAATACTACTCAAATAAAAAATCCAGATATAATTTTCCCCGGTCAAAGGTTAACTATACCACCGGCTGGTCCACTAACTCCTGAAGAGAAAAAAGCTGAAAGAAAATACTGGAGAAACAAACGTGCAATGATGGAATCAGACCAATCCGGCAAGAAAGGCGAATAATTAATTGAGCAAAATTGAAGTGATTTTCTATTTTAAAATCATTTTTAAACTTTTTCTAATCAAAATAAAGCCCTACTGTTTTCTAACATAGGGCTTTATGTTTTTTATAAAATCTTAATTCGTTCTATGGAGATACAAGAAAAAAAATATAAAGTCGAGGCGGAAGATCTAAGAGATCTTCTCGGTTCAAATGACCAAAATCTACAATTGATTGAAAATAAATTTCAATCTACTCTTATCATTCGTGGAGAAAACATCATTATTCGCGGGAACCCTAATGAAGTAAAGATAATTGAAAAGGTTTTCAACGAATTAATTTACATTCTTCACCGCAGCGGAACGCTAAATGTCAACGATGTTTCCACTGTCCTTGGATTAGTTGATTCAAATAATAACACAAACGGCAATCAAAAATCCTACGACACTTCAAACATTATATATAGTGGAATCAAAGAAACAATAAAAATCCGCAGTCAAAAGCAAAGAGAATATTTCGATAAAGTCCAGAACAATGATTTAGTCTTTGCAATCGGTCCTGCCGGAACAGGGAAAACATTCCTCGCTGTTGCAATGGCTTTAGCTTCTCTAAAGAAAAATGAGGTTTCAAAAATCATTCTGTCACGTCCAGCGGTCGAAGCAGGTGAATCTCTTGGGTTTCTTCCCGGAGATTTAACCGAGAAGCTCGATCCATACTTAAAACCTTTGACTGATGCCTTGTTCTATATGTTAAGCTCTGATAAATTAAAAAATTATATGGAAAAAGGGGTTATCGAAATTATTCCACTTGCCTATATGCGAGGTAGAACATTGAATAATTCATTTATCATACTTGACGAAGCACAAAATGCCACCATCACTCAGATGAAAATGTTCCTAACACGTTTAGGTGCCAATTCCAAAGCTGTAATTACCGGCGATATAACTCAAATTGACCTCGATAGAAAAGAAAATTCCGGACTTATTAATGCCAACAAAGTCCTGCAAAACATCGAAGGCATCGAATTTGTCTATTTCAGCGAGAAAGATGTTGTCCGTCATAAATTAGTTGCTGATATCATCAAAGCTTACGAAAACGAATATTATGAAAAAGAAAACTCGAATCTTAATGGTAACGATAATACCTGATTCTTGTGAATGTTTTTTAGAGTTAGCCTGCTTAGTCATATTATATGATTGACCTTTTTAAAATAGGATTTCTTTCCGTTACATTAGTTGATATTATTGACATAATAATTGTGGCATTGTTATTTCTCTGGGTATATCGTTCTCTTAAAGGAACTGTTGCCATACAAATTCTATTTGGTTTGGTAATTCTTATAGGACTGTCTTTTATTGCTGATACAATTAATTTGAAATCAACTTCATGGATAATTAAAACAATAACCAGCATCTGGCTTTTAGCATTCATAATCCTTTTCCAGCCCGAAATAAGAAGATTAATTTTAAAAATTACCAGCACACAACTTTTTCGTTTTTTTATGAAATCCAGAATAACAGCTACCATTGACGAGGTTGTAGATGCTGTGCTTGAAATGTCAGAAAAGCACATTGGAGCTTTGATTGTTTTCACTCGTTCCCAAAATGTTGAAATGACAGTTGATACCGGAATTCCCCTTCAGGCTATTGTTTCGAAAGAAATACTTATTTCAATTTTTAACCCTAAGTCGCCTCTGCATGATGGTGCTGTTATAATCGAAAACCAGACAATAATAGCAGCTAAATGTGTATTACCGCTTTCTTCCGTAACAAAAGTTAATAACCGAAATTTAGGAACACGCCATAGAGCTGCTCTTGGACTCTCAGAGCAGGCAGATGCTATAATTATCATCAATTCAGAAGAAACTGGAGGAATTTCAATAGCTGATGGTGGTTCATTAATATTAGATATCCCAAAAAATGAGCTCCCAGCTATTCTTAAAACAAAACTCGCTATCACAAATAATTAAAAATTAAAAATGATAAATAATTACTACTCTTCTAATTTTAAAGAACAACGGTTGAAACTTGTCAAAGAGTTAAGAAAAAAAGGCATTGAAGATGAGAATGTTTTATATGCTATATCGATTTTACCTCGAGAAAAATTTGTTTTACCAACTTTTATAAACAGAGCTTATGAAGATGTAGCCCTTCCAATTGAATGCAATCAAACTATTTCGCAACCTTATACCGTTGCTTTTATGACAAGTGCTCTAAAAGTAACCAAAGGAGATAAGGTGCTTGAAATTGGCACCGGAAGTGGTTATCAGGCTTGCTTATTAGCTATTATGGGTGCTAAGGTTTTCACCATAGAACGAATTCCAGAGTTATACGAAAAAGCAAAACAAATTTTTCATGAGTTTAGATTTCAAATAAATTCCAGATTAGCCGATGGAACTCTCGGATGGAGAGAGTTTGCACCTTATAATGGAATTATTGTTACTGCTGCTGCTCCTAAGGTTCCGACGACTCTTAAGGAGCAATTAGCTATTCAGGGCAGACTTGTCATTCCCATTGGAGATAAGATATCACAGACAATGTATATTATCACAAGAATCAGCGAAGATGAATATGATGAAAAAATCTCCGATAGATTTAAATTCGTCCCTCTAATTGGCAAAGAAGGCTGGAGCAATGATAATAATTAACTTTCTGGTTATTAAATGAAAGAAGAAAAACGAAAGCTTATTGTTCTACTCGGTCCGACAGCTTCCGGAAAAACAGCCCTATCTTTGCTTTTGTCAGATTTACTACCTCTGGAAATTATTTCTGCCGACTCCAGACAAATTTATAAATATCTTGATATCGGAACTGCAAAGCCTACCTCTGAAGAATTAAATAAAGTAAAACACCACTTCATTAGTATCATTAATCCAGATGAATACTACAGTGCCGGCATGTTTGCAAAAGAAGCCTCAGAAGTCATAGATAATATATTTAAAAATCGAAAAATTCCTATTGTTGTAGGAGGATCGGGACTATATATAAAGGCACTGTGCGAAGGTATCTTCGAAGGTCAATATAACGATAGCATCAAAAAAAAATACAAAAATAAATTACTGAAGTTAAAGAGTCAATTTGGTATTGATTATTTATATGAACAACTCAAATCTATTGACCCTGATGCGGCAAATATGTATCCCGACAAAAATCCCAGCAGAATTCTGAGAGCTCTTGAACATTACTATATTACAGGCAATAAGTTCAGTTCTTCGTTGAAAAATATCCCCAAACCTGCTTTTGAACCATTCTATATTGGCTTACTATCTGACCGACAAACACTTTACTCAAGAATTAACCAAAGAACAGACATCATGTGGAAAAATGGATTACTTGAAGAAACAAAAAATATTTTGGATAGAGGTTACTCTCCCGATTTGAATTCTTTGAATACTGTGGGTTACAAAGAATGTATAGCTTTATTAAGGGGTGAGATAACCGAGAGCATCGCTATTGAAAAAATCAAACAACATACAAGAAACTACGCAAAGCGACAGATGACATGGTTCAGAAAAACACCCTATGTTCATTGGATTAAAAATGACAATAATTCACCAAAAAACACTTATAATCTTATAAAAGAAGCATTAGATTTGTAAAAATCTTATTAGCAAACTATTATCCATTAAATTAATTTAATTGTTATTTATAACATAAATTTTTATTTTACAATGATTTTGGAATGAATTTGCAATTTTTTTGAATCAAGGATGAAAAAAATAATATTTTTAAGTGCTCTGTTAATAACATTTCTGGGTTATAACATCATCCGAACCCAACATCAGACAAAAGGTAGTGGATTCAATTATACCTCAATAACCTCTTCAGATTCATCAAAATCCATATTAACTTTACAACAAGACATACAAAAATTACTCGATGCCTCAGGTTTGAGAACTTTGAGATATGGGATTTCAATATTTTCAGTAGATTCAAAAAAATATTTTTTCGAAAAAAACAGCGATATGCCTTTAACTCCAGCTTCAGTATCAAAACTTTTTACAGCAGTTTCAGCTTTGTATTATCTTGGTTCTGACTATAAATTAAAAACTGAATTATACCTTGATGGTGCTATCCAGAATAATATTCTTGTAGGAGATATTTACCTCGTAGGTTATGGAAATCCTTTTTTTAAAACAGCCCACTTAGACTCTATGGCTCAGATTATCAAAGGATTTGGAGTTAAAGAAATCAGGGGAAATATTTATGCAGATGGCTCTTTTTTTGATGATGTTACCGAGAGACTTGAATATAGTGGCGATAAGGATATAGTTCAGGCTCTACAACCTAATACTGCCCTGATAATTAACAATAACATATTGAAAGTAACAGTTTCTGCTGGAAGCAGGGCTGGTCAATTAGTTTCTGTCCAGACTGACCCACCTTCAGATGCGTTTAGTTTTAATATAAAAGCAAAAGTTCATGGGTATATCCGTGAACAAAGAAAAAAAGAACCTTCACGTAATAGAAGAAGTAGTATCGAGCTTCCAAAAAATTTAAATAATAAATTCCTAATTACTGATATTATAGCTGGAGATAGCCCCTCTGATATAGTTCAAAGACGACAGAGTTCTGAATCTCAGGATGGTATTTCTGTAAAAACTACCCTTCAAAACGATGGCTCACAATTAATAACCGTTTCAGGGAGACTCGAGGCTGGGAAATCTTATACTTATTTTGATTTTATTCGCAAACCTGATTTGGTATGTGCAGGTTCTTTAAAAAATAAGTTAGAACAACTTGGTATCAATATTATCGGTTCCCTTTCACAGAAGTCTATAAAATCTATTGATAATAAAAGCAAATTGAGGATAATTTACGAAGTTAGTAATAATATTTCTGACTTAATCGTGCCAATGATTAAAAACAGTGATAATTTTCTGGCTGAAGTCCTGTTTAAAATTATTGGAGCTAAAAGCGGAAAACTCCGTGATAATGCCAAAGAGACACGAAGACTAATTCAAAACATGCTCGAAAATTTCGGAATCAACTGCAAAGAATGTGTCTTTTATGACGGCTCAGGGCTTTCGAGAAGAAGTAAAGTAACTGCCGATGCAATAGCTCTTCTGCTCGGAAAAATTTATACTACAAATTACGGCAAAATTATTGATTCTTCTCTGGCAATTGCAAGTGTTGATGGAACTATCCGTAATAGATTTATTGGAACTCTTGCCGAAAATAACCTTCACGGCAAAACCGGAACACATAGTAATGTTAGTGCTTTGGCCGGTTATGTTTTGACTCTTGATGGAGAACGCCTTGCTTACTCCATGATTTTCAATGGTGGGGATATCAATACTTACAAAAGTTTAGAAAATGACATTGGTGCCCTTCTTGCTCAATTCTTTTATTTTAATCGAATGAATTAGTTGTTTTTTTCGGTTGCAGAATTTTCCCATCTGGTAATACCATCGGGTAGTCTGCTTCGTATTGACCTTTCTCAATTTTTCTTAATTTATTTTTTAATAATGTTTTTCTTAGTGGAGTCAATCTTTCGAAGAACAGCATTCCGTTCAGGTGATCAATTTCGTGTTGAATTACCCTTGAGAGCAAGTTGTCAGCTTCAACATTGTGTTCTTTCATATTTAAATCATAATAACTAACCTGAATCATTTTTGGTCTTTCAACAACATCTCTAACGCTTGGAATACTCAAACAACCTTCTTCGTATTCATAAATTTCATCAGAAAAAAATTTTATTTCAGGGTTAATCATCAAAATTGGAGGACCCTTATATTTTTCATTATAATAACCGATATCAATTACAAGAAGCGATTTCGAAACACCAACCTGATTTGCTGCAAGACCGATGCCTTCCGCTTTGTGCATGGTTTCGAACATATCATCAACCAGTTTTACTATACTATCATCAATATTAATCAAAGGTTCGGTCTTTTTCTTGAGAACGGGGTGGAAGCAATTATAAACCGGAATAATTGACATTATTTTTCCTCTTTTGTATAGAAATCAGTGCTTTCAAATATTTTATCGGCAGATTTAGCAATAAAACCTGAATATAATTTACCCGATGAATCGGGATAACGCTTTGCAAATTCATAATAACAACCGGGAATTTCATATTTTCCTTCAACAAAATCTATTTCTATCAAACCCGATTTGATGCTTGACTGTTCCAATAATTCCTCCGGTGTCCCCTTTATTTCACCCCCAGATGTATTAAGTTCAAAACCGTTGTTCTTTAGCAATGAATTTACTTTTTGAAGTGTATCATATTTCTTTAAATGATTTACACTGACGGTAAAATGATTTGCACAGAATCCAAAAACATAGAACCATGCAGCATATTCTGATTTTTCCCTTAGATTGTTATATGTTTTAAATGACGGTTTTCCCCATAAATTCCCTGAGAAAATTAATTCGTCGGATTTAATTTTATTCTCAGGAATTCTATCAACTAAATCTTTCATTAAAGACTTTAATTCATCATCAAATTCCTCGAGTTTAAGTTCACTGATGAAGATTCTTGGGGCTTTTTCTAATGATTTGTGTTCATAATGCTTTGCAAAAAGATGCTTATCTTTAAATTCGTATGAATTAACAAATTCATAACCATTTTCAATAAATACTCTTGCAAGAACATCAATATTGATTCTTTCATCATTCAAAGTTCTGAAAGCAATATGATCATTTTCAACAATTTCTCCCTCTGAGGTAAAAAGGTTGTAAACTTTTTGCACTTCAGGATTTTGTGATGTGTAAATTTCCCAAAGTTTACTGAATATATAATCTGATGTCATAATCTTAAATAGTTTTAAAAATAAGGTTTTGACGATTAATCTTTAATAATTATTATATTGTCCTTATTCTGTCTGAATTAGACTATATTTGTTATATTTAAAACATTATTATTGTTGATTAATCAAACTCAAATCCATTATTCCTTATTTTTGTAATGATAATTTCACAAAAATGGAAAAATTACATGAAAATTACTATAATTGGTGCAGGTAAAAGTGGTGTAGCGGCAGCTTTGTTAGCTAAAAAAAAGGGATTTAATGTTTTTTTAACTGAAAAAAAAAACTTAGAAGACTGTCAGGAAGCTGTTGAAGTAATCCAAAAAGAAAATATTGAGTATGAGTTTGGCAGGCATTCCTCAGATGCACTTCATAATTCAGATTTAGTAGTAACTTCTCCTGGCGTCCCTCCTGAAAATGAAGTTATTAAATTAGCCGAAAGCAAAAATATCAAGATAGTTAGCGAACTTGAATTTGCATATAATTTTCTGGAAAATCCAATAATTGCAATCACTGGCACTAATGGTAAAACAACCACAACAACACTTACAGCCTTTATTCTGAATAATTCTGGGAAAAAAGCTATAACCGCCGGCAATATTGGCACGCCACTCTCTTCTCTGGTTGATAATGTTGATAAAAACACAATACTTGTTGTTGAGGCAAGTAGTTTTCAACTCGATAGAATTGAAAAATTTAAACCCGATGTAGCTGTCATATTAAATATATCACCAGACCATCTTTACTATCATTCAACAATGAGCAATTATATTTCTGCAAAGTGGAAAATTTTTTTAAATCAGAATCAAAAAGATTTATTAATTTTGAATGCAGACGATAACGAATTAAAAAAAGCAGCCAAGCAATCAAGGGGGAAAGTTGCCTGGTTTTCTTTGAATCCGGTTGATTACGGAATCTTTGCAAAACAGGGAAAAATGATTGCAAGGTTATCAGATAACGAGGAGGTTATAATGCTTTTCGATGAGATACGTATTCCCGGCATTCATAATGCCTATAATTCGATGGCAGCTGTTCTCGCAGCCAGAGCCTTCGAAATCAGGAATGAAAATATTAGAGATTCTCTTATGGCATTTCAGGGGGTTGAGCATCGCCTTGAATTCGTCAGGACTATTAATGGGGTTGATTATATCAACGACTCCAAAGCTACAAATGTCAATGCAACATGGTATGCACTTTCGAGTTACAAGGAACCAATAATCTGGATTGCCGGCGGTCGTGGCGATTCTAATGACTATTCACTGCTTGATGATGTTGTCAGCAAAAATGTTAAGTGTATCATTGCTATCGGCGAAGAAACAGACAACATTTTTAATCATTTTAGCTCAATGAAAAGGTGTTTCAAAGAATCTAATCTTGTCAATGCTGTTGTAAGAGCAAAAGAACAGGCACAAGCTGGCGATGTTGTGCTTTTTACTCCAGCCTGCAAATCATTTGATATGTTTATTAACTATGAACATCGTGGAGAAGTTTTTAAAGAAATTGTTAAGGAACTTTGACTTTGAAAATTTTTAACCCAAAAATAATAAGCACAAAAGACCCTAATCAAAAAATTAATCTGGGTAAGGTCCAAACTAACCGGAGTGATAAGGAATCATCTAATAAATCTTTCGACTGGATTATTTTTCTTTGCGTCAGTGGTTTAATGCTTTTCAGCATAGCATTTGTTTACAGTGCAAGCGGAACATTAGCGGAATTAAGATACGGCTCAGCTGATAAGTTGTTCTGGAATCATAGCATAAGAGTGCTTATTGCTTTATTCGTAATGATTTTGTTTGCTAATATTAATTATAAAGTCTGGGAAAAATATTCCAAAGCTCTCCTCTTCATTGCCATTTTGTTCTTGATTCTGGTTTTTTTTGTTGGGACTCAGATTAATGGTGCTTATCGCTGGATTTATATTGGTCCGGTTAATTTTCAGCCTTCTGAATTAGCCAAATTTGCATTAGTTTTAATTCTGTCAGTATATTTAAGTAAAAGGCAGGAATTCATAAAATCATTTCGACTAAGCTTTTTACCGATGATGATATGGATTGGAATAATATGTGTATTAATTGCTCTACAGCCGAACTTTTCTACAGCCATTGTGATTTTCTTGATTTCGATGATTTTACTATTTATCGGAAACGTCAGCATTAAACACCTTGGAATAACTTTTGCTATAAGCATAATCGCTGCTATTTTATTCGGGATGAATGCGAGTTATAGATTTCAGCGAATAATGGCTTTCATTGAAAACGTGGAAGGGTCAAAAGATGTAGTTTTGTCCCCAGCAGCCTTCCAACTTCAACAAGCACTGATTGCTTTCGGTAATGGTGGAATTTTCGGACAGGGTCCCGGTCAGAGTCGCCAAAGTCTGCTTTATCTGCCTGAATCCTATGGAGATTTTATATTTTCGATAATTGGAGAAGAATATGGTTTCTTTGGTGTTTCAATTCTTCTTTTGGTTTTTGGTGTAATAATTTACAGAGGTATTAAAATTGCTCAATCAGCAAATGACAGTTTTGCATATTTTCTTGTTTCAGGAATCATGATTAAAATTGCCTTCTACGTAGTTGTAAGCGCTGGCGTCAATATCGGACTTCTTCCTACCACAGGATTACCCTTGCCTTTCATAAGTTATGGCGGCACAGCAGTTATTTTTTATGCTGCCTCAATCGGAATAGTTTTAAACATTTCAAAGAAATCCAATCAAAAATGATATTCAGACTATTTTTTTAAAAAAAATGAAAAATATTTAATTTTTCTTTGTATTCTGAAAAATTACATTTATCTTTGAATTGATTTTTTTACAAATGGAATGAATTTAATGGCTTGGTTTTTAAGGTCAAAGGAAAATATATCTGAAACGCAACAAAAAGAAATGCCAGACGGGCTTTGGACTAAATGCCCGGCATGTGGTGAAATGATTTTCAAAAAAGAGCTTGAAGAAAATTTTTTCTCTTGTATTAAATGTAATTATCATTTTCGCATTGGAACAAAGGAATATGTTGATATTCTAATTGATAACAATACATTCAACGAAACAAATACAAATGTTGTTTCAAGTGACCCATTGAATTTTGTTGATAGCAAACCTTATAAAGACAGATTAAAATCTTCTTATGAGACATCCGGTGTGAATGAGGCTTTAACAACTGGCACTGGAAAAATCAATGGTGAATTAGTATCATTTGCTTCAATGAATTTTTCCTTTATTGGAGGAAGTATGGGTTCTGTTGTCGGAGAAAAATTCTACAGAGCCGCTAAATTTTCATTAGATAAAAAGGTTCCTTTGATTGTTATCACCTCTTCTGGCGGAGCGCGTATGCAGGAAGCTGCTTATTCCTTAATGCAAATGGCAAAAACTTCTGCCATACTTTCTGAATTGTCGGAATCAGGGATAATTTATATTACAATTCTTACCGACCCCACAACAGGCGGAGTTACTGCTTCCTACGGTATGCTCGGTGACATAATTATTGCAGAACCGGGTGCCCTTATCGGCTTTGCCGGTCCGAGAGTAATTGAACAAACCATAAAAAAGAAACTTCCACCCGGCTTTCAAAGAGCTGAATTCTTACTCGAAAAAGGTTTTGTTGATATCATAGTATCCCGAAGTAACCTAAAAGAAACTTTATCAAAAATAATTATTTGGTTCAAATCCTGATTATATTATTTAGATGATTGAAAATTAAACACAAAAATATTATTATTTTGTTTTTATCTCTATTACTAAATTTTAATATCCTCTTTGCTGAAGAGTCCAGAAAAACCACAACAACCCCTCCAGACAAGGAACTCAACTTTCTTTTTTCAATAGCTTATCTTATGGGTGGTAATTCACCCGATTTTTTTGATTTTTATAGGAATGAACTATTAGGGGTAAGCAAAGAATTCCGATTAAGCCCATCCTTTAATTTCGGTTTAATTGTTGATTTAACTGACTTTTCAAGCATTTTGTTAATAGCTGAATTAAATCGAGCCGCTATCAACGACAGCTACAACGAAATAATATCATCAGGTCATGCTGGTGTAAGAAATATAACTCAAAATTTTGATATTTTCAGTTTACCTGTTACATTAAATTATAAATTTCATCCAATTTTTTCGGATTATTTCACTTATGTGATGGTTGGTTTAGGGGTAGCATATAACCACATTAAGTGGGAAGAAAGTGTTTACTCTTCGATTCAGGACGATATCAGAAAGGGAGGTTTACATTATAACAATACTTCATTTTCACCAATTATAAAATTGTCCAGCGGAATTGAGCTTAAATTTGACCAGAAATCTGAAAAAAAATTTCTTAGAAGTTTTTTTTTCGAATTTAGTTATAATTTTTTCTTCCGTTCAGCCGATATTTTTTCTAAAGTAATTAATCAGTTTTATAATAAAAAGGAGGGCTTTACAAAACAATATACAATTTTACCCTATTATTTCGGTCTTAATTTAGGACTTTATTTTAGTTTAAATTTTGTTAATTGATTTAAAAATATTATTTTTAAAAAAGTTATTAATAATAATCAGTTAGTTTTTGATGTGAAGATGACAAATTTGGATATTCAAAAAAATAGATTTAAACCGTTCAATACAGCTAATCATGGCAATTTTGAGCGGTTTTTTTATTAATTCAATATTATTGAGGTGTCTATGAATACACAAGTAACTTTCAGGCATTTAAAATCACGTCCTGAGCTGCAAGAGGCAGCTATTGAATCTGCTCAAAGATTCACCAAGTTCTATGACGGCATTACCAATACTAACGTAGAGTTCATAGCTGATAACAACAATACCGTTGAATTCAGAGTTAGAATTAACGGGAATGTGCTGGTCGTAAGAGAATCTTCTGACGATTTTATGAAAAGCCTTCATTCTGCTACTGACAAAATGATCAGGCAGCTAAAAAAACGAAAGACTAAGTTAACAAATAAATTAACCGATAGTATGATGATTTTCTGAAAATTACTATCAAATCAAGAAAAGGGCTTTCGAGCCCTTTTTTTATTTTTTTATTATTCAAAATTTATATTAATTTAATATTCTTGTTATACTAATTTATATTTTTTATGAGTTCAGCATTAGACAACATACAACCTTTGAAAATTGACAAAATCCATGTCAGAAGCCTGCTTGAATCGGATTTAAAACTAACTAAATTAACCGATGACATTGGGCTCGATAATATAATTACAAATAAGAACATTTATAGACCGCAACTTGCATTAACAGGTAATGTTGGTTTTTTTAATAAGAATTCAGTTCAAATTTTTGGCAATACAGAAATTTTCTATCTGAATTCGCTAACCAAAAAGAAAAGAATTGAAGCATTTAAAACTCTTGCTCATTATCATCCTCCATGTATTGTCATTACAAATGGTCATAAACTTGAAGATGCTCTCATTGATATAGCAAAAGATGAAAATATTTCAATATTATCAACCCAATACGACACCACCAAAACAACATTTATCCTCCTCGAATATCTTGATGATAGGTTTGCTCTTCAGGCAGTTATTCATGGTTCGTTTGTGGACGTTTTTGGAGTAGGGATTCTTTTTATCGGTAAATCAGGCATAGGAAAGAGTGAAATAGCTCTTGATCTGGTAGAACGAGGCCATAGGCTTGTTGCAGATGATATTATTATGCTAACAAAGAAAAAAGAAAAAATCCTTATGGGAACTGGCACAAGCCTTGTTCAGCATCATATGGAGATTCGTGGGCTTGGACTTATTGATATCAGAAGAATGTTCGGTATTCGCTCCATTAGATTTCAAAAAAGATTGGAAATCGTTGTTGAACTTGTCGAGTTCAAACCGGGTGAAGTTTACGAAAGAATGGGGCTGGACGAACAAACCGAAAAAATTCTGGATGTTGATGTCTCAACAGTTAAATTACCTATCTTTCCCGGAAAAAACATTACTGTAATTGCTGAAGTAATAGCTATTCATTATCTATTACGCACCTATGACTCAAACCCGGCAAACGTTCTAACAAATAAACTTCAGCAGGAAATTGAAAGAAAAACAAAAGACCCTGATTTTTTCAGGGATATTCGTAATGTCAAAGATTTTCAAGGTGATACTGAATAATTAATATAATTATTGAATTCATTAGTCTAATTTTTTTAATGTTTACTCGTTTATTTTCCTTGATTAAAAACATTGTGTTAGAATTATGTTAACAAAATACTTACTACTTGTTATATTGCTTTTAAGCAATACAATTAACAACTTTGCCGAATCTAACAAGCATTTCACTGCATCAGCAAAACCTTCCAAATTAGTTGTTAAAGAGGGCGAAACCTTCCAAATACAATTTACTATCAGCTTTAATAAAGGATGGCATGCTTACAGCTTAAAAGAACAAATTGGTCCAGATGGCATCGGTCCCGCTCAAACAATAATTGATGTTGAGCCAAAAGATTTAATCAAATTGAATGGAAAAATTAAATCTCCCAAACCTATAATTAAATACGACTCAGCTTTCTCAATGAAACTGGAAAAATATTACGGAAAAAATATATTTATCCTACCAGTATTAGCAAAAAAAAATATAGATTTTGGAAAGAACAAACTCTTTGTTTCAATAGACCTTCAACAATGCACAGAAGTTAGTTGTCTTCCCCCTGAATTATTTAAAATTCCTGTTTCCAAAGAAACCTTTGTCTCAGAAAGCTTTTCTGATTCTACTCAAGAGGATGTAGCGGAAATTCAAGCAACTGACGAAATTGATAAAAAAGTTAATAATATTGACAAATCAGTTACAACTGAATCCAGCACAGAAATTCAATCAAAAATCAATGAAGGATTAATTCCCTATTTGCTTTTCTCTATGTTAATGGGTCTGCTTGCCCTATTTACACCCTGCGTCTTTCCAATGGTTCCCATAACTGTGTCCTTCTTCACAAAAAGGGCAGAAAAAAACAAAGGCAAGGGGCTAAGGGACTCGTTAATCTATACTTTGGGAATCATTACAACATTCACCGGAATTGGTTTAGTTCTTTCCTTACTTTTTGGAGCAAGTGCAATTCAGGACTTTGCAACAAATCCATGGCTAAATATTGGTATCGCCGTGCTTTTTGTTGTGTTTGCTTTGAATTTATTTGGGGCATTTGAAATTCAACTTCCAACAGGTCTATTAAACAGATTGAATCAAAAAAGTCAGCAGGGTGGAATATTTAGTGTCCTATTAATGGGATTAACTTTCTCATTAACATCATTCACCTGCACCGTCCCATTTGTTGGCAATGCAATCTTTTCTGTTTCACAAGGAGAATGGTTCTATCCAGTTATCGGGATGATGGGATTTTCCTTTGTTTTTGCAATACCATTTTTCTTCCTTGCTTTATTTCCATCATTAATAAATAAATTGCCAAAAGCAGGTGGCTGGATGAACAATATTAAAGTTGTGATGGGATTTCTCGAAATTGCTTTTGCAATAAAATTTATAAGTAACGCCGACCTTGTTTGGACTCTTGGAATCATGCCACGTGATATGTTCCTTGCTATTTGGATTGGTTGCTCAATATTAATTACCATTTATATTCTGGGGATATTCAGGCTGACCCATGACTCACCAGTTTCAAGTGTCGGTTCTTTGAGAATCATCTGGGCTATCATTTTTGCCTCAATAACCTTTTATCTTATTGGAGGTCTTTTTGGAAGACCTCTCGGCGAGCTCGATGCTTTCCTTCCACCTCCCGATTATAATGAGTTAATTAGCTCCACTGCGGTTGTTACATCAACCAATAAATCTAAAAATGAAACAAAAACCAAAACATCTGAGCTTTTCTGGTATAGTAACTATCAGGAAGCACTCGAAGCCGCTAAAAAGGAAAATAAACCACTTTTTGTTGATTTTACGGGAGTTACCTGCACTAATTGCCGATGGATGGAAATTAATATGTTCACAAAAGGCTCTGTTATCGAGAGATTCGATAAAATGATAAAAGTAAAATTATTCACAGATAGGAGAACCGTTGAATCTGATAGGATTAACAAGCAAATGCAACAGGAAAGATTTAATTCCATTGAGTTACCTCTTTACGTGATTTTGACTCCCGACGAAAAACTCATAGGTTCCTTAGCTTTTACAAGGGATGAAAATGAATTTATCAACTTTCTTGACAGAGCTTTTAAAGAGTAAGAATCTCTATAATCTTTATTTTGTAATTATTTAGAGCCCAAAAACAAAAATCTAATTATTGAATAATAAATTATTGTTTTCAAAAAGAAAACATTAAATTTTTCGTTAATAACCTTTGATTTTAAAAACAATTCAGGGGAGTAATATGGCTTCGAACAACATTAAAAAGATTGGTATTATTTCGGTTGTTGGAATCATTATAATTGCAATTATTTTTTCATTAAACACACAATTTGGCTCACATCTTTTTGCAGATGACCAGATTGGGGCATCCAAACCACCTGTAACGCTTAATCCTTACGCAAAAGCTGTAAACGAGGCTCTGCAGGAAGCTTCAAAAGCAGTCATACCTGCAGTTGTCAGTATTAAAGTAGAAATTGATACAAAACAGCAACAAAATCCTGATAGAGATATGTTCCGGGAATTCTTTCGTTTTTTTGGTGAACCATTCGAAGATCAGGGACCTCGTGAAGCAAGTGGTTCAGGAGTAATAATCTCTGAGTCAGGATATATTGTTACAAACAATCACGTCATCGAAAATGCTTCTGTAATAATTGTTACTACTGATGATAAAAAAGAGCACAAGGCAACCCTTGTTGGCAGAGACCCACTAACAGATTTAGCAGTTATTAAGATAGAGGGCGGTCCTTTTCCTTATGTTCATTTTGGGGATATGGACAAAGTTAAGATTGGTGAAATGGTTATTGCTGTTGGCAATCCTCTTGGCTTGAATTCAACTGTAACAGCAGGTATAATCAGTGCTATCGGTAGAGGTGGTCTTGCTTTGCTACGAGAAAGGAGCCCTTATGCGGTTGAAAACTTTATCCAAACCGACGCAGCGATTAATCCGGGAAATAGTGGCGGTGGGCTTTTCAATCTTGAGGGAAGTCTTATTGGAATTAATACTGCTATTGCTACAAGAACAGGAACCTATATTGGATATGGTTTTGCGATTCCCATTGACCTGGTTAAATCTGTTGTTCTTGATCTAATTGATGACGGCAAAATTAACAGAGGCTATATAGGTGTTCAAATCAGAACAATTGATGAAATCATTGCCAAATCGGTTGGATTGGATAAAGTCGAAGGCGTTGTGGTTAATGACGTTGTTAAAAAAGGTCCCGCAGAAAAAGCCGGGATTGAACCTGGTGATGTAATTCTCGAAATTGACGGTAACAAAGTATCCAGTTCTAATGAACTTCAAAGTTATGTTGCTAAAAAAAGAGCCGGTGACAAAGTTACTCTCACAATCTGGAGAGATGGTAAAAAAATTAACAAATCAGTTAAACTCGAACCACGTGATACTGAAGGCGAAACCGCATCCAATGAAGTTATTCCCGGCGAAGATGACTCTTCGTGGGATGACAAAAAAGAACTTAGTTTTGACAAGCTTGGATTTACTGTAAATTATTTGACCGCCAATCAAAAGGAAGATTATAAAGTTGATAAAGGAGCTTTCATTACAAGGGTTGAAAGAAATTCAGTTGCTGCCAATAGAGGTATGGCTCCTAATGGCGTTATTGTTAAAGCTGATAAAAAGGATGTAGCCTCACCCAAAGAATTAAAAAAAATTCTTGATTCCAAAAAATCTGGTGATGTAATTATTTTCCAAATAAAATATATTGATTCTAATCGAATAGTCGCAATGGAAATTAATTAATCCATTTCAAATCATTCCAATAGAAGCTGTAACCTGAATGGAAAGGTTACAGCTTTTTTTTTGTTCTTTAGCTTATATTAAATTTTCATTTTTATAAAAAATTTATTAATTTTTGGAAAATTTTTCATTAAGTAAAGGTGATTTATGAAAAATATCAGACATTCTTTTTCATTTTCTTATTTGAAATATATTTTATCTTTCATCTTTTTTTTATCATTTCTTTTCAGCAGTTGCGAAGTTATTACCACCAAAGATATGACTGAAATAGAAAAAATTCAAGCCGCATTCGAAACTTTTCGGTCTGATGTTTCAATTACAATATCTGAAGTAGCAAAAAAATTTAATATGGAAATCGAAGAAAAAAGTTTTGTTTTCGTTAGTCCTGATGTCACCTATACTTCACCGATTGTTCTTGCTAAAGGTCTTGATAAATTATCAACAGAGGATTTTATTAGTGGCAGAAACATTTTGCTTTCATTTTTCAATCTGCCTGAAAAATCACAGATAAAGTCTGGTTTCTATATCGTTAAAATTAATAAGTCCGCAGATTTAAATAGATGGAATTTTTCTTTAATTGATACAAACAAAAGTGAAGTTTTTAATAATACTCCATCCTTTCGTGAAGGTCAGTTTAATGTTCAAAATAATTTGGCAAATCGTTTTATTAGTTATGTTGGAAATGAAATAAGAGTGCACTTTGGATTTACAACAAAAAATCATAGTTCATTATGTTCCTTTCAATTAAATTCAGGAACACCCGTTGACGACCAATCAAAAGATGGTCAGAAGATTATAACATCACTAAAATCATTAAGGCGGGAAGTAGAATCTATTTTTACTTCATCTACTATTGAAAAACTGTCAAAACAAATTTTAATTATAACAAGGGATGACAAAACAGCTCTTGTTTCAGTTTTTGAAAAACCAAAAATAAATGCTGATAACAGTGTTAATATTTTGTTCTTATATTTAAAATGTAGAAAAATACCCGCAGGTTTTTATTCAATCACAATAAAAAACATTAAAGAGAATTACTCTGCATACCTTCTGAATGAAAAAAAGGAGATAGTCTCTGAATTAAAAATAAATGTTGATTTTAATTGGAAAGGCGACGATATGGGGGTAATTGGGGGTATTTCTGACAATGACATTCATCTGTCATTTATTAATGAAATAGCACCTGAACAAAAAGCCGCTTTTAATATTATTATTAATGATTAAATATTTATCCTATAATGAATCTTGAATTTAATTTATATATCTATCGTCTTCGTAAAATTTAAACACGTAATTTTATTATATGTATAAACAACACTTTTCAAGATTTATAGAGGAAAATAAGAATTTATTGCATTTTGCAGCACATAGCCACCATTACTGGCTCGATGTTAGCCGCCAAGCTATGCTTGATTACTGGGATTTATCAGCTAAATTGACGGATGAAAAATGGGAATACATATTTAGTAATCTCATACCCGAAGCCCAGAGAAATATATCTGAATTTCTTGACATTGACTCTTATGAACAGATTGCATTTGCCCCAAATACCCACGAATTTGTTTTCAGACTTTTTACATGCTTCGATTGGTTTAAGAAACTGAACATCCTTACAACTGACAGCGAGTTCCACTCTTTTACAAGACAAACTGCAAGGCTTGAGGAAGAAGGTAAAGTAACTGTGAACCGCATTGAAACCTATCCTTTTGAATCTTTTTCGGATAGATTTTGCGATGAATTGGAAAATACTCATTATGATATTGTTTTTCTTAGTAATGTTTTATTTAATTCAGCTTTTTATGTTAATGATTTAG
Source organism: uncultured Hyphomicrobiales bacterium (assembly GCA_964473465.1). Lineage (GTDB taxonomy): Bacteria > Bacteroidota > Ignavibacteria > Kapaibacteriales > UBA2268 > CALHRB01. The sequence continues at coordinate 55,760 of CAYYPE010000004.1, forward strand.
GAAAAATAATCGAAAAAGTCCCTTATGACACAATGATTGTGATTGACGGCTATCATTCATTTATGGCAATTCCACTATCACTGCGGCAGTATCAGTCAAGAATTTTCTTTCTCGGTGGAGGATATAAATACGCAATGAGCGGTGAAGGTATCTGCTTTATGTTCTCACCGAAAAATAACTCCTATCGCCCGACTCATACTGGCTGGTTTGCAACTTTTGGTTCATTAACCGAAAAACAAACCGGACAGGTAGCTTATTCCGATGATGCTTTTAAATTCTGGGGTTCAACTTTCGATCCTTCTGGACTTTTTCGTTTCAACTCAGTCTGTAGATTGTTGAAATCAATTAATCTTGATATTGAAACAATCCATAACTATGTTATACAACTTCAGAATTTTTTTCTCAACGAATTGAAAAATATAAATTCTGAGATATTCAATACAAAAAACTTGATAACACCTATCAAAGATAATAATAGAGGGCATTTCCTTACTTTTAAACTCCCTGATGCAGCAGTTTTTCATAAAAAATTAAGGCAACAAAATGTAATTACTGACTTTCGAGGTGACCGCCTTCGATTTGGCTTTGGTATTTATCATGATAAAGAGGATATATTAAAGCTACTGGAAGTAATAAAAAAAATTGTGTAAAAAAATCATCGGATGCTTTTGTATATGTAAATATTTTTAGTAATTTTGTAATCTTTAATCATTGAAAATAAAAATTTAGTGGTGATATATGTCAAAAAGATGTGATTTAACGGGAGTTGGTCCATTAGTTGGAAATAATGTTTCTCACGCAAATAACAGGACTAAAAGGCGTTTTCTTCCCAACCTTCAGAAGAAAAGAATCTGGATTCCTGAAGAGAAACGCTGGATTACAATCAAAGCTACTGCTCGTGCTTTGAAGACTTTAGACAAAAAAGGCCTCAAAGCGATGCTCAAAAAATAATTTGACAGAGCCCCGATTCAAGGGGCTTTTTTTTTGATTCACTTACTTATTCTTCCCCAAGTTTTTCATACTGAAATCAATATTAATTCATTCAATCATATTTCCTCAAGAAAACTAATAATATAATTAAATTAAGTCTTATCTCGTTTAATTTACTTACAAAATAATAAACACTAATCACAGCAATTTTAATTATAATATTTAATTTATATCTTTATAAAATGTTTTTGTAACAAAATCACCATTTTACAATTATTGATAATTGATTTCGACTTGAAATTAGTATGAAGCTAAATAAAAATATAATTTTAACATTGATTTTTCTGTTTATTTTTCAGTTTATTCCTTTATCTGCACAATGGAAGAAACTTAATAATATTCCACCACCCTATTCAGCAAATTATTGGCTCGAGATATTTTTTCTACCACAAGATGCTAACTATGGCTGGGTTTGTGGTTACGACGGTATGGTCATCAGAACTACAGATCAGGGAAAATCATGGCAGGGAACAGTTATAAGGGGTGCCTATCAGCTTGAAAGCATCCATTTTACAAGCAAATTAGTGGGTTATACCTCCGGTCTGGATCTCAATTTTTCGGGGGCTATTTACAAAACAACTGATGGAGGAGCCACATGGCGGGATATTACTCCCGGAACGGCATTCGCTCTATGGGGAAACTACTTCCTCGATGATAATACTGGTATGGTTGTAGGAGGCGGTTGTGGAGAAGTTCAAAAGTTTTATAGAACAACAAATGGTGGTAACACTTGGTCTGTGTTCATTGGAGAGGTTCCAAATACAGGATTAACAGATGTTTTGCTCTATGCAAAAGATGGTTTGGGTTATGCATCAAGTAGTGGCAGAATCTGGAAATCCACTGATGGTGGAAGAAGTTGGAGTATTTTTTCAAAAAGTGGCTCAGAAGATTGGCAGGAAGATTTAAACGTAGTTGGAAATACCTTTTTAGTTCCATATTCAACTGGCTGCACAGGAGGAGGAAATGACGGTGGAGTACGTTCATCTACTGATGGCGGAAAGACTTGGAGACAATTCAGAACGGGACAATCAATGTTTGGGACTTTCCTGATTGATTCGCTTAGGGGCTGGACGTGCGGATGGAACGGTGCTGTTTATTACACTCCTGACGGCGGTAAAACGTGGATGCTCAAAAACTGCGGTATTGATGGTGCAAGCCTCGATGACTTTTGGTTCATTAATGATACACTCGGTTGGGTTGTCGGAGATGGGATTTTCAGGACCAAGCCGGAAAGACTTATCCAACCTTTAATACAGGGGGATTTTAAAATTTGCGAGGGCGATACAGCTGTTTTATATTCGGTAACAAAGCATAAAAAATATTTCTGGTCTCTCAACAATGAAATAATCGGCAATGTTACTGATTCACTCATACGAGTTACTAAGCCCGGAATATATAAATTGACCGTTTCCGATGATAGTTGCGATATTTCAAGTGAGGCTCTTTTTGAAGTAACATATTTTGTAAAACCTGAGGTTAAAATACAGTCAAGTAAGAATCCTCCTGCGATCTGCGAGGGAGATAGCCTCGTCCTGACCGTTACTGGATTTCCAAATCTCAGATGGTCAACTGGCTCAACAAGTAAGTCCATAACCGTTAACAGTTCTGGAAATTATTCTGTCGAAGTTGTTGATTCAAATGGCTGCAAAGCTCTTGAGTCTATAAATATTACGGTTTATCCAAACCCAAAACCAAAACTACAAGTTGCAAGTAAAAACGTTATATGTATTGGAGATACAGCCGAAATTTCTGCCCCTACCGGATTTTCGAGCTATAACTGGTATAAATTACCCGAAAACAGAAAAATTAACGAGAATACCAATATCATTACCGTTACTGAAGAGGGTAACTATTATGTAATTGTAACCACAAAGGAAGGTTGTGTAGGTAGTTCAGATACTGTCAACATAATTGTTCGTCTCGATTCTAATAGTCTTTCAATTGATTTATTGGAGACCAAAAAATTTTTCGATCTGGACTCTACTTATTACCCCGAGGTAATTTGCAAAAAATTGAACATAAAAAATCGGGATTCAAGGGATTTTCGGCTTGAATCGGTTTACTTATATAGAAATACATCATTTTCAGCACCATTAAGCCAGTTCGATATAACCATTCCTGCAGGAGAATCGAGGGAGATTCTGCTTTGCTACTCTCCTTCAATTTTAGGATTAGAATACGACACCTTACTCATTGAGGATAATTGCTCACCACACATTTTGCCGTTAAGAGCTAAGGGTGTTCCCAATTTGTTCTCAGGAAATTCTGAATGCGATGTAAGCCTTAATTTACGAACTTCAGCAATTCCGGGAAGGTATTTGTTTTCAGCAGGATATCCTTACCCAAATCCTTCGAAAACAGTTATCAATGTTCCTTTTCAAAAAATTGATGCTCCTAATAGTCAATACGATGAAATCATCGAGGTTTTCAATAGCATTGGCGAGAAGATCTCTATTCCTTTTAGTAAATCTTCAGATTTAGAAATAATCAATAATATGATTTTCGAATCGGGAAATTTTTCTGCGGAAATATCAAAACTGCCTAACGGTCTATACTTAATTAAAATTACAACAAAAACCGGAATTGAAGCTATTCCCTTTATTGTTGCAGATTAATTTTTAAGCGAAATTAATTTATAGTTACTAATCAAAAATTCTTGAATTAATTAGAAAAATTGGCTCTATTGAAATCTATTTATTCCAGGGTAAATGGTCTAAATCAACATTGCCACCTGATAATATAAGCCCGATTTTCTTATTTTTTAATTCAATTTTATTTTCTAACAACAATCCGAGTGTAATAGCTGATGAAGGTTCAACAACAATCTTCATTCTTTCCCAGATAAGACGCATTGCTTTGATTATTGCTTCATCACTTACAGTAATTATATCATAAATATATTTTTTAATAATTTCAAAAGTAATTGACCCAAGAGAAGTTAGTAAGCCGTCGGCAATTGTATTGGGATTTACCGCTGGCACAATCTCACCTTTTTGAAGAGATTTTTTTGCATCGTCAGCTCCATCGGGTTCGGCAGCGATAACTTTTGTATGACTTGAAACAGAACTAACTGTCAAAAGTGTTCCGCTCAGTAGTCCACCACCCCCTACAGGTGCAATGATAAAATCTAAATCAGGAGTTTGATTAAACATTTCAAGAGCTGCAGTCCCCTGTCCTGCAATTACATTTGGATTATTATATGGATGAATAAATACAGCATTGGTTTCTTCGACAACTCTTTCAAGAGTTTCTTCCCTTGAACTAAGTGTTGGCTTGCAAAAAATTATTTCACCACCATACCCCCTGACAGCTTCAACTTTCACCTTTTTCGAGTTTTCCGGCATTACGACAAAAGCTGGAATCCCTCTAATTTTAGCTGCTAAAGCCAGTGCCTGAGCATGATTCCCAGATGAATGAGTAGCCACACCCATTTTTGCCTCTGTTTCATCCAATGCAAATACTGAATTACTTGCTCCCCGAAACTTAAAGGCTCCGGCTTTCTGGAAATTCTCGCATTTAAAGTATAGCTCGTTACCTGTAATCTCATTTAAAGCACTTGAAGTCAATACAGGTGTATGATGAATATAAGGCTCAATTCTCAGCTTTGCCTCTAAAATATTGCTAAAATCGGGTAATATCATAATTCTTAATCTACTTAACTTTGAGTTCTTTCATTAGTCTTGGAAAATGAATCAAAGCTTTTCCGCTGTCATCTAAATCAATTTTTCCTTCTAAATCCAAAATAAGCTTTTCAAGTAGAGACATAGCTTTGGCTTTATCATTTTGATTAATTTTTGCATATTCAATTATTTGCTCAGCGGTTAGAGGCACCTCGGCACTGACAATTATGTCAAACAACTTTTTTCTTAAAATATTTAACTTCCTCTTATTTTCTTTGATCAGAACATAAGGAATTCTAGCTAAAGGTATTAGAAAGAATGTTATGGAAAAAATTAAAGGAAAAACACTCAGGAAAAATGCTATCCCGCTCGAAAAATATTCTGAAGCAATTGGAAACAATACAAATGACATTATTAGATTAAATGTATTCATAGCTATAATCACGGAATTTCTGCCGCCTGAATTGCCCGTTATCTGGTATGGTGGTTCAACTTCGTCAACATAAAATTCAATTTTCCCACCTTCTATAGGTGGATTTGTAGTGTTTAGTAATTGTGAAAAATCTGCAACAAGAATATCATCATCAACAATATGTAATTCACCTTTATATTTGGTTGCATATTCTGCTAATCTTCGTTCGGCTTCAGGATAATCAACCCCTGTCAAAGCTATAATATGACCGGCAGTAATTTTGCCGTTATTCTTTCTAATAAAGGCTATTGCTTCTTTTGCATCGGCAAGATAATCATAAACAGGTCTGTCGGGACCAAAAACAAAACTATAAACTGACTTAATAAAATTCTTGCCTTTATTTTTGTCTTTTTGATAGGTTCTGTATTTATAACCACTTCTATCAACTTCATATTGGACAGGTTGAAGAACTGATGTCCAGAACATAGCTTCGAATATAGCCCTGAGTAGTCCACCTATAATATCTCCTATCGGGTTGTCATCATTATCCCTTGATGTTCCAAACATTATTGCAATAAGAATTACAATAAATATTACGGTATAAAAAATAAGAACAATTCCTATTGCTGCTTTATATATAACCTGAAAGGCTTTCCAGAGAACTGCAAGAATTGATGTTGCTATTTCTTTGAATGTTTTTTTTCCACGCTTTTTGAAAGGATAAGGAAAAATAAATTGAACAGACCCTTTCTCAGGGTTCATTGTAACGCGACATTCGTATAGCTCTACTAATCTGGATAAAGCATCCTGAACCTCATTTATTGATAATCCAGTAGCCGAGGCGGCATCTTCAGGGGTTATTTTTCCTTTGGCTTTTTCAACTATTTTCTCAATTGCAAGAAGGTTTTTCTCTTCTGATGAACTCGCTTTATTGGACATTATTCTAAGTAATATAATTAGGAAAATATAAAAAAAATTAAACGAAAGATTTTATATGTAATTGTTTGCAGTCGTGATTAATTCGGTAATTTAAATTAAAAGCTAAAAAACCTGAAAAACAAAAAATTTTAAATACTTTGTCTCTGGTATGCTTTCCATAATCGGGTGGTCAGGCGATTGCATCCCACGGTGAATTAATCTTAACCTTCTGTTAAGTTTTTTTGCTTCATTTTTTATTATTTCGTGAAATACTTCTTCATAAATATATTGCGTGCAACTCGATGTTACCAGCCACCCACCGGTCTTTAAAAGTTTTATCGCCAAATTGTTGATTTTTGAATAACCCCTCTTTGCTGATGCTACATCCTTTTTTGAATGGGCAAATGAAGGAGGATCGAGTATAATCATATTCCAGTGATTTTCTTTTTTTAACTCGCTTTGCAAAAAAATTTCAACATCAGACTTTATGAACTCGACATTTCCAAGGTTGTTAATAGCCGTATTTTTCCGTGCAAATTGAATAATATTTTCTGATGAATCAATACCTATAACTTCTTTAGCTCTTCCCAAAGCGGAATTCAAGGCAAAGCCCCCTAAGTTACAATAGCAATCAAGAACTTTTAAATCTTTTGATATCCTTCTTATGAAAAGCCTGTTTTCCTTCTGGTCAAGATAGAACCCAGTTTTCTGACTTTCATAAAGTGAAAACGAGTATTTAATCCCATTTTCTGAAATTGTTATTTCATCAGGAATTTCGCCATAAACTACTTTTTCATATTGGTTTAATCCTTCATTTTTTCTGGCTCTAAATGAATTTTTTTCTATGATGCCAATAGTATCGTGGAATAATTCTAATAAGCTTTTTGTTATAAATTCCTTTCTGATTTCCATTCCTGCGGAGAAGAACTGTAAGGCAAAATAATTTTCATATTTATCAATAACCAAACCGGGAAGGAAATCCGATTCTCCAAAAACAAGACGGTAGCTTTTTTCATCTGGAAAGAGCTTTTTTCTTAAGTTATATGCCTCTACAATTCTTTCCTTGAAAAATTCTAAATCGGGTTCTTTTTCAGTAAGTAGTAATCTGACTGCAATTAAACTGTGAGGATTAAAAAAACCAGCACCATAATTATTACCGTCCTCACTCATTACTTCAACAACAGTTCCGGATGGATATTCAGGAATAGATATTAATTCATTACTATAAATCCAGAGAGAGCCTGATTTTAGACGCTTCTGGCTATTCTTTTTGATAACAATTTTTTCCATTGACTCTAATCAGATGGGGTTTTTATTTCACTCTGAATTTCTTTGTCAGATTTATCAATATTTTTAACATTTTCCCTTAAGAAAAATAAGCCGCCGATTATGGTTTGAACTAAATAACCTACAGTATGATTCACGGTAGCATAGGCTAATGCCTCTTCGATATTAATTCCATAAACTTTATTCAAAGTTGCCTGAATGAAAAAATGGAATATACCTAATGCACCCGGCACTGGGGCAACTGTAAATGCAATACCTGAGATTACTATGAGAAAGACCGCATCATCAAAACCCATCCCGTATTTCGTATCGAACGAAAAGGAAAAAAACATAAGATACATCGGGATGGTATATAGCAGCCATATTGATAGCGATTCAATTGTTAAACGAAGATATTGACCCGGCTTTTTAATAATTGTAAAACCAAGAAGGAATCTTTCAAAAATGCCAGATAATTTATCATAAATTTTCTGAGATAGTGGTTTAACAATCTTTTTAAGGCCAAATCTAACAAAGGGGGGCCAAAAACTCAGTATCAAAACAAGAATAACTATCCCAACAGGAATCAGGAATTTTTCTGCCTGTAAATTTGGTAATGCCTGTTTGATTTGCTCTCGGAAGAAGAAAAAAACACCTCCAAACATCAGAGCCAAAATGATGATATCAATGAACCTTTCTACAACAATGGTTGCAAATGCTGTTGAATAGGATGATTTTTCCCTCCTTGCATAAACATAAGGTCTGAGCAGCTCACCACCTCGTGGAAGAATATTATTAGCAGCATAACCAATCATAACAGCAGAGAATAAATTCCAGACAGATGATTTAGGTGCCACTGGTTTCAGCATTGTTTGCCAACGCATAGCTCTTACCCAGTGAGAAATAATCATTATTGGTATTGAAATAATAACCCATAAGTAATCTGCGTTTTTAATATACAGCCAGAGCCTGTAGAAATCAATATCTTTGAGTGTTATATAAAGTGCAACAACTATTAAAGCAATAGCAATAATGTATCGGATAATTTTTTTTTGTATCTCGTTTTTCTTATTTCCGACTAATTCATCTGAATTCTCGGGAATTTTGTTAGAAACATCTTGATTCATACTTTATCTCATTCTTCAATTTTTGCTCTGAATGTGTCAATGACGAAATAAGTTACAATTATTAAAAACATAACTATTGCAATCACTTCTGTTATAGGATTTTCAAGCCATGCTTCATTAAATTTTTTGTCAATAACATTGAAAAAGAGTAGAACAGCCCCAATAACACCAAACAAAGATGCTCCAGCCATAAATCCAGAAGCTATAAGTGTTCCTCGTTGGGTTCGTGCCTCTACAATTTTTTCATTCCTCGAGCTTTTGCTAACAATATGTGCGATTAAACCTCCGATAATCAGCGGAGTATTCAAGTCAAGAGGTAAATACATACCAAGAGCAAATGCAAGCGGTGAAACACCAAGCCAGTTTATAAGTATCGCTATTATTGCTCCGACAAGATAAAGCATCCAGTTTACATTCGCTCCGGGAGTCATCAAAGGCTGGATGACTGCAGCCATTGCATTTGCCTGTGGAGCTTCCAATGGATTTGGTGTCTCTGGTGTTTTTATAAATCCGTATGCCTGACTTAAAATATATATTACTATTCCAATTGTAGCTGCTGAAACAAATGTCCCAAGGAATTTAAAGCTCTCTTGTTTTTTGGGCGTTGAACCAAGCCAGTAACCAACTTTTAAATCTGTAATGAAACCTCCTGCCATTGATAGAGCAGTGCAAACAATACCACCAATGATTAATGCCGATAGAATCCCTTGCTGACCGGTTAAACCAGACTGAACCAACACAAAAGATGATAATATCAATGTCATTAATGTCATTCCCGAAACCGGATTTGAGCCTACTATTGCTATAGCATTTGCCGCAACTGTTGTAAAAAGAAATGCTATTATTAATATTGTCATTAATGCTATTAATGCCTGAACAAATGTTATATTTACTCCTGTCAATAAAAAGATAAATATTGCTATAAGAGTAAGCAAAATGAAAAGAAGCACAAAAGTCATTTTTATATCTTTTTGCGTTCTTACTTCTTCTTCGATTTTTATTTTCTTTGAGCCGAAAATACCTGAAAATGCAAGGCTGAATGCACCCCCAATAACTTTGGAAGATTTAAGAATTCCTATGATTCCAGCCATCGCTATAGCACCGATTCCTATAGGTCTAACGTAGGTTTTGAAAATTTCCTCTGGACTTAACGCAGCAAAAATATTAACTCCGGCAGTGCCAGTAGTTATTGCACCTATCTGATTAATTAAAGGAACTAAGATAAACCATGATAGTAATGAACCAACGGTTATTATTGTTGAATACTTCAATCCAATCAAATAGCCAAAACCAAAAATTATTGAACTCATATTAAGTTGGAACAAAATTTTAGCTTTTTCAGCTATATACTCCCCCGCTGGTATTACTCTTGAAGTAAAAACATCTCTCCATAGGTGTAGAGAGTTGAACATAAAATCATATATACCTCCAATTAATCCGCTGACAATAAGGATCCCTGCTTGTTTACCCCCTTTTTCTCCTGTAATCAGAATTTCTGTTGTGGCTTTGGCTTCAGGAAATGGAAATTTTCCATGCATGTCTTTAACAAAATATTTCCTGAATGGAATTAGAAACAAAATACCTAAAAATCCTCCAAGCAGTGATGAAAAGAATATCTGGAAAAAATTAACATCAAGCTTTAAAATATACAATGCGGGTAATGTAAAGATTGCCCCGGCTACAATCACTCCTGAGCTTGCTCCTATTGACTGAATAATAACATTCTGCCCGAGAGCACCTCGCTTTTTTATTGCAGCTGATATACCAACCGCAAGAATTGATATTGGTATGGCTGCCTCCATCACCTGACCAATCTTTAAACCAGAATATGCAGCTGCTGCAGAAAATAAAATAGCCATTAGTAAACCCATAATAACAGAGTAGGGGGTTACCTCAGGGAAATTATATTCATGGGTCATAACAGGACGATAAACCTCTCCGGGTTTCAACTCTCTATACGCATTTTCGGGTAAATTTGTCGATAATGTGGGTGTTGTTTTTTCCATTCCACTCTCTATAAAATTAAAATAACTTAATTATTCACTTAATTACACACTTTTTTCAACCCATATCTGGGCTAAATTTATAATCGTTTCAACTGATTTATTCATAAAGTCAACTGATAACCACTCAGTGCGGCTATGGAAATTTTGTGCTCCTGTATAAATATTTGGAGTCGGAAGTCCCATTTCGCTCAATTTTGAACCATCAGTTCCTCCTCTGATTGGATGCCAATACGGTTCAACTCCTGCTCTTACAGCTGCTTCCCAAAGACATTCAAGACTTAAAGGATGCTGTTCGAGAACTTCCAGCATATTTCTGTACTGCTCTTTGATCTCTAATTCAATTACTGCATTGGGGTATAAAACTTTAACTTCTTCTATAACCTTTTCAAGAATTTCCTGAAGTTTCTTTAGACCTTCGGTTTTGAAATCCCTGAATAAAAATTTAACTGTTGTTTTCGATATAGTGCCTTCGATTACATAAGGATGAATATACGGCTGGTAACCCTCAGTTGTTTCTGGAGCCATATCTTTTGGTGTTCTTGCTATTATGTCAGCTGCAACACGTAAGGAGTTGACCATAATGTTTTTAGCAGAACCGGGATGAATATCTCTTCCGTAAATTGTTAAAATCCCTGCATTAGCACTAAATGTCTCCTTGTTAAGTTCACCAGGTAATTCCCCATCTACCGTATAGGCATATTTTGCTCCGAATTTTCCCATGTCGAAATACTTTGTTCCTTGACCTACTTCTTCATCAGGTGTAAAACAAATTTTAATATCACCGTGAAGAATAGATGGATTACTGACAAATTCTTCAGCAGCGGTCATTATTGCAGTAACTCCGGCTTTATTATCAGCACCGAGAAGAGTTGTTCCATCGGTAGTAACAATAGTGTGACCAATACATTTTTTTAAGTTGGGATTTTCGCTCTCTTTGATTACAATCGATTTATTACCGGGTAAAATAATATCGCCACCTTGATAATGAATTATTTGTGGATTTACGTTTTCTGCTGTTACTTCCGGTGATGTATCCATATGAGCGATAAAACCAACTGGTGGGACTTTTCCGAAGGCTGGATGGTCACTGCGTATATTTGAAGGTATTGAAGCCATTACATAACAATTCTCATCAACTGTTGCCTCAATTCCCATTTCCTTTAGTTCTTTCAACAAGATATTAGCTAAATCAAATTGTTTCATTGTACTTGGGAAGGTTGGAGAGTCCTCTTTCGACTGAGTATCTATCTTTACATATCTTAAAAAGCGTTCTAAACTTTTATTATTCATCAATTACCTCAAAAAATTTAATAACTCGTTTGGCATAAAATACAAACATAACAAAATTTGTTTTCATCTCTTAGTAAATCATATATGATTTTTTTGTTACTAAATATTTTGTTTATATAGAAAATAAGGATTGCATATTCAATAATTATTTAATCATTCAATTTTAATTTTACTCTTTCGTTTAAATTCTTTTTCTATTAAGGATTTAATTATGAGTGATATTAACTGTGATGTTGTTGTAATAGGTTCAGGTCCGGGAGGTTATGTTGCCGCAATCAGAGCTTCTCAGCTTGGTTTAAATACTGTCTGCGTCGAGCGGGAGAGCCTTGGTGGGGTATGTTTGAATTGGGGCTGTATCCCGACCAAAGCATTGCTGAAAAATGCAGAATATATGAATTTCCTGAGCAATTCAAATGAATTTGGTTTCGAAATCCCGGAATTTAAATTTGATTTCGCTCAGGTTATCAAGCGAAGCCGTGAAGTTGCAAACAAAATGTCCAATGGAGTTAGCTTCCTCTTTAAAAAATATAAAGTTCAAACTGTTAAAGGCAATGCTAAATTTAAATCTCAGAATATGATAGAAGTTAGCGATAATGATGGTAAAATTACTGATACAATCAGAGCCAAAAATGTTATCATTGCAACCGGAGCCAGACCACGTATGTTCCCCGGTATTGATGTTGACTTCAAAAAAGTTATAACATCTAAGGAAGCAATGATTCCGAAAGATGTTCCTGCTTCAATGATAATTATGGGGGCTGGTGCTATTGGAGTTGAATTCGCATACTTCTATAATGCCTTTGGAACAAAGGTAACTCTTATTGAAATGATGGATAGAATTCTACCAATCGAAGATATTGAAGTATCTAACGAATTAGCCCGTCATTACAAAAAAAGCGGCATTCAAATTCTTACCAATACAAAGGTATTATCAGCCTCATCAAACAAAAAAGGTGTCGAAGTAAAAATTCAGAAAAAAGACGGCAGCGAAGAAATTCTTAATGCTGATATTGCACTTAATGCAATCGGAATTCAAGGAAACATCGAGAATATCGGATTAGAATCTATTGGCGTCAATATAGAAAGAGGTTTTATAAAAGTTGACAAATATATGCAAACTAATATATCGGGAGTTTATGCAATTGGCGATGTTGCAGGTCCTCCATGGCTGGCTCATAAGGCTTCTGCAGAAGGTATTGTTGCTGCTGAATTTATTGCGGGTCACCAAACAGAAGGAATTAATTATAATAATATCCCCGGTTGCACTTACTGCCAGCCTCAGGTTGCAAGTATTGGTATGACAGAAGCAAAAGCAAAAGAAGCTGGATACGATGTTAAAATCGGCAAATTCCCTTTCACTGCAAATGGAAAGGCTCACGGTATCGGAGAAGCCAGAGGTTTTGTAAAGTTAGTCATTGATGCTAAATATGGAGAAATCTTAGGGGCTCACCTTATCGGTCCCGATGTTACTGAAATGATTGGTGAACTTGCTCTCGCAAGAAATTTAGAAGCTACTGCTCATAGTCTATTCAAAACAATACATGCCCATCCAACTCTTAACGAAGCTGTTATGGAAGCAGCAGCACAAGCTTACGGCGAATCAACAAATATTTAGTGAATTCCATCATTTTCAGGAGGAGGCTGGCTAATAAAGCCGCCTCCTTATAAAAATTATCTTGGATAAATATTTATTTTTTACTCAAGCTTTCGCCCGGAGCAAAAACAGTCTTCTGTATTTTATTCTCAACCGGATCAAGAGACATAAAAAATAGATATAGAGCTTTTAAATCAACTTCAGTCATTCTTGAGAAAGCTCCCCATGGCATTGGACTCCCCCTGTGAACTCTTCCAGATTTGAATCTGGATATGAATTGTTCCTCAGTCCAATTGGCAATTACTCCGGTTTTCTTATCAGGAGTTAAATTTGGTGAAACATAGGCATAACCCTCGGAAAACTCATCAGGAGGAAAGTGTGAACCGCCAGCATAAGGCTTCCCTATATAAATTCCTGATGCTGGATCGAATTCCGTATGGCATCCATAACAGTTTGCAACAGAATTAGCAACATATTTTCCATATTCTGCTGTTGGTTCTATTTTGACTGATTCTGGCGGTTTGGATGTTGGTCCTTCAGGCTTAATCACACCAAAAGCCAATAGAGCTTTTCCCATAAGTTCGTATTCACTTCTATTGACTTTATTATTAACAGGTTCTTGACTTCTTAAGAAAGAAATGATAGCTGTTACATCATAATCACTCATATGTTGAAACCTCATAAATCCCATAAGCCCTCTATTATCATGTGCTATCATGTATCTTATAGCCCGAGCTATTTGCCCATCTGAGAAATTTCCAATACCTGTCTCCTTATCTGGTGTAAGGTTCGGAGCCCGGAAAGTACCTAACCCCGGAAAAGAAACGTTCCAGCCCCCAACCAAGGACAGTTCCTCTCCTTCATCCCATGCTCTAACCTGATTATTCGGGATGTGACACCCCCCACAATGACCGGGTCCATGAACAAGATATCTCCCCCTTTCAATTATTGTGGAATCAGTGCTTGCTGTTATTTTTGGATATTCAACACTGTAGGTTTTATCCCATGAGGCTTCAATATATGCAAAAAGTGCAAGCACAACCACAAGGAAAATTCCGAAAACCCAGAGTAATATTTTAAAAAATATTTTCATTTAAATAACCCCCTTCAACATTATAATTGATTTTTATTAAATATATATTTTTGTGTTGCTAACTTATTATTTATGTCGATTTAAAAATTGTATCAATCGGACATTTCTAATAAAAAATATGTCCTAACAATCTGCTTTTGTCTCTTTTGTAAGTCTTAGGTGATAATCCTGTGAATTCTTTGAAGACTCTGATAAAGTGAGATTGGTCATAAAAACCACATAAATACGCTACCTGTGTAAGCGTGTCCTCATTATAATGGATTTGATGGAGTGAATGCAAATATCTTTTGTAAGAAATCATATCAATCGGTTTAAGGCCTATATAATTTTTAGAAACCCTTCTTAACTGTCTTTCCGATATATTATATTTATTACAGATTGATTTTATTGATAATAATGAAGTGTCATTAAAGTTATGTAAGTTAAAAAGTTGAAATCTATCAAAAAAATCTGAATTTATGCGAATTTTATCACTTATCCATTTTTTTATTATTTTTACTTGCTGAGGGAAATTAATAGTTTGCTGCAAGGAATTATATACTTCTTTGATTGATTTGTCAATATCAAAAGCATCAGTTATTAGGTTTACAAATTCAACAGCAGGAGTTTTGAATAAATATTTAAGGGAACAAGGTAACATCTGAATTCCAATAAAGGTTTGATGACCTGTCTTCAATAATTGGTGAGGCCTGGTATTAATTCCATTTATAAAACTTTTATAAAGTGGTTTCGGTTCTGTACAATCATCATTAAAATATTGAATATTGTTGCTAAAGTTGAAAATTAATTCGGCGGTTCCTTTTGGGATTATTTTTTCTATTTGATTTTTATGATATTGAATTTCAATTTTCCAGATATACTTGAATATTCTTTTTTCAAGCTCATTTGAAGGATAATATATAAATGATTTTTGTAACAATTAAATTATGTGTTTTTTTAAAATGTTATAAATAACGGGATCTTATAATATATACATATTGATAAACAAACCATTTTTTTCAAATTTAATTTAAAAAATCAAATTTTACAATTTTTCAACAAAACTTAAAAATAAATTTTTAATTGACAAAATTATTTTTTTTATGTATATTCTTTATCAATAATTTAGTATTATTCATTATTGATTTTTTTCCCTAAGTATTAAATTTATACTTTTAACTGTGTTATATTTGTATTGTCTTCTGATAATAAAAAAAAATAGTTGATATGCCGTATAAAATTCAAAAACAGACAGAGCCAAAAAAAGCAATAACACCTGAAAACAAAAAAGGTTCGGATAGACAATTAATACTACAAAAACATTCACCCCACCAAAAACCTAAAAGCAGCCAAAAAGCAAAAAAAGAGAAAAACTTTGATATAATTAATCCTGATATGATTATTCCATCAGGAACAAAAGAACCTTTTATTTTAAACTTACTTATTAAATTCAAAGAAATATTATATAATGAATTTTTAATTCCAAAAGGTTCACAGATTCTTGTTGCTGTGAGTGGTGGTGTTGATTCAATTGTTCTTCTCGATTTGTTTGCAAACGTTTCCGAAGAACATAAACTCATACTAAAAATTCTACACTTTAACCATAGATTAAGAAAAGATGCAGTTACCGACGAAAAATTTGTTTTAGATCTTGCCACTAAATACAATATAAAAGCTTACTCCTCAAGCGGAGATGTTCTTGGCTATGCATCAGCCAATGGATTAAGTATTGAGCAGGCAGGAAGAATATTAAGATACCGTTATTTCGAAAATATGGCAAAAAATTTAAATGCCCAATACATTTCTACTGCTCATACTATGGATGATTCCGTTGAAACTTTTTTTCTGAATTTATTTCGGGGAAGTGGATTGACGGGACTATCTGGAATTCCCTCATCAAGGCAGGTTTCAAAAAATTTACAAATCATAAGACCATTATTAAAATCAAGGAAAGAAGAGCTGATTGAATATGCCCGGGCGAGACAGCTTAAATGGAGAGAAGATGAAACCAATCAAATGTATAATTACACCCGTAATAAGATTCGATTGGATTTATTACCAAAGTTAAAAAATGATTATAATCCCTCAGTTATAGATGTTATCAACAGGGCTTCAAAAATATTCAAAGGAGCTGACGATTTTATTAAAAAGCACGTTGCCTCGATTTTAAAAACTTATGTTAAGAAAAAAAATAACAACAGATTTTCTATCAATGTATCTTTATTAAAATCTTTAGATGATTTTCTGCAAGGCGAGTTAATTCAATCTGCGATCACTAATATTTTCAAAACTCAGAACTTAACAATGCAGACGACTGATAGAGTAATTGCTCTTTTGGACTCTCCCGTTGGCTCAAGGGTTGAAATTTCAAACAGAATAACTGCATTCAAAGATAGAGACAAATTAATCTTTGTTAAAGATTTCGAAATTAATAAGTTCAATATCAGCATCAGTAAGACAGGTTCTTATCAAGTCGGTGATTATATTTTGACGTTAGAGGAAGTAAAAAAGAAAGATGTCGTTCTTTCCGAAGACCCCTCAGAAGAATTTCTTGATTATGACCTTATTCCGGGTATTCTTCATCTAAGAAACTGGGAAGAAGGTGACAATTTCAATCCATTAGGTATGAACGGAACTATGAAAATCAGCGACTTTTTAATAAATTTAAAAATTCCATTATTGGACAAATATAATATTATGGTTTTAACAACAAAAACTGAAATTATCTGGGTATGTGGTTTCAGAATTAGTAATAAATTCAAAATAACCGAAGGAACAAGAAGATTTTTAAAAGTAAGTTTAAAGAGGAAATAATTTCAATCAAAAAAATGATCAGACTTGAAAATGGAAAAATAGAAATTAATGGAAAGATTTTCCAGAAATTCTTGTCCGCAGATGTTATAAGTAAAATTGTGTCAGAATTGGCAGAAAAGATCAATTCTGATTTAATGGGAAAAAATCCCGTTTTTTTGTTTGTTCTCAATGGTTCAATCTTTTTTGGCTGTGACTTGCTTAGAAAGATAACAGTTGATTGCACTATCAAAACTATCTCGGCGAAAAGTTACGGCAACGAAATGAAAAGCTCCGGAAATGTAAATATAGAAGTGGTGAATCTGGATATTCAAGGACAAGATATTGTTATTGTTGAAGATATTGTTGATTCAGGTTTTACCATAAAAGCACTTATCGAAGCTCTAACCAAACTTAATCCTTCTACGATAAAAGTTGTGTCTTTCCTTAGCAAACCATCACGAAGAAAAGTAGATACTAAAATTGATTATATTGGGATAGAAATACCTGATAAATTTGTTATAGGATATGGTCTTGACTATGCAGAAAAAGGAAGAAATTTACCTGATATTTATGCACTAACTGATTGAAAATAATTGGTCGAGGTTAATATGAAAAAGATTATTCTTATATTGTTATTAACAATTGTATCTAAAACTTTTTCTCAGGAAATATACTGGGAACCGATTGGCAATGTTGGTGGCACAGTATTTACTTTTGGGCTCGATAGCAGCAATAATATATTCGCCGGAACTTTTAATGCCATTTACAAAAGCACTGACGATGGCAAAACATGGATTAGGAAACTTTCCGGCGGACAATATACTAATTTTCTTGCCTTTGCTGTGAATAAAGCTGGACATATTATTACAACAACACATTCTTCAAATATGTATAAAAGCACTGATAAAGGAGAAACATGGAAATCTTTTGCCCCAATGCCCTATCAGGATTATAGACCATTGCTATATCTTCCCAATGGAGATCTGATAACCGCTCCTTTTAATCGTGGTTTATATAGAAGCAAGGATGACGGTAATAAATGGGAAAAAGTAGAGGGAGGACTCGATGCGACTACAATTTGGTCAGTCGCTGTTGCCCCTGATGGAAAAGTATTTGCCGGAACAAATAATTTTCTATTCCTTTCGCTTGACACTGGCTATACTTGGAAACAAATCTTATATGACTCCACCTGTTCAGGAGCCAGAACAGTCTTTATTAGCTCTGATGGCTCTATTTACATAGGCTCAGAAATTACTGTTTTTCAATCAAAAGTTTATCTTTGTGGAGCCTTTAGAAGCACAGACGGTGGAGAAACTTGGCACAAAGTGTTTTACGGGCTTGATACTTCTTTATACAGAGCTATCATAAATATTATTGAACCTGTCCCGGGTGTATTTTTTATTGGGACTAACGAATGGGGGGTATATCGTAGTATTGATAATGGACAGAATTGTAAGAGAGTTTCTAACGGGCTTGAGGAAGTTGGCTTTTTGTGGTATCTCTTTTTAACAATATCAGGCAATTTATTGGCAGGAACCAATAAGGGTATGTTCCGAACCAATACAATTGTTACAAATTATGAGGAAGAACTTAATAACAATAAGTCAGAAAATTCAATTCAAATAAATAATGGAAAAATATCACTAAACATACTTCAATCAAGTGATATATCCATTACAATTTTTGATTTGTTAGGTAGAAATATCAAAAAAATCAATCTGGGTTATCTAAGTTCGGGAGAGCATATTTTTGAAAATCTGATGTCTGAGCTCAAGAGCGGTCTTTATATAATTGAAATCAAATCAGATAATTTTTCAAGGGTAATGAAAACAATAATTTACAATTGAATTTAGCACGCCCGGAGGGAGTCGAACCCCCAACCCTTTGATCCGAAGTCAAATGCTCTATCCATTAAGCTACGGGCGCAGTATTCAAAAATAAAACTTATGTCTTTCTTTTCAAAATAAATTTAATTTTTTCTATTGAAAATCAAAGTCTTAATTTTATCAATTTCAGATTTTGTGATAATTCTTGAAAGTATTATTGTTGCACCAAACACTATGATTAAACCGAGCCTGATAATCAATGAAACTATAAAATCCATATCACGGGTTATATATTTACCCAAAGTGTAGAAAATCACTACATATACAATTACCAAAATTATTTTGCCCCAATTATATTCAATCGGATAAATCTTTTTATTGATGATAAGAAGAACAATCGCACTTGCGAGATACCCCAAAATCGAGGATATCCCGGCACCATAGTATCCAATATATGGTATTAACAGGAAATTGAATGATATTTTGAGTAGTGCTCCCGTTCCAATTGCTATAGGAAGATAGTTGGTCTTCTTTGTTATATATGGTCCACAAGCAAAATTTATAAACATTCCATTGAAAAAATATGCAGTAAGAACCAATGGGATGAGATCTAAGCCTACCCAAAAAGCGGGATTAATAAACCTTCCACCTATAAAGGGTATCCTGACAACAAAATCCATTAAAAAAACTGTTCCAAGAAACACAAAAGAGCTAACAATAATGAAAAAGGTCAATATCCTTGAAAACAAATCCTTCGCATCCTTGTCCTCGAATCTTGATAAGTAGAAAGGCTTCCAGGCATACTCAAACACAGC
Source organism: uncultured Hyphomicrobiales bacterium (assembly GCA_964473465.1). Taxonomy (GTDB): domain Bacteria; phylum Bacteroidota; class Ignavibacteria; order Kapaibacteriales; family UBA2268; genus CALHRB01. The sequence continues at coordinate 75,489 of CAYYPE010000004.1, forward strand.
CACAAGAATCATCATCGGTATCCCTAATTTGTAGTTAACCGAATAAATCCCAACCTGATAAGAGTCTGTCAAAAGCATTAGTATTGGGCGGTCAACCACCTGCAAAATGATGCTGAACATTGCAGCGGGAATTGTTGGAAGACCGAATTTAAACATTTCTTTCAACAGATTTTTATCCAATTTGATTCTTAAATACTGTTTTATCTCGGGACTGACTATGATTATCGAGGTCAAACTCGCAAGAACCTGAGCCAGAAAAACTCCGTATATCCCTTTTCGTAATATTATAACAAAAAGCACATTCAAAAAAATTGCCACAACAATATTGGCTAATCTTGTTAAAGAGAACTTCAAAGCCTTTCTTTCCATTCTTAGTAGTGAGAAGGGAATAATAATTAAAGAATCGAGGAATGGAATAAGTGCGGAAAGTAATATAATGTTACCAGAATTTTTTAATTCCGGTATTAAAACCGAAAAATAACCGGAATTTAGTATGATTATCAGTGTAATACTAAGGCTAAAAGTCAATATTGTGAGATATGAATGAGTAAAAACCTTTCTGTTTTGCTCAATATCCTCTTTTTTGTAAAATCGAAAAAAAGCAGAGTCCATTCCGATTGATAAAATGATGTTCAAAAAGGCAATCAAGCTGTAAATATACGTGATTTCGCCGTTTTCGGAAACTGTCAGGTAATTGCTATATATAGGAGTGAGAAAAAAAGTCAGGAACCTTCCAATAACTGTGAAAGCACCATATACCATAGTATCCGAAGCAAGACTTAAAATTCTGCTCTTCATCAAAAATAAGTATTAATTCTCAATCAAGACTACAAAATTAGTCAAATAAATTATTTGTCAGCCTTGATGTTTTTCGAACAGAATATTTAAATCTTTGAGTATCAGTTGAAGCTCGTCTTCAGAAAAATTCTTTCCCAGAACAACTTCTTCGATTGTCCCCCAGATAGGTTCTCCGCAAATAAGACATCTGATACCCTTTTCCATAAGATATGTGACAGATTCTGGAAGAATTTCTGTAAGCTCTTCGATTGTTGTAGTCCTTTCAATCCTATTTTTCATTTTTCTTTTTCGATGGAATAGACAAAATCAACCCAACAAGTGCACCGTAGCCAACTGTAATATAAGGATTAGATGATATAGGACAGGAACCGGAATTGCAACCAATAAAATAATAATAAGCGAAACCAGCAACAGCCCCCAATGCTACCCCTAATATAATTTTTATTCTTGTATTCATTGTGTTCATTTTATCTTCGATGTAAAAACTAAAATGACGTATAAAAAATTAAATGATTGATTAGGAATATAATCACACCTAAATAACCCCCTATTTCTAGTTTTTTTATACTTTTTCGAAAATTTATCTGAATTATTACATTGTTTATAAATCATATTTTATTAAATTTCAAAATTAAAATATCAATATTTAAAGATAAAAAATGAAAAACAAGGCGATTTACTTTGGTTCTTTAATATTAATAATAATTCTTTACGTTTACGCTTCAAATTACAAACTATCTCCACCAATTTACAAAATAAATAAAGTCAACTTCGAATCTGAACAAAAGATGTTAACCCGTCCAAATGATAAGGACATATCTGTTTTTGATAGTATTACTTTTTCCAGAAAAATTTACGAAAGAGATTCTTCTGCTTACTTAATTCTTGACAGTATTGTAGAAAATCGTCTCAAAGAAAGAGATTATTATTTTACCACACTTAACTTAAAAAGATATGTTTTAGAAACAAAAAAAGATACCCTGATAATTGTTAACAAACCAGAGCAAATTGAATTTATAAATGATATTATCAGAGCTGTCCATTTAGAGGAATTACCGGGAAAATATCATAAATTTGCTGAAAATGGTTACGGCTATGTGCAAAGTTTATATATGAAAGCTGAAGATTTGGTTCTGGATGTTAATAGATTAAACTGGGATAAAATCAAGTATTATTATTTTGTTACAAATAATAATTTAAAACAAGGTTTGATTATCAAAAAAATTAATAAGCTTCAAACAATTGAAGAAACATTGTCAGCGGGTAATTTCCTTTCTACAAATGAAGTAATTCCTGAAGAAATTCTGTATCCCTATTCATCAACAAAATTCTGGCTCATTCCGATTTTTATATTAGTAGCCCTCTCCCCTGCATTTATATCAAGTAAAAACAATCTTTTCTCAAAACAAAAAAGACAATATTATAACTCCCAAAAAACTGTAGCAATAGTATGGCTGGCTATGATTTTCATTTCTTTGTTAGTTGTTTTATCAGTCATAGTATTAGAAATTGATATTAATGCTGGTGGAGGTGCAATGATAATGCTTGGAACATTCCTTTTCATTTGTAGCATTATCATTTTCATAATTTATTATAAAAGAGCTGTCCAGTTCGATAAAATTTATACTGGCTCATTTTCACAAAATCAGAAAACTGATGAGAATACTATAATTGCCAGATGGACTTACGACAAAATAATATGGGATGAATTTGTTAACTTGGATCAACAGGAAAAATTATCAACAAATAAATCAACATTCATACTGGTTTCAGTCCTAATTGTTATTATTTTCGGGATTTTTATGATTGCCGATCCCGAAATTGCTCCAACAATGGGAATAATTGGCCTTGGATTAATTTTGTTATTATTCTTTGTTTCAAGATTTTCCCCCGTTTTAACAGCAAAAAGATTAAAAAGCTCAAATCCTGAATGTATTATATCAAAAACTGGTTTAATACTTGGCAAACAGTTTCACAATTGGAAATCTCTGGGGAATCGTCTTGAATCCGTTAGATTTATAAAACATGAAAAACCCATATTAGAAATTATATATTCTTATCCAGCAAGATATGGCAGGCAAAATTATACGTTGTTAATTCCTGTCCCGTCAGACCAATTTGAAAAAGCAGAGCAGATAGTTGAAATTTTACAGAGTGAAATTAACTAATCCAGATTAGTTTTGCATTGAATTATATCATTCAATAGATTCTGAATTTTTGGAAAAACTCCGTCACTTTTATAAATCTGAAAAAAATTCCTACTTTGAAGAAATTTATATATTGACAGTGGCATAGATTTTGAGTATCTTACAGGAAAAAACCAATTAAAAATTACTTTTTCTTATATTTGTAGTTTGAATTTTTTTATTTAAATAAATAGTATAAATAATTATGAAATCAAAGCATTTAATAATACTAACGTTTGTGCTGATTTTTTTTGTAAATGATTTATATTCCCAGATTGGAGTATTTCCGCCAATTTTATTCATAAACCCCCTTAGCCGTGGTGGAATGGTAACATTAACCAATCATGGCTATGCGGATAAGGAAGTAGAGGTTGTTTTCCGCTTTGGTTATGTTGGCAATGATGAAAACGGGAATCATAAACTTATTTATAATGACACTCTTCTGGAACAGCAATATAGTCTCGTTCCATATATCAAAGCTTTCCCAAAAAAAGTAATTATCAAACCACAAAAGTCACAGGTTGTTAGGTTTTTGGTAAGAAATATTGGGGACAAACCTGACGGAACTTATTGGACACGATTAGGAATCAGGGCGAAAGACCCAGCTAAAACGCTAACAAAGGCTGAAGATACATCAAAAATTACTGCAGCAATAGAATTAGTTACCGAAGTTAACACTTTAATTATGTTTCAGAAAGGTTCTGTCAATGCAGGTGTTGACATTCCTTTTATCAATACTATTGCTTTAGGCGACACATTTAACCTTTACGTAAATTATGAAAGATTGGGAAATAGTCCATTTATGGGCAATGTAACAATTGGTATATTTGATAGAAATGGTGATCCAGTTGAAACATACAGTGAAAAATTAGGAGTATTCGAAAAATTACTCAGAAGATATCCCTTTGATAAGGCTTATTTTCCACCGGGCACCTATTCTGCAGAATTTACAATTACAAATGAAAGGGAAGATGTTCCTGAAAAAAATACATTAAAATTTAATGTTTTTTCGAAGAAATTCACTTTTGAGGTAAAATAAATTATAAATAGGTTTGATTAATAGTATCGGTGAAAGATTATTAAGACCAAGCGAAATATAACCCGGCAGATAATCCAAATTCTTTTAATTGTCTTAGTTACCTTAATTTCTTCTAATTGGGCTTTATCTCAAAATGAAGATGAAGTTAAGATTGAAGGAATGTTGGAAGGTGTCTATCTTTTTAATTATCCAGCTGCTTCGGGTTATATTATAGCTCTTTACGATGGTGATTCAGTTTATATTCCATTAACAAATTTTTTATCTCGTTTAAAAATTTATTACGATTATTTCCCAGAATCAAAAACATTCAAAGGCTTTCTTATTCACCCTGATTCTACATTTGAAATAAATTTCTCAACAAATACAGCCAAATTCAAATCAAGAACCTATCCTCTGGATAAAAAACATTGGGTTTCCTCTGATGTTGAGTTTTATGTTCAACCCGCTCTATTGTCAGAAATCTTTCCTTTTAAATTTATTGTTGATCAAGGGGAACTTGTCATACTTTTACGGTCAAATTATAGTTTACCGTGCCTTGAAGAATATTACAGAAAAAAAAGATATGCTGCTAAAGTTGCTGCAGAGGAAGAAGAATTTTTTGCTCCTATGAGATATGACAGACGGAGGAGATGGATCAATGGCGGTCTTTTAGCATACTCTTTATTTGGAGCAAATAACTACAATAAACAACTTAATATCAACGAAAGAAATTATACCTTCACTGGTAGCTTAGGATTAGAAGCTCTTGGCGGGGATGTCGAAATCAGATCTTTCAATAGCTATTTTGAATCACAAAATAAATTAAATACCAACTTAAATTTTTTCTGGCGTTATTATTTTCTGGACAACCCATATTTGACTTTTGTCAAACTCGGGAATTTAAGCACCTATACAAATAGAGTAACATCTTTGCCAATAAATGCATTTGATGGAATTCAAGTTTCAAATGAATTAGTTCAAATGCCAAATATATTTAAACACTTTGAAGTTGAGGATAGGACTAATCCAAACTGGCAGGTTGAGGTTTATGTTGATAATGTCCTCTATCAACAGGTAAATACTGATTCCACTGGTATCTATAAATTTAGAATCCCAGTAAAATACGGCGGAACATCAATTACATATAAATTCTACGGAACAAGAGGCGAAGTAGAAGAGAAGAATGAGTATATTCAGGCTCCAATATATTTTTTAAGGGAAAACGACCTGAGATATCTATTTAGTGCTGGAAGAAGGACTGCAGACAGAATAAATATGCTTGACTTCCGATTTGCCTATGGACTAACTGATTGGATAACAATTGAGGCTTCTGGAGAAAAATTCGAGGGAACTTCAAAACCTTATTTTTACGGAACTCTTGCTGCTCGATTGATGCCTGAGCTAATCACCCGTGCTAACTACTTTACTGATAAATTATATGGGTTTGATTTTACTTATGCTGATAAAACATTAGGAAATTTGTATGGAGGATTTACAAATTATATGGGTCGCTCTATATTTAATCCAAGTGGCGACAAATATGCTTTCTCTGCTTCTATAGGTTTTCCCGGCTTATTTCGAAATACAACTTATTTAAATTTGAACGGAAGGAGAATAATTGGTGAAGACAGAAACGCTACCTTTCTGAATGCCAGACTAATGTTCAGACTTCGTAATTTCTTTATAAATGCAAATTATTCATCTAATTTTACCACATATACAGATACAACCAAAAATCCTATATCATTTCAGAACATATTTTTCAATGCTAATTACAACATAATGTCAAAAAGCAGATCAAGGATTTATAATTCAACTCAAATCAGGTTCAGCACATCTTATAGTATCACAAATAATAAATTCGGCAACCTATCCCTCAGTATCAATCAGTTAATGTTCAAGCTTTTTAGACTGACAATTAGCGTTACTTCAAGCTCTGATTTCAAAAATATATCCTATGGATTAGGTTTATCACTTAGCTTAAAAGAAATTAAAACAAACTCCCAATTCAGAACATCTAATAATGGAGATTATTACTTTTCTCAATCAGCAGAAGGAATTATAAATTATGATTCCTATGATAATAACTGGTTCTTTACTTCTGAACAATCTGGAGTTGGCTCTGGTGGAACAGGAGTAAGATTCTTTATTGATGAAAATGATAATGAACAATTCGATGATAATGAGGTCAACGTTACCAATTATGGTATTCAGATGCCTTTTGGAAATACTATTCATGATGTCGAAAATAAAGTATATTATACTTTCGGTTTGCCAATGTATTATCGGGTTAATATGAAAGTCCTCTCGGAAACTTTTGAAAATCCTACAATTTTCCCAAAATATAATGAATTTTCATTTATTGTTGATCCAAATGTTTTTAAGCCCTTGAATATTCCGTGTTACGTTGCCGGAATTCTCGAAGGTAATGTTTACAGAATGGTTGGAAATAAGAAAAAAATACAAAAGGGTTTAAACTTAATTTTATTCAATTCTGATTCCTCCTACTCTGTTGTAATTCCCGTGATGTCTGATGGCTCATTCTATCAAATGGGAGTTCCTCCGGGAGATTATAAATTAACAGTTGATCCAAAACAGCTTGAAATACTTGGATTAAAGCAGAATCCTGAATCCCTTGAATTTACAGTAAAAAAGACAATTGATGGTGATTTTATTGACAATCTGAATTTAGAACTTGTTAGTGGTACATTCAAACCAGTTGAAAAAGAAACTCCGAAAGAGGAAAAAGAGGAAAAAATTGATACAACCAAAATTGAAGACAAAGACGTTATTCCAGAAACGCCCAAAGACACAACTGCAGCGAAACAACAGCCAAAAATAAAAATTGAACCGAACGAAACTTTTATTTATAATTATCCTTCTTCGACTGCAACTGCAATACCAACTGATTTATATCCTTATTTAGATGCTGTAGTTGAGTATGTTTTAAGTAAACCCGGAGTTAGAATCTCGGTGGCAGGTCATACTGAAACTATGCCAACTATTCAGCAGGCACGTGATATTTCCGAAAAACGTGCTCAGGAGATTGCCCGATACTTCGAAAGCAAAGGAATTCCTTCCAGATCAATCTATGCAAGAGGCTTGGGAGCCCTCTATCCTATCGAAAGTAACCTTACTCCAGAAGGTCAGGCTAAAAACCGTAGGGTCGAAATTATGGTTATTGAATAACCTTATTACTCTATTGGTGTTTCTACCAAAACATCGACTCTTCTGCAGTAAAATCTCCCCTCAGGTAAATTATTATTATATCTCAGTTCGTTTTCTCCTAATCCTGTTGATGAAATATCTGCTGCTTTCAGCTCTTTTTTTACGGCATCAGCTCGTTCCTGACTCAGCTTTTGATTTCTTTCAGCAGTGCCAAGTCTGTCAGTGTGTCCTAATATTTTAATAGTTGAGTTTGGTTTTACTCTTGACTTGATAATATCAATAACCCTACTGTTGTAATAGCTGATTGATGCTTTATCATAAGCGAAAAGAATCAAGCTGAATCGGTCAATATATTTATCCCCTACCCTATCTCTTTTCTTTTTCTGTATGGTAATAACATCCACTGGTATTGATTTCATCTCAGAGCTTGCTTTCTGCCCTGTAATATCTTCCACATTTAGTTTATAATCCAAAGGTGTGTTGTCTTTGGGTATGGATTTTTGTTCCAGATCAAAAAGCCATTCAACAACTGTTGGAACTGATTTATTATCATCAAACCTCTTAATCATTTTTCCATTTTGATATGCTTCAATTGACCAATTCTTTATATCTGCCTCGTTTTTTACATCATTATAAAACCTAACCATTGGTGGATTAACCGTTCTTAGAGTATCATCGGTTATAATAGGGGCAAGAATTTCAAACTTATTTGTTGTTATCTCAACTCTTCTGTTCTCTATAACTCCATCTGGTTCGTTCACATTCGATGGTTCCTGAGGTAAATTTCTTGTGCTGAGTTTTATTCTGTTTTCTGGTATTTCCCAGACGTTTACAAGATAATCCCTGACAGTTTCTGCTCTTGCTTTGGAGAGGTTTGTATTATTCTTTTCCAATCCTTCATTTGAAATACAACCCTCAAGAGTAATCAATGCATCGGGATTGTCAAGCATTCTTCTCCCCACAATATTCAGCAGATTATAATATGTCTCAAGAACACCTGCTTTGTGAAGATTTTCCACTCTGAATTTTCTGGCTTCATCTTTTGTTAACATAACATATCTCGGTGGGATTTCCGATGAGTTTTCATCAAAAAATAAATAAGAAAGCAGTGGTTTTAATTCATAAGACAGGAACTCTTCAACGATAAATTTTGCAATATTTATTTCATTTCCATTCTGATCAACGCCCATAGCATTAATATTTGCTAAAAGCTCAGGTTTTTGTTCAGGTGGAATCCTTGGAGGTTCACTTATATCTGGTTTGGGAGAATATTTCAACGCTAATCCAAGTCTTATTGTATTGATTTTCCATTCTGTATTTTTAGCAACATCATTCAAAGCATAAGAATAAAATGCTTCAGGTTGCAAAAACCATGTCTTTTCATTGTTTAGTGGTAATTCATAACTCAAGCCACCAAGCAAGCTCAGCCTGAAACTTGTAGCATCAGGTATTTGAACATCTCTAATCAACCTTGTCCTCATATTATTTTCATATGTTCCAATTGCTGGTTCAAGAATTTTTTCCTGATGACTGGCATCTTTTTGAATAATCAAACCTGCATGAAAACCTAATTCAAGCGACAAACCCTCCCAGATCCTTATTCCAAGCATTGGCTCAATACCGATTGAAGATATTTTAGCGTCAAGAGTATGTTCAAAAACCCCTTTAACTGCCTGAGCATTTAGATTAACAGTATCTTCTTCCAACCTTTTTAATAATCCATTTCTTACAAAATAACCCAACCTTAAATCCAAAAACAAACTCTTACTTAAAATGAAATTTGACAGGAACCCCAAACTAAAACCAATACCACTTCCATCACGAAAACCCGGACTACAGCTGGGACAGTTCGATAATGAGTCGAAATTGGCAGTATGGGAATTCAAATTTAAATGTCCAAATATTCCATAACTGTTTCGCTCACTCTGAGAGAATAAAACTTGACCAGAAATTACTATAATTGATAAAAAAACAAATATCTTTTTCATTTTTGCACCTCCATAATTCTGTTAACTGATTCAGACGGTGTTTTCAAGATAACGAAATATACCCCGTTAGATAAATTAGTAACATCAATTACTGCCCGATAAGTTCCATATTCAAGCTCTCCGTTTTGAATATCCATAATTTTTCTGCCAGCAAGGTCATAAATTGTTAATTGAGTAAATCCAGATTCGGCTGTTGTAAATTCAATCATAGTTGTGGAGCTGGAAGGATTAGGTTTAATGCTTATTGAAGTAACTCCCCCACCGGATTTAAACAATCTTGTTATTCCGCCTGCCTTGCAAAGATTAATTAACCTGATTGACGTATCAATGCGTGAAACATCGAACTTACAATCATCCCATTCGAAAAATTCAAGTGTGAAATTAGATTCATCAACTTCGCCAAGCGTTGCAAGGAAGCTCATCGTTGCAAGATCGGGGTCAAATCCATTTCTTCGCCCCTGAAGAGTAATTACTCTATCCTGATTATCAATTACTCCCTGAGGCATATTTCCGAAAGGAACCATAATTGTCTTGTTAAATCTTATTCTCGCTGTAAAGTTAAATGCTTTACAAAAATCAAGATCGCTTTGATCTGTTATTTTCAATATTACATTAAATATTTCTCCGGGTTCTTTTCTGATTACTGTATCAGACAGTGTAACCTCTGTTGTGGGTTGAATAACTGATATTGAAATAGGTTGTGATGTATTTCTGCAACCATTTGTATCAACTACTGTTACAGTATATGAACCTGGATCTTTTACAATAATTGTTCTTGATATTGCACCAGTGCTCCAGAGATATGATACATAACCATTATTTCCTGCATCGAGCACAACGCTATCGCAAGAACAGAATCTTGTCGGTCCAAGAGCTGTAATAACAGGATTTGGTAAGGGATTAATCTTCACGGTAATATTTGCCGTATCCCTGCAACCCTTTGAGTCAGTTACAATAACCGTATAAGTTGTTGTTTGAGTTGGATTAGCATTTGGCTGAGCTATATTTGTTGCACTAAGTCCCAGAGCGGGTGACCAGCTGTATGAATATGGTGGTGTGCCACCTGTTGCCTGATTACCTATCTGGATAGGTGTGCCAAGACACGTTGCCACATTTGGTCCGGGATTTGCTGACGGCAATGGATTTATTATAACCCTTATAGTTGCTGTTGTCTGACAGCCATTCCCATCAGTAACCCTTACAGTATAATTTGTGGTTTGAATTGGATTAGCTGTAACCTGAGCCGTATTTGTGCCGCTTAAGCCCGTTGAAGGTGTCCAACTGTAATTGTATGGCGGTGTGCCACCTGTTGCTGAATTACCTATTTGAACAGGAGACCCAAGGCATGTTTCAACGCTTTGAGGCAAAGTAATTTGCGGACTTGGATTGACTGTTACTGTTATTGTATCGTAACCGAACAAGCAATTCTGTGCATCAGATGCCCTTAAAAAATAAGTTGTTGTCGCTACAGGATTATCCTGAAAAGATGATAGTGTTGAATTAATCCTGGGTGGATTTGAGGTCCAAGTGTAGTTTACACCTCCGCTTGCTGAAAGAGTAATATTTTCTCCGGCACAAATCCTCGTTTTTGATGCAGTGATTTTAATATTATTCAGTGTTTCAGGGCAGGTTCTGCATGTTGTTGTTCGAAAATATAATCCCATCATAAGCCAAGCATAACAATCTGAACCACCGACCAAACCAAATGCGGATGTGCTTTGACCTTGATTCACATTTGTTGACCTTGCCTCAGAGTTCCAAAAATTTCTGGGAATATCATGGTTTGTTCCATTAATAATTGCCGTAAAATTAGGTCCAACAGAACTCTGCATATCTGACACTATAATCAATCCCTCAGCAAAAAATGAATTTCCACAAGCTGTAAAACCGGTTAAATTCTGATTCATTGAACCGCCATCCTTTGTTGACATTAATCCATCATTTATGACAAGATGACCTTCATAATTTTCCGTTAAATCCTGATATGCAATGAAAAGAGTTACTCCGTCAGTTTCCCTGTTCGGTGTTCCGGTTGTTATTTGGTAATTCCCATTGCCGGTTATAGCATTCGTAACATCTGCCCGATATCCTTTAGTTCCTGTCTCATTCCAACATTTATGTATTCCCTGACCAGTTAAGACTGCATTGATATTACTATTATTTCCCTGCGGATTGGTTATTGTTACCACTGGATTGGCTGGTGTTGATGGTGTGTATGATACAGTAAACCAAACAAATGCTTTGACAATACGATAGCAATTTGCCGGTAATTCATTTACAGAAAATGTAACAGGCATATCCTGCCCTGCAGGTGTGGCATACCTTGTGGTTACTTTGGCAGATTTTTGAACATATTTCAAACCGCACCTCGATTCCCTCATAACAATATTATTTATTGCCTGTGAATAAACAAATGAGAAAGGAATCAAGAAAATTAATGTTGTTAGAAGGAGTTTTTTCATACAATTTCCTCCAATAATATATTCCTGAACTTATTTAAATATAACTATAATTTAATCCTCAAATTATTAAAACATATTTTTAAATCCAACAAAAAAAAATAATTCCCACATATTGTAAAAAAACTATGAAGAATACGATGAAATTTCTTTAAACAAAGTTTTTTAATTAGTAAATTTGACATTTATGGTTTGTTAATTCTGAGAATATATAATGATTTATTTGAATAATGCAGCAACTAGTTTTCCCAAACCTCAATCAGTTATTAACGCAGTTACAGAATGTTTATCACGTCCCCTCCTCCATTCTTCACGAACAGGATTCGAACGTGAAAAAGATGATTATATCTACCTTTGCCGTGAAAATCTTGCTAAGATATTAAACGTCAAGGATCCGCTTCATATAGTTTTTTCATCTGGAAGCACAGAATCTCTTAACCTTGCTATCAAAGGCTTGAACTTGAAAGGTTCTCATGTTGTTACAACTGCAATTGAACATAATTCAGTCCTTAGACCGTTGAAAACAATGGAATTACACGGTGAAATTTCAATCTCTGTTGTTATGTGCAATGAGAAAGGTTATATTGAGCCAGAATGGATTGCTGAAGCTATGAATCCGAATACTAAAGCAGTGGTTGTTAATCACTGTTCCAATGTAACAGGAACAGTTCTTGATATTCAGGAAATTGCTAAGATTGCCCACAAAAATGGAGCTGTCTTGATTGTTGATGCCTCACAATCAGCTGGCTCTGTTCCTATTGATTTTGATGGCTGGGATATTGATTTGCTTGCATTTACTGGTCATAAGTCCCTTTATGGCATACAGGGTATTGGTGGCTTGTGTATCAAAGAAGGAATTGACCTTAAACCACTAAAAGTTGGAGGGACAGGTATTCTGAGTGAAGTCCTTCTTCAACCTGACGGACTTCCCATTTATTATGAAGCAGGGACTCCAAATACCCCCGGTATAATTTCACTTTGGGCAGGCACTGAATTTATTTTGAATGAAGGATTCGAAAAAATACACAATCACAAAAGTAAATTAGTTAAGAAAATGATTGAAGAACTCAGCGATTTTCCCGAAGTTAATATTTATTATGATCCTGAGCATTCCAGCTTTTCCAATTTCTGCTTCAATATCGAAGGGATGGTTCCCGAAGAAGTTGGTTATATGCTCGACAGTTCTTTCGATATAATGGTCAGGACTGGACTCCATTGTGCTCCACTTGTTCTTGAACCATTGAATGTCTTTCCTTGGGGAACTGTTCGCGCAAGCCCTTCATACTTCACAAAGGAAGAGGAAATAGACACTTTTATTAAAGCTATAAAAGATATTGTTTATTTTGTTAAAAGAAAAAAATAATTTTAACCATTATGAATAACGAATTAAAAAATACAATCAAATGCCCTAATTGTGGGGCTGAAATTGAGGTAACGAAAGTTCTCTGGCACGAAATCGAAGAAAAAGTCAGCAATGATTACAGAAAAAAGTATTTTGCCGCTATCGAAAAAGAACGCAAAAAAGTTGAAGAAGAACAATCACAGAAATTCAATCAGATTCTGGCTGAAATGAAAAAGAATATTGCTGCAAAAGAGGAGGAAATAGCCAGAGCCAACAAAAAAGCTGAGGAAATTTTAAAAAAAGAAGCCGAACTCATTGAAAAAGAAAATCTTATTAACATAACCATACAAAAAAAATTAGAAGAAGAAAAAGCTAAAATTGCTGAATACGAGCAGCAAAAAAATAAATTTATTGTTGAAAATCTTAAAAAAGAAATTGATGAACAAGCCAAAAAATTAGAAGAAGCCCAAAAAATTGAACTCGAAGCAAGAAAAAAACAAAAAGAATTAGAAGATAAAGAAAAAAATCTGGAACTTTTGCTCGAGCAAAAGCTTGCTGAAGAGATGAAAAAACGAGTCTCAGAAATTGAGGAAAGAAAAACTCTCGAAATGAACCTCAAAATCAGACAGTATGAAGAAGAAAAGGCAAGTATGAAGCGAACAATCGAAGAACTGAAACAAAAAGCCGAACAAGGCTCAATGCAGATTCAGGGAGAAGCTCAGGAAATCGAACTGGAAGAACTTCTCAGACGGAAGTTTCTTTTTGACTTAATCGAACCAGTTCCTAAAGGCTTGCGAGGTGCTGATTGCATTCAAACAATAAGAAACAACTACGGCCAGGAATGCGGAAAAATCATCTGGGAATCAAAAAGAACCAAAGAATGGCATAACGATTGGATTGACAAACTAAAATCTGATAAAAACGAATCCAACGCCGATATAGCTGTCATAGTTACTCAGGCTATGCCCAGAGATATTAAAAATTTTGGATTCCTTGATGGGGTTTGGGTTACAAACTTTTTCTCAGTGCCAGAGCTTGCATTTGTATTGAGAGAATCCATAATCCAATTCAGTGTCATTAAATTATCTCAAGAGGGAAAAAAGGAAAAAATGGAATTGATGTATGATTATCTGACAGGTATTGAATTCAAAAATAAAATCGAAGCTATTGTTGAATCATTTATTGCTATGAGGTCTGAGTTAGACAAAGAAAAAGCTGCTATTGCCAAAATTTGGGCTAAAAGAGAAAAGCAAATCGAAATTGTCAAAGAAAATACAATAAAAATATATGGTAGTCTTCAGGCTATTATCGGCAAACAGTTGCCAGAGATCAATTATTTGAAATTAAATCCTAAACTTGATGAAAATGATATTGATGTTTAACTTTTTCTGGATTTCTTATGAACCCTGCACATTTTCATTTATTACTTAACCACTTTCCAATTATTTTACTGATAGTTGGTTTTATTATTTTGCTTGTTGCTTTGGTTATAAAAAATAAAACATTAAAAATAACAGCATTGGTCATCTTTTTGTGTGGTTCATTAATCACTATTCCCACTTACTTTTCAGGAGAAAATGCTGAAGATGTTGTAGAAAATTTACCTGAGGTTAAAAAGGAATACATTGAAAATCATGAAAAACAGGGTAATATATTTGCCATTTTATTTTATCAGCTTGGAATTATATCATTTATTGGGATATGGGGAATTGCAAGAGACAAAAAATTCATGTCATGGTTCAATTTCCTAATATTAATTTTTGCTGCCTTCAGTCTATACTTCGCAATTAATACAGGTTCAACAGGAGGAGAAATTAGGCATTCAGAAATCAGAAAAGAACTCCCCACAAATGGAACAGAGCGAGAAAAAATTGAAGCTGAACATTAGACTTTTTTTCTATTAAATATCTTTTGTAGATACTCTCCGCCTTCGGATAGTAATACACCTGAAAAGAGTATGAATGCCCCCAGATACTCTTTTCCCGATAATATTTCTTTGAAAACAACAAAAGCTATAAGCGACGCAAATACAGGTTCAAGTGAGAATATCAAAGCCGCTTTCACAGGTGTTGTGTATTTTTGAACAGCTGTGTGAATAATTGTAAGAAAAATTGATGCAACAATACCGTTAAACAAGAGCGAATAAATTAACATCTCACTAAAAATAAATCTAATTGACCCACTTTCGAAAATTACTGTACCTGCAAAACTTATTGGCAGTATAACTACAAATTGCATCATTACAAGCTGAATTGTTTCTCTGAAATAAGTTACTTTCTTAGTAAATATATCCATATAGGTAATATAAAAACCCCAGAATACTGTTGATAAAAATGTTAGAATATCACCAATATTTATATTATCAAAATCAGGATTTGCAAATAACCATAAACCAATAAATGCTACTATTACTCCCGCTTTTTGCCAGAATTTGACAGGTTTCCGAATGATTAACCAGAAGACAAACGGAGTTATAACCACCGCCATTCCCGTGATAAAAGCTGATTTGGTTACTGATGTGAATTTTAAGCCTAATGTCTGAAGAACAAATCCCCCACCAAAAAATAATCCCAGAACTAGACCATTAAAAAATGTTTCCCTTTTGATTTGTAAAAATTGACGCCAGAAAATAATAAGTAACAAAGAAAAGGCAAGTAAAAATCTAAGGAAAAGATAGAAAAAAGGACTTGTCTCGTCCAAACCCAACTTTGTAAATGAAAAGGTTGCACCCCATATAATAGTTACAACACCGAGAAGTAACTCTGCCGATAAGGATTTCATCGCAAACTGTCTTTTTTATCTTGCAGTAATTCCTTTTCCATCTTTATTTTAGCTTGTCTTGCTGCTCTCTCTCTTCTTAGTTGATTGAAATTGATAGAAGGTATTAGCTTGACTCCATCCCTAATTACTCCTCTTGCCCTGAGTGTATCTTCAGCAAAAATATACCTGGTTTTATTTCTTAAAGATCCTCGGGACATTTCAGGAATTTGAATGATTGGGATAAGAGCTTCTTCAACTTCCATAGGATTTTCAGGAAGTTTAATCACTTTTTCTTTGTTATTTTTTAATCTTAGCCATTGTTTTCCTTTACCTTCATTAAAATCATAATAGTCAATAATTATAACAGGTGTTCCGGAAAGTGGTATTAATTTGCCAAGACTGTCCTTCTTAATGCCTTCGCCCCAATAGAATAGCCATTCAGCATCATCAAGAAATTGACGAACACAGGAATGTGATGCTGGTCTCCCGGGCATATCGAACTGATGAAAGGCACTCCCTGCTTCAGTATGGAAATTCCATGTGAATGGCATCACCCAGTTACTATCAAGGGAAGAACGATGTAGCCGGACTTTCCAATTTAAAGCATATCTTCCGGGAAAGGAAGGAGTTCTTTCTTTTCCAGTGTTTGCAGCTGCAAACCTGACCAGCTTCCCATATTCATAACATGCATAAGACTGATAAACATTTGAGATGAATATTATCTTTGGTATATCTTTTCCCTCTGGATAGTATTGTGGAAAAACTGAATATGCCCTTATATCATCAACAATTGTGTCTGGAGTTATGTATGCTGAACCTACTCCAAGATATCTAAGCTCTTTTCTGTTCAATGTGATAAATACTTTGTGCTGTTTTAGATTCGACTCAGTTCTTCGATATTTATTTAAGATACTTTTCAGATGATCCCGGGATTTAATAGTATCGAGAGTGTAATTAATCAAAGGAAATTCGTTCCCGACTTCTTCATCTTTAATTTTGTTTAATGGTTCCAATCTGTCGTGAACATTGTCATCATTGTTTATTCTTTCTGAGGATTCAGTTTCGCCGGTGCAACCATAGAAAAAAGTAAAAACAAAAATTAATATTAAAAAGGTGAATTTTTCGAATAAAATTAAATTTTTTAATACCATAATAGAAATTAATTAGTGACCTCATGAAAATCTAATGATGTATTAAACCAATAAATTATTGTTGATTTTGAAGGAAATTTCCTTTACTTATTTCATAATTTTAGTAAAAATCTTTGCTAATTAAACACCTGTGAATTATTATCTCCTTCTTCTTCAGAAGATGAGTGAATTTCAGGTATTTTAACAATAAAGGATGTTCCCTTACCAATTTCACTTTCTATAGATATTTCGCCGTTATGAGCCTGAACTATATGTTTGACAATTGAAAGACCGAGTCCGGTGCCACCTGTTCTTCGTGAATGTGATCTATCAACAGTATAAAATCTTTCGAATATTCTTGATTGATGCTCTTTTGGGATGCCTACTCCCGTGTCCTTAACCTCAATCAAAACTTTTCCAGAATCTTTAGCAAGCCTGACCTCGATCTCACCATTATGACTATATTTGATCGCATTATCAATAAGATTTATCATTAATTGTTCCAATCTGAAAGCATCAGCTTGAATCAACGGAATGTCATCTTCAAAATTATGAAGAAGATTAATTTGTTTTTCTTTCAGTTTTTGCTCGAAAATTACAGATATATTTTTGATTAATTCCGGAAGATTGACTTCAGTTATTATGAGTTGGGTATCCTTGTTTTCGAGTTCCGAGAGAGTAAGTAAATCTTCAACTATTAAAATTAATCTACGGGTATTATTATTTATAATATTCAGATACTGCTTGTATTCATCATCAATTTCATCCATCAGAGTTTCGATGAATCCCTTGATTGAAGTCAATGGAGTTCTAAGCTCGTGAGAAACGTTGGTGATGAAATCCTTTTTAACAATTTCCAACTTTTTGGCTTCTGTGATATTAAAAAATATCAGGATTACTTCTTCTTTGGACTCCATCAGATCAGCTGTGCAAAGATAAAAATCCTGCCCTATTTGTAATTCACATCTATTGCTTTTCTTTTTATCCCTCGTTCTATTTATTAACTGCCATAATCTTGAATTCTTTATAAAATCACCATATTTGCTTCCTTCGAGATTTTCCCTGTCCAAAATCCTATTCATACTATCATTTGATAAGACTATAATATCTTTCTTATCAATCACCAGCAAACCTTCCTGAATGGAGGAAATAACACTGTTCAGTTCGTCTTTTTGTTTTGAAAGGAAATTAAAAAGTCTTTTTATCTTTTCTGACATTTCATTAAAATTAGCTGCTAAAAAATAGAAATCATCCTTTGCTGGTAATTCAACCTGAACATTAAAATCACCTGAAGAAATACTCTGGGAAGCCTCAACAAACTTTTTTAAAGATTTAGAAATCCTTCCTAAAAATAAGTATGTCAGAAGCAAAGACAAGATAAATGATAAAATCACTCCTATCAGGATATTGTTAGCTAATTGATTATTTATTTCTGAATAAGAGCTATTAATTTTTGTTATGAATAAATAACCTGTTTTTTGTCTATTGTTTCGAATTGTTTTAAAATAAATTGAGTTAATACCCAGCAACTCATTAAATTCAAAATTTTCAACATTTCGGGCAAATTTAATTATCTGATTTAATTTTTCTTTTAGCTTGAAGTATTCCTTTTTTTCCAGATCATCAGTAGAAAAAATTACCAGTTCTGAATCGGAAAGAAAAATTATAAAAGAATTTGAATTTGAAAAATTAGTTTTAATAATTGAATCAATAGCTGAAAAATTCTTATCTGTCAGATATTCTTCTGTTAATTTCTCAATAAGATTAACCTGCTCTTTTAAATCTTCAATAGTCAGTTTGGAATTATTCTCTTGTTTTTGGATATGATTATAAATTACAAGTCCCAGAATTGTAATAATGATTGGTATAAAAAATCTAAAAAAATATTTAACAGGTAATTTTTTCATATTTTATTTTTAACTATCCTGTTTTGAAAAATCAAATAATCTATGTTTGACTATCTTAGCTTCAACCATAAAAACAACTTCTTCACAAATTCCTACAGCAAAATTTGCAGCAAAATGAATATTTCTGTTAATTATAATCAAACGTGTGAAGGATTCAATATAAGCGGGATTCTGTTTCATTAATTCAATAATTATATTGTAATTTTCTTTTATTAATTTTTTTAACTCAAGATAATTATTAAATACCTCGTAAGCAAGTTTAGTATCCTGAAATGTAAATGAATCAACAGATTTACTTATCACGCTGACAAGTTTTTCAGCAATAATTCTAAAGTGAGTATTATTTTGATAAGGCAAAGCCAAATTAATTGACAGTATATTTTTTGATATATTACTTGCAATATCGCTTATCATTTCCATCTTCTCATTTATAGAAATAGCAGAAATCACAAAACGCAGATCCATTGCAACTGGTTGATGAAGTGCAAATATTTTGAGACATTGTTTTTCTATTTTTACATCTATTTCATCAACCTTGTCATCTTTAGAAATAATAGTCAGAGCTAATTTCTGATTATTATGAATTAGAGCTTTCATTGAGTTTTCAATCTGCTCCTGAATCATAAGTCCCATTTTAATTAGTCGGGCTCGTAATTTATTCAACTCTTCATCAAATTGCTTAATAATATGATTGTTCATTTTTTAGTTTTCCTTTTAATTATCCATATCTTCCAGTTATATAATCCTCAGTCTGCTTTTTAGATGGATTTGTAAAGATTTTTCTTGTTTTGTCAAATTCAATTAACTCACCCATATATAAATACGCTGTCATATCACTGACCCTTGCAGCTTGCTGCATATTGTGAGTTACAATGACAATGGTATAATTTTTCTTTAATTCCAATATTAACTCTTCTATCCTTGCTGTTGATAAAGGATCAAGAGCGCTCGCAGGTTCGTCCATCAGTAAAATTTCGGGATTCACCGCCAGAGCCCTTGCTATGCATACTCTTTGCTGTTGACCACCAGATAATTTAAGAGCAGAATCATAAAGATTGTTTTCTACCTCATCCCATAATGCAGCCTTCATTAAACAACTTTTTACAATTTCATAGAGTTCCTCTCTATTGGTAACTCCATTTACCCTTGGACCGTAAGCAACATTATCAAATATTGATTTGGGAAAGGGATTCGATTTCTGAAAAATCATCCCGGTTTTCTTTCTTAATTCTGTAATATTTACATTTTTTGAATAAATGTCCAAATCATCAATAAAGACTTTTCCTGAAATTCTTATTGTGTCATTAAAATCATTTAATCTGTTAATGGTCTTCAAAAATGTTGTTTTTCCGCATCCGGAAGGTCCAATAAGGGCTGTAACCTGATTCCTTGCTATATTTAAAGAAATATTTTTGATTGCGGGTTTCGTCCCGTAACTAACACTTAGTGATTCTGTTCTGATTTTAATTTCTTTCATACCCTGAACACTATGACTCCCTGTTAAATTTGTTTCTAGTCTTAGACCTAATAAAAATCGCCGTAAAATTTAACGTAAAAGTTAATACTAAGAGAACAAATGTAGTTGCATATTGTATCGGTTTTGTTAATTCAACATTTATTGATTGAGTTGCCAAAACATAAATATGATAACCAAGTTCCATAAATTGAGAAGAAAGCGAATCAGGTAAGTCCGGCAAATACATTGCAACGCCTGTAAATAGTATTGGGGCTACTTCACCGGCTCCCCTGCTTACTGCAAGTATTCCACCTGTTAAAATTCCATTTACAGCTCCCGGAAGAACAACTTTTATTATGGTTTGAAATTTTGTTGCTCCAAGAGAATAACTTGCCTCTTTTAATTCCGGCGGTATCGCTTTTATTGCCTCTTCAACAGAAATAATTACTAATGGTAGTGTGAATAGTGCCATTGTCAAAGCAGCCCAAATCAATGCAGGCTGACCCCATTTTGGTCTTTCTCTCTCTTTCAGGTATTCAATATAAAACTCAAGATTATAATTTTTATTTTCCCCTTTTAAAGCTAATCCCTCTAAAGCTTCTATTTTTTCAATTGAATAATCATTTTTTGATGATTTAAAGAAGGATATTACTTCCCTCGGATTTGCCTGATTATCATTATAAAAAGGTGAATCAGATTGCAAAAACATTGTTTTTATATTATCATATTTTATATTTATCTCACGATTATCTATTTGTTTTCCAACTATACCGATGAAAAATCCCAAACCAAATAAGCCAAAAACTATTGGTGGAACTCCCGCTAATGAATTGACCGAAAACCTGACAATTTTTGAGAACAATGAATTTTCTTTTGCATATTCAGTTATATACACAGCTGTAATTGTTCCAATCGGTATTCCAGCAATTGACATTATTATCACGAGAAAAGCGGTTCCTACAATAGCAGGAAAAATACCCCCACTTGTTAGTCCTTCCGTAGGATTTGATGTTAAAAATTCCCATGTAATGTGTTGACTGCCAATAATAAATATATAAGACAAAATGTAAATAACAAATGAAATTACAACCAGCGAAGATAGGCTCGTTAAAATTATGAATGTATTTTCAGTTATGGCATGAAATAAATTGTTTTTTTTCTTCTTTATAACCAAAATTATTATCGAAACAATCAGAATGTATGCAATTAGAGCTATTGAATTGTTAAAAATTAGACTAAGTAACCCACCAAATGTTATTAATAGTATTAAAAATAAAAATACAAAAAGAAATATTTTAAATTTATTAATCAATTCAATAACCTCGAAATTTTTTAATGAGTTTTTTCCTGAAAATGAATTCTGCCAAAGCATTTAAGGAAAAAGTGATAATAAACAAGACAGAGCCAACAATGAAAAGCACCCCATAGTGTATGCTCCTATATTCAACCTCTGCCATCTCTGAGCCAATTGTAGCAGCCATAGTCCTGACTGAATCAAACAGGTTAAGAGTTATTACCGCAGCATTTCCTGTTATCATCAAAGCAATCATTGTTTCTCCAAAAGCTCTGCCAAAGCCCAAAAGAAAAGCAGCAAAAACTCCCGGCATAGCTGCTGGCAATAAAACTTTATATGATGTCTGCCATATATTTGCACCGAGAGCCAAACTTGCCTCAATTAAATGCTTAGGAACTATATAGAGCGAATCCTCAATTAATGTATATACGATAGGAATAATTACTATTGAAAGCCCGACACCACCCAAAAAAGCATTTAACCTAAGTTGTGTATTAAATATTTCCTCAAAATAACCTGATAATACTGTCAAACAGAAAAAACCAATAACAACCGTTGGAAAACCAGCTAATATCTCCACAATTGGTTTTATTATTTCCCTTAGCCATTTCGGTGCAAAAGCAATCGTAAACAAAGCAGCCAATATGGATATTGGAAATGCTATTAATATTCCTATGGCTGACACTTTGAAGGAACCAAATATTAATGGTAAAATATTATATTTGGGTTCTGTGGATATAGGTTGCCAGATAAAAACATGCTCACCTTCTATAATATCATTAGGTTTGAACAAATCATCAAATTTTATAGGCTTTTCCTGCCCCATTGAATATCTGCGCAGTGATATATTCTTGGCTTCCTCAAGAGTGTTGAAAGGTTTTGGCTTCAATGAGTCGCTTTTTGTATTTAAATATTCATTATTATTTGTTTTTTCAGGTGGATATTTCTCAGGTCTTAATTCATCATCTTCGTTAGAATAACCATTAATATTACTTTCATCAGAGATCTTTTTGTATTTTCTTGTATCTTCTTTTCGAGTCTTTTCGTTAATCTGTTTAAATGCCCAAAAGGATTCCTGAAAAACAAAATAAAAGATACCGAGAATAAAAGCCAGAGAGGTCAGAGCAATTACCTGAATAAACCTTTCGGCAATGAATTCAATTAGTATATTCCTATTTTTATAACTTTTTTTCAATTTCTGTTAAAATTCTTTAGAAATAAATTTTTTCAATCAGTTTTAAATAATATTCGATGTTTTTCATTGAAAAATTTCAAAGAAATAATTAATATTTTTATCCTTATAATTTAAAAAAAATCAATTAATCGGGAAAAAACCTGATTCTGTAACTATTTTTTGTCCTTCCGGACTTATAACCCAATCAATGAAGTTCTTAATCATTCCAGTTGGTTGATTTCTCAAATACATATATAGATAACGGCTTATAGGATAATAACCATCTCTAATATTATCAATAGTTGGTTCAACATTATCGATTTTTAAAATTTTAACATTTTTTCCATATCCATATCCACCATAGCCAATTGCAAACTCATCACGAGAAACAGCATTAACTACAGAAGATGTGCCGGGAAGATTCTGGCAAAACGGTGAATAATCCTCACCATTAAGAATGATATCTTTGAAATAGACGTAAGTTCCCGAATTATTTTCCCGAGAATAAAGAACAATCCTTGCGTTTTTCCCACCAACACTTTTCCAGTTTGTTATTTTTCCACGATATATTTCTTTCAATTGACTTAATGATAGATTCGAAACAGGGTTCATTTTGTTAACATAAACTATTATACCATCAATAGCACAGTTTACTTCAACACCAGTTGTACCGTATCGTTCCAAAAGCTTTTTTACTTCATTTGTCTTAATTGGCCTTGATGAATTGCAAATGTCAGTTGTACCGTTTATTAGTGCACTAATTCCAATTCCTGAACCACCACCAGAAACTTGAATTGAAACATTAGAATTTTTCTGCATAAATTTCTCTGCCCACTTCTGCGATAGAAAAACCATTGTATCAGAGCCTTTAATGATTATTTTCTCCGAAGCCCGAAAACTGCTAATCATTAAAATGAAAAAAACACAAAAAGTTATTCTAACGAACAATTTCATTTTATTCTTTTAA
The DNA here is from genome assembly GCA_964473465.1 of uncultured Hyphomicrobiales bacterium. Taxonomy (GTDB): domain Bacteria; phylum Bacteroidota; class Ignavibacteria; order Kapaibacteriales; family UBA2268; genus CALHRB01. The sequence continues at coordinate 99,136 of CAYYPE010000004.1, forward strand.
AGCCAAAAACAAAAATACAAACATAATTAATGAAAATTATATATATATCAATCCGAATTTATCAATAAATAATTTGTAATCAATAAATTAATTACTAAAGTATTGTTAATACTTTATGAATTTTGTCTTAACATTTTCTTCTTTTTTCAACAATACCCACTTTTTTTAATAACAATTTTATTATTAAGTTGAAAATTGATTTTTCACAATAGGTAATTATTTTATGATTATCACAATTGAGCTTTTGAATGAACTATTTCGGGGTTTCACAGTTCATCGGTGGAATGACAAAATCAGGCCTGTTGATTTGATTGAAATTGATAAACATGCCCATAAAATGTTTATAGCATACTGCCTCGGAAAATATGAGGAAGATGCAGGTAACACAATAAACTGGGCTATTATAATCAAGCACGGAATATTTGAGTTACTTCGTAGAATTGTGATTTCCGACATTAAGTCCCCAATTTACTACCTCATCAAACAAGAAAACAAAACTATCTTTAACAAACTAAATAACTGGGTTTACGAGCAAATTGCAGGAAAAATTAATCATACAGTCTTACAGCAGGAATTTTACAGCTATCTATTCGAAAAATCAGATATAGATGAAAAGAGTCAAAAAATTCTTGATGCCGCACACAAATATTCGAGTTATTGGGAATTCCTGATTATTAAGAACGTTAATCCTCTGGGCTACCAGATTATGGAAATCGAGCGAAGCTTACTGAACGACCTGAACAACTTTTTGGATTTAGTCGGTATGAGAGAGATAATTACCCGCCAAAAAATATCAGATTTCGTTGATTTATTCGGTCAGTTAAGATTCCAAACCCGCTGGTCTCAGATACCAAGGGTACCAAAAACTTCTGTTCTTGGTCACTCTATGCTGGTTGCCACTCTTAGTTATTTCTTTTCCCTCGAAAATAAAGCCTGTCCAAAAAGGATCTATAATAATTTTTTTGGAGGCTTATTGCACGACCTTACCGAAGCTGTTACCCGTGATATAATATCTCCTGTGAAAGAATCCTCAGCAGAGTTTAATAATTTAATTCTTGAAATTGGCAACGAATTAGCCGAAAAGGAAATCTTCCCTTTAGTTAAAGACCATTGGGTAGAGGAACTAAAATACTTCATCGTTGATGAATTTAAAAATAAAATCAAAGATAAAAAAGTACCCACAGGCTTGACAACAGATGTTATCAACAAGAGCTATAATCAGGACAAATATTCCCCTTACGATGGTTCTATAATCAAAGCAGCCGATCAGGTGGCTGCCTTTCTTGAAGCATGGTATTCCACAGAATTTGGTATTAAATCCTCAGAATTTTCTCTGGCTATCGAGCAAATTAAGAAAAAATATTCCAGAACAAAACTCGGAGAAACAGATTTATCCTATATCTTTTCGGGGTTTCGGCTGTAAAAATCAATTTTAGCATTACAAGTAACGAGAAGAACTTGCTTTTATCTTAAAAAGCAAATCCTTCTCATTAACTTACAATTGCAAAATTATGTGATTATTTTATAATTGATAATTTTTTCGAAATGGCTGTATGTCCAATCATGCCTTGAACAAAATAAACACCACTTGGTAAATTGCTGGTATTAATTCTTAAATCAAATTCACCCTTTGGTTTGTTTTCATCTATAAGGTTAACAACCTTAACACCTTCGCTATTGAAAAGATTGATAACCACCTGATTAGATGAAGAAAGACTGAAATAGACTCTTACATCTGATTTAGCCGGGTTTGGCAATACTTCAAATGTTCCAGCGGCATCTGTCAAATCATCGCTTTTCCTTGGAGAGATTGGGAGGAAATACACAGTATCAATACCCTCGTACTTCTGAAACTTGTACATATCAATTCCTGTGTATTTGTTGGTATAAATTTCTTCAAATATTTTTTTCTTTTTGTTTTTTCTGGTAGTTGAATTCATCCATTCATCCCAAATACACACCTGATCTACACCTATTGTGGCTTGTATAGGATAGTCATTAACTTCGCTATCTTCGCACCATTCAACTTCATAGACATCATAGACACCGTCATTATCGCTGTCAATCAGGATGGTCTTCCTGATATCATCCGGCAAACTGCAGGTATAATTATTCACTTTGTTTGGCAGAGCAAACAAATCGACGATTAGAACTGCAACAAAAATGATTGTTACAAGGCTGAGTTTGGTAAATGCGTTTTTCATAAAATATCTCCTTAGAAATGGTTAAAAAAGTTAATTAGAAAAAGAAAGAAAATACAATATTTATTTTTTCGAAGACTGAGTGCCCAACAATACAAGCATTTGATTTATAATCAAATACAAAGCTTTAAATTTATTTTTTAAAAAAGAAACAAAGCAATTATAAGTAATTTTTTTTAAATAAAAAAATTTTTTTTTCAACATCTAATTTTTTTACTTTTCCTAATATATACAATAAAATTAAGAAATAATAAAGCATAATGAATTTTTTTATTTATTATTCTTTGTTTATTTAATTTTTTTCAATATTTTTGAAGTTCTTTATTTTTCATTATTAATAAAACATAAAAATGTTTAAAATCATAAAGATTAGGAGAAAAATATGAGCTTACGCCGTATTTATGAAACAACGGTCATAATTAACGCTGCATTAGAGGATAATGACATTGAGTCTATTCTGACTAAAATTACTTCATATATGGAAAATCACGGTTCCGAAATTCTCGAAATCAATAAATGGGGTCGCAGAAGGCTCGCTTATCCGATAAATAAAAAGTTTAACGGCTATTACGTTCATATTGTTTACGAAGCTTCTCCTTCTACAATTCCAATATTTGAACGCTATCTGGTTCTCGAGGATACTGTTCTAAGGCATCTGACTGTGATTCTACCGAAAAAGTTAAGAGATTTCAGAGCAAAAAGGGTTGTCGAATACGCAACTTCGGGCTTACCGCCTGTTACAGCCGAAGAAAAAGCCAGTAAATTAGCTAATGCTGATTCTGTTGATAGTTCTTATCCAGAAAAGGATCAAAATTCTGAATCAAGTGTTTTTGAAGCTTCCGAATCAAATTAAATTTTTTAATTAAGACAAATACTCTTTGAGGATAAAATGAAAGTCATTTTAAGAAAAGATATAACTAATTTAGGAAATATTGGTGAGATAATAACTGTCAAAGACGGATATGCTCGCAATTATCTTATACCACGTGGTCATGCCTATTATGCTTCTCCCGGAGCTATCAGAGCTATCGAACAAGAGAAGAAACTTCATATTAAGAGAGTTGCCAAGGAAAAATCCGAAGCCGAAGTTATTGCCAATCAAATCTCTGAAAAGCAGATTACTATCGCTATGAAAGTCGGTGAAGAAGGCAAACTTTATGGTTCTGTTACCTCAGCTATGATTAGTGAAGAGCTTGCTCTTCTTGGTTATAACATTGACAAGAGAAATATTTTAATCGAAGAACCAATAAAATCACTCGGTATATTCGATGTTAAAGTTAAGGTGTATCAGGATGTTTTTGCTACCATAAAAGTTTGGGTTATTAGCGAAGAATAATATAATCTTTATCCAGTTAAAAAGCTCTTCTCCATAACCGGAAAAGAGCTTTTTTTGTGTGCATTCGGTTAGCGCCTTTTCTCTTTATTAATTTAAGGTTCAACTATAATCATAGATTTATATGGGACAATTCCATTACTTCATTATAAAGAAAATGAACTACCAATGAAGTTCAAAGCCAAGATAAAAATTTCTTTCAGCTGCCGGAAAAAATTCCTTACCCTCAGCTCCTGCTGCATAAAGAATATTCGTTAAATTATGGATTTGAAATATTATCTTTAAAGCTTTCGAAAAAAACAAGTTCTCGATTTTATAATTAGCTGTCAGGTCAATATAATAATACGAATCAACAATATTATCCGAATAAAAATCCCAATCAAGATGCTGTTTGATTCTACTGTCAGTTCTGAGCAAATCACCAAAATTATCTGATCGAAACTCTCCTACATATTTACCGGCTAATTTCAAATCGAAATTACTCAAAGAATAATTCAGCATTAATAATCCCATAGCATCGGGAAATCCTGCAATGGGATTATTTTCCAGACTGATCTTTTCAAGATAATCAGTAATAAAATGATATTTAATTATCTTATTGGAACTTAAGGTTAAATTACCACCAATGTTCAGATTACCATTTTTTCCCTCAAATAATAAATATCCAAACTCAAGTTCTACCCCGAAATGTCGTGTCCTTTCGGCATTCCCGTCTATCGGATTACCAAAAATATCAACTTTTCCGCTTTTGACTAGTTCGTTAAAAAATTCCATCCAATAAAAAGTAAGATTCCCAAAAAATCTATCTGTATTATAATTAAGTCCAAGCTCAAAATTCAAAAGTTGCTCAGGTTTCACCAGAGGTTTAGTAAAATCATATCTGACAATTCCACCCTGAAGAGTGTCCCCTTCGAATAGCGGCGAACGTTGGTCATCAACAGGATATAGGTTTTTCATTCTTGGTTCACGGCTCGTAAAAGCACCTAAACCATAAATACTCAATTCTTCCGATACAATATAATTAAATCCTAATCTTGGATTGAAAAAATAGTAATTAATATCAAACAATGGATCTCCATTGCCAACTATTTTATTATCAACAGAGAGAAATTGTGTGAATTTGTTACCCTGTTTGTCGTTTTTAATTGAATAATGCTGCCGAACAATTTGAAATTCACCTGTCAGAATCAAATTTTCTGTAAGGAAATATCTCTCTCTTGCAAATAAAGAAAGTGCAGACCTAACTCCTTCATAACTATAAAATTTATAATCAGGGTCATAATTTTCTGGGAGAGACTCAGCAAATTTAATTTTGCCCCAGTGTTCTGAATTATGGAACCTGATTTCTGAACCAATGGTTAATTCACCATTATTATGATTCAGAATTATTCTGGGTATCCAACCATATTGCTTGTTCCCAACCCATGAGCGAATTATTGAATTTCCGGGATTGGATGTTGGATTGAAACCATATTCATTAGTTAACCTGAAATAATTTGTATCTGCCCATGATCCATCATAATCAAAATAACCATCGCCACGATAGTAAAATAAACTTGATTTGAGGGATAAATCAGGGTTCATCTGCCAGTCATTCAAAATTTCGAAATGTGGTTGGGAGAATTCTTCAACTTCCTGTGGCTTTCTTTCGATGAAAAAAGATATACTGTCTCCGCTTTCATTATAGCCCCAACCACCCCACGATGGATTTTTTCTTCTTAAAGACTTATCCTTGATATATGATTTTGGCAAACCTGTATAAGCAAGACCATCATTTATGGGACCTCCGAAAACATTGACCTGTGTTGTTAATTTCTCCGAAAAAAGCACAGCCCCAAGAAAATAACTATTCAAATAAGCAAAGGAACGATCTCTATAGCCCTCGGACACTATCCTTGATAGCCTTGCGTAAACCGCATAATTATCAATGATACCCGAACCGATTTCTATAGATTGTTTGTTTAGATTTAACTTTAGCAGTGAATTACCTCCATTCGAACCATATTCCTGCCATCCGAAACCCGAATGAACAAAAACTCCTTTCTTATTAATGAAATTTGATGTTGTAAGATTAATGCTCCCTCCAATTGCAGCTGCACCATAATTTATCATCCCGGCACCACGTTGAACCTGAATATTATCAAGGCTCGATGTCAAATCGGGGAAATCAATCCAATAAACATTATGGTCCTCGGGGTCGTTCTGAGGAATTCCATTAATAAAAACCGAGATTCTTCTTTGGTTGAACCCTCTCATTGTAAGGTTGGAATAACCAATTCCATTACCATTCTCAGAATAATGAATGATTGATGGAAGGGAAGATAAAAATTTTGGAATATCCTGAAAAGTATAAGTTTTTTTTATTTCTGAATATTCCATTTCGGAGAAAGTTACAGGAGTTTTTCCTGTTTCGGCACGTGTTGTTGTTACTGTTATGCTCGGGACTCTATAGGTTTTTAAAGAGTCAGTAAACTCCAGATCTTCAGGGAAAACCTCGTAAAGAATCAGTAGAAAAGAAAACAAAACAATAAAATATTGTTGTTTAATTTTTAAATGTTGTGTGGAGAATCGTAAAATCTCCACCATTATGATTTTTATGTTTGAAAACATGTCTTTACCCACGGATATTTAACAAAAAATTAACAATTCCGTTGAAAGACTGTCCAGATTAGTTCAAGGGCAAGGAATTTATTTCCGTATTTCCTACGCCGGTATTATCCGGATCAGGTTCGAGGAGTTTTATCTCAGCCGCCTTTTAAGACAGCACCTCCAACGGACTTTCAAAATTAATAAAAAAATTATTAATAAAAAATATTTTAAAAAAATTTAAATTACTTTTAGACTTATCGAATTAATAAATAGAAAAAGCAATAATTTTACGTCTATATTTTTTTTAAACCTTAATTTATTACAATTTGAAAATCATTGAACCAAAAAATATAAAAGATCTCTCATTGTTTGAGCTTCAGGATATTCTTCTATCCAAAGGCTATGAAAAATTTCGTGCTACCCAGATATTCACTCATCTTTATAAAAACAGGTTTGATACTTTTTCTGATTTTTACCTTCTTCCATCAGATTTAAGAAATTTTTTAGAGCAAAATTTCAAAATTAATTCATTAACCACAGAAAATATTCAATATTCAAAAGATGGAACAACAAAATTCCTTTTCAAACTCAGCGATGGCTCCGCAATTGAATCAGTTTTAATACCATCGGAAACTCTTGATGAAAATCCGAAGCTGAAAAGATTGACTCTTTGCGTTTCCTCTCAGGTTGGATGTGCTTTGGACTGCTCTTTTTGTGCAACTGGTAAATTAGGTTATAAACGCAACCTTATGCCTTCGGAGATTGTTGAACAGGTTCTTCAGGTGGAAACCCATACTGGCAAAAAAATTTCAAATATAGTGTTTATGGGAATGGGCGAACCTTTGCATAACCTTGATAATGTTGTAAGAGCTATAGATATTCTTTCCAACTCGGTGGCAAATGTTATCAACCGCAAGAAAATTACAATATCTACAGCCGGCATTGTTCCTAAAATTCTTGAGCTGGCTAATATTCCCAAACCTGTCAAACTTGCTATTTCGCTTCATTCGACAACTAACGGAGTTCGCCAGAAAATCATGCCCATCGCAAAAAAGTGGAACATTCAATCTCTAAGAGATAGCATTACCCAATATTACCGAATAACCAATATTCCGATTACCTATGAGTATATACTTTTCGATGGTTTAAACAACTCAGAAGAGGATGCCAAACGACTTGCAAAATTTGCGAGAACTGTCCCTTCGAAAGTGAATATAATTCCCTTCCATGACATAAGTTTCACCAATCCAACAGGTTTTGCAAGAGAGTTAAAGCCGGCCGGTAAGGATCAAATTGAAGAGTTCGTAAGGCAACTAAAAATTCTTGGTGTGAATGTTTACGTTAGAACTTCTTCGGGGGTTGATATTGACGCAGCTTGTGGTCAGCTTGCTTACTCTAAACGATAGAAAAAAACGGGAAACATTAGCCTTCCTTTCTTTCAAATTTTAAATTTATTTTTAATTCCCCAGAAATATATGAACCGAATTATTAGCCCAATCTACTATTGGTCCATAGAATATACCAAAAATCAAGGTGGGAATAGCAAATATCATCAGTAATACAAGTGAAGGAGCTGTGTATTCAAGTGCTGGCTTTTGACTTTCAACATCTTTAAGATACATGTTCTTAAAGATCTTGACGTAGTAGTAAAGAGATACAACACTATTCAAAACGCCTATCACGGCAAGCCATAAATAACCCGCATTTATCACAGCAGAGAAGATGAACAATTTACCAATAAATCCGGCAGTTGGTGGCAAACCTGTCAAGGAAATCAAAAACAAAGTCATACATACACCAAGAACGGGTGCACGGTAACCAAGACCATTATAATCTTCGATATCCTCGCTGCCTATCTTATTTGCAATAAGCATAACAACATAAAACGCCCCAAGATTCATCAGCATATACACAAAAAAGTAAATCAGGACAGCAGCGGCACCGGAATTATCGAGAACAGCCACTCCCATTAGCAGATAGCCCGCATGCGCAATACTGGAATAGGCAAGCAGCCTTTTTAGATTTGTTTGCCACACCGCTACCAGATTTCCCAATGTCATTGTTAGAACTGATAAAACAGCTATCACAAAATTCCAATCTATTCCGGATAGAGTTGTCCAAATGTTGTCGTAACCGGGTATTGAATCAATAAATCCAACCTTAAGAAATCTTAACAGCACAGCAAAACCAGCCGCTTTGGATGCAACAGATAAATAAGCTGTTATTGTTATAGGAGCTCCTTCATAAACATCGGGCGTCCAAAAATGAAATGGAACTGCTGATATTTTATAGCCAAATCCTGCAACAATCATTAATGATGAGACAAATAGTGCAAAAACGTTTACATCATGGCTTGCTAAAAACTTATTTATTTCAAATAGATTCAAATGTCCGGTCAATCCAAAAATGAGAGATATGCCAAAAATCATAATCCCGGAAGAGATAGCACCAAAAATGACATATTTCAAAGATGCTTCGCTTGCTCTTTTGACCTCTTTTGTGTATCCAGCAAGAATATATGAACTTATGCTCATTGTCTCTATTGCCAGATATATCATAATTAGATTGCTTGAACCACATAGAAGAAACATTCCGAATGTCATTCCTGCAATCATTGAGTAGTATTCTCCTAACCTCCTGTGCTCTGTATGTAATTCCTTGGAGAACATTGACATTATTACAACCAATATACTCGTTATGAGTATTAAGAATTTGAAGAAGTTGCCAAAATCATCAATAACGAGTAAGTCGGAGAAAGCCCTGTAATTTTTCCCAAGTTGAAGATATAAGAAAATTCCAGTTACGATAAATCCCAGAATGGTGATATAACCGGAAATATTCCTGGATTTTTTAAATATCAGATCGAACAGAATAGCCAAAATGAATGTTGCAGTAAGAATGAACTCGGGTATGAACATTCCAACACTAATTTTCAGATTCTCTAAAAAAATATCAAGCTGTGGCATAATCATCCAGAAATAATTTTAAAACCAAAATACTACATACCAGCTACTTGTCCACCAATCAGAACAAATGGCTTCATAATTTCAATTAACTGATTAACAGATGCAGACATCATATTAATCATCGGAGATGGAACAATTCCAAGATAAATAATTACAAGAGCCAATGGCACAAAAGCAGTTAATTCAATAGCGTTCAAATCATCGTGTTTGTATTTTTTTCCTGTAGGATCCCATGGTCCAGCCCATTTTTCGGGTAATTTACCAAAAAATATTTTCTGCAATGTCCAGAGCATATAAGCAGCTCCCAGAATTATTCCAAAACCTGAAATAATCGTATAAACCGGATATGTTTTGAACGCACCTAAAAACACCATTGCTTCACTAATGAATCCACTCAAGCCCGGCAATCCGATTGCAGCAAAGAAGGCTATTGACATAACACCTGTATAAACAGGCATCTTATTGGCAAGTCCACCAAAGTCGTCAAGTCCTCTTTTATGAGATCTGTCATAAATTACTCCCACAATCATAAAGAGCATAGATGTGATTGTGCCGTGATTGAACATCTGGAATATTGCTCCAGCCATTCCTTCGGGTCGCATGGATGCCATTCCCAGAACAACATACCCCATGTGGCTTACGCTTGAATATGCAATCAACTTCTTGAAATCCTTCATACCTACCTTATGTTGACCAAGAGCACACAAAGCTCCGTAAATAATGCTAACAACACCTACTACTGCTATAAAGCTCTGAAAGTAACCAACCGCATCAGGAAACATCGGGAAGGCGATTCGCATCATTCCGTATGTCCCCATTTTCAATAATACTCCCGCAAGAATAACGCTGATTGGTGTTGGTGCCTCTACGTGAGCATCTGGCAACCATGTATGGAAAGGTACAGAAGGCACTTTAATTGCAAATCCAATAAAGAGAGCCATAAATGCTATATATCTTATGGTAGTCCCTGTCCCTTCGAAAATAGATCCCTGCAAATATTTTGTTAAATCCATCATATCCAGCATATTGAACGAGCCGACACTGAAGTATAAGCCAATCATGACCAATAACATAAACACACTACCAACAAGAGTGTAAATAAAGAACTTGATAGCAGCATATTCTTTTCTTGGACCTCCCCATATACCGATGAGAAAATACATCGGTAGCAACATTAACTCCCAGAAAACATAGAATAAGAAGAAATCGAGAGCAACGAAAACGCCCATCATTCCGGTATCAAGCAGCAAATACATTGCAAAATATCCTTTAACAGCTTTCTCTATGTTAAATGATGGAAATACCGCAACAAAACAGACCAATGCAGTCAAGAGAATCATCGGTGCACTCAATCCATCAATTCCTATGAAATATTCAACTGTAAATTGACCAACCAGTGGAAATGTTGCTTTTATCCAAGGAATTTTCTCAACAAATTGAAAGCTTGAAAGTTCATTTACTCCTGATAATGTGTTATTATAAGCAAACATCACTATAATTGCCAGTATCAATTGAATCAATGTAACAATTACAGCAATCCACCTGATAATTGTGTTTGATACTTGTTTGCTTCCTTCGTCCTTGCCTGATGGGACTAAAAGTATAAATATCATTCCCAGTATGGGTAAAAAAGTTAGCCAGGTTAGAATTGGAAACCCAATAGTATCTTGCATTAAACCTCCAGTGTATTTTTTCTATTTATCATCTTATATTAAAAAATAAAGTAAATCAATGCGATTATTCCAATGATAAGTAATGCAATGTAAGTTTGAACCTGCCCGGTTTGTACTTTTCGCAAGACTCCACCGAAAAATCCTGTTATATTTGCCAAAAGATTTACTATTCCATCTATTACAATATTGTCAAAATGTCCAACGAAGTATGAACCAACTCTGGTTATGGCAGCACTTAAATTCACAAGTCCGTCAATTATTAAATTATCAAACCATGCTAATAATTTTGATAAACCAATCAATCCGGAAACAACTGTATAATGATACAATTCATCAAAATACCACTTCCTGAACGAAAAAGTATGTAATGGTTTGAATTGTTTTTCTAAACTATCTGCACTTATTACCTTAAATTGATAAATCAAGAAAGCCAGAAAGATACCACCGCCAGCTATAAGCAATGACAACATCATGGCTGTTCCATGAAAATGATGCTCTTCTTCGGCAAATTTATTTAGATAATGATGCTCACTCTGATGAGCCTGCTCAGAAGAGTGTTCAGAATTATGTGCTGTTGAATGTTTATCTTCAGAAATTATTTCTTTGTCATTCTCTTCGATAAGAAGGAAATCCCATTGATAATCTGCCGGAACAGCAGTTTTAGGCTGAACAATTGCCTTATGGAACCAGCCTACCGAAGCATTGGTTGGGTCGGGTGAATAGAATATCCATAGGGATAATGTTGCTAAAAGTATGAGCGGAAAAACTATTACAAATTTGTTTTCATGAGTCTTTCCGGCTGCTTCTGTTTTTGGCTGACCATGAAAAGAGAGGATTAAAAGTCTGAACATATAAAAAGCTGTCATACCCGCAGCAGGAAATGCAAGGAAAGGTATAATCCAATGCCAGCCACCAGTTAGATTTGCATAAGCCAGAGTTCCTGCTAATATTCCATCCTTACTTAAAAAACCTGAAGTAAATGGAACGCCTGCAATTGCCAGAGTAACAAAGAGAAAAGTGTAATAGGTTATTGGCATAGTTTTTCTGAGACCACCCATATTTCTGATGTCCTGTGGGTCAGTATGATGGTCATGCATCTTGTGGAGTGCATGATGCATTGCATGAATCACAGAGCCCGAAGCCAAAAACAAAGCTGCTTTGAACCATGCATGGGTAACAAGATGGAAAAAACCGTTAGTATAACTTCCGACTCCTAAAGCCATAACCATATATCCAAGCTGGCTTACAGTTGAATATGCAAGAACACGCTTGAAATCCACCTGAGTTAAAGCAATCGTTGCCGAAATAAAAGCGGTAATAGTTCCAATCACTGCTATAAACGTCAAAGCATCAGCAGTGAATAATGAAAATACTCTTGCAACAAGATAAACACCTGCAGCAACCATGGTAGCAGCATGGATTAAAGCACTAACCGGAGTCGGACCTTCCATAGCATCAGGTAGCCACACGTGCAGCGGCCATTGTGCTGATTTTCCTATTGCACCACAGAATACGCAAATGCCGGCAACTGTAAGCATAGTACCACTTGCAAAAGGTAGTATTCCACTTCCAATTCCTGCGAATATTTCATCGAACATAAAAGTTCCAAATGTGGAATACAAAATCAGAATGCCAATTAGAAAGCCTAAATCTCCGATTCTATTGACAAGAAAAGCCTTTTTACCAGCATCAGATGCAGATTTTTTCTCATACCAGAAGCCAATCAACAGGTAGGAACTAATTCCAACAAGTTCCCAGAATATATACATAAAAAGGAAATTGTTTGCTATTACTATGCCCAGCATTGAAAATGTAAAAAGCCCAAGATATGCAAAATAACGAGAATATCTTGGATCGCCTGACATATACTCCGTCGAGAACAAATGAACCAGAAAGCTTATCAATGTTACAACTATAAGCATTATGGCGGCTAAGTTGTCAATTCCAATACCAATTTTTATTACAACATCACCAACACTAAACCATATTAATTTTGAATGGATCAATCCATCTTTAATGATTATCTGAAGAGTATCAGATGCTGCACCAATTGTTTGATTGGCATAAGTTTCCGTTAACTTATAAAAACATATTATTATTGATAAAATCAGGTCAATCCCGAGAACTGTGACTGCTATCCAGGCACTTGTTTTTCCAATTCTTTTGCCAAAGAAAATATTAAAAACAAAGCCTAAAAGAGGCAAGACAAGAACAACAGCTGATAATATTAGTATATTTTCCGGACTCATTTGACTCAAATCTATTCGTTAATTCAATAATTCAAATTTATTCTTTTAATTTATCTATTTCATCAACATTCACGTGACGATAGTTCTGATATATATTCAAAACGATTGCAAGAGCAACAGCTACTTCGGCTGCTGCCAGAATTATTACAAATATTGCTGCAACATGTCCCTGAATATTTAAACCACCGAATTTTGCAAAAGCAATAAAATTTATATTTGCCGAATTAAGGACAAGCTCCAATCCCATTAGCACCAAAACTGCATTCTTTCTTGTTATAATTCCAAAGATGCCTAACGAAAATAAAATTGCTGCTAAAACCAAATAATGTGTTAATCCTATGCTCATCCTAACCTCATTTTGTTTTAAGATTTTCTTCTTGCTATGAATGCTGCCCCGATAATTGCTATCAGTAATAGCACTGATGCTACCTCGAAAGCCAGCAAATAATTTGTTAATAATTCCTTCCCTATGTCTTCAATCGTTGACCGATGCGGTTGCAAATCGCTTGTAAACCACTTTGTGTTTGCAAATAGAAATATCAAGGTTATTGCTATTATCAATGATATAACCCCGGCAAATGCTATCTGTAATTTCCCCGTTGTGCCGCTTTTAATATCAACTCCTGTTATTTTTGTTGTTAGCATAACTCCAAAAATGATCAGAATTAGAATACCACCTATATAGATCATAATCTGTGTAACGGCTAAAAAATCAGCGTTCAGCAAAACATAAATTCCAGCAACCCCAAAGAAAGTAAATAATAACGAGAAAGCTGAATACATTATATTTTTCGATAATACAACAATAGCTGCCGAAACAACAATTATTACAGCAAACAAATAAAAAACTATTGAAAATATATCCATAAACCTAATCAGTTTTTATGTCTTATAAACCTATCAACTTACTTATTCTCATTAGCCTCCGAAACAAGAGGTGTTTCAGTTTGAGCTTGTGCCTCTGCCTTGCTCTTTTCCTCAGCTGCTTTTTTTGCAGCTTCAGCTTTTGCGGCTTTTTCCTTTGCCTGAAATTCTTCCAGCATTTTTTTCTTCTCCAAAACCTTCTCTGGAGTCATATCCGAAAATCTAACATATAATTCATCTCTTGAGTAAGTAGAATATTCAAACTCAACTGTGTGTTTAATCGCAAAAGTCGGGCAAACAGTGGTGCAAAGACCGCAAAAACAACATTTTGCAAAATCAATGTCATATACCGGAACCCAGAGTTTTCTTTTGGAACCGTCAGCTATCATTGGTTGCTCCGGATCATCAGGCACAACCCTTAATGTTTCGACCTTAATGCAATTAACAGGGCAAATCCTTGCACAACTTGTGCAACCGTTGCATAGTGTTGGCTCAAGATAAAGCTTGTTTCTTGCATTTGGAGGTATTGGGTATCTATCGTCAGGGTATTGGACTGTTACCTTTTTCTCAAACAAATGAGCAAAGGTAATCTTCATACCTATGATTACTGTCCAAAAGCCTAACCATACATTTTTTATATATTCTAACATATTATATCCTGATTCTTATTATCAAAATCAATATTAATTTATCATTCTAAATAAACTAATAAATAAAAAGCAAATAAATGAAAATGGCAAGAGAACTTTCCACCCAACATACATTAACTGATCAACTCTTAACCTTGGCAATGTCCATCTTAACCAGATCTGAACTATAACAAAGAAAAATGCTTTGCCCACAAACCAGAACACATCCCAGCCCGGTCCTTGCATAAAATTTCCAAACGGTGAGTTCCATCCTCCAAAGAAGGTTATAGTTAAAACAGCTGCCACAACAAACATATTTGCATATTCCGCAAAGAAAAACATTGCAAATTTCATCCCTGAATACTCTGTGTGATACCCTGCAACAAGTTCTGACTCGCCTTCGGGTATGTCAAATGGTGTTCTGTTGGTTTCTGCCAGCGATGATATAAGATATATTAATGATAAAACTAATGTGAATGGAAACACCCATAATTTACTCCAAGAACCCTGTCCACCAAAAACGAACCAGTTCCAGAAACCACCTTCCTGTGCTAAGTTTATCTTTTCTAAATCAAGACTTGAAGCTAAAACTGCAACAGATAATATTGCCATAGCCCCCGGAATCTCATAACTAATTATCTGGGCTACCGACCTCATTGCTCCAAGAAGTGAATATTTATTATTGGAAGCCCAACCACCCATAACAATACCTATAACCGCTATCGAGCCAACAGCAAAAATATAAAACAACCCGATGTTAATTTCTGATGGAATAAAATATCTGCTGAAAGGTATAACAGCAAAACTTGCATAAGCCCCCATAAAAATTATAAATGGAGCAAGATTGAACAAAGGTTTATTGGCTGAATCGGGGGTTAAATCTTCTTTTTGTATTAATTTTACCACCTCAGCTATAGGTTGCAATATTCCCCAAGGACCTGTCCTCATCGGACCAAGTCTTTCCTGAATCCATGCGGATATCTTTAATTCTCCCAAAATAGCCAATAGTGCATAGACAATCAAAAATATCAATGGTATTGTGCAAATTACAATTATTGCTATTAATTGGTCAGGTATCAGGTTATATACAAAGTTTGTCGTTTCCATATTCTATTTGATTAATTTATCTGTCAACTTCACCAAGAACAATATCAATACTTCCGAGAATTAAGATTAAATCAGCAAACATATATCCTTTGGAAATTTCAGGCAATACCGAAAGATTTACAAAGCTTGTTCCTCTTGCCTTGACACGCTCGGGTTTATCTGTGCCATTACTAACAATATAAAATCCTAAATCTCCTTTTGGATTTTCAGCTCTCATATAAATATCACCCTTTGGGGGTTTTATCTTCTTGGGTAATTTTTCCTGCACATCTCCTTCGTTCGGCATCTGTGCTATAGCCTGTTCGATAATTCTGCAGCTTTGCTCCATCTCCCTCATTCTAACGATATTTCTGTCCCAGCTATCCCCGACAGTTCCAACTTCCCCCATTCCAACTGGAATATCAAAATCGAATCTATCATAAATTGAATAAGGTTCGTTTTTTCTAAGGTCGAATTTCACTCCGGAACCCCTCAGAACCGGTCCGCTACAGGCATAATTTATTGCAACATCAGGCGGCAGAATCCCAACGTTCGCCGTTCTTTCTATAAAAATCTTGTTATATATTAGCAAATCCTCAATTTCTTTATTTGTTTTTCTAACCTGTTTAACAATTGCTAATACATCTTCCTTGAAAGTTGGGTGAACATCAGCTGCTAATCCGCCAATCCAAAAATAATTAAATAATAATCTCGCACCCGATGCTTTTTCAAATATCGCTAAAATGTATTCCCTGTCCCTGAAAAAGTAAAGAAATGGGGTAAATGCACCTGTATCCAGACCAAAGGTTGCAACTGCTATCTGATGGCTTGCTATCCTGTTTAATTCGCACATTATTACCCGTATGTATTCTACTTTCTCCGGGACTTCTATTCCAAGCATTTTTTCCACAGCCATTACATAAGGCAACTCGTTGTTCATAGATGTTACATAATCCATCCTGTCAATGTATGGAATAACCTGCGGGTATGTCATTTTTTCTGCATGCTTTTCGAAGCATCGGTGAAGATAGCCTATGTGGGGAACAACTTCTGTTACAATTTCGCCGTCCAATTCAACTTCCAGCCTTAGAACGCCGTGCGTAGAAGGATGCTGAGGACCAACGTTGAGCCTCATCCTGTCGGATTCAATCCTACTATAATCTAATTCAATTCTCTTTTTCTCGCCCATTTATATCTTTGTCTCTTTTTATATTCAAATCAATTATAATCTAATAAGGAACTTTCATTTCGTGATAATATTCAGGTTCTTTATAATCCTTACGGAGTGGATGCCCTTCCCAATCATAAGGACAAAGAATCCTGATTAAATTATGATGCCCTTCGAATATTATTCCTATCAAATCATAAGCTTCCCGCTCGTGCCAATCCGCTGTTCTCCAAATCCTCTCGACGCTTGGAACCTTGGGATTATCCTTAGGGACTATTGTTTTAATAACAACTTTATGTGCATGTTTCATTGAATATAAATGATAAACAGCCGATAGTTTCTCTCCAAGGTCTAACCCACTAAGACACATAAGGTAGTCAAATTCGAAGCCCGGTTTATCCCTTAAAGTATGACATACCTCGAAAATAGATTCCGCTTTTACAATTATTGATGAATCACATGGTGGATTCTCGATTAACTCAATAATTGAATCTCCGTATTCTTCTTTCAGCTGTTCATATATTTCATTGATTGTCATCAATTCACCATTTTAAAATTATCAGGCACTTAATTCAATTTTTGTCTCTTCTTCTAATTTTTTTCTCTTTCTGAAAATAGCCTCTTCCTTAATCATCTTCTGCAATTTTATCATACCATCCTGAAAGGCTTCAGGCCTCGGGGGGCACCCCGGAACATAAACATGCACAGGTATAATTCTATCCACACCTTTGAGAACATGGTAACCATGTTCCCAATATGGACCGCCACAATTTGCACAGGAACCAACTGAGATGCAGTATTTGGGTTCAGCCATTTGTTCCCAAAGTTTTTTAATTCTTTCAGCCATTTTTAGCGTAACAGTCCCGGTAATCATAATAAAGTCAGCCTGCCTCGGAGTTGCTCTTGGTATTGTTCCAAAACGCATAAAATCGAAATGTGAAGCATTCATTGCCATAAATTCTATGGCACAGCAAGCAAGACCGAAATGAAGATACCAATCCGAGCGGGCTCGACCCCAATTGAGTATGTCCTCAATAGTTCCAAGTATTATTCCACCGGCTTCGTATGGTTCGTTTAATTTATTTAAAAGACCCATTATTACCTCTTTTAATTAAAATCTCTTTTTTTCTGATACTAAATCTTCCAACCTCGGTATAAACGGTTTTGGTTTTTCCCAATCCAGATCACCCTTTGCCCAAACGTAAGCCAAACCAACGATAAGTATTAGTACAAATATAATCATCTCGATAAAAGCAAACCAGCCAAGTTCCTTGAAAATGACTGCCCAAGGAAGCAAGAAAACTACCTCAACATCAAACAAAAGAAATACAAGACCAATTACATAAAACCGGACATTGAACCTTATCCATGGCTCTCCTATAATTTCTTCTCCGCATTCATAAGTTGAGTTCTTAATCGGATTTGGTTTATGTGGGCGAATGATTGCTGCAGCTATTAATCCGATTGCCACAAATAAAAAACCAATTATAAAGAACAAAAGTATAACACCAAATTCTGTTAGCATTTTATACCTAAATTATCTTTCTAATTCCATTTTTTACAAAAAAACATTCTTATTAAGTTTTCAAATTATCAAATAAGCCGCTTAATATATTATTATATTTAACAGTCTGTATTCAATTTGTTTCTTTTTTTCTACATAAATATCAATTGAACCAATATAAAAATCGGCAAAAGGACAATTAAAGAAAACTTATACATATATTCAAAAAAATGTGGCATTTTTATACCTGAATGTTCAGCTATTGCTTTTACCATAAAGTTCGGTCCATTGCCTATATATGTCATTGAACCAAAAAATACAGACCCAGCGCTGATGGCTATCATAAATTTTGCAGGGATACCTGCAACAACATCAACATTTTGTATAATTGTAGGATCAAGCCTCACCAAACCTTCTGCTAATGAATAAAATGTTACTGCCGTTGGAGTATTGTCAAGAAAACTACTCAAACCCCCTGAAAAATAGTAAAACAAAACGGGGGTATTTACTCCAAGATGGTTTGCATTTTCCTCAAGGTAAAGAATACAAGGAACCATAGTTATAAAAATGCCAAGAAAAAGAAAAGCTACCTCCTCTATGGGATGCCAATTGAATTGATTTGACTGCCGAGTTTCTTTCTTTGTAAATATCAATGACAAGACAGCAAGAGCAAGAATTGCTCCCTCCCTCAAAAAACCAAGATAGTGATTTGTCTCAATTTCTGGGATATAGTGCTTATTTAAGAAAGCAACAGCAAGAACAACACCTATGAGAAATATAAAATTCTGTGTCCCTTTAATTTTTATTGGGATAGTGCTTTCTCTTTCAATTTTTCTTATTTCTTCTGTTTCTTTTTTCCAAAAATGATTATCAACAAAATAAAATATTAAAAGAAGCAAACCATTAGTCAAAAACCATTCTGGGGTTAGCCTGAAAAACCATTCAAAAGGAGCCCCCCGGAGATACATCATAAACAAAGGTGGGTCGCCGATTGGAGTGAGCAATCCTCCGCAATTTGCAACAATGGCAATAAAAAATAGAATGATATGAACCTTGAATTGACGGCGTTCTATGGTATGAATCACAGGCCTTATCATCAGCATTGCAGCTCCGGTTGTCCCCATAAAGGAAGCCAATACACCTCCTATTCCTATCATTATTGCATTGTTCAATGGCTTTGATTCGACGTCTCCATCTACAAATATTCCCCCGGTTATGACAAATAATCCACCCAGCAGTATCATAAAAGGGACATAATCAAAGACCAGTGAATGGTATAATGCATGAGTGAATCCTGTTGCAACCAAATAAATAGCTGTGGGAATACCTAAAACCAAGGATACTATTAATTTGTTTTTGTTTGATTCCCAGAAATGAGGAGTAAATAAAGGTAACAGAGCAATTGAAAGTAACATAAGGACAAAAGGTATCGACGAATACAGCGGAATACTTTTCATAATCTCCCTTTTTTAACAAAATTTTAAAATTCCAGACACAAAATTTCAAACATAATTAGATTTATGTATTTTCACAAATAATTTGAGAAAATTGAACTAATTTTTATCGAAATGATGTAAATCTGAATATTTTGAAAAGTTTCCACCCCATCGCCAGCCGAGTCTTTTGAATTCTTTAACAATTATATGATTTTCATGAAGACGTCCGGGTTTATCTATTTCATATTTTGCTTTGACTGGCACTTTTTTCCCATCGGGGTATATCACTGGATTGAAGAGCGGATTAATGTCAATTGCTCTTCCGAATGAATGGTTGGATAGCCTTGTTGTTCCCGCAACAAATCTATAATTAAATGCTGAAGTATTATTGTCCTCCATTGACTTTTCATCAGACCAGCCATACTTTACTATTGGAATCATTTTTGCGATTGGAAATTTTTCTTTTAACATTAATTCGAATATTTCCTTTACATCTTCAACTAAATCCTTATGGACAACAATCTGACCCTGATGAATTTTTCCGTCAAGAGAAATATATTTGATGTTAAGCAGCACAAGATTTTTAATTACCGAGTCAGGTGCTTTGGTTCCTTCTATTGCTTCTTCGAATGATAAATCAGAATCAATTATTATATTTTCTTCGGAATTCACAATTGAACTCACAAAAAAAAGTAAAACGAAAATGAAAATTATAGAATGATTCATGTATTTTGAAAATTTATTTAATTGTTTTAAGTGAGTCGGCTATTTGTTCAACATTATAGCTTATTTCACTATGTTCAAAATTTTGTGTTATCTTTCGCATAAATTCACGAGCCGATTCCAGATCATCATTAACTGTAACCGCCATAGAAAGTGTTAGAATTTCATCGTCCAATAAAGTGTTCATATAAATTTTAGATTTTATAATATCAGCAGCAGTATCTTTGGCAGTTAGAGGTATATTTAATTCCCAATATAAAAATTTACGTTGATTGGCATTCACTATAGTGTCTGTTTTACTTTTAAAATTCATACCAGAAACTTCATAAATATAATCCATCTCAAAATTTTTGTGTGAAACCAGTATCTCGGTATCTGTCAAATTTGTAAGTGGATTTTTGATTACTTCACTCAATGGAACAATGACAAGTTGAAAAAATCTATTATCAACCAAAAAAGCCATACTCTCTGCGTCGAATGGTATTGCATCCCGGCACTCAATTTCAAAACGGAAATTGTTTTTGTCCTTGTTATAAATCATCATCAAACCTTTGGGTGATTTGAGTGCATTGAACAAGCCAGACTCAGGATTCTCTTTGGCTACAATACTTAAGTTTGTTAAAAATATAACAATTAACAAGAAAAAAATACTTTTCTTTTTCATTCAAATCCTTTGATTGTTTTCAATTCATTTGTAATTGATTTAATTAATTTCCAAGCGTTATCAACGTTTTCTTTACTTACGTTTGTTTGCCCAATAACAAACCTAATAACGAACGAACCATTAAGTTTTGTGTGGGTAAAAAAAGCCCTGCCGGTTGAATTAATTCTATTCATTAATTCTTCGTTGATTTTGTTAATCAATTCAAGGCTCGAAATTTCTTTAGGTTTGTATCTAAAACAAATCACATTAAAATCAACTGGGGCAAGAATTTCAAAGTCATTATCATTTCTGATAATTTCCTCAAGATATTTTGTTAATGCAATGTCTTGCCTTAGTTTTTCTCTGAGACCCTCCAGTCCATAATATCTCAAAACAAACCAAAGTTTAAGAGCTCTGAAACGTCTGCCCAGCTGAATTCCCCAATCTCTGTAATTATTAACGTGACTCACTTCTGGTGTTTTCAAATACTCAGGTAATATTTCGAAAGTCCGGATTAAAGCCTCTTTGTCTTTAACAAAATAAGCAGAACAATCAAAATTTGTCATTAGCCACTTATGAGGGTTAAAAACGAATGTATCGCAAAGCTCAAGACCTTTTCCTAGGTGTTTGTATTCGTCTAAAATCAGAGCGGAACCGGCATAGGCAGCATCAATATGAAACCATATCCCGAATTCCTTGCAAATTTCTCCAATTTCATAAATTGGGTCAACTGCTGTGCTTCCGGTTGTTCCTAAGGCAGCCGCAACGCATAAAGGAGTGTATCCTTCGGAAATATCCCGAACGATAGCTTTTCTTAATTTTTCGTTATCCATCGCATAATTTTTATCAACATCAATTTTTATCAAATTCTGACTACCTATACCTGCAATTTTTACAGCCTTTTCTATCGAAGAATGAGCTTCGGTAGAACAATAAACCCTGTATTTAAACTTATCATTAAAACCATTGCGATTAATTTCAAAATCCGAATACTTCTCTCTTGCTGTTAAAATTGAAACCAGTGTTGCTGTCGAGGCAGTATCCTGAATAACACCGTAATAAAATTCCGGCAGTCCAATGGCAAATTTCAGCCAGTTCATCATCTTTTCCTCGAGTTCGGTTGCGGCAGGAGAAGTAATCCACATCATACATTGCAGACCCATTCCAGCAGTAAGAAATTCGGCAAGTATCGAGGGAAAGCTGTTATTTGCAGGGAAATATGCAAAAAAGTTTGGACTTTGCCAATGTGTTATCCCGTCAATGATTTTTTTATCAAAATCAACAAAGATATCATTAAAATTTTCACCAATCTCAGGTGGTCGGTCAGGTATCCTCCTGAAAATTTCACCGGGCTCTACCTGCGATTTCACTGGATATTTCCCGATATTTTCAAAATAATTACTAATCCAGTCAACAATTTTATATCCGTTTTCTTTGAACTCTTCTATGTTCATAAAACAATGTTATTTTAAAAAAAGTTAATTTAATAAAATTTAGTCTTTAACTATAATTTTTTTTCATGCACAAAATCAAGTAATTTTGTGTTTATTTAAATTTTATGGGTTTATAAATGTTGAAAAGTATGACCGGTTTCAGCAAAGCTGAAATTACTGAAAATGGAATTAAATTGTCAGTTGAACTTAGAAGTGTTAACAATCGTTTTTTGGAGATTAACACAAAACTACCAAGAAATATTTCCCATAAAGAACTGGAAATAAAGGATATAATTAAAAAATATATTTCACGTGGCTCAGTTTCTCTTTATACAAATATTGAATATGATGGTGCTGCTCAACCTTTCTTTATTAATGAAAAAAATGCCGAATCTGTTTATAAATCTCTTATCTCACTACGAAAAAAATTAAAAATGAAAGGTGAAGTTGAATTAAATAACCTGCTTCAGTTTTCTTCCTTTTTCACTCAAAAAGATAATGATTCTGATGGTTTAGAAGAGTTTAAACTGCTCGAAAAGTGCCTGAACAATGCTTTAAAAGAGCTCGACAAAATGAGGACAAAAGAAGGGAATCAAATCCTGAAAGATTTTAATAATCGGTTGAAAAATATTACATCAATGCTTGATAAAATTGAGTCCTTATCTTTGAACAAAATTCCTGAAGAAAGAGAAAAACTAAGACGTAAAGTGGCTCTTCTTTTCGAGAGCGATGAAATTGATGAAACAAGAATCCAGATGGAGATTGCTTTTTTAGCAAACAGGCTCGATATTTCGGAGGAATGTGTCAGATTAAGGTCTCATATCAAATTCTTCAAAGAAAACCTGAAAAATAATCAACAGGTTGGGCAAAAGCTTACCTTCCTACTTCAGGAAATGAACAGGGAAATTAACACAATCGGCTCAAAAGCTGATGATGCTGAAATTTCTCAATTAGTAGTTTCATTCAAGGAAGAGTTAGAGCGAATCAGAGAGCAACTCCAGAATATTGAATAATAATGATAAGAAATTATCATATCCTGAAACATATTGTTAAGGAATTTAAGCAGCTTATTGGCTATAAAATCATCGAGTGTTTCTCTCAGGAAAAAGATGTTTTAGTCATCAATCTTTTTGATGGAGAAATTTTCAGATACATTATCTTTGACTCTACGAATGATTTAAGCTGTATTTTTTCCATAAATCAATATCACCGTGCAAAATCAAATTCAGTAGATTTATTTCCCGAAATTATAGGTGAAGTGATTCAGGATGTAATTTTATTCGAAAATGAAAGAATTATTGATGTAAAATGTATTCACTCTCATATTCTTTTCTTCTCGTTTGGTGGCTCAAAATCAAATAGTCTGGTTATTAATAATCAGGAGCTTGTCTTAAATTCATTCAAAAAAAATGATGTTATTATCGGAACTAAACTTGAACTTCCCAATCAACAATTATATAATCTGATTGAAGCTCCGCCCAATTTGAATCTGACTTCTGCCCTGTCAAGGTCGAGATTTCTTCTCAGCAAGGAACTTGCAACAGAATTCTGTCTTAAAGAAAATATTCCAGCCGAAAAAAGAATCTCAGAATTTAATAAATCTGACTTGTCATTGATTGAAGAAAAAGTAATCAGGTTCATTGATTATCTTGAAGGTCAAAAAGTATATTTTTTGCTGAAAAATGATAAAAACGAATTGATTGTATCATTAAAACCCCTGCAAAATTATCAGTATATAATTTTGAAGTCTAACTCTATCAGCACTTGTATTTATCAAAAATATAAAAGCCTAAAAATTAATAATGTTCTCGAAGACAGAAAAAAAGAAATCAATGATTTTCTTCAAAAGGAATTAAAAAAACAAGAAAAAAAAATTCAGGATATTAAATTAGCCAAAAGCAATCTTTACCTTGAGGAACAGTATCGGAACTGGGCTGTGCTTCTCTCTTCCCAACCCGATTTAAAATTGAAAGGGCTGAAAAAAATCAATTTAAATGATTTCAATAATAATGAAATCGTCATTCCACTTGATGACAAATTAAACCTGATTGAAAATGCGGAGATTTATTTCCAGAAGTCCCGAAAAACACGTCTGAATATTGAGAACAGGAAAAAATTTTTGCCTGAGATTTATGACAGAATTAACAAAATTACTTTTTATTTGGAAAGTCTTAATAAGATTTCAAACACTAAAGATTTGGATAAATTGACAGAGGAAATTAAAAATTCTGGTTTCAGGATTGAAACTGAAAGCAAAAATGACCCCGCTTCAAAATTTCGTAAGTTCGATTTGGGCGATGGTTTCACCCTTTATGTTGGAAAAAGTGCCTCTAATAACGATGAACTTACTTTTAAATTTGCCAAACCTAATGATTTATGGTTTCATGCCCGTGGTTCGAGCGGTTCCCACGCTGTCCTGCCATTGGAGAAAAACCAGAAACCATCAAAGAAAATTTTACAAACAGCTGCTTCTATCTCGGCTTATTATTCGGGAATGAAAAATGCGAAATATGTCCCCGTCGCTTACACATTCAGAAAATACATAAGAAAACCAAAAGGTGCAAATCCCGGCACTGTTGTTCTTATGCATGAGGAAGTCATAATGGTAGAGCCAAAATTACCTGACTAATTTACTTAAAGATAAATTATAGTATCATATAAAATATATCTACTAAGAACAGGATTGTTCAAGACCTGTAATGAAATGACAGGCTTTTCTTCCACTTACTGCTGCTCCTTCGATTGTTGCAGGTAAATTAGTATCTGTCCAATCTCCAGCAAGGTAAAAGTTACTTATAGGAGTTTTCGTTTTGGGGCGAAGGTGATTATTCTCTTTCGTCAGCTTCACTGTTGCAAATTTATCCTTTAAAACTATCTTATGAAGGATTTTAGCTTCTTTAAGTTCAGGAAAGCATTTTTTAACTTCTTCAAAGCACATATCCGCTAATTTATCCCTATCTTCATCAGATAAATCATCTGCGGCTGAAATTGTTAATGCTATATGACCCTTAAATTTATTTTTCCGGGGGTATGTTCCAATTAATATCTCCCTCCGGTTGAAAAGCCATTGCGTTTTTGTTCCAATCAAAGCAGAAAAATCAATTCTTTTTAATTCACTATCGAGCCAAAGGTAAATTGAAATAATTGTTGAGTGTTCAAAATTTTTCAGTTTTTCAAATTCACTTTTCTCCACCTCAGAATTTGATAAAATCTTAAGCAGCGAATTAGGTTGAACTGTCGAAATAATATAATCTGCATAATGAACTTCTCCCGATTTTGTCTCAATAGCCACAGCTTTGTTGTCATTGATAATCATTTTTTTTACAGACACACCAAAATGTATCTTTCCTCCCTTTTGAGAAAACCATTGAGGGAAAGGAGCTAATAGTGCATTCAAACTTACTGTCGGAATTATCAATCGTGAGGCTTCTTTCTCCGAAAAAAAAGCCCGTTTGAGAACCTCAACTAGCAGAACAGCCGGTGCAGAGTGTATAGAAGAATTGAGTGTAGCAAGGGCTAAAGGTTCCCAAAACCTTTGTATTGCTTCGTTTGTTTGTCCATTGTCTAAGAGTAATTCCCTGACTGTCAGGTTTTTCGCTATCAATTTATTTAAAAGCAGATTGATGAAAAAAACTAAGATGCGATATTTTGACTTTAGGTTGATTTTCTTCAGTTTTAGCAGTCCGAATAATAATCCTGCTCTTCCACTGAATGGTGAACCATCAAGAATATCCCTGTCCCCACCTGGATATGAGAAAATTACCCTTAAATTTTTTTGGATTTTAATTAAATTATCAGTTTTTAATAATTTTAATATTTTGAGGAATTGATAGTAAGCACCAGATAAAAGATGCTGTCCATTGTCATGCTCTTCGCCGGTAAAATCATCAAATATTGAATAGACACGACCACCCGGAATATTTTTAGACTCAAAAATTTCAACTTCATATCCCAGCTGAACAAGTTCAATAGCAGCGGAAATACCAGCCACTCCGCAACCAATAATAATGACTTTTTTTTTCTCAGGCATTATTCTTTAGGTAGAGAAAAGTTTTTTTGCCAACCTTGAATAATTTCCTTGTGGACAAATCTAGTTTCATAAATGGATCTATTACCCTTTCCCCATCTATATAAACACCACCTTCCTCAATCTTCCTTTTGGCTTCTTTCTTTGATGGCATGAGTTCGGAAGCAACAAGAATATCCATAATAGGTTGAACCGGATCACTAAATGTTAGAATTTTCTCATTAATATCTGTAGGTATATCCTTATTAACAAATATCTTTTGGAACTCTTCTTCAGCCTTGTCAGCCTCTTCCCTGCTATAGTAAAGTTCAATAATTCTTTTGGCTGTCTGCACCTTTGCATTTCTCGGATGAATTTCGCCCGATTTCAATCCTTTTTCGAGCTCGAGAACCTCATAATCATTTGCCCTTGCAGCATACCTGAAATATCTGACAATTAAATCATCGGGGATTGACATTGTTTTGCCAAACATTTCCCCAGGTGGGTCAGTAATAGCAATGTAATTATTAAGCGATTTGCTCATTTTCTCGACCCCGTCTGTTCCTTCGAGAATTGGCATTGTCAGAATGCATTGCGGTTCTTTGTTGTAAGCCTTTTGGATTTCTCTACCAACTAAAAGGTTAAACTTTTGGTCTGTGCCACCAAGTTCAACGTCAGAATTGATTACAACCGAATCCATAGCCTGAGCCAATGGATAGAGTAGTTCGTGCAAACTGATTGGCAAACCAGACCCGTATCTTTTAGAAAAATCATCCCGCTCAAGCATTTGAGCCACAGTATATTTAGCCGCAAGAGCAATCACATCATTGAAATTCATCTGGTTAAGCCATTCTGAATTGTATCTTACTTCAAGATTTTCTTCCTTTAAAATCCTTGTTGCCTGTTCAAGGTATGTCTGACCATTTCTGCGGGTTTCCTCCAATGACAATGGCGGTCTTGTCTTGTTCTTTCCTGAGGGATCCCCAATCATAGCTGTAAAATCCCCAATGATCAGGATGGCTTTATGTCCCAGATCCTGAAATTGCCGTAATTTTCCAAGCACTACAGCATGTCCGATATGTAAATCTGGTTTGCTGGGGTCACAACCTAACTTAATTATTAACTGTTTATTGGTTTTTATTGATTTTTCTAATTTCCTGATTAATTCTTCCTCAGGTATTATTTCGATTGCCCCTGATTTGATCAAATCAAGTTGTTCATTTATTGATGGAAACATATAATTAAACCCTGAATTTTCTATTAATTTCTCTTGACGCTTCTCTTTGTTTTAAATCTTCTCGTTTATCATATTTCTTTTTAGCTCTGACCAAAGCTAATTCCACTTTTACAAATGGACCGGAAAAATAAACAGATAATGGAATTAGAGTTAATCCTTTTTCCTGAACTGCTGAGCATAATTTTACTGCTTCCCTTTGTTTTAGCAGTAACTTGCGAGGTCTTTTTGGTTCATGATTATTTCGATTTCCCTGCTCATAGTGACTGATATGGAAATTATAAAGGTATAGCTCATAGCTGTTCTTATCAGGAAATGAAGCATAAGCATCCTGAAAACTACACTTTCCAGCTCGCAAAGACTTA
This sequence comes from uncultured Hyphomicrobiales bacterium, assembly GCA_964473465.1. Classification (GTDB taxonomy): domain Bacteria; phylum Bacteroidota; class Ignavibacteria; order Kapaibacteriales; family UBA2268; genus CALHRB01. The sequence continues at coordinate 127,238 of CAYYPE010000004.1, forward strand.
ACTTCAGTGCCTTGTAGAACAATGCCTGCCTCAATAGTCTGAAGAATTTCAAAATCATGCCTTGCTTTCCTGTTCGAGGCAATGATTTTCTTCTTCCTGTCTTTTAATTCAATTGTATTCACAGCTAATCAGAAATATATAAGTTTAAGAGTAACGTTTCTTTACAAAAAGTATTGAAAATTTAATTAAGTTATTGTAAAGAAGTATATTTCTTAAATAATACAGTCATTAATACTCCATTCTTCAATCCTGTTTTATCCATTTTGAACTATATTATTTGTCATTAATTCGTTAAATTTTTAATTTTGCCTTTTAAAGTTTTTTCACTTTTTAATTTTTATGAAAGAAACACCTTATAATTCTACTGTTACCGGTAAAATTATGTTAACCCCGGACCTTTTAATCTTACGAGTCAGAACCGATGAACCAAGATTAGAATTCAATGCAGGACAATATACATCAATTGGTCTTCTTGCAAGCGAACCTCGCTCTGCTAATTCTGTTCTACCGATTGAAACCTTACCGGACAACGAATTAATTATCAGACCTTATTCAATTGCATCTGCCAACCACCAGACACAGAACTTTGAATTTTATATTAGTCAGGTCAAATCGGGACAGCTAACTCCCCGTATTTTTAATCTGTCACTCGGAAGCCGTATGTGGGTTGATAAGAAAATTCTCGGGGTTTTTACCCTGAATAAAACTCCCAAGGGATGTAATATTGTTATGGTTGCAACTGGCACTGGGCTTGCCCCTTATATAAGCTTTTTGCGTTCACATATACGAGACCATCAAGATATAAAGCTTGCAGTAATACACGGTGCAGCTTACCCATGGGATTTAGGATACCTAAGCGAACTTCAATTACTTGAAAATACATTCAGTAATTTTTATTACTTCCCTACTTTGCTCAAAGCTGATAGTTCATGGACAGGCCTTCGTGGATATATTGAAGAGCATCTCAGAAGCGGAATTATACAGGAAAAATCGGGGATTGAATTCGATCCCAAAAAGACTCATTTTTATCTTTGTGGGAATCCAAAAATGGTAGAGTCAGTTACTAACTTTCTGCAAAAATATAATTATGTGAAACATACCAAGAAAAAACCCGGGTCGCTACATGTTGAAGAATATTAATTCTTTAGAATTCAAGTCATTTGTTTTTCTGTTAGTTAGTATTTTTCTTGCTATAATTTTTATTTTTTTTTCAATTTCTTCAGCAATTTCAAAGAAAGAATCTGAAAAAAAAGAATATTATGATTTTGTTTTGCTTAACAGAAAAGAAAAAGATGAGCATTTCAAAAATGACAAAGATTCCCCTTTGACTGATGAACTCAAAAAGAAATTCAAAGGGTTAAAGTATTTCCCGCCTGATTTATCTTTTAGATTTAAAGCTAAATTGATTCCTTTTTCAAAAAAAGATACAATTAACATGCTTACTACCAAAAGTGATATAAGAAAAATGATTCGTTTCGGTAAATTTGAATTCACTTATAAAAATAAAATATATAACTTAACTGCTTTTGTCCCGGCTAATAATTTGATGAATGATTATTTTTTTGTCCCATTTACAGATAATACAAACAAAAAGGAAACATATTCCGGTGGCAGATATCTTGATTTAGAAATACATAACAGAAATAATGAATACGATTTAGATTTTAATTTTGCTTATAATCCATACTGTGCTTATAACCCAAAATACAGTTGTCCAATTGTCCCAAAAGAAAATCACCTGAATATTTCAATCAAATCCGGTGAAAAAATTTATAAATTAAAATGAATTACTTATTTTTAAAGTTTATATTTGTGTTAAAAAAATAAATGCCCTTTTTAAAAAAAATACATTTTGCATTTTTCTTCTTGATATTTCTATCAAGTTGTATAATTGTTAAAAAGGACAATATAACAGATGAATCCGAAGTTGTAAATATTCAGCTTAGTCCGAGACCAACAATAGAAATGTCAGATGAATACATTAGGTCGAAAAAAGGTGATATGATAGCCTTTCTTCCAAAAAACTGGTTTCTTGTTGATGTTAGTGAAAAATCTTCTCCTGAAATCTTTGCTGTAGCTGTAAATTCTGAATATAATCTTTCTCTTGTCTTTTCAAATTTAAAAATCACCGAAGCTAAAAGCTCCATTATCAAAAAAGAAGGTCTTCTCGGTTTAGCAAGGTTGAGTTTTGATAAACGAGTTCAGAAAACAGGTGGCTCTGTTAAACAGGTTGGTAAATATAATCTAATCAGCATTGGTCCTCAACTTTTTGCCGAGTATGAATTCATAACAAAAAATTCTACTGATATAGTTAAGACTGCTGTTTTTGTATCCTCAATCGAGGAATACTACGAATTTTCGATTGTCCCCTTGAATATCAAAAATAATCAGGCACCATCATACAATCAGATAAACGAAATATTTAATTCAGTTTTGGCAACAATTCAATATTAATATGGAAATCTCACCCGACACAAATCAAGTTCTTGAATTTTTAGATTACTTCAGCGGAAATACTTTAAGGAAAAGGTCAGATCTGGCTGTCTTATTGGAACTTTCTGCTTCCTATAATTTATCCGACCAAATAAATGATCTGATTTTCGAAGGAACTTTTTTCAAAAATTTAAATCAGACGATAAGAAAAGCCGCAACTGACCCTGCTGCAACTGATAAAATGGAAAAGGAAATAAAAATCTCATTCGAGAAAATGAAAACACTAATATTTTCGATTATTGAAAATTTAGATGATTCAATTTTAACCAAAAGATTTCAGGATCTATACTTCTCGAATACACAGGGTTCTTTCAGAAATATGTATGACCTTGCATCCGATCTGGCTTTGCTGAAAGAAATTCAGAACACACTAAAAAGCAGCAGGAAGTAGCTTTCAGGCAAATTTTTCTAATATTTCGACATCGTCAAAATGTATTTTTTCTGTCCCGATAATCTGATATTTTTCGTGACCTTTCCCGGCAACTAAAATGATATCTCCCTTCTTAGAAAATTCAACAGCTGCTTCTATTGCCTCCTGCCTTGCAGAAATCATTCTGACTGTCTTTTTGCCTTCAGAACTTATTCCTGAATAAATTTGCTTAACAATTCTGTCTGGGTCTTCGGTTCTGGGATTATCACTTGTAATAAAGGTATAATCAGCTAATTCCGAGGAAATCTTTCCCATAATTGGTCTTTTAGTTTTATCTCTATCTCCGCCGCAACCAAAAACAGAAATCAGTCTGCCTTTAGAAACCTGACTGTCTGATTTTAGTATTTCCCTGCAAGCTTTAAGAGCTTTCTCGAGAGCATCGGGAGTATGTGCATAGTCAACAATGGCTATCGCTCCATTTTTTAAATTTAATTTTTGCATCCTGCCGGGTGCTCCTGTTGCATTGAGCAAGGCTTCACGGGCTATAGTCTCGTCAACACCTAAACTGATAGCCGTGATGAAACTTAGAGCAGTATTCTCAATATTAAATTTACCGGGCAAAACTGTTCTGATTTTGATTTTTTTATCTCTCAAAATATTCTTGTCTTCTTTTTGGATTAGTTCATACTCAGAATGATTCAGGAATATTTTCTCGTCAGTAATTCTGATGTCATCATCTTCATTTCTGCCTGTAATAAATATTTTTCCGGACTTGCATTCTGATAAAATATAGCTTAGGTAATCTGAATTATTGAAAGCTACAGCAACGGAATCTTCATCAAGCATATCAAATAAGTTTTTCTTTGCTCTGGCATATTCATCCATTGTTGAATGATAATCAAGATGGTCAAGCGTCAGATTTGTAAAAACACCAGCTTTAAAACTAACCCCGTCAACTCTATGCTGGTCAAGTGAATGAGAAGAAACTTCCATAAATACATATTCTATCTTCTCGTCCCGCATTTGTGAAAGGAGTGAATTCAATTCCAATGATTCTGGTGTTGTGTGAGTTGCAGGTATTAAATTATCATTTATTAATATACCCGTAGTTCCAATCAATCCGGTATTGTATCCTGCTTCTGAAAAAATTGATTTTAATAGATAAGTTATTGTCGTTTTTCCATTTGTGCCGGTAACACCTATGATATTCAATTCTTTAGTCGGATCATCAAACCAATTTTTTGACAGAATTGCCAAAGCTTGTCTTGTGTTACTGACTTTGATTATTGTTCGAATTTTTAAACTTTCGGGAATTGAATAATCGCCATCAACTATCGCAGCAACAGAACCTTTAGAAAAAGCACTTTCCAGAAATTGATGACCATCAAATTTTTCCCCTTTGTTTGCAATAAAAAGATTTCCCTCTTTTATCTTCCTTGAATCATATTGTAATCCAGTGATAGAAATATCCAGATCTCCCTGATAATCAGTGACATCTATACCCTTCAGTAGTTCTCTTAATATCTTCATTTTCGAAAATTTTTGATACAAAAAATACAAATTAAATAAATGTTTTAATAGAAAGGACAGAATATCTCAACAATCAAAAATAAAGGTCTCTTTCCCCTTTTTCAATCTTAAGAAGATATTCTATTGTTTTTTTTCTGATATTTTCATTAGGGATTGTATCAAGTTCTTTCCTGATAAGTTCCTCACCCAAAAGCTTAGTATCATCATCTGCATAATCAATAAGATACTCTTTTAATGTGGTTAAAGCATTGGGTTGACAGAATAATTTGATTAATCCGGGTTTAGCCTGATCCATAAAATCCTCCCCTACCCTACCTAATCTGTAACAGGCAGTGCAGAATGATGGAATATAACCTTGCCTGATAACATCCTGTATAACCTCTCCGGATGTTCTGCAATCATTAAGACTGAATTGCCCGATTTCAGAAAAACCTCCCAGAGCCTGTTTATAGCCCCCAATATTAGTTTTAGAGCCTGCACTTATCTGCGAAATTCCATAATTGAAAAGCTCTGAACGAAGTTCTTGTGGTTCTCTTGTTGATAGTATCATTCCTGTGTAAGGAACAGCACAGCGAATAACAGCAACAAGTTTTTTAAAATCGCTGTCAGAAACCTGCTGAGGGATATTTTGAGAAGCAGGAGCATTCATTGCGGGTTTTATTCTCGGTATCGAGATTGTATGAGGACCTATCCCGAATTTTTCATCTAAATATTTAGAATGTTTTATCAATGATAATACTTCAAATCTATAATCAAATAATCCAAAGAGAGCTCCGATACCAACATCATGCATCCCATTGGCTAAAGCTCTGTCCATAGTGAAAAGCCTCCATTCATAGTCTGACTTTTTTCCGGAGGGGTGCATTTTTTTGTATGTATCATAGTGATATGTCTCCTGAAAGACTGTATAAGTCCCTATCTTGACATCTTTAAGTATTTTAAACTCATCATCAGTCAAAGGAGCAATTTCGATATTTATTCTTCTGATTGTGCTACCTTTTGAATCACGGACACTATATACCGCATCAATTGCCGAAATCAGGTAATCAAGACCAGTTTCTTTATGATTCTCACCCATTAACATTAAAATTCTTTTGTGCCCCTGTTCGAGAATAGCCCTTGTTTCTTCCTTAATTTCTTCTATTGATAAAGTTCTTCTTTCAATGGACTTGTTTTCGGCTCTGAAACCACAGTAAAGACAATTGTTGGAGCAATAATTGGAAATATATAATGGAGCAAATAAAACTAAACGATTGCCATAAATTTCTTCTTTGATAAAAAGGGCGGTGGAAAATAATTTATTCAGGTTTTCACTGTCTTCAATTTTAATCAGAATAGCAACTTCTTCTAGTTCCAGACCTTTCAATTCCCTTGCTTTAGCTAACACTTCATCAACTTGCTGGTCTTCAACCTTTACATTGCTGTTAATAAGTTGAAATAAATAATTTTCATCAATAAAGAACATTTTGAACCATAAATAAAACAGTTCAAATGACGCTAAATATCCATTTTTATTAGCATAATAGTTTACTTTGCACTATATTTGCAATTTATTGTTTTTTGATTATTTTCTAAAGGAAAGCTTATTAAATTATATAGATTAGATAAAGTAAAAATTATTTATTTTATAACTGTTTTTCTGTTTACTTGCAACTTATGGTCTCAGGAAGATACTTTAACCGAGCGACAAGTAATCGGAATTTTTTATAATTTTAACATTAACAACCATAAAGTTGATTTCAGGAGCCTTCCCGAAGTTCCTAATTGTTGCCCTCAGTTTAACGATGGAAAAGGAACTGGTTATTCCTTTGGTCTTTTATATGAATTGCCTTTACCATTCTCATCAGGTATAGGACTTCGTGCTTCATATTCAACATTAGGGGGAAAACTTTTATCTACTGAAAATACTACAATTAAAGTTGATACAACTATTACTCAAGGAATATTTGAACATACAATTGACACAAAAATTAATGTCCTTAACTTTAATCCATACCTTATTTTTAAGCCTTTCGACTTTCTCAACTTAACATTTGGTGGTTACGCTGGCTTCATCATTCAAAAAGATTATGAGCAGAGAGAGACAATAATCGAGCCTAAGGACAGAGGGGTGTTTGTTGATACCGAAAAAAGAACCCGTAATGAATCGTCGGGCGAAATCAAGCAAACTAATAGTGTAAATGCAGGTTTAAGTATCGGTACAAATATTAATTTACCTCTTAACAAACAGAAAAGTCTTATAATTTCACCCGAAATTTTTTACTTTATGGGTCTCTCTGATCTTGTTAAAGACAGATTATGGAAAATTAATAATCTTAGTTTCGGTCTTGCACTGAAATACTCACCTTTACCTGAAAAACCAAAGCCACCCGAGGATATTTTCCGAAGAATAAAAAAATCAATTATTGATACTTTAATTGTAATCAAGGAAGATATTAATAACTCATTTTTCAAAACAGGAAAAGAAATAAAAACTGAATTGAAAGAAAGAACTGATAAAAACCTTGTTACAATAACAGAAATATCAAACAGAACAGATACTCTTTTCAAAAAATCAAAACCTGTAGTTAATATTGAATTGAATACTACCCATATTTATGCCGGTACAAGGTTTGTTACTCAGGCTTTTCCATTACTTCCAATTATCTTCTTTAAAGCTAACTCCGATGAAATCGAAGATTATTATAATATTTCAAACAAACCTAATGATTTTTCAGAGCAAGAACTGGAAATTTCATCGCTTAATTTTCACTGGAATATTATTAATATTATCGGCTCAAGATTGAAAAATAATCCCTCAGCCAAAATCAATATTTTGGGTTTTGCTGATTCAACAACCGAGAAATCTGATTGTATTTTAGCAAAAAAACGGGCTGAAAAAATAAAAAATTTATTGGTTAATACTTGGAAAATCGAAGAAAATCGAATAAATATAACCTTGAAAGAACTTAATTGTTCGCCAAATGAACCAACTCAATCAAAAAATGATAGTGGTTTTGCCGAAAACCGAAGAGTTGAAATCACTTCCGATGATTTCAATATTCTGGCTCCGATTGTACGAAAAAGATACCTTGAAAAAATTGATATAGAACCAGAAAATCTTCAATTCATTACAAATAAGTCAACCCGAATTGGTATTAAATCATGGAAACTGACTGCCAAGCAAAATAACCGCACCATTATCTCGAATTCCGGGAATGGATCACCTCCGGAAATTATCAGTGAGAAAATAAATAATCTTTTGAGAGACGGATTAATTTCAAATTATCCACTTAACATAGAATTTTCTATAACTGATAATGATAATCAGACCGAAACATTTATTACCAACATCCCCGTTAGGATAGACACTTCTGATGTCGAAATTCAGAGACTATCTCTCATTCTTTTCGGCATTGCAAGCGATAAAGTTCCTGAGCATTCAAGAAAAAATCTAACAGAGTTTATCAAAGAGAATTATAAGAGCGGTGAAGTAAGAATTTTTGGTTATACTGATATACTTGGAAACCCGGCATCGAATAAAATACTTGCTGATTCACGTGCTGAAAATGTTGCAAAGGTTATAAGAGAAGTGGCGCCCGAACTCAAAATTTCCGAAGAGGTTGGAATAGCTTCTGATAAATTCCCTCCGGGTGTTGTTTCTTATTCAACCCCACCCGAAAGGTTTTTATCACGGACAGTTTACATTGAATTTTTTAAAAAATGGAAATAACTTGAAATTTAATTGATTAAAATTCAGATGAAAATTAATCACCATTTTCTTTTGCGTGGTGGTTCATCTTCATCGAAATTACCTTTACCACGTTTTTTCATTCTTTCAATAATTGCCTTTTGAACTTCTCCCCGAAACCTCTGTTCAAAAATAATATATTTGGCATATTGAACTTCGTTTAAGATAGGTTTCATTGATTGAAGCGACTCGTCAATTATTTTTTGAAACTCCTGAGTTAATTGCAGGACTTTTTCTGTCTTTTTTGAAATTTCATCTTTTGATGCCACATTTTTCAGACTGCTTTCCAGATCCTGCACTGCATCATCCAATTGTTTTTTCTTTTCTTCGACCTTTTTTTCGTTTGCATTATATTTAACGAGAAACTTCTCAGCAGTTGCTTCATCAAGGTCAAGAATTTCCAGCAATTTAATCTTCTTAAACTGTTTCAATTGCTCCATTGCTTTTGGATTTGGCTGAGCAAAAGCATTACTATTAAAAAGTAAATAAAAAGCAAGAAAAATAATCAATAATGTTTTAGGATGGGATTTTAACATTTTCTAACTCCTCTATAATTATTTGTAAATCATTAAATTCAATATTGTCAATTTCATTAAGTATATTATAAAAATCAACATCGGATTTAATCATATCATTACCTAAAACGGGAATGATTCTGTCCAATACTTCATCGGAATATAGCTCGGTTAAGGCATCTTCAAGATTATTACTTTCGAATATGCTATTTTTGGAAAGATCGTTATCCACTGTTGAAGTAATATTTCCTGAAGCAATTAAATAATCATCTTCAGCGACTAATGTATCAAGAATAACAGATAGCTCTGACTGACCAATACTGATTAAATCTTTTTCTTGTATATTATTCGTTATCTCATTAGATTGATTTTTTTCTTTATTGGGTTGAAACAGAAAATCTCCTTTCAAAACAAGTAATACAATAACAATAATGCCAAGAACAGGAGCAAGATATTTCGTTAGATTCTGAAAAGAATAAGCAGATTTTTTCTTTTGATACTTATTTATAACATCAACAGAAAGGTTTCTTGTTTTTCGTGCAAATTTCCCCTCGAAATCAGTCTGTTCAACCTTACGAAAAACTGCCATAACATCCTCAAGCTCTTTCTGCAGGTCAGGATAGGATGTTATGGATTTTTCGAAATTCTGTTTTTCTTCTTCCGTTAAGCGATTGAAAGCATAATCGGGAAGCATCGTTTGAACTTCATAATAGGTTAATATTTTATTGTTGTCTTTTTCCATTTTAATACCTATTGAAAATCTTCTTTTTTTAAAATATTAGTAAGTTTTTTAACTGCCTGATAGTAATTAGCTTTTAATCCGCCAATGCTTGTTCCGAGCAAATTTGAAATTTCTTCGTAAGATAAATTATCAAAATACCTTAAAGCAAAAGTTTCTCTCTGCTTATCGGGTAATTTATTTAATAATTTTAGAAAATTATTTTCAAATTCCTGATCTTCAATACTTTTAGAAGGCATATCATAACTAATCTGTAAATTTTCGATATCAGCTTCTTCACTATCATTTAATTTGAAAAAAGTCATCAGTTTCTTTTTTCGCAAATGAGTTTTAGAAGTATTTGCAGTTATTTTATAAAGCCAGGTTTTAATGCTACTTTCCTGTCTGAATTTGTGCAAATTATTCAAAGCTTTAATAAAAACATCCTGACTAACATCATAAGCATCATCTTCGTCCTTAATGTATCTGAGAGCAACAGAATAAACAAATTTCTGGTATTTTCTGACAAAAGCCGTTGCAGCTATATCTCTGTTTCCGGAGACATATTCCGAAATTATCTGATTGTCATTTTCCAATGCCAAAGCTAACGAATCCAATTTAATTACCTAAAATTATTACTTATTACAACATTTAGACTATATTATTTTATTTTGGTTTAATATGATTAAAAAAATTTATATATTGATTAATTATTTTTAATTATTTACAATAAAAATATGAAATTCAGAACTATACCCGAAATGTTTATTGAAGTTTCTGAACGCTATCAGGATACAAAAGCCGCTTTTCAGCATAAAGTAAATGATGTTTATGTATCAATAACACATAATGAACTTAGGGAAAAAGTTGAATGTTTTGCTTTAGGGCTTCTTAACTTAGGAATCAGGAAGGGAGACAGAATTGGCATTGTATCCGAGAATAGAATTGAGTGGGCTATAACAGATCTTGCAATTGCTTGTATTGGTGCAGTAGATGTTCCTATTTACACAACTTTAACCCCAAAACAGGAGCATTATATTTTTTCCGACTGTTCGGCTTCTGCAGTTGTTGTATCTAACCAATTTCAGCTCAATAAGATACTCGAAGTAAAATCAGAACTACCAGAATTAAGGCATATAATTGTAATTAATGATGATTTTAAATCGGACGATGTGGCAGTTAAATCAATGAATTATATTATTAATAGAGGTTCTGAAATTCGAAGCTCTGAGGAAAGAAAAAAAATCCTTCAGGAGCATATTAAAAACATTGATGAAAATGATTTATTGACTATCATTTACACAAGTGGGACTACCGGTAACCCCAAGGGAGTTATGCTCACACATAAAAATATTGTTTCGAATGTAAAATCCTCAGTTCAAGCTGTTGATTTCAGAGAAACTGACAGGTTCCTAACTTACCTTCCATGGTGCCATTCCTATGAAAGAACGACAGGATATTATGCTGCTTTTTCTGCCGGGGCAACAATTGCTTTCGTTGAAGCTATCGAAACAATAAGCACAAACATCAAAGAGTTCAAGCCAACATATATGACAACTGTCCCTAAACTTCTTGAAAAAGTTCGTAAACGAATATTCTCGAATATGGAGCAGGAATCAAAGATGAAACAGAGAATATTCAATTGGGCTGTTAACGTTGGTATTGATTATGTTAGGGCACATTATAGTCAGGGAGCAAGTCCATTTCAAAAATTAAATTATATTCTGGCTGATAAATTGGTTTTTTCTAAGATTAGAGAAAAAATCGGGGTTGAAAATATTAAATTTGTATCAGGCGGAGCGCCACTTGCTCCAGAAGTCTGTGAATTTTTCCTCGCAGTTGGATATATTGTTCTCGAAGGGTATGGATTGACAGAAGCGTCACCCGTGGTGAGCGTTAATAGACCCGATAATCTGGAAACAGCAACAGTTGGTATGCCACTACCGGGTGTTGAGGTTAAAATTGCTGAGGATGGCGAAATTTTGGTCAAAGGTCCAAATGTTATGAAAGGTTACTGGGGCGATGAAATTTCAACAAGAACAGCAATTGATGAGGAAGGCTGGCTTTATACTGGTGATGTCGGAGTGTTTACCCTTAAAGGAAACCTTAAAATCACTGATAGAAAGAAAAACATATTTGTCAGTAGCGGTGGTAAAAATATTGCTCCGCAACCAATTGAAAATGTGCTTTGTCAGAGTCCTTATATTGACCAGTGTGTTCTGATTGGCGATAAAAGAGAATACATCACAGCACTAATCACACCGGATTTTGAACAGTTGAAAGTTCTTGCCGATAGCTTTGGAATTAAGTATTCAATCCCTTCGGAACTTGTCTCGAATCCCAATATAATTAAGGTTATTAAAAACGATATTGACAGACTCCAAAAAGATTTTGCAAAATACGAGCGTGTTCGCAAATTTCATTTGCTTTCGGAGCCATTCACAATTGAAAACGGTGAACTAACTCCTAAACTTAGCATCCGCAGACACGTCGTTGAGCGAAAGTTTAACGATTTGATAGAAAGAATGTACAACGTTGAATAGATTAAACTAATCTGTTCTTTTTTCCAGAATATCAAGAATTTCATTTAATTTCTCTTGGGCTCTTGATTTTAAACTTTCTGCCAGCTCAAGTGTTTCATTCTTATAATTAATGTCCTTAATTTTTGGCAAATTTATCAAAACATTCTTATAAGCTCCCCATATACCTGTTTCAAGAGATTTTGCCCCAACCTCAATGTCAGATTTAGAAGCGATATTACCATATTTTGCTATTTCAACCATCATATCCCATGCAGAATCACCATATTTCATTGTAGTCAGAGGAATATCAATAGCTTTTTTGATACCATTCTCCATAGCTTCGTCTCTTATAGCTTTTTGCCCGGGAGTGTCTTTTGGCAATCTGATTGCCTCAAGATAATCATTGAAAGCATTTGTATCAGCATCAATCATAGGAATCAGGTTGTGAGTAGCATAATATAATGGTGGAATAATTTCCCTCATTTTTTTATCTAAATGCTCGAACTTTTTCACTCCATATGTCAGTTGAGCTACCATACATCCCAATCCAGCACCAATTGCAGCAATTGCTGCCGAAGCCGAACCACCTCCGGGAGCAGATGTCCTTGCAGCTATGGCTTCGATGAAACCTCTCAATGTTAAGCTGGCTAAAGGTTCATCTGGTGCATCTTCTATCATGTATTCTATTATTCTCTTCTTTGGGTCAAATTGAGAAATTGAATTTAATCCAAGTCTTTCAACAACTAACTTGATTTTTTGTCTTTCGTCAATAACAAAAAGGTTTTCCTTCTCAATGTAATATTCAGCAGCCATCAGCATAGCTTCAAGTGGTATCAAACCTACAAGTTCAGAGCCAAGGACAGCAATGTTTAATTCTTTCGCATCTTTGACGCATTCTTCGAATGCAATATGTGGAGGTGTAATCTTGTAATTAGTCAGATTTATTGAAATTTGTGCCATATTATATTCATCAACCCACCAACCTATCGCTTTGACTTCTTTAAGGCGACCGGGCTGATCCGGCCCTCTTCCGGCTTCCCTTATATTCAAAGCAATTCTGTGTGCCTGCTCTTTAGTGCCAAGAATATTTACATTATAAGCAATAAGAAAAAATCTGGCCCCAGTTACTGTTGCACCCCATTCAGGGACAAACTCAGCTGGTCCGAAATCTGGTTTCCATTCTGGTTTGATAATTTTCTCGACTAAACCCTCGTATTCACCCTCACGGATTTGAGGTAGTTTTTTTCTGTATTCAATATTTGAAGCTTCTTCATAAAGATAAATTGGTATATTTAATTCTTCCGAAGCTCTTTTGGCAAACTCCAGAGAGCATTGAACGCATTCTTCCATTGTAACATTCGAAACTGGAACAAAAGGACACACATCCATAGCTCCCATACGAGGGTGTTCCCCGCTGTGTTTTCTCATATCAATCAACTTCCTTGCGGTTCTTGCCGAATTCAAAGCACCTTCGACAACTGCTTCGGGAGAACCAACAAATGTATATACAGTTCTGTTTGTGGATTTGCCCGGATCAACATCAAGCAAAGTGCATCCGGGGGTTTTCCTGATTGATTCTGCTATTGCATCAATTATACCCTGATTTCTTCCTTCTGAAAAGTTTGGGACACATTCAACTAATTTTCTCATAATTATTCTAAATTAATCTTGAAGATTTTCAAATACTTAACATTTCCAAGCCATCTGACTGACTTTTGGTCTTGTGGATAAATAATAGTTCCGGCTTTAAATATTATTCCCTCTTCCTCTTTTGATAATTTTTTAAACTGAAGAAATACTTTTATATCAACAATTTGCTCTAATTCCTTTTGAACGGGTTTAAGATTTAATTTCCCCGGTTTTCCTTTCATTTCGAAAGCAATAACAGTATCTCCTACAGAACCGTAAACTCTTTTGCTTATTAAATATGGTGGTATTTTGGTTGTATTATTGTCATAATCGTAGAAGGTAGTGAAAATGGAATTTCCAAGAGAGTCAATTCCAATAATTATTAGGTGTTTTCGTTCAATTTCCTGTAATTGTTTGATTTGAGGTTCTATTAAATCTATAATTTTATAGCAAAGGTATTTTCCAAAAGATTTTTTTGACGATGAAAAAAATTGAACTGTTTCTGATTTATAATACTTTGCTAAATCAATGCCCGATAGATTTATGGTCGCTATCTCCTCTAAATTTGAAGAATGAAGATGGTTGACAGAAACCATAAAAAAAGCAAAAAATAATATTATCAAAATTGGATATTTTTTTTTCATCATTTTAAACCACAAATTTATGCAATTACAAAAATATCATTTAATTTTGAATTTTTTCATGATTAAAATCATAAATGATTTAATTAAGGCTTATTCCTAAGGAGAGAAATGCAGAGAACTTTTTTGAAATCAAAAATACACAGGGCAAGAATCACCGAGGCTAATTTATACTATGAGGGTAGTTTTACAATTGATGAGGAAGTTCTCGCCGAAGCCGATATTCTTCCTTATGAAAAGGTTTCCGTAGTTAATATTAATAACGGTGAAAGATTTGAAACTTACGTAATACCGGGCAAAGCTGGAAATCGTGATTTTTGCCTTAATGGTGCTGCTGCCCGCAAAGGGGCTGTCGGCGACGAAGTTATTATTATTAGTTATGTCAATCTTGATAAAGAAGAAATTAATAACCACAAACCTTTAATTCTATTACTCGACAAGAACAATAACATCGTTGAGAAAAGTTACAGCACCGAAGCAAAAAAATTATATTCCCCTACCAATTAATATGGAGTTCCCCGATTTGAGAAATGGTGTTATCATCCTTGCTGCCGGCAAGGGAAAAAGAATGAACAATCCTGCTCTGGCAAAGGTTATGGCTCAGCTTAATGGCAAACCATTAATTGATTATGTCCTTGATACAGTCCAAAAAATTGATACTGACAAAATTTTTCTTGTTGTTGGATTTCAGAAAGATTCTGTTATTGAATTTGTATCATCAAAGAATATCAGGAATTTACAATTTGTTGAACAGAAAGAACAATTAGGAACCGGTCATGCTGTTGCTCAGGTTGAGCCTTATCTGAACGGATGGGAGGGCAATGTTCTAATTTTAGCGGGTGATGTTCCTTTTATTAAATTTGAAACCCTCAAAAAATTACTTCAATTCCACCGTGAGATGATGTCTGATTTAAGTGTTTTAAGTGCCAAAATCTCTAATCCTTTCGGATATGGAAGAATCATTAGAAATCCTGATGGTTCATTTAATAAAATAATTGAAGAAAAAGATGCTGATGAAAATCAAAGAACAATCAGTGAAGTTAATAGCGGCGTTTATGTCGTAAAATCTGATTTACTTTTCCAAACTCTCAAAGAACTTAAAAATGATAATAATCAGAAAGAGTATTATCTTACTGACATAGTTGAACTTTACAGGCATAAAAAAAAGAATGTGCATGCCTTCTTAATTGCTGAACAGCAGGAAATATTCGGGATTAACTCCCAACAAGATTTATTAGAAGCCGAAAAAATATTAAACCAATTAACATCATAATCATAGAATATACTCTATCATACATCAAATTTTTTTATTTATCTTTTGATAAATATTAGAAATTTATAAGCGTCATTGCTTTATTTGAATATTGATAACTGAATAATGATAAAACAATTAAATCATATTGGAATTGCAGTTAAAAATCTTGAAGAAAGCATTGCTATTTTCCAGAAACTTTTTGGTAACGATAATATACACAGAGAAACAGTTCCAGAACAAAAAGTCGAAATAGCTTCATTCAAAGTTGGTGATGTTATCATCGAACTAACTTCACCAATGGGTCAGGACTCACCAATTGCAGGATTTCTTGAGAAAAGAGGCGAAGGAATTCACCATTTGGCATTCGAAAGCGATAATATTAAATCAGATTTGAACAGATTAGCTCAAAACTCAGTCAAACTAATTAACGAAACACCTCAAGCAGGTGCACATGATATGCTTATCGCATTTCTTCATCCGAAATCAACTAATGGAGTTTTAATTGAAATTTGTCAACATAAAGATTAATTTTTGAAATATTAAGGAGAGTTTATGCCATTATTAATTTTAGTCAGACATGGTGAATCGCAATGGAACCTCGAAAACAGGTTTACCGGGTGGATTGATATTGATTTATCACCTCGAGGCGAAGAAGAAGCAAAAAGAGCCGGAGATTTATTAAAAGATTATCACATTGATTATGTTTTTACTTCCGCTTTGAAAAGAGCTCAAAGAACCACGGAAATAATTTTAGAAAGAATGAATATTACTGACATTCCGATTGAGAAAGATCAGGCTCTTAATGAACGTCATTATGGTGATCTGCAGGGTCTAAACAAACAGGAAACAGGTGAAAAATTCGGAATGGAGCAGCTAAAAATCTGGAGACGCAGCTATGATGTTGCCCCTCCAAACGGTGAATCACTCAAAGATACTCAGAACAGAGTGCTGCCTTATTACTTCGAAAAAATTCAGCCTAAACTAAAGGAAGGTAAAAATGTTTTAATTTCGGCTCACGGAAATTCCCTTAGGGCATTGGTTATGCATCTTGAGAACTTATCAAAGGAAGAAGTTCTTGAATTGAATATTCCGACGGGTGTTCCTTATGTTTATGAATTAGATGATAATCTCAATATAATATCAAAAAAATATCTTGATATAAATTCAAAATAATTATATTTTAATTTTAATTTAATGTTATGAAACTTAAAATCATTCAAATAATAATAATATCCCTGACTTTTTCAGCAAACACATTTGCTCAGGAATCAATAGTTCTTAAAGCTGCAAGAGCTGAATTAAACAGATCTATGACTGAGCTCAAAAACCAACCCATACCACCTTATTTTATTTCTTACAGTATAACTGATGTCCACTCACTTAGAATAACATCATCTTTTGGTAAACTACTTGCAGCAGATTCAAGCAAAGAGAGAATCCTTGATATTGACTTAAGGGTTGGGGACTATCAATTAGATAATACTCATATCATCAGAGGTGCTTCATTTAGCTTTGGTTCATCAAGAAGTTCTGTAGATTTACCTTTAGAGGATGATGAATTAGCAATTAGAGCAGCAATATGGAGCGGAACCGACAGAAATTATAAAAAAGCTATTGAAACCTATGAAAAAGTCATCACTAATAAAGCAGTTAAAGTTCAGGAAGAAGATACTTCGGCAGATTTCTCACGTGAGAAACCTCAAAAGTATATTGGAGAAGAAATAAAATTAAAAATTAATACAACTGAATGGATTGCAAAACTTAACAGAATTTCAGCCCTTTTTTCTCAATTGGGCTGGATTTATAGTGGACAGGTAAACCTGAATGTGGAAGTTACAACAAAATATTTCATTAGTTCAGAGGGTAGTTTAATCCAATTTTCCGAACCTTCATACAGGATATTTATTTCCGGGAGAACAAAAGCCGATGATGGAATGAATTTACCTTTGTTTAAGAGCTATTTTTCATTTAGTGCCGATGGGCTTCCAAAGGAGGAAATACTGATTAACGACACTAAAAAAATGATAGCAACTCTGGAAAAACTGAGGACTGCCCCGATAATGCAGACATATTCAGGTCCTGCAATTCTATCAGGGGAAGCGTCGGGTGTGTTTTTCCATGAAATTTTTGGACACAGGGTCGAGGGACACCGGCAAAAAGATCCAAACTCAAGTCAAACTTTTAAAGGTTTCGAAAACAAATCTATTCTTCCTGATTTTATAGATGTAATTTTCGATCCAATAATAAAAACACTTCGAGGGTTTGAACTGTCAGGCTATTATTTGTATGATGATCAGGGAGTAAAATCAGAAAAAGTTGTAAGCGTTGAAAATGGGATATTTAAGAATTTTATAATGTCCCGTTCTCCAATTGAAAATTTTCCAAGATCTAACGGTCATGGTAGAAAACAAGCCGGATATACTGCAGTTTCGAGACAATCAAACCTTATAGTTCATGCTAAGCAGACCGTTCCAGTTGCAGATTTAAGAAAATTACTTATTGAAGAATGCAAAAAACAGGATAAGGAATTCGGTCTTTATTTTGAAAAGGTTCAAGGTGGATTTACTTTTACCGGAAGAACAATTCCTAATGCCTTTAACGTTCAACCAATTCTTGTTTATAAAATTTTTGCTGATGGCAGGCCTGATGAATTAGTTCGTGGTGTTGACCTTATTGGAACTCCATTAACAACTTTTTCCAAGATAATAGCAGCAGGAGATGATTTAGGTGTATTTAATGGTATTTGTGGGGCTGAATCGGGGGGAGTTCCGGTTTCAGCTTGCTCGCCGTCTCTTCTTGTTTCTATGATTGAAGTTCAAAAAAAGACAAAATCACAGGCAAAACCGCCAATATTACCAGCACCATAATTACGTTATGATGGATATAATAAACGAAAATAAGCTTTTCAGCGAAAAACAATCAATACGTCAGCCATGGCTGATCGCCATTGTTTTGTTCACCTGTATAGTTGTTTTACTTGTATTTGGTATTGGTTTTTATGAACAAATTATTCTTGGCAGACCATTTGGAACAAATCCAATGAGTGATAATGAAATAATTATTTCTTTCATTTTTGCCCTGATATTCAGCATTTTTCTGCCATTACTTATTTTTACAAGCAATCTGCAAACAGTTATCACTGACAGAGGAATTTATTATAAATACTTTCCTTTTATCAACAAGTTCAGGATGATTTCAAAAGGGAATATTAAAAATTACTATATAAGAAAGTATAAACCAATCGTTGAATATCTTGGATGGGGTATCAGGTATAGTTTAAAAGGAAATGGTATAGCTTTTAATACTATGGGCAATATTGGTCTTCAACTTGAATTAATTAACGGGAAAAAAATTCTTTTTGGAACTCAAATGCCAGATAAAATAATTGATGTAATGAATAAAATTATGAAGGATAATTAAATGAAATTAAATAACGGAAAGCAATTTTTTACAATTTTTATCACATTGTTATTTTTTGTTTTTAGTTCAAATAACAATCTCTATTCTCAGGATAATGATATAATAAAGGCTATGCAGGATGAACTGCAAAGATCATTGAATGAACTAAAACTCGAAAATCTCCAAAGACCTTATTATATTGAATATACCCTTAAAATTAAGCAATCTTTCGAGATAAGGGGATTTCTTGGTAGCATCACAGAAAAAACAAGTCCTAAAATTGCTAATGTTACCGTTGGTTTAAGAGTTGGTGATTACAAATTTGACAATACAAACTTTTTTGATTTTGGACTTAGCTTTTTTGGCAGCGGCGACGAAGAAGAATCCTTCAGAAATAGAAGAATACCTATCGAGTTAGATTACAAAACTATCCGGCGAGAACTCTGGCTGGCTACCGATGCCGCCTATAAGCAAGTATCCGAAACATTTGCAAAGAAGCAATCAGTCCTGAAATCAAGATTAATTAACGATACAACTCATGATTTTATAAGACTCGAACCCGAAAAAATAAACGACATTAGAAAAATTCCTGATTTCGATACTAAGAAATTCGAAAATTATGTTAAAATAATCTCAAACATTTTCAAGCAATACCCTGAGTTTACCTCCTCAACTGCCTTAGTTGAATATATCCCGGAAACTACTTATTATATTAATTCCGAAGGAAGACAATTTATAAAAACTGAATTCTATACAGGTGTTGAACTTGCAGCTACTACTCAAGCAGATGACGGAATGCCGCTTTCCTCTTTCTATACATGTATTGTGAAGGCACCAGATGATATTCCTTCATTAGATTCTCTGGAAAAAGCTTCTAAACTTGTTGCAGAAAATTTAAGTCAATTAAGAAAACAAAAAATACTGGAAGAATCTTATTCAGGTCCCATTATTTTCGAAGGACAGGCTGCTGTTGAAATTTTTGCTCAGGTTTTTGCTCCAAATCTTGTTACTCAAAGAGAGCCCCTAACCGAATCAGGCAAGCAATCAAGTGAAAGATATATGGCTTTTCAATCAAAAATCGGCGGTAGAGTGCTTCCTGAATTTCTCTCGTTAAAAGCTACCCCTACAAGGGATAAAGCTTTTGGTGTCCCGCTTGTTGGCAATTATAAGATTGATGACGATGGAGTTCTTGCTCAGGATGTTGAACTTGTCAAAGATGGATTTTTAAAAAATTTACTTTCGAGTCGAGTTCCAACTAAAAGAGTCAGAAACACAAATGGTCATCAGAGAGGCGGCGCTGCAATGATAAGCATCCTCGAAATTGAATCCGACGAGAAACATTCTCTTTCAAAAGCCGAGCTGAAAAATAAACTTATCCAGTTATGTAAGGATAGAGAATTACCTTATGGATTAATCGTAAGAAAAATTTATAATCAAAACATTCAGCTTACAACATTATTTCAATTAAACCCGGGCGATTTTTCATTTTCTTTTGGGGGAGGTCAGGCAAAGCAACCACTGATTGAGGTATATAAAGTATTCCCCGATGGCAAGGAAGAACTTGTTAGAGGTTGCGAAGCAAAAGGCTTTACTCATCAAACTTTCAAAGATATCCTCAATGTGAGTAAAGAAAAATATGTTCTTAATTACCTTGCACCTGCAATTACTTCACCATTTATGTCGGGGGGCAGCCAATATCTTCCTGCAACCGTCATTGTTCCGGATTTATTATTCGAAGACGGAGAGATTGCCCCCGTTGAAGAGGACTTTCCTAAACCACCAATACTCAAAAATCCTTTATCAGAAAAAAAATAGAGAGTTAAATTGAATAAAATAACCCCTGAAATCAATGATTTTCAGGGGGTTTTTCTTATAATTGAAAAAAAAATTTAAAAAATCTAAGCGAGCGTTAAAATTGGAATAACCTTTTCCTGAATTGCTCCGGATACCTCAACATTGCCTTCATCTGTAACAAATACATCAATTTCAGTTCTGAATCCAATTTTTTCGTGCTCCATATAAATACCGGGTTCAACAGAAAAGCATGTTCCGGGAATTATCAACCTTTCATCTTTGGTTTCGAGATTGTCAATATTAACGCCGTTTCCGTGAACTTCTTCGCCAATATTATGTCCTGTGCGGTGAGTAAAATATTCAGCAAGACCGGCTTCCTTTATAACATTTCTGCAAGCATCATCTACCTCCCATCCATAGAGTGGCTCCCCTCGAGAAAAACGTCTTCTGACAAGATTTAAAGCTGTATCTCTGCCGTTTCTGGCAATCTGGAAAATGTCCTCAATATTTTCCGGAACTGTTTCACCAATATAACCCATCCATGTGATATCATAGTAAATACTGCGTGGTTTATTGAGTTTAGCCCAGAGGTCTATGAGAACAAGATCTCCCTCCTTCATTCTGAAAGTATTTTCGGGAGTAGGTTCAAAATGCGGGTCAGCGGCATGTTCGTTCGCTGCAACAATCGGTCCGTCGTTAAATGCTAAACCATTAGTTTTCATCATATTCACCATATACTCGTAAATCTGATATTCCGTGGGATTATTGCCTGATTTGACTCTCCTGCAAATCTCTTTGAATGCTTCATCTTTGACCATTTGAAGAATCTTACCTGCTTCAACGTGGCTTTGCCAGTCCTCCATAGATAGATGGGACTCAAATTTGCTAACTAAATCAGCGCTCGAAACAATTTCTACGCCGAAACTTTTCACTAATTGAAACGTTCCTGCATCCACAATCGAAACATAGGGAATAGAATTCATCGGTGAATATTGCATAGCAATTTTTTTTGCCCACTTCAAAATATCTCTTAAAAGTCTGTGCTGTTCCTGCCATGGCAGATATATATGTTTAGCGCCGGGTAGATGATCACATCGCCAAGGTTCAATCCTGTGAACAAGCTTTTGAGGTTCCCCCTCAGCCGGAATATAATAGAACCATCTTCGGGATGCAAATCGTTTTGTGTCCATATTCAGAATTCTTGCTGCAATCATATCACGATTATGAAAATCATAAAACAGCCATCCATCAAGTCCTGCTTCTTTTAATGCATTTTGAATTGCTTGTAAATCCATTAATTGTCCTTTCTTATTTAATATAAATAATCTTATCTGTAAATATAACTTTATTAGTCTTAATTTCAATAAAATATATCCCGGAATTTAAGTTCACCGGTTGCCAATGTATTGTTTGACTTCCCCGAACCTGATAACCATCGAATATTTTTTCGACATCAATACCAAGCTCATTTCTTAGTGCTATAGTTACTAACCCATCAGATGGTAAAACATAATGAATATTCAAAAATCTGTTAAATGGATTTGGGAAGGCTAAAATCTTGATTCCACTCAATTCGGTATTATCAACGCTAAGTTCTTCAACTGTTTCAAATTGCCATACGTCAGACCATTCGCTCTCCCCTTTATCATAAATTGCTTTAACCTTCCAAAAATACTTTGTCTTGAAATCGAGGTTGGACAATTGTAATTGAGTGTTTTCAATTGAGTCTGCTGTTTTTACAATACTTTGAAAATTGAAATCCTTTGCCAGATAGAGTTTATAAAATTTAGCCCCGCTAACTCTTTTCCAATTAAAAATTACGTCCAGAGGTATATTATCTGAATTGTTCAAAGGATAGCTTAATTCAGGTTTAGCAAGTCCGGTTGTAAATAATCGGTAATTAGACCATAGCCCGTCATAGTTATTTACCTTGATTCTGACCCTCCAGAAATAAGTTTTATAAAAATCTAAATCAGAAATTTCTACAGTAGTAGTATCAAGCGATGAAAATTCCTTTATAATCGCATTAAAATTCCTATCTTCAGCTAATTGGAAATGATAGGCAGTTGCATTTGGATAAGGCTCCCAGAGAAAATTAATGGTGGTTTTCATATCACTTTCATTATCATAGGGATATATCAGAACAGGGGCTTCTATAATCGTAATGAATTTCCATGGTTCAGACCAGTCGCTCTGTCCGTAATCATCTTTTGCTCTAACTCTCCAGAAATATTCTGTAAAATATTCCAGAAGTTTGGACTGATGATTTGATATTGTTTGCGTTTCACCATCGAAGATCATCTTTTCAAATTCTTTGTCTTTTGCTATTTGAATCTCATATCCATTAGCACCAGTCGAGGGATTCCATTCAAAGTTCACAACAGTTGGATGTCCATAGCTATTATTTGCCGGCGAACGATTTACCGGTGGTTTTAACCTTGTGAAAAAGCTCCATATTTCTGACCATTCACTATTATTCTTGTTAGCTCTTGCCTGAACACGCCAGTAATAAGTAGTATAAAGCTCAAGACCTTTCACTTCGGCACTTGTATCTGTAACATCCTTGTTGAGTAATAAAGTCCCTGAAAAATTCTTGTCCTTTGAAACCTGAACTGTATATGAACCGGCTCCATCGACTTTATTCCAAACCAATGTTGTTGTAAGAGGGTGTCCGCCTGTATTATTTTTTGGATAGACCAACTTTGGTGCTTCAATAATAGTAGTAAACATCCATGGTTGGCTCCATGCACCTAATGATTTGTTTGTTCTTGAGCGAACACGCCAGTAATATGTGGTATTATATTCAAGGGTTGAATTTATCTTTCTTTGAGTTGGGCTATGCGTAATTGATTCGATAACGTTGCTAAATGAAAATTCTTTAGAAATCTGAAATTCATACATATCAGCTCTTGATGCACTATTCCACGTAAAAGTTGGAGTAAGAGAAACTCCTGTTGAACCGTAAGCTGGAGAGTTTAGTTCAGGAATAAGAAGGTCTTCAGGTTCAATATATCTGTAAAGTGAATTTGTCGCCACAAAAAGAAATCCATCACTGCTCAAAGTCATAGACTCAATTTTAGATGACCTTATAGCACCAGAAATCA
The DNA here is from genome assembly GCA_964473465.1 of uncultured Hyphomicrobiales bacterium. Lineage (GTDB taxonomy): Bacteria > Bacteroidota > Ignavibacteria > Kapaibacteriales > UBA2268 > CALHRB01. The sequence continues at coordinate 150,938 of CAYYPE010000004.1, forward strand.
ATGTATCCCATGAATTGCCATTATTTGTCGAATATCTCAGTCCCTCGTCGTAACTCATTCCAAGGAAAATATGGTCTCTACGGTTAATTTTGATAAACTGAACACCTGAATATTGAACTCCAAAGTTATAATTAGTCCAATTAGTCCCATTATTTGTAGATTTATATAAACCACTTGTCATTGTTCCGATAAAAACATGATTATTACTGTTAAAAGCAACACATTGAGGAGTTTGGGCAGCAGGAAGAAATGTTGTCCAGTTGACTCCATCATTTGTTGACCGCATCACAGTATCCTCAGAAATCAGCCAGATATGTCCATTATAATTTACCCCGATATCAATAAATCCTGACTGGGCTCTTGTGTGAACATTACGAATTTGCCATGACGCACCCAGATCGGTTGATGTTATCAGATTAGTTCTTATAGAATTTGGATTCATTGGATCAGCAGGTGCAAATCTCAGTGCGGCAAATATCCTTCCGTCAGGTTTAACAGCAAGAGCTGTTACTATTGTGTCAGTAAAAGTTCTCAAAGATGACCATGTTAACCCCTTGTTAGCAGAGACATACAAAATACTTCCTGCCGGTGAAACTCCAGAAGCATAAGCATTCCCTGATGAATCAAAAGCAAAACAATAAATTGTTGTTCCTGGTAAAATTGCTTGAGACCATGAATTTCCATTATCTGTGGAACGATATATCCCTTTGTTTTTATTTGATGCAAGGACTAATCCGTTTTTATATGCAAGCATAGGTTTCATCGAAGAGTCAGTTTTGTGAGAAACATAAGTCCATGTCCTTCCCGAGTCTAAACTTTTGAAAATCCCCTCAAATGCAATAGAAGCAAACAAAACACCTTCAGAATTTCTTGCTAAGGCATTAATACCGGGATATTTAACGCTTGTTTTAACCCAATCGTCCATCACCCTTCCATCATATCGGAAGATTCCCCGGTCGTCTGTGCCTACTATAGGTTCTGCTGTTACAGGGAAAGTCAATGCAGTTACATTTCGGAAATAATTATTTTTCTTATATTCTGACCAGCTAACACCGGCATTAACAGAAAAATTCAGACCTGCTCCAAGTGTTCCACAGAATACTTCACCTAACTGACTTATACCGAAACAAGTTATGTTCTTGCTGTTGATACCACCATTTGATGTTCGCCATGTCAATGCATTGTCGGATGTCCTGTAAATTCCTCCGCCGTTAGTTCCTGCTATTAAGTCCCCATCTTGTGTAACAAATAAAGCTGTGATATCCCAGAACCAGATACCAGTATTTGATTCGATCCAATTAACCCCTGAATTGGTTGAGCGAAAGACTCCTCCTCCTTTTGTCCCGACAAATATATGCGTATTACCTTTGAATGCAATGGCTTTGACGTAAAGGTTTGTCAATCCGTTATTAACAGCCGCCCAACTCAAACCATTATTAGACGAACGAAATAAACCACCCCCATTTGTTCCGGCATAAATCACTCCCGATGAATCAAATTCTATGGCATTGATGAATAGGTTTGTTAAACCGAAATTAATTTCAGTCCATGTCTGCCCGTTATTATATGACCTGAAAATTCCAGCACCCCATGTTCCAATATAAAGTGCATTATTTCTGTCAATTTTTAATACTCTTACATCAGGAGCAGTTGGTCCGCTAATCAATCCCCAATGGGGAGCAAGCGTGTCAATGTCCTGAGAAAATAAAGCTGTTTTTCCAAGAAAAACAATTGGAAAAATGATAATAAAAAGTAGTCTTAACTGAAATTTCATCAAAATACCCATTATTTGTTTAAGACAATATTATAATAACACATTTGGATAAAAAAAATTTCACTTGAATCTATAGTGTTGAAATTTTTTGTGGTTCAGGCATCATAAACGACTCAATTGAAAAAGCTTTTCCATTCGTTGGATTAATTATTATATTAACACCGCAAAGTCTAACATCATCGGTTGCTAATTCGTATTTGAAAGGAGTTTGGAAGATAAACCTCTTCAGTGCAATATCTTTTTTTAATCCCACAACAGAATCATAAGGACCTGTCATACCTACGTCGGTTATGTAAGCAGAACCCTGAGGAAGAATACAAGCATCGGCAGTTTGTATATGAGTATGTGTTCCGATAATTGCCGAAACCTTTCCATCAAGATGCCATCCCATTGCAACCTTTTCTGCTGAAGCATCAGCATGGAAATCAACAATAATGATATTTGTCCTTTCCTGAATTGTTTTTAAAGCATAATCGGCAGCCCGAAAAGGGCAATCAATAGCTTGCATATATGTTCTTCCCTGAAGATTCAATATAGCAATTTCTTTACCATTTTCAAGGGTGAAAAATGTATATCCCCTACCAGCATTCCCCGGAGGATAATTCAAAGGTCTTATGACTCTTTGATTTGAAGATAGTAGTGGCTTCGATTTCCAATTGTCCCAGACGTGATTGCCTGAAGTAAGAATATCAACACCCAGATTAAAAAGTTTGTTTGCTTCTTCCTCTGTCAGTCCCTTTCCTGCAGCAGCGTTTTCTCCATTTGCAATAATCAAATCCGGATTATATTTTTCGATTAAAACCGGAATTTTCTCTTCCACTGAATTTATTCCGCAATCACCAACAATATCACCAATAAACAATACATCTATATTTTTTTCCAAGTTATTTTCCATAAATAAATGCAATTTAATAAAATCTTATTAAGTAACTAAAATTCATATTTGATATATACAACGGTTTAGTTAAATTTGAATGTTATTATCAATTTTCTTTACAGGAAAAAATGAAAATTTACACAAAAACCGGCGACGACGGAACAACAGGTCTTTTCTCGGGAAAAAGAGTTTTGAAATCTGACCTCAGGGTTGAAACCTATGGAACCGTTGACGAATTAAATTCTATTATTGGTTTGATTTTAACCTATGACTTACCAAAATCAACTTACATGCATCTGACAATTTTGAGCAATTTACTTTTTATTATGGGCTCTGACCTTGCCACACCCGCTGATGCAAACGTCGTCAAATACAAATTAGATAGGATCGAAGAAAAACATTTTGAATGGTTAGAAAAATTAATTGATAAATACTCCGAAGAACTCCCCGAACTGAAAAACTTCATTCTTCCCGGCGGGACAAGGGTTGCAGCTCTTTGTCATCAGGCAAGAACAGTTTGCAGGCGGGCTGAAAGATTAGCTGTTGCTCTAAAGAACGCCGAACCAATCAGTAATAATGCAGTTATTTTTCTTAACAGGCTTTCTGATTTCTTGTTTACCGCTGCAAGATACATTAATCACATAAGTGGCATAAAGGATGTTGTAAGAAATAATAATATTGAACTAAAAATTTAAATTATTTAATTCTTATAAACAAAAAGTAAACCGAGCAGAAAAAAGCTACTATACCCGAAAGTAAAAAGGGGACGACAGGGTTTATTGCTGACCATAAGAAACCAGCTATGGAGCTTGCCAGTAATGTTGCTATACTTTGAAAACTCGTCAAAAAACCGATAGCAGTTGCCGTTTCTTCCTTATTTGCAATATTGGAAACCAAAGCTTTTGAATTTCCTTCTATAGCGGAAATTGATATACCATAAACCGAAAAAAGCAGGTAATATACCCAATTCGAACTTACAAATGGTATAAAAATATAAACTACACTGAATAAAAATATTCCAAGAATCAGACTATTCTTCAATTTTATTTTATCACCCAGCCAACCCATAGGAGCTGAAAAGAGAGCATAAACAAGATTATAAAATATATATAGGGTTATTACATTTGAATCTGATAAACCATTTTGCTTGACTAATAATAATAAAAATATATCTGAACTGTTTATGGCTGTAAATATAATTAGACCAACGACAGTCTTTTTGAAGGATTTTGATGATTTTTTCCAGTATGATAAAAATTCAAGGAATTTGGTTTTGTTATTGTTAGATGGTGTTACATCTGATTCTTTATCATGTAAAAAAAATGTAAAACAAATTCCAATAAGCCCCGGAGTGAATGCCAATAAAAATAATGAAACATAATTTTCAGGATAGAAATGAAGATAAATCAATGCTAAGATGGGACCAATAGCAGCTCCTAACGTATCAAAGGCTCTGTGAAATCCAAATACTCTGCCTTTGAATTCTTTCGATGTTTCGGAGGAAAGAATGGCATCTCTGGCTGCAGTTCGGACTCCTTTGCCCAATCGGTCCATTGTTCTTAGAAAAAAAACAAGCACCGGCATTGCAAAAATCCCTATCAATGGTTTTGATATTGCACTAAGTGTATAACCGATTCTTACGAAAGGGACTCTCTTTCCGATTTTGTCTGACATTCTGCCAAAATATCCTTTGGAAAATCCCGCTATTGCCTCTGCAAATCCCTCCAGAATACCAATCCATAAAACAGAAAAACCAATGCTTTTCAGAAACATTGGTAAAATTGGATAAAGCATTTCGCTTGAGATGTCTGTCATCATACTGATGACTGAAAGAATTACAATTGTTTTTGTCAAAAATTTCATTACAATCGCAAAAATTTGTAATTTAACAAGTTAACTTACAAAAAAATTAATTACGGTAACGACTGAAATGAAAAGACCTGATTGGGACCAGTTATATATTACAATGTGCTACCTCGTTGGTATGAGAAGCAGAGATGATAAAACTCACGTCGGTTCAATAATTGTTGACCCCGATAATGTTCTTGTTGCGACTGGCTATAATTCATTACCAAGAAATATCGAAATTGATAAAGACTCCTCCAGACTTTCGAGAGAAGGTGGTGAAAAATATTACTGGATTGAACACGCCGAAAGGAACGCAATATATAATGCAGCCCGTAGAGGAACAGTGCTGAAAGGCTGCAAAATTTATGTTCCTTGGCTACCATGTGCAGATTGTGCAAGGGCTATTATTCAAACAGGGATTTCGGAGGTGATTATTCATAGAAACGGACAGGACTTTTATGATCAGCATACAAACGGTAAATGGATTGATTCTCACAAACGAACCACCGATATGTTTCTCGAAGCTGGCGTTAGGCTTAGATATGTTACTTGCAATGTTGTGGTGCCTGAAATTTATATGAACGGCAAAATCCACGACGCTGTTGAATTTTTGAACAAATAATCATCAAAAAATTATTTATTGCACAATCTTAGAGCTGATTCAAGAACCTTGTTAAAATCAACGAGGTTCATATCATCCTGATTATTTCTATCCTTTGACTCGGGGGTTATGCAGATTGAATCATTTGAGTAAGGTCCCCACCTTTTTGGACTAAGATGTGGGGAATTAGGATAAAGTCCCAGCACTTTTACACCCAGAGCAGCAGCAATATGAATAACGCCTGTTGAATTTGCTATTAATAACTTTGAATGATTTATTAAAGCCATTAATTCACCAAGTGTTAACTGGGAACATAGATTTATTGAGGAATTAGCAATATTACTTACAGTTTTGCATTTTTGAATGTCGGAATCATTCCCCGTTATTACTGCTTTTAGGCCAGTATGCTCATTGAGTGTTTTTGCTAATCTTCCAAAATTTTCCGGATTCCACTCATAAGCAGAGCCACCGCTGCCCGGATGAAAAATTATGAATTTTTTTTCTTCTAATTTGTAGGTTTTCAATAATGCTTCAATTTTAATTTCAAAGTCTTCATTGATAAATGGTCTGACAAGTTCAGTTCTTAGCTGTTTGCCAGTTATGTTCTCAACCATGTTAACATTATATTCTGCTTCATGCTTTTCTGCAGTCTTCCGATGTGAAAATATTTTATAATTAAACAGAAAAGAGTACAAGCGATAAGCAGAGCCAATACGGAGCCTCTGTCTTGTTATGAAAGCACTCAAACACTCATTGAATTTTGGTCTTGGGAAAAAAATAACATCAAATCGTTCATTCTTAAAAATACCTTTAATTCCATCACTGAAGTCCTCCAAAAAAAATGTTTTGTCAATATACTTGCAGTTTTCTATCAATACTTTGGTATAAGAGGATGCAATAAGTGAAATATGTTTATCTGGAAATAATTCTTTGATAGCCTTGACCATTGGCAATGTGAGCACCATATCGCCTAATTTATCAGTCCTTACTACCGCTATTTTGCTTGAATTAAAAAAAAATTCCCTTGGATTCGTCATATTTAAAGTTTGTATTATTTTTTTATAATTTGCATTTTGTTCCGGAAAAAATTACAAAAAGATATATTAATTGATGTAATCATTGAGAAGAATTGTTAAAAATATCATATTTATTTCCTTTGTCGGACTTTTGGCTATTAGTCTATCTGGCGAAAACAGTATTACTAATCATTTAATTCCGAAAAACAAAACCAGTAAAAATGTTTTTTTTTCATATTTACCTCATCAGGACACTATTTATGTGCTTTCTGATACATATATTGAAGTATGTATAAAAAGGCAATATGCCTTTCTATACCAGAGGAACGATTCGGTTTATAAGTTCAGAATATCATCAGGAACCTCAAGAATAAGAGAAGGTTTGGATACACCCCCGGGGCTTTTCACAGTCCAGAACAAAACACCATTGGCAATTTCCAAGCAGTTCAATAATGCAGAACTTTTCAATTGGATTGGTTTCAGAGGTAATATTGGTTTTCATGGTTTGAAAGGCTCTGGATATTACGGACATCTTGGTTCAAGACCATCTTCACATGGCTGCATAAGGATTTCAAGAGAAGATGGTGATTATTTATATAAGAAAGTAAAAGTCGGAACTCCGGTCCTTGTCTATGAGAATGAACCAGCCATTACTCTTAGTTTTGCAAATCCGGGGGATTTCGATCATACTGAAGATGAAATGATTAACAGAAGCGACAATTACTTTAAAGATCTAATGAATTTCAGAATTAATAATTTATATAATGGCTCTGCTTACAGGCTAAATCAAGGTCGATTATTTATTGACGGGATTGTAGTTCTGAGATTAGGCGGATTACCCATTGGAGAAAAATCAAAAATATCAAGAGTTCAGAAGTTTCCAATTCATTTTAATAGTACTATTCCGCACGCTGATAAAGTGAGGAAAAATATCTACATTTTTAACCCAGATACATCTATTGTCGAAAAATAATCTTTCTTTTTCAACTTAAATTACCCGATCTATAGAACTTGAGATAAGTCAAGATTCATAGAGTTAATCAGCTTGATGATGATCAAAACCAAAATAGTTAACACAGTCAGAGATATGGCAAATTTTATAAATTTTTTGATAAAGGAAATAATTATTACAATTAGGATGATTGCAAGGATGATTTTCCCTTCGGCAGGAAGATTTAAAACAAATTGAAAAAAATTAACAAACATTAGATTTTTAACTTAAACGAAATCTAAATGTAATAATTCCATACATTTCTTTATTTTCTTTCAAAGGATTGAAACGCCATTGACGAAGGGCATCCATTGCTGCTCGCTCAAGAGCAGGATCCCCTTTCTGCATTGGTATCATACTTGTAACAAAACCATCTGACGAGACGGTAAACTTAATCCTTATCTGAGCACCAGTATTCACTCCGGGAGGATAATTTGGAATTTTTTTGAAAAGGACTATTCGGTTTCCTCCGCCTCCCCATTCAATATCGCCAAGCCCTTCTCCGGCACCGGTTCCGGTACCTTTTAATCCCAGTCCAGTGCCATCTGGTGAACCATCAGGAGAACCGATATTTCTTTGAGAAGAACCTTTTAGATCATTGCTTTTCTGGTCTGAGGATAACTGATTAGCAGCTACAATGTTCATTGATTGAGTAGGATCGTTTGAGAAACTTTGTCCCGGCTTAGTTTGCATAGATTTGGAAGCATCATCAAGTTCCGATAAAGGTTTCCCGCCTTTGTTGGCAATTCCCTCACGCGATAAATTACCCTTACTCATTCCAGTTCCATCGCCCAAACCGAAATTTATCAATTCCAAAGGTATTATTCTCGACTCCCTTTCGGCAAACTTAGGTTTTTCAACATGTACAGTTCTGAGCAATGCAATCACTATCAAAGTAATTACAATAGCAATTCCAAAACCACGGGCAGTATTTCTTTCCCAAGGAATTTTGAAATTTATTTGTGATTCGTCTCTTAAAGGAACATACATTTTTGAATTCCCCCCGAAATTCCAATCCTAATTTAAATAATTTCAATTAATTAAAAAAAAATTATTTTATTCTGTCAATTCTTGCATTTTTCATGCCAAATCTTAAAATTGCAGTCTTTGCTTCTTTATAACTTGAATAATTCCCAAATCTTACTTTGTACCAGATATCATCCCTTATTTTTTGTGTCCGAATAACCCCATCATAAATCTTTTGATTATGCAAATTTAACAACCACTTTTCTGCTTCTTCCTTTATCGGTGAAGAGAAAACCTCTATAACATATAGTTTCTCTTCAGCTTCGTTAAACGAGGTATTAACTAAGTTAGTGTTTTTTGGCTCATTACTTTTTTTAGGAGTTATGAATGTCCTTTTTTTGGCTTTTATATCGTTTATAATTTTTTCTTTAAAAGCTATTTTATTACCTGAATTTTTTTCGGGGTCAGAATTAGAGGCTATTTCAGAATTTTTAGATGTGCTATCAGGGAAAATGTTCTGGGCGTAAGCAACTGAATCCTGAACTATTGGAGTTTCCTGAGCTGGTTTTTCTTGGGGGGGAGTATTTTTAAGTGTATCAGTCTTTTTGGTAGAATTTTTAACTTTGAACGATTTAATTTGATTTATTTGTTCCTGAATCTCGGGATCAATAAAGAAAAGATAATATCCCAGAAAAAAAATACCACCGAAAATGGCTATTGTTGCTGCAACAAAAGAAATCTTTCTCCAAGGAAGAGCTGGAATGGTAATTTTTTTCCTTTCTTTTTCGGGTTCCTGTTTTTTTTCTTTATCTGGTTTTTGTTTTTTTTCTTTTTGTTGGTGAATTGGCTTTAATTTTTTTGTTGTAGTTGATTTGACTTTATTCTCATCTTCTTTGAATTCACTTGGTCTGTTAGCTCCAAGTGAATCGAATTCTATAAGGACCGACTCTTCAAGATCATCAACGGGTTTGAAATCGCTAAAATCAGCATCAATTCCCTTTTCATCTTGAATATTTTTTGTGGGTTCGGAGTCTGATTTTCGCACTAATGATTTGTTTAAATCACCTTGCAAAATAGCTAAAAAATCTTCGTCTAACTTTACTTCTTCTTCATCTCCTTTTTCATATTTTTCAGATACAGGTTCATCATCTTGTTCTTTATTTATAGCCACATGCGAAATATCTTCCTCGCTTGAATTGAATTTATCAGGTATAATATCTTCTTCCTCATTTTTTAGGGTACCAACTTGATTTACAACTTTTTCTTCATCTTCAAAAGGCTGAATACCTGAGTTCTGAATGTCTTTATCTTGATCATCAAATGAATGCCCTAACTTAATGTCCTCATTTTCTTCAGGTTCAGAATTCTGGCTTGCTCGCAGAAGTTCGTTTTCATCTTCCTCGAATAAATTCCAAACTGTTCCCCTGTTTTCATCAGTCTGAGCCGTTTCTTTAGTCTGCTGTTCCAAAAATTCCTTTATTAATTTTTCACTTGCTTCGGCATCTTTTATTTCATTTGGAGAAAGCTTGTATGGAAGTTTACCCGGATATTCAACTCCATTATCAAGTAAAAAGCTATCTTCATCGGTGTTTACTAATTCAAAACCCGAAAGAATTTCCTCTTCCTTAAGTTGATCACTGAATATAGAATCCATTTTTAGTGATTTAATTAAATTTCCAGTAAATCCCGGCTGTTACAAATACATTTCTCTCCTTGTAACCATTCCAATAGCTTATGTCAGAGTTAAATAAGTTCTCAATCCTTAAAAATACATCAAAGTCTTTTGAAAATGAGTAATCAGCACCTATATTTAAATCAATAAATGCGCCAATTTTTTTAATGTTATCTTTGTCAACAAATCGAGATCCAACATAAAAAACTTCGAAATTTGTTCCAAGTTTCTCAAACCATCTTTTTCGGTAATTTCCAGAAAGTCTTAAGGGCTCAGCATAAGGCACATTTTTGCCTGAAGTTAACTCATTGTTTTGTAATAAAATATTAAATGTAATAATGTCGTGAGATGATATATTATAAATTCCCTCAATTTGTACTTTAAAAGAAGTTGATTTATCGTAATGTAAATTAAATGTTCCTGAATCGGCATTTAAAAAATACGGCGTCCTGTCAATAACATGATAACCAACATCAGCCTGAATATAAACCCTTTCGTCAGGATGATAATTGAGTCCCGCAATAATGGAAACAGGATATGCAAAATCCACAACTGAACTGTCTGTTATGTATGGGTTGATAGTAATAGCATGAGTAAAACTATTATGTTCAAGACCTGTTAATATTCCTGCAGATACCGTAAAAAAATCATTAAATAGATATGATATATTTCCATCAATTATAAATCCCTGTCTGCTTTCCCCTAAACTCGAGTGAGTCATCTGAATTCCGCCCCTTCCAAGGAAAATAATACCACTTATATAATATTTAAATTTACCAAACAATTCAAAAAACGTATGAGGAGTGCCTCTTAAGTTATTAAAATCAATAGAGGCACCAGCACCAACATTAAAATCATTAAAATTCCCATCTATGTTTAAAAAACCGTATAGAGAATTGTCTGAAATACTGTTATTATTTTGCGAAAGTGACAAAGTCTTAAACTCAGCTCCAGTTTTAAAATCGAAGATGTCATACCTCCCATCGCTTAAAATACTTAATCCGAAATTTGTCGTTTTTCTTTCGGGCGGGTTGTCCTGAGCATATAATTTATAATTCTTGTAACCGAAATCAATATCAAATGTTGTTAAGCTACCCCCAAAGAAAAGGAACTTTTCGGGGGCAATATATTCAGAGCCCAATTTTGCAAATATCTTAGTATAACCAGCATTTTTGATATGTCCATCGCTGAAATCAAAGCCACCATCAAAAGAGAGCTTATAATCATCAATTTTGAATTTATATCCTCCAAAAAATTTTGGGGTATTATACAAGCCGTATTGTACAGAAAAATAGCCTTTTCTGAAGGTCAGCGTTGTCATATTTTCCTGTAATGGCTTGAAAGGAATTAACATTGAGATTTGTTTTTCGAGTGAATTGATCGAATCAAGATCATCTTTGGTGAGTGGTTTGGATTTATCAAGGAATTGTTTAGTGCCGGACTGAACATTTAAGTTTTCTTTCCCCTCAATAAAAATTGTTGGCAGCTCGAGAGGTCTTGTTTCGTTAGTTTTTGGTAACTCCTTTTCCTGAGCCGAAAGATAATTAAAAAATGCTAAGACTGTTAAGAAAACAAAATAGATTTTTTTCATTTTTCTCACTCAATTAGTTTCTATTTTTTTCAAGATTCTTCAATAAACTGTGTCTGCGTTTTGCAGTTTTACCATAATCATCCTCAGACCTGTATTTTATTATTTCTTCGTAGGCTGTAGCAGCGGATGTATAATCACCAATTCTTTCATAGCACTCTCCGAGATTAAGCAAGGCAAGTGTAAACCAATCCTCAAACCCTACAAATCTTTCCTGAACTATTTTGTATGATTTGATCGCATCAGGACAATTTCCAGAACGCATATAAATTTCACCTATCCTATATTGAGCTTCTGCAGAAAGTGATGGATTATTTGCATTTATATCAGGATTTGTTGCAAGAAACTGAAATTCATTAATAGCTGAATCAGCTTTGCCGGCTAATCTATAATGCATAGCCAATCTGTATCTACTTTGGTCAGCATATTCCATGCCTTTGAACTTTTCGGCTATTTCTCTGAACAATCCAACTGCAGAGTTAGTGTCTCCAAGGCTATATCTGATTGATGCCATTTCGAAACCAGCTTGAGCAGATGCTGGGTTGTCAGGATAATTTTTTTGTAATATCTTGAAAATTGAATCAGCAGCAGAGATATCAGCTTGTTGTTTTTTAATCAGACCAAGCTCAAGCAGACTTTGTGCAGCATAATCTGACTTGGGAAAAGAAATCAGAACACGTTTGAAAGTTTTCTCGGCATTATCAAGGTCATTCAAAGACAGATAGCTTTTTGCCATCCAATATATAGCCTCTGAATTTTTCTCGTTGCCGGGATATTTCTGTATAAAATTTTCATATTCTGATATAGCATCTTTAAATCTCCTGTCAGTGTAAAACATTTCACCTTTCTTGAACAAGAATTCAGGGGCGAACGGTGAATTAGGATTGCTTTCAACATATTGGTCGGTTATTTTCATTGCTTCATCTGTTTTTCCGAGAACCATATAGCAGAATTGAATACTTTTCAGTGCATCTGGTGCAAGTGAACTCGAAGGATAAGATTCAACAACAATTTTATAATGAGCAATCGCATTTTCATAGCTACCCATGTTATAATAAGCATCCCCAATAGAGTAATAAGCTCTTGGAACTAATATGCTCTGCGGATATGCCTGCGTTAAAAAATTAAAATTCTCTATGGCTTCATTATATTTTTTCTGTTCAAACCGAATCCAACCTGTTAAATACAGAGCATAAGGAGCATAAGCTGAGCGAGGAAATTTTCTGACGAAAGTAAGTAGTTCAGTTATAGCTTCTTCATTTTTTTGTAATCTGTAAAGAGCCTGTGCAAGCTGAAAACTGCTGTATTCTCCTTCATCGCTTCCGTCAGGTGCTAATCTTGCGGCTCTTCTGTAAAATTCAACGGCTTTATTGAAATCCCTGATATAATAATAACCATCTGCCTGACGAATGAGAACTTCAAGTGTGTGCCTTGAATCAGGAAACATTCTGATCATTTTTTCAAATACATCTGTTGATTGCTTGAACTCCTTCAGCCTGAAATGAGACCAACCCAGACCATAGTAAGCTTCTTCAAGGTATTGACTTGTAGGATAAAGCTCAATCAATGATTTATATTTATCAATTGAATTTTTTAAAAGGTCAGACCTATAATAAGCTTCAGCGAGCCAATAAAGTGCTTCATCATTTCTGCCATGGCTGTTATTTGTAGCTAAGTAGGACAGCAAGCTGGGAATAGCCTCTCCATTTCTGTTGTTTTTGACAAGTGCTATTCCCCTTCTCAATCTTGAATGAGAAATATACCATGATTTTTGAGGAAGCAGGAAATCAGAACTTTTAATGGCAATTTGTTCGGCAGTTGTAAATGATTTTATAGCTTTTTCCCAGTTTCTTAACTCAAAATATGATTCACCAAGCAAAAGGTAGGTTCTTACCAAAGAACTGGCTTCAGTTGCTTCCCGCTCGCTTCTTTCTAATATTCTGACTGCTTTTTCATACTCACCTTCCTCAAAGTAAATCTGTCCGAGCTCAATCAGAGCCAGTGCAATATTTGGATTGTTTACTTCAGTAGAAAGATGAATAAATTCTTTCTTGGCTGTTTCAATATCCCCTGCTCTTTTCAAAGACACTGCTCTGAAAAGCTTTGCCGATGATTTTAATATTGATTCATCATCTTTTTCAGAATCAATGACTGATTCATAAAAAGAAATTGCTTTCCTGTAATCATTTTTATTAAGGAAACACCAAGCTATTCCAAGCCTGACATAATTTGTTAATTTTGAATCTGTGAATGTGTCGAGGAACAAACTATAAGTAGTTATAGCTCTATCAAAAAAACCGCTGAGCTTGTAAGCTTCACCTTTAAAATATTGAATTTCTTCAGTTGCTGATTCGGCATAAGATTGCTGTTCAAAATCCTGCACATTGACATCCTTGTTCAAAATCTGCTTCCATATTGTTTCAGCCTGTTCAATATTTGTTATCGCAGTCTGATAATCCCTTAGGACTAAATTATTATTAATCTCTCTTATTCTTGAAGCAATCATAGTGTTACTTTTGGGATAAAGCTTGATATTAGTTCTGTAATAAATCTTTGCTTTATCGTAATCCCTGTTCATTTCTGCAATTACTCCAATGGCATAGAGAGCATCATCAGAATATGTTAGATTCGGATATTTTTTATAGCATTCGTCAAGCAATGGCTCTGCATCCTGATATTTACCTTGTTGAATTAGTGAAATGGCATTCCAATAAAGACTAAAATGAGCCAGATGGATATAAAGCGAATCTTTGATTTTAATATAAAATTGTTCTGATTGGCTTTTTGATTCCGAAAACAGTCTATGGGATTTACCATACTCTTCGTTTTCAAATGCAAAAAAAGCTCTTTCGTAAATAACCATTGGAATAAATGGTGATTGAGGTGATTCTTCGGTGAATCTCAACAACAATTTATCAGCAAAAGCATAATTTCCACTATAAAATTCAGTCCTTGCCCTTAATAATGCCGAAGATCCATAATTATCAAGATGTTTAAAATGATAAACAGAATTTTTAATCAAATCCTTGGACAAAGAAAGCAAATACAAATCATATAGTTCCTTGCTTTCTGAATATTCAAAAAGACCATAGGACAGATGTGAATAGTCTTCAATTGCTATGCTTTTTGTTTTGAAAAAAATAAATAATATTAAAATTAAGATAATGAATTTAAAGTAATTTCTAACCTTAGAAAAAACAAAAAAATAATAATTCATTTTCCCCCTTCATATTTTTTATACAGGAGTAACATTATGCCGCTTCGAAAATTACGAAATTTATTGACTAAAATCTAATTTTTTTCTAATTTTTTCAATTATTCGAGACGGACAAATTATTAAAAATCTTTTGTTAAGCTCTTCTTAGCAATATTTTTTAAAATAGAAGATGCAGGAGCTGTCAATGAAATATTTTCTATCAAATAAGCTATGTAAGAAAATGCATCAACCTGATCATCATACCTTGAATTAGGGAAAGCCAGAAGCTCATCTTCAAAACATTTTAACCAGTGGGAGTTCTCGGGGAAAAATACATACCCTGCCTCAACTTTCGCTGCAATTGGCAACGACCTCGAAAGTTTATCCTTTGATGCTTTCAATCCAATTACTTTCAATCCTTCTTTTTCTGCCTGTTGCAAAAGTGATACCTGATATTGAACTGTCTCAATTCCAACAAAAATCCCCTCCCATCTTAAAAATAAATTCTTTAATTTTTCAAGATGCTCTGAACCTTTGAAATGCTCCCTGATTAAATCCACAATTAAAATCTCTTTGTCGGGTGTCATACAGAAAATTAAAATTACAGTATAATCCGAAGATTCTTTGCTCGATACTGCCAGATCTGCCGTTGCAAAATAATTACAGTCAAGCTTCCTTATTGTTTTAATATTGTTTGTATCCAGACCAGATGAAAGCATTAAATAATAATGATGTGAATCTTCATAGTAATACTTAAAATATTTCCTGAGGAAAATTTGACCTCCCTCAGGTCTTGGATTCTGCTGATAAAGAGATTCGAACCAGTAAGAACCCAGAATATTTCTGATTGTGTTGAGTTTTTTTATATCATATCGCTCTGTCCATAGTGCTTCACCGATTTTTCTGCCTAATAAATCGTTCTCTTCAGCAATTGCAGGAATTCTAATTATTTTCCATTCATCTTTATTATTAAAATTCTCATAAGTTTCAATAATTTCGTTTTTCTTAAGAATTTTACCTACAAGATCATCTTCGTGCCAGCGAGTCATAATAATAATAATGATTCCATCGGGTTCTAAACGAGTGAAAGCTGTTGAAATGAACCAATCCCAAATATTTTCTCGTATTTTTTTGCTATGTGCTTCCCTGTCATTTTTTACAGGATCATCAATTATTAATAAATTTGCCCCTCGCCCTGTCAAAGAACCACCAATTCCAACTGAATCCATTCCCCCCCCAAATTCTTCCAGATCAAAACTTTCAACCGACTTAGATTTAGAACTGATTTTTATACCAGCTAAAGCATCGCCCCAATCGTCTATCAACTGCAGTACTTTTTTACCCCATGATCCTGCAAATTTAGTCCCATAGGAAGTTAGAATGATTCTGTGATTTTTGAATTTCATCAAATACCAAGCAGGAAAATATTTTGATGTAAACTCTGATTTTCCATGTCGGGGTGGAAGATTAATGATTATTTTATTTACTATTCTTTTCGAAGCCAGAACCAGATAATCATTTATTAATTCAAGATGTGGTGCTTTCTTCCATTTACCTCTGCTTGTTAATTCAGCAAATTCAGCAGGATTATCAGGAAGTTTGTCAATTTCATTCTTAATTTTTTTGCTTAATTTACTTTTCATAATTTTTTTAAATTTGATAAAACAAAATTGCTAACTACAACATATTTCAATGGTTATCAATTGAATAAATCAGGAAAGAAGTTTGGAATAATTTTTGTAATTAAGATATTTCTGATTAATAAAAACAGATAAAAAAATGAGCGAAAAGCACAGTATATGTTGCTCAATGATAGTGAAAAATGCTGAGGACACAATAGATAGAGCTATTCGTTCAGTGATACCCGTTTGCAGGCAAATTGTTGTGGTTGACACCGGCTCATTCGATTCGACTCCTTCCATAGCTTCAAGGTTAGGTGCAGAGCTTCATTTTTTTAAGTGGAATAATGACTTTTCCGAAGCCCGAAATTATGCACTGAAATTTCCCAGAACTGAATGGGTCATTATTCTCGATGCAGATGAAGAGCTGATTACAGATTCCCTGATAAGAAACATTCATTTGCTTGATAATAATGATGTCGGTGGAATTAGAACTACGATTAAAAATTACTTAAGTGCTGAAAATACCTCTCCAGATTTACTTACAACTGAGAATACAAGCATAGTTGAACACAAATATACAAGAATATTTAGAATCAGAAATTCTAATAGTGAAAAACTTCCTGTTAAATTTATCGGAAAAATCCACGAACAAATCTCGGACTCTATTATTGACTGCGGTTATCAAATTATTGATTCGGACATAATCATTAATCATTATGGGTATATAGGTAAAAACCCCGAGAAAATTAACAGGAATCTTGAATTAATCAAATCTGAATTGGAAAAGAATCCGGACGATTTATGGATTCAATTCCATTTTGGTGAAACAGTTTTTGGCAGTGGAAATCTTAATGACGCTGAAATAATATTTAGTAAATTACTTGATTATTATGCAAAAGAAGAATTCAAAAACCAGTTCCCAGTAGAGCATTATGAAATGGCAAGAATCAGGCTTGCTCAAATAGAAATTCAAAAAAATAATTTTCAAAGAGTTGTTGACTTACTCAATTTTGAATCAGGTGATTTCAATAGGGAAGGTTTCAGATTATACCTTTTGGCAGTGTCCTTCTTACTTTCTGGTAATACTCAATCTGCCGCAAATTTAATCAAAAAACAGCCATTACTTGGCACAAATATGTTATCAAAAAAACAGATTAATGAACTTTTAACAGCAATTAGTAAGATTGAAAACATTCAAAATAAATAAAAAAAAATCATCAATACTTAGATATTTGAACTTATGAATTGACTATTAAATCAGCGTTTTAAATTTACTTAACTATAATATTTGTTAATATAAAACTTCTTAAATGTTGAGATAAATTATAAGGAATTAAAAAAAAGATGTTCATTCTTGATGTTTTAAGCTTAATATGGGTTCTGTTTCTTGAAATGGCACCTTATATTATGCTTGGATTATTATTTGTGGCTTTTCTGAACTTTTTCATAAATAAAGAATTTATTATTAAGCACTCAGGCAAGAACAATTTTGCTTCGACATTCAAGGCTGCCCTTTTTGGAATACCTTTACCACTATGTTCCTGCGGAGTCATTCCAACGACTGTTTATCTTGCAAAAAACGGTGCTTCTAAAGGTTCAGTTCTTTCATTCTTAATTGCAACACCTCAAACAGGTTTTGACAGTATCATTGCAACCTATGGGATGATGGGTCCTGTTATTGCTATATATCGCCCGATTGCAGCTTTTTTTATGGGCATTATAGGGGGAACATTCGGTCAATTTATCAAATCCCCAGAATTTGACAGGGAACAAACAAAATCGTCAATGAAATTTGAGCTTAATCAGTTCAAACAAAAAATCCCATTGAAAGAAAAGATAAAAAAAACGATAAATTATTCCTTTGTTGAATTTGTTGATGATATTTCTGTTCAATTTATTATTGGATTATTTATTGCCGGGTTAATTACCTATTTCATTCCAGATGGTTTTTTTCTGGACAAAGGATTCAATAATGGATTATCCGGAATGTTAATTATACTTGCAGTTGGAATACCGATGTATGTATGTGCAACAGCATCTATCCCTATTGCAATAAGTTTGATAATGAAAGGCTTTTCACCGGGGGTAGCATTTGTATTTCTGGCTGCCGGTCCTGCAACAAACGCTGCTTCGATAACAATCTTATACAAATCCATTGGAAAGAATCTTACTATAGCTTATATACTTACAATTTCAGTTCTTTCTATATTATTCGGTATAATATTGGATTGGATTTTTAAATGGCTGTCAATTGACCCAATGACACAAATAGCTCACATCCACGAGCATTCAATTCATTCGACACCATTAATAAATATTATAATTTCACTTATTTTTGCAGTATTGTTAATTTTGTCCATTTATAGGAAAACAATTTCAAAATATTTTAAAAAGGAGAAAGGTAAAGAAATGTCTGAGGATAAATTCATAAAATTAAATATCGAAGGAATGACATGCAACCACTGCGTGGCAAATGTTAAAAAAGTGATCGAAAATACTCCCGGAGTTGAAGAATTCGAAGTTAGCCTTTCTGATAACTCTGCATTGGTCAAAGGCGATGTTAATATACAAAACCTTACTAAATCTATAGAAGATATTGGTTATAAAGTATCAAAAGTTTTATGAGTGAAAAAATAGCCATATATCCCGGAACATTCGATCCCATTACCAATGGTCATGTTGACGTTATCGAAAGAGCTTCGCAGCTATTCAGCAAGGTAATTGTTGTCATATCCATCAATTCAAAAAAAACGACTCTCTTTTCTGAAGAAGAAAGATTTTTAATGGCTAAAGAATCGCTTAAACATATTTCTAATGTTGAAGTTGAGCTTTACAAAGGATTAACTGTGGATTGTGCCATTGAGAAAAATGCAAGTGCAATTATTCGTGGTATTAGAGCTATTTCTGACTTTGAATTCGAGTTTCAGATTGCTCTAATGAACCGAAAACTAAATCCGGGGGTTACAACAATTTTTTTAATGCCCCATGAAAAATATACTTATCTGAATTCAAGTATTATTCGTGAATTGGCAAAATATGGACAAAATGTTGATGAATTTGTTTCAGAATTTGTATCAAAAAAGCTTAAAGAAAAATTTAACAACAAATCATAAATGTTGAAATTAATGCTATCAAAGGGAATCTTTATAACAGTTATATTATTAATTATAATCTGTATTGGTTCCTCTTTTCTTTTAGCTGGTAATAATCTCATACTAAAAGATATTCAAGGATTTGATTATTCAAAAATAATTGCCAGAAGTGATGATAGCATTGATTTAACATTACCCAAGCAAATTATCATCTACAACTGGAAAGATTCTGATTGGGTTAATTCTGCCAAATGGGTATTTATCTATGACTCACTTGGCAGAAATATAGAGAAATTTTATAAGAAGTGGAGTTATGACCAGTGGATTAACTCAATGAGATGGACATATAAATTTAATGCTAATGGATTGCTCTATGAAGAGATTTCTGAAAGATGGGAAAACGATAGCTGGATTTTTTCTGATAGAATTACAAATTACTACTATGACAATCAGAAACTAAAAAAGAAATTAAGCCGAACATGGGTTGATAGCGAGTGGGTTTATCATTCTCAGGATACTTTTTTGCTTGATAATTTAGACCAGACTTCCGAGTGGATCTCCAAAATCTGGAACAAAGGACAATGGGAAAATTACTTCAAAATTGTTTATACTTATACTAAATTTGGATTGGAGCTCGAAAATACTTACTTCAAGTGGACTGAAAATAACTGGGAACAATTCCGAAAAGTTAGGAATGTTTACAAGAACCTAAACCTGAAAGATTCTTCATTTACCTTAAACTTTTCTGATTCATCTTGGATAAATTATTCTCTTGACATATTTAGCTATGATGATTTCAACAGATTACTCGAGTGGATTTATCAAATTTGGAATAAAGGTAAGTGGGATAATATCTGGAAACAAAAATATAGATACAACCCAAATTCAACCCTTGATGAAATATATTTGGATGTCTGGAAAGATAATGCATGGTATAACTATTCAAAGCGTGTATTTGAATATACTCGAGATTTATCAAGTATCGAATATAAATCAAAATTCTTACCAGAGCAAAAAAATCCAATCATCTTTGATATTAATGACAAAGCTTTCATCCAGTTGGATTCAGAAAGTGAAGATTATGGCTATTTAGAAGTGATAGACCTTACTGGAAATATCTTATTTAAATCACCTGTCAAATTAAACAAAGGTTTAAATATTATAGACCTTTCAACCCGTGACTTGCCCTCAGGTTCTTATTTAATAAATCTTCAAACCAAACTTACAGGTAGCGTGATTAAATTCAACCTTGTCAGATAAAATCAAGCCCAATAATTTACTTAACAAAAATAAGTGGATCGCATCCGCATTGTGGAGAAACAATGTTTTTGGCAGTTTCTGCTGCCTCCCTTGTTGCATAATCACCTATGATTACAGCATACATTATGTTCTTATCCAATTTTTTTGTAATAATTTCTGCACGTAACCTCATTTTTTTGAATCGTTCAACTTCGGCTTTTGCTGATTCCATAGTGCTATAAACGCCAACCTGCAAACCGTAGGAGACTTTTTCGTCGTCTTCTTCTTCCTCGATTTCAGTAGGTTTAACAGTCTGAGTTTTTTTATCTTTACTGTCAGTGACGCTACTTTCTTCCGATACTTTTGTAGTTTGAACTGGCTTTGTTCCTGATTTAAAAAGCGAGGTAGCCATTTTAACTAAATCATTTGCAGGAATAATATAAATGGAATTTGGAAAATTTTTCCTTAAATTGTCCAATTCCTGTCTTGCTCTTGTTGTATCACCTTTCAGGGCATAATATTGGATGATTTTCCACCATGCATCATTGGAAAATTCATTCATAGGATATTTCTTAACAAGACGCTCAAAAATTAATATTGACTTATTTATATCCTCGAGAACTGCCCCGTGAAGCATCATCACCGCAGGGTCATCAGGATAATCAGCAAGTAAATCAGGCAGAGCCCTTCTTGCCTCATCTATTTTCCCCAATGATATCTGCTTAAGATACATCCTTACTCTTTCTGCCTGAGAGTAAATAAATGTATTAGTTAATAACAAACAAATAAAAATTAAAATTAACTTTCTCATAACCCCCCAAAAATTTATGAGTTAAATATTCTCAAACTTAAAAAATATTTTTTTTTAAATAAAACTTATTTTTTAACATTAATTTTAAAAAACAAAAAAATTGTTGCTCCAATCAAGAGAATACAACATAGATAAGGCAGCCAGTCTCCAAATTGAGCATAAAATGTTAGCTCATTCATTATTGGAACTTCTGACGCAAAAGCAATCCTTTCGTATTGTGGCGCTTTTATTAAAGATAAACCATTCGGCTGAATTACCCCTGAAACGCCTGTATTTGCACATCTAACGAGGAATTTCCTGTTTTCAATTGCTCTCGCAACGGCAATCTGGTAATGTTGCTCAGGTCCAAAGGTATGGTCATACCAACCGTCGTTGGTTATTATGAAAAAAATATCAGCTCCAAGCTTTGAAAAATTTCTAACAAAATCGGGAAAGACTGACTCAATACAAATTATTGGGGCTATTTTAAAAGATTTTTCAGGGTTTTCGACTATCAAATTCTTTTGTTCAGTTCCTATTGACCAGCTTGAAATACCAACCCCCCATTCAAGCCACTTTAATGCAAACTTAAGATGTTCTACATAAGGGACACGCTCTCCGAAAGGTGTCAGCTTCATTTTGTGATATATCTGTGGATTTGAAGTTTTTACCGGGTTATAATTTAGAACTATAGCAGAATTATATGAATTATAATACTTCGATTCATCACCAAATAATTTCTTTGAAGTAGCTGATATTTTTTCGCCTGGCTTTAAGAAAACTATATCTGCAAATCCAGAAAATAATGAGGTCTCATTTTGTGTCAAATTATCGAGTAAAAAATTTAAATTATATTCTGAATTCAACTCAATACTATGAAATGTGATTGCTGTCTCGGGCCAAACAACCAAATCAAGCTTGCCAACTGCTTTTATAAGTGAATCGTGTAGTTCTCTGTGGAGAAAAATTTGCTCTAATGTGCTTGATTCCCACTTTCTCCATGGATTTATGTTCCCCTGAACAACTCCTATTCTTGTTAGACCATTTCTGGATTTTATTTTTTCAAAGTTGTATTCGCTTATCTTGAATAAACCATAAATATATGGAATAATAAGAGTTAAAAAAATTAATGAAATTGAAAACTTAATGCCTTTGATATTGAAAAAGCCTGAAGGCTCGGGCAAAAGTTTATTATCCCTTACTTTTTTAATTACAATCAACAATAAAGAATTGAACAGAACAATTAAAAAGCTTGCTCCAAAAATTCCTGTTAAATCAATAAATTGTAGCCAATAAATATTATATACCTGTGTGTAACCGATTGTTAGCCATGGATATGCAATATCGCTAAAAGTTCTAAGCCATTCAAATACCACCCAAATAAAAGGAAAAAGTAAAACTGAAAATTCAAAAGATGTTCTTTTTCTTATTTGCTTATATAACACAAACGGAAGCATAAAAAAGAACGGATGAACAAGCCAAACAGCTATTCCGGAAATCATTAAATAGGGGTCTGCATTAGGTTGCCAGCTGCTAAGCCACCAATTGGTAATAAAATGGTATAAAGAAAATGAGAGATATATTAATATGAAGGGTCTTTTCGGCTTTTTTTCAAAAACTAAAAAAATTGGAACAAAACTTACAAAAGCCAAAAGTGAAAAAGGTAACGGTGGGAAAGACAGGCCAAGTAATAATCCTGTCATTAGGGCTAATATCAAATCTTTTATCTTTTTCACATTATCACTATAAAAAATAGCAAATTTAACAAATCAATTTAAGATAGCTGTTAATGAGTTTTTTTAAGAATATTCAAATATTTTTTACGTCTTTAAAATACTTTTTATTATAAATTATATGGATAAAATGAAAACTATATTAATAATAATACTTATATCATTTAGTTTTTTTAGCAATCTTGCTTGTAATGATGAAAAAACTCAGGAGATAAAAATGAATAGCATTTATGATTTTGTTGTGAAAGATATTGACGGAAAGGAAGTAAAACTTTCCGATTATAAGGGTAAAGTCCTACTCATTGTTAATGTTGCGTCTTATTGCGGATACACTAAACAGTATTCAGGACTTGAGGCTATCTACAGAAAATACAAAGATAAAGGATTTGAAATTCTTGCATTTCCTTGTAATCAGTTTGGAGATCAGGAACCAGGAACAAACGAGGAAATCAAGCAATTTTGTTCATCAAAATTCGATGTTACATTTCCCCTTTTTGATAAAATTGATGTCAATGGAGACGGTGCACACCCACTTTATACATTTCTTAAAAACGAAAAACCGGGTTTGTTAGGCTCCAAGGATATTAAATTGAACTTCACTAAATTTCTTGTTGATAAAAACGGTAAAATCGTTGAGCGATTTGGCTCCAACAAGACTCCCGAGGAAATTGCACCAGAAATTGAAAAATTATTGAACTAATTTTTAATTTTATCGTATTACTAACTTGATTTTATTTATTTAGGATAAATGATGAGAAAAACTGGCTTTATTTTATTTATTTTATTTCTTTTGATTCCAACTTTCAATACTTACTCATTGGAAAAAGTTGAATTCAATAAAATTACTTTTGTCAAGGACTCGCTCCCAAATGGTTTAAGAGTTATTTATAGTGTTGATAAAAGTGCTCCTGTAGTGGCTGTGGTCGTAAATTATATGGTTGGCTCGAAAGATGAAAACCCGGAAAGAACCGGATTTGCACACTTTTTTGAGCATCTGATGTTCGAAGCTTCAAAAAACTATGAACGTGCTTCGATTGACAAATTTGTTGATGAAGCAGGTGGTTTGCTGAATGCAAGCACCGGATTTGACCAAACCTCTTATTTTATAAAAGTTCCTTCAAACGAACTCCGACTTCCTCTATGGATTGAATCATCAAGATTGAGAGGTTTGAAAGTGGATACTATTGGAGTCGAAACTCAGCGAGGAGTGGTCAAAGAAGAACGTAAAATGAGAAGTGATAACACACCCTATGGAACTATGCTCGAAAAAACAGTTGAGCATCTCTTCAGGGGTAGTTCTTATGCATGGCCCCCTATCGGAAGCGAACAGCATATTGACAAAGCTACCATTGATGAATTCAGAAAGTTTTATGATAATTTTTACCAGCCAAATAATGCAGTTTTGGCAATCGTTGGCGATATAAACATTCAAGAAACTAAGAAAATGGTTCGTGATTATTTCGGTAGCATTCCCCCAGCTTCCACCCCAGTCAGGGAGCCATTTAAAATTTCTGAATTACAGAAAGGATACAGAGAAACCATTGAAGATGTCAAAGCTCAACTTCCCGCAGTCTTTATCAGTTTTCGTGCTCCTTCGATGACGGATAAAGATTTATATCCATTTGAACTGCTCAACAGAATTTTGTCCAGAGGACAAAGTTCAAGGCTTTATCAACTTCTTGTTGATAAGGAACAGGTAGCTGTTCAGGTTGGCTCTGATAACCTTGCATTTCATAAAGCCGGTGGTGTACTTTTATATGGTATAGCTGCTCCCGGAAAGAAAATTGAAGACGTCGAAAAATTGATTTATCAGGAAATTGATAATATTGTCAAAAATGGCATTTCCGATGAAGAATTAATCAAAGCAAAAAATATTCTTGAAGTAGAATTCATTAGAGATAAAAAAAATGTATTGCAAAAAGCTCAGGATTTGTCAATGACATGGCAATTTTTAGGAAACCCTGACCTTGTTAATACTGAATTAGAAAAATACTTAAATGTTACAAAAGAAGATATAGTGAAAGTTGCAAAAAAATATTTTGATACTGATAAAAAAGTCGTTTTGGTTTATCTTCCTAAAAATTAAATCAATTATTAATTCATGTTTTATAACTATTAGAACAAAAAAATGAAAAATACTATCTTAGCATTATTACTTTTAATAACTACTTCATCTTTCTGTCTATCTCAAGAAAAATTTGACCCCAATGTAAAACCGGCACCTCTTGAGGAAAAAGAATTTATTTTTCCTAATTACTCCGAAACAAGATTAGCAAATGGTCTAAAAATTTTTGTTGTCGAAGATAATGAACAACCCACTATTTATCTGAGTTTATTAATTCCCGGAGGTTCTTCGCAGGATGGCGATAAACCCGGTTTGGCAAATATTGTAGCTAACCTGCTAACAAAAGGAGCTGGTAAAAGAACCGCTCTCGATATTTCCAAAACTCTTGATGGATTGGGTGCCTCTATTAATGTGTCAGCTACACCGGATTATATATCTATTACAGCTTCTTCACTAAAAAAGCATTTCCCACAAGTTTTTGAAATTTTTACTGATTGCCTTCTGCAACCAACTTTTCCGGAAACTGAATTCAACAAGCTGATACCGAATATCATAGCCGGTATCAAAATAGAGAAATCTCAACCCACGAGACTTGCACAAGCTCTTGCAAGAAGAGTTGTTTATGGAGAAAATCATCCTTACGGGAAAAAAGAAACCGAAGAAACGATAAAATCCATAAAATTATCCGATGTCCGAGATTTTTATAAGAAATACTTTGTTCCGGATTATTCCTCTCTGGTTATCGCTGGAGATGTCAAAAATAATGAAATAGTCCCTGTGATTGATAAAGCATTAACAAAATGGTCAAAAGCCAATCCCGAAAAAATTGTTTTACCGGGTATAAATCCTATGCCATTAGGTGTCTATTTCATTGAGCGTCCCGGCTCTGTTCAATCAACTATCATAGTTACAACAAGAACAGTTGATTATCTTGATTTTGAATTTGAAACTTTAGATATGGCGGCTGCTTATATTGGAGGTGGATTTGGCGGAAGGCTCTCAAAAACTTTGAGGGAAACTTATTCCTACACATATTCACCCTATGCAAATCACACTTCTTTGAAATTCATGAACAGATTTTTCTGCGGTGCTGATGTCCGAAATAGCGTTACAGATTCCGCCTTAGCTGTTATAATGGAGCAATTGAAACTATTATCTACTCAAGCTCCCGATGAACAAGAAGTCAACAGAATATTAAAGGCTCAGGTTGGAAAATATCTTATGAATTTCGAGAGTTCAAACTTTATTGCCAGTCTCATTCAAAATGCAGATTTTCAGGGCAAAGCTATGGCTAATGTAAAATCCTATCCACAGAGGATGATGGCCTTGAGCAATTATGACCTTCACCGCTCAGCAGAAAGATATATGAATCCTAAGAATGCCTATATTATCGTTGTTGGTGCACCCTCCGTAAAGGAAAAATTAGAAAAATTCGGAAAAGTCTTTGTTTATAATCTTGATCTGGAGCCTTTAACCGGTGAAAAAGCAAAAATGGAAAAAGTTTCCATCACCCCTGAGGAACTTATTGATAATTATGTTAACGCAATCGGTGGAATGAATGCCATAAACAATATCAAGACATTATCAAAAACAGGCAAGGCTTCAATGGCTGTTCAAGGGAGAAATATCTCAATTGATATAAGCGAAAATTATAAAGCCCCTAATAAAAAATACCAATTTGCAGACTTTGGTATGTATTCCCAAAAGCTCTGGGTTGATGGACAAAACGTATGGACTTCTGTTCAGGGTCCACCCGATATGCTTAAGGGAACCGAAGCAAAAAAATTAATCATTGATGCAGTGCTTTTCAACGATATCAAACTACCCTCCTTTGGCTATTCTTTGAAGGTTCTTGGAAAACAAGGCAACGAAATTTTAATGAAAGCCGAAATGAAGGATGAGGAATCCCTCAATAGAACTTATTATTTTGATGAAAAGACTTTCCTCATTAACAAAATTGAAAGCTTCGAAGTTTTTGGCAAGGGTCAGCCTCCGTTGCCCGTTACAATCTATTACAGAAATTACAGTAAAATTGATGGAGTGCTTTTTCCTGACAGAATTGAAAGTATGAATCCAATGTTTAATATGGAAGTGACATATAATAATTTTCAGGTAAATTCCGAACTTGATGATTCAGCTTTTTCGCCCCCAAAACAGGGCGAATAAATCACTTTGATAATAAGTAGCTAACAAATTTTCGGAAGGCTATACTTCTGTGACTTATCCGATTTTTTAAATCGGGATCCATCTCAGCAAATGTTTGTTCAAAACCATCGGGTATGAAGATAGAATCATACCCGAATCCGTTTATACCTTTTTCCTCAGTTGTGATTTTTCCTTGGCAAATGCCATAAAAAAGCTCTCTCTCAGTTTGGTTAATGTATGCAATAACAGTCTTAAATCGTGCAGTTCTTTTAGTTTCAGGAATTTCATTCATTAAATCCAATACAAGCTTTCTGTTTTCACTATCATCACAATCCTCTCCTGCAAATCTTGAAGAATAAACACCCGGTTTGCCATCCAAAGCATCTATTTCTAATCCAGTATCATCAGCAAAGCAATCAATTCCTGATAATTTATAAACAATTGAAGCTTTAAGCTCAGCATTTCCCTCAATACTGTCTTCAGTTTCATCAATAAATAAATTACTTAATCCGACATCCTTCAGGCTCAGTATCTTGTATGAATTGCACTGCATTTCCCTGAAAATATCAGTGATTTCTTTTAGCTTATGATTATTATTCGTTGCAAATACTAATTCCATGAATAAAATAAATATTTAATTCAACAAACCCAAAAATAACAAAGTATAATGAGATCCAGAATGAATTTTGACAATAATCTTTATCTAATGCAATATTTAGTTGATATTTAAAAACTATACCTAATAAAAATTGAGGCTGTCATTATGAGACAGCCCCAAAAAAAATTTAAATTTTAAAATCCTTTATCCATCATAATTTTGAGAGAGATTGTTCTTCCCGGATCGAAAACCCTGATTCCTGCTGAATATGGATCACGTGCAGTTGATAGATATCTGCTGAATCTATGATTAAGAAGATTATCTATACCCAGAATAAACTTAAAAGGTTGGATTTCGTAGTCTATTGCGACTCCAATCGTGTTCCATGATTCAGAAGTCAGTTCCATCAGTCTTCTGTCAATCCTTTTCTGAGCATTTTCCCATTGGTGATAGATTTTGATACCAATTCCGAGAAACTTTGGAAATGTCAAAGTGTTAATTAAACTTAACGGTGCGATTTCGGCAAGTGGCTCGCTATTAGTTTGATTTTCGCCCCAAATGAAATTCAGTTGACTTTCGAACCATTCATAACGAACCTCTAAGTAAGCATTGGCTATAATAGCATCAATATTTTTATAAGTCATTCTTGCTTTTTGTCCCGGAACGGTATCAGCAGATAGATTTACATAATTCCAGATATAATTTCCATTAAGTCCAAAATTTAAAAAGTCTGCCACATTGAAATCAAATCTTAGATTGGTTTTTATTGGCTGTTTCAATCTGGGGTTACCCAGCCAATCGGGATTCTGCATTAACCGGCGAAGCGAAATAAATAACTGCTCGGCTCCCGGTGTTGTGCTTGATATCTCCGCTGATATCGAAGTCCCGAAGTCATCAGACCATTGTAAACGGCGTGACAGATTTAAAGCACCTATGATAAAAAATCTTTTGTCGCTTGCTTCGGAACTATATTTTTTAAAAATATTGAGTGTTGAATCATCTGTAAATCCCGAATAAGCAAAACCCAAACGAGCATTAGCATAAAAATAATCAAAGTCGTAGCCATAGTTTCCTGTTGCCGTGATTTCCATCACCCCCGGTAAAGCTTTGTTATTGATTCTCATAGAATTCATTTTACTCAATATATAATTGTCAGCCGTCCAGCTTCTTAATGTGATATCATAAAAATCTCCGGTAAGCCCGATTGTTAGATTTTTTGCGTCAGTCTCCATATCCATAGAACTGAAAGTCTTTCGTAAGCCATTATTCATCAGATGGGATGTATAGTTTATATAAATCTTGTTGCTTTTGTATTTAGCAAAACCACTAAAAAACATCGTTTCCCGTTCGTCCATCCTCAGATATGGGAATAAAACATCCTTGCTACCGCTTGAGCTTATGCCTGCTTCAATATCACCAAACGAGTGCCTTAATGATAATGACCAGTAGTTGAAATTTGGTGTTGAGGAAAAACCATAGAGTGAGTCGAAACCTGAACCGTTCGCATCTTTATATGGTTTCCCAAAGGAAAAACGAGCAACCAGGCCCGTTTTCATCGCTTCAGCCATAATTTGAGCATCAAAATCATTTTGTGATAGTAAGTTTCCCGATAGAATTGAACTTAAATGAAATTTCTCGCTTAACTCTTTTCGCTGAAACTCAATCTTTCCGTAAAGCGATGAATTGCTTGTGCTTGATGTTCTCGCTAATTTGAAACCATCCATTTCAATTATATTTACTCGTGTAATTGGTGCATCCATTCTATTCGGGCAGGCACATTGAATTGCTTCCCCGTCAAGAACTAAAGCAATATCACTGCGCTTAAAACCATCCAGATAGAAATCCTGAGTTAAACTTCCCCCCCTTCTGATTAAGTTCATACCATCTTTTGAAAAAATCAGTGACTGATAATCAGGATTATACTGATAACTTTGCTGAAAATTAAATTCCCTTTGCTTAACAACTTCAATCTCTTTCATTTTGTAAATTTTTCCGGAATCACTTTCTTCGGCAACCAGAACAGATAAATTCAAAACAAGAATAAGTAATAATTTATAATTTATAGTCATATTTTCATTCTAATATTATTTAACAAAAATTAAAAAATAAGAAGTAAGATATTTCTTAGAATAACTCTAAGATAAAGTTTTAAGATTTTCTGTAATTAACTAAAAGATACTTTTTGGTGGTGGACTGGGTGGATCATTCTTCTCTGTATTTATTTTATTTTCATTCTTTAAACCATTTAGGAATTTCGATTGAAGCCTAAAGTTTAAAATATCCTTCAATTCTAATATTGCTATTGAATTCTCATCAAACTTATTTCTTAAATAGGGTAATTTATCTGTTGAGTTCTCTTTATCATCTTCATTATTATTTAGATTTTGTTTTAGGTGGCATTTTCCTTGACAGGTATTTTTCGGCTTGTTCCTTTCAACGCAAAGATTTCTGATAATGTAATTGTAATTGAATTTATATTCCAACCAGCAAACAATACCTCTGCTACTGGTAATTAGAGTTGCAGCGGCTAAACAAATACAAATTATTTGTTTAAAAAACATATTATTAAACAAATTTAAATAGGATTATTTTGTCCGTTTTAAATTACGATAATTTTCAAAATAAAACAAATAATGTTCAAAAATACTATTAAAATTTATACCTTCTCCTTGATCAAGGATTGTTTTTAATAAAAAATTAATTAGTAACTTTTCGGTTTATTTCTTTTCTAATTAGGAACTTTTAATTAATTTCCTTAATAAACAAATGACAAATAATTGAATTAGTTGTATATGAGATTTTATAAAATAGAGATTTTTAAAAATTTACTTGTTTATATTTTAGCATTAATTTTTTCTTGCTTCGTGTTATTATCGAAGGAGACGACTAAACCGGAAGACAGTCTGCTTTTTCATTTTGGTCCTTATGTTAATTACAACCTGAATATTCATCTGGCAGATTTCAATAAACTCCCCGGAGTGCCGAATTGTTGTCCGAGATTCAGAACTACCTTTGGTTCAGGTTATTCTTTAGGTGCTTTTCTTGATTTACCTTTAAGGAAAGACCTCGGCATTGATTTAAGGTTAAGTTTTTCTGACTTGGGAGCAAATTTAAGCGAAGAGCAAAATATCGGCAATATCAGATTGAAAGAAACAAGCCCCCCGTTTAATACATTTACTGGAAATATCACTGTTGAGCACTTAATCAAAGCCAAACTTTTACAAATTGGTCTTGAACCGGCTTTATATTTCACTTTCTTTGGCAATCTCAGGAGTTATATGGGTTTTAAGGTTGGCTATTTTCTTAAAAACCAATATGACCAGAGTGAAAAAATTATATCTCCCGGAAATGTCGTTTTTCTGGACGATAGAATCATACGTAACGACATTTATAATCAGGAAATTCCCGAGATTAGTAAATTACAAATTTCAGGACTGCTTGGTATTTCGTTCGACCTCCCGCTTGGCAGAGGTTTAATGTTAGCTCCGGAAATAAGGTATTACCTTCCGTTCACCAGAGTAACTTCAGTTGATTGGCGTATAGCTTCCCTGAACCTTGGGGCATCGCTAAGAATTCCTGTATTCAAGATACCTCCAAAAACAATTTACGACACAATTTATGTTCGGGACACTGTCAGTATATTTGATGACAAGATTCTTTTTCCTGAAGTCTCCATGACTGATTATAAAATCACAGAATCCTCTTCAAAAAAAGGCAATATTATTACTATAACAACAAAATATCATGAAAAATATGAAAAGAAAATTCCTAAACTTGAACCTCCTTCACTTTCATTAACAATATACGGTATGACAAGAAACAAAGTGATCATACCTGAACCTGTAATGGAAATTGAAGAAATCGAGACAACAGAGGAATTTCCACTTCTTCCCTACGTTTATTTCAAAAGAGGAAATGCAGAGCTTAACAATACTTCTATGAAACTTTTATCCATAAACGATATAAATCAATTCAACGAACAAAATCTGCGATGGGATGTCATTGAAATCTATAAAAATTTGCTAAATATTTTGGGTAAAAGGCTATCTACTTATGAAAATGCAAGAATTTTAATTAAAGGCTGTAATAATAACACAAATGAAGAAGAAAACAATTTAACACTCTCACAAAACAGAGCCGAATCCATAAGGGACTATCTGATTAATGTCTGGCAGATAAATCCCTCAAGAATCCAGATAGAATCCAGAAACCTACCCGAAATCCCTACTAATAATTTATTAGAGGACGGAAAGGAAGAAAATCAAAGAGTTGAAATTTCCTCCGATGATGAAAGAATCTTTCAGCCTGTCAGGTTGAATGAAATAATCAAAAAATCCAATCCGCCATTAATCGGTTTGATACCAGCTATAAATACAAAAGTAGGATTGAAAGGATGGGAAATAATTGCTGAGCAGGAAAATAGCCGTTTGGTTAGTTTCACAGGGTCTGCAGCACCCGATACTTTGCTCTGGGATGTTGAAAACAATATCATTCCACGACTCGAAACACCCATTAAAATTAGTCTTAGTGCAGAAGATATTTTTGAACAAAAAAATTCCATTGAAAAAGAAATTCAAATAAGGCAAAAAACCATAAAAACTAAAAGAGAGATAATTAAAAATGATACTATCTTTAATAAATTTTCACTCATATTGTTTGATTTTGATAAATTTGAACTGAACGAAGCTCAGAAAAAGATACTTTACAATATTAAAAATAATTATATTGCTCGAAATTCAATCGTCAGAATTAAAGGCTATGCTGATAGAATCGGAACTGCTGAATACAACAAAGAACTTAGCAGAAAAAGATGCGAGCAGGTTGCTAACATTCTAAATCACAATCCAGATTTGGTAAAGATTGAGCCATACGGTAGCGACATCCTGATTTATAATAACGATCTGCCCTTTGGCAGAAGCTATTCAAGAACTGTTCAGATTTCAATTGAAACGCCAGTTGTAAATAAGTAATTTTTTTTAAGCCCTGTAAATTTTTTTTTGTAACTTTTTTAAGTTCCTTTGTGTCTTTAACTTGAGAAGAAAATGATATAAAAATGTTTGGTAATAAACATAGAGTAGAAGAAAAAGAAATTCAGAAAGCAGTTGAGCAGCTGAACAAAGGCAGTGCAGAAGCTTTTCATATTCTTTATGAAAAATACAGGAATAATATTTATAAGTTCTGTCTGAGAATGTTGAATGAAGTCGAACTCGCCGAGGACGCTTTTCAGGAAACCTTTATCAAAATTTATGAACACAGAAATGAATTCAAAGGTGAAAACTTTACTGCGTGGGCTTTCAGAATTGCCAGAAATACCTGCTTAAACTATCTTAGAGCAAAAAAAGAATTCATTTCCTTCAATGATGAACTCTTTGAACCAATTGATCCACGAAATGAAGATGTTGCTTTGAGTGATTTCATCAAAAATGCAATTGCTCAGCTGCCAGTTCCTTTACGTGAAGCATTAATCTTAAGAGAATATGATGAGCTTTCCTATCAGGAAATCGCTAATATTCTAAATATTGATTTATCTCTTGCTAAAATAAGAGTCCATCGTTCAAGACTAATTTTAAGAAAAATTTTAGAACCTTTAAAAAAGGAAATCTATGAATCCAGATGATTTAATAATGAAGTATATTGATGGTGAGCTTAGCTTTTCAGAAGATGAAGAGTTAAGAAATATCATATCTATTGAACCGAAGATTAAAGAGGATTTTGATCTTGATGTTTATATCCATTCCGCTATCAAAGATGATTCAAATATAATTTCACCATCTCCCGAACTTATCAGTTCGACTGAAGACAAAATTCTTATGACAATTCTGTCTTCTCAGAAATTTATCCAGCCCACTACTAAAAATTCGAAGAGAATCTATGCTTATGTTGCAGCTGTTGCGGTTTTCATTTTAATTAATTTTATCTATTTCGGTGATAATTCAATCAAAAATTCTAACAGACTTTCCCAAATGAAAGAGGAGATGAGCTTATACTCTCCACAAATAATTTCTGAGGAGAATACACATACCGAACTTACATCAGATGATATGCTATTACAAAAAACAAACATAAAAGATAATTTTGCTTATAACTCAAAGAAATATTCCCCAAATAGCATTTTTACTCAAAATGACTTCAAAACCGAAACACGACAAAATCAAAATTTGAATCAAGATCTGAGTATTTTAAATAATATCGAAGAAAAATATCATTCCTCTGTATTGAATGATTTAGAAACAAATCAGAACCTCAATATTAATCAGATTGATATTTCTCAGGTTTTTAATTCTCCAAGTGAAGTTATAATAGATAATACAAACACTAAACCAATGTTAAATATTCATGTTTCTCTATTAAATCTGTTTCAACCTTCAAATGATTTTTATTCACAAAACAGCGACATCCAGTTCAGTTCATTTTTCGGAACCGACATATACAGGAATGGAATACCCGACAAAAAAATCGGTATTTCCCATATTTCTCAAGCTATAGCATATGCTATCAATAACACTCAAAGAATTGGTATTGAACTTGGCTACACCGAATATTCTTATGAACAGACTGTAAATGTTCTGGTTCCAATGGGGTCAATTATAAACGAAAAATATATTATCACACAATTCAATAATGATAATGAAGATGATTTAATACTCTATCCAATAAAATTTAATAAAAATCAACAGGTTTTCTGGGGTGCTGCATTTTACGAAGAATCCTTATTATCAAATGAATATTTAAGTCTTAATGGCAGAATCGGCGGGGGTATAACCAGTGACGGTCCCCTTGGATATACAAGACTTTTTGCAAAAATTAATTTAATGAAGAACCTATCCCTCAATATTGGCTCCGAAGGCAGATTATTTTTGGGCAGAGTTCCTGAATTAAACTCCGAAAAAAGCTGGAAATCCTCTGTATCGTTGATTTATGGTTTTCAATTTAAATTCTAAGAAAGTAACATATAATTTAATTTTATGTTAAATAATTCAAAAAATTTTAAAATAAATGTTTATATTTGGAACTTGATAATTTTTTTCGTTCATTTTTTTATTGGAGGAATAATGAAATTGTTACAACAATTAAAATTTTATATGGTTATTTTTATTTTGACCGCTCTGACAGGTAATTTGAGCTTATTTAGTCAGGAAGCTATCCCCGGTCAAAAAAACAACTTCCATAATTACAAGGAAATTGAACCTGCTAACACTTCTTTGAAAGCTATAACCAATTTACCACCAAAATCCTTGACTGTAAATTTCAAAGTTCTTGATTCACTTGCAAATGCTTACTCTTATTTTACAGACAGCCAGCAACCTTTTATTTATTATGCCCCAAAAAATCTTCTTGCTACAATCAAGAGAGGTTACTACGATCTTGAAAAAACACCCGGTTACACCGGCACCCACACAAAGGATAATTTAGTAATATTAAAATCCTATGATCACGGAAAAACATGGTCTCAGCCGATTTTGGTGTATAATTCAAAGTCGCCAAATGTAGAGAGAGATTTCAACGCAAGATATCCAAGTGTTTATGCATTTGAATATGATGGAATAATCCATTTTGCCTATACTGCCCCGGCAACCGGTGGAACAGGATGGAGAGGTTTTATTAATGGTATTCATGACAGTCTTGGTTTCTTCATCACTCTTTCCAAAACATTTACTATCGGTGGCCAAAGCTACAACTGGGGCGGAACCGACTCAAAGATTTATGCTACAACAGTTGACAACGACCCAATGGCTCTTGCTATTGGAGCTATTATGCCTCCCGGCGGCACTCCCTTAGAAATTACCTCAAATCTTGCATACAGAATGACAACAGATTTCGAAAAGTGGGTCGAAACAATTCCTCCGGCTTGGTCTGCCGACAGATTTGTTGTTCCTTCTTCTCAGACAAGAACCGACAGCTTAAGAAGTTCATCCATCGTTGGTTTAAAGCCAGCAGGCAATAAATTATATATGGGTGCTTACGGTAATTTCAAAGCAAGCGAAACCAATACAAAAAATGTTCCCGCTTTCTCAGTCTCTACAGATTATGGCGTTACTTGGTCAGAATTTGATATTATGCCATGGTCAATAATCCAGGCATATTCAACTCAGCTAGGTGTTGATCATAATGCAATTGGCATCGGATCATCTGATTTTGCAGTTTTCGATAATGGAAACGTCAGCTTTATTATGACTTTGAATGAGGATACTACAAGAACTTTAAGATTATATGACGAGGCTGTTCATCAGGTTGTTGAAGTTTATAAAGAAGGAAGCACATGGGGCATAAGAAAAATTGCTGATGTTTCTGGTTATGTTCTGGCTTATTTAGGTGCAAGCTCCAATAACCAGATGGGTGGCGAGGAAATGATTTCACGAACTGCTGATGGCGAGTATTTAGTTGCTAAATGGGTTGATTTTATTGATGCTATAGACCAAAATGGTAATATTATTAAAAATTACACTACCGACATACTTGTTGCTGTTAGACAAGCAAGTTCAAATAGTTGGGGAAATGTGATTAACATAACCGAGAGTGAAATTTACGACAGAATCACATGGATTCCCAATCTTTTGCCAAACGATTTAAAAGATGTTCCAATCTTAAAAGTTGAGACTATTCCAAATCCAACTGATGACGCAATAGCAGCTCGAAACAGACAAAGAACTCTGGAAACAGAGCCTCAATATGTTGTTGTTGGTAATTTTGATGCAACAATAAGTCTGGGTGTAGAAGATTCTCATGACACAAATCCATTAACTGTTTACAACATTTATCCTAATCCTTCAAACATTGATTGTAACATAGATTTCTATCTTCCAAATAATTCTGATGTCAAAATTGAATTATACACTTTATTAGGGCAAAAGGTGAAAGTAATTGCGGATGAATATATGACAAGCGGTATTAAATCAGTCAGAATTTCTACCGCAGACATACCATCAGGTTTATATTCTGTTATGATTACTGTAAAAGGTCAGACAATTTTACAAAAATTAAACATTATTCATTGATAAATAAATATAATAATTAGTTCAAATAAGGAGATATAATGCGAAAAATTCTTTTACTAATTACGTTGCTTTCATTTATTGTTCCTTATAGCTTATCAGCTGGAATTTATGGAACAATAAAAGGCAAGGTTACTGATGCCGAAGGAAATCCAATGATCGGAGCATCAGTTATTCTGGAGGGAACCCGTTTGGGTGCCATAGTCAAGGGTGATGGAACATTTACAATCCTGAATGTTAATCCCGGGACTTATAATATCAAAATTACTTACACAGGTTACCTTACATTCGAAAAGAAAATCAGCGTGTCTGCTGACATTGTTACAGAGGTAAATGCTGTGCTACGAATGAAAGAAGAAGGCGTTACAACCAAAGAAATTGAAGTTATAGCCAAGAAAATGGTTGAAAACACTGCCGTTGGCTCTAATAGAATGGTTTCAAGTTCGGATTTAACAACGGTTGCAAGGGAAGGCGTTACTGCTGTTATCGGTTTAAGTGCTGGTGTTTTCAATAGTGGTAATGGATTCAATATTCGTGGGAGTCGTGAGACCGAGACCCAGATAAGGGTTGATGGACTCGATGTTGGAAACCAATTTACCGGTGGTTTTGGAGCGTCAGGACTTTCGTATTTTCCAATGGTGAGTAGTTTCGCCGTGGAAGAAGTTCAGGTTCTTACCGGTGGATTCTCTGCTGAGTATGGAGATGCTCTTGGGGGTATCGTTAATACAGTTGTTAGAACAGGGCGAACAGACAGATACGATGGTTTTATTCGTTGGAGAACTGATGTTGATCCTCTCTGGGGTAGGCAAAACGAAAAGCTAAAACTCATCAGAGAAGGTAATAGATATAAAGCAATTAATGACGGTCCGGGCTATAAATTGCAAGGTCCCGGGCAGCATAAGTTCGAATTCGGAACAGGCGGACCAATTCCAATTTTAGACAAATCAACTTATTATCTTACCGGATCTTATCAATTCGAAAAGAACTTAAGCAACAGTTACGAAATCTATGACCCTGATGGCAATAATGTTGGTCTTCAACCAAATAACCGTTCATGGGTTAAGAATCTAACGGGCAGATTAAAATTTGCCTTCATCGAAAATATTGACTTCATTGTTGGTGGTTCTTTCGGTATGACGAATTACGAAAGTTCTGGCTGGGGCTGGCGTTATGCAAATGACCCCGGAAAAGCTGTTGATCAAAAATATTATGATAATGGACTTGTTCCAAGTTCTTATAACCCTGTTGGTGTTCCGGAAAGAGTAGCCAAACAACCCGTTGTTAATAATTTAATATTGAATGCAATGGTTAGAGTTACTCACAGACTTTCTCAGAACAGCTTCTATGAGTTTACTATATCAAATACATCAAATAATGATGAAACCTCAAAAAGGCAGAGCTTTGAAGATCCCGGCTTCTTTACCGGATTCGATTTATGGTATCCACAGGATAATGTAAAAGTCCAGACCGGCGGTCTTCTTGATGCTGGTAAAGATAAAGTTATTGACCAATATACACCATTGACAAAAATTCAATTTTCGAAAGATGGATATTTAAAAGCTGACTTCCCGATTGTTCATCCAATGACTGGTTATTACGAGGGAGCATCTTCATCTCAAGGTTCTAACAACGCTTATGGTTTAGTTGGTTATTTTGTTGAGCACGGTAACAGCAGAGCCTTTGAATTCCGTAAAGGGAATTACTGGCAGATTGACGGTAGTTATAATTTGTTTATTACTGGACAATTCCAGCACATGTTCAAAGCAGGCTTCGAAATGAGATTATATCAAATCAGAAGACACGAGAACAGCTTACCTTGGGATGCTAACCCATTCTTTGACGTTTATACCGATGAGTGGGGTGGAAATTTGTATGCAGATAATCAGGTTGTTTATGATAAAACCAGCAAACCATACAAACCAACAAGACTATCAGCTTATGTTCAGGATCAGATAACATACAAAGGAATTATTATAAGTCCCGGTTTGAGATTCGATTATTTCAATCCAAATTCGGATTATAGACTACCCTCACGAAATTTTGTCTCTATTACTGCTGATACAGGCTTTGCACAATCAGATGCCAAATTGCAGGTCAGCCCAAGAATCAATGTTACTTATCCAATAACCGATAGATCTAATATTACAATTGCTTATGGACTTTTCTTCAAAATGCCCGAAATGCAATATTTGTATGACGGATTTGGAATTGCCCAGCTTCGTGGTAACCAAAATCTTGGAGACCCGAATATGGAGGCTCAAAGGTCAAATCAATATATGATTGCATATAATAATCAATTGACTGATGATTTTGCCTTCGATGTTTCTGCTTATTATAAAGATATTTACAATCAGGTTGGTATGAGATACGTTGCTACAACTCCCCAACCCTTTTACCAATATGCAGTTTCTGAGTATGGAAATGCAAGAGGATTGGAATTCACTTTGAGAAAACGCCCGACAGACCACTTCGGATTTAGTATTAATTATACTCTGAGTTCTGCTTCCGGAACATCCTCGGGACCGGGAGACAACTATTTAAGACCAACCGATCCATACACCGGTTTACAGGCTTTTCCATTGTCAGATTTCCCCTTGTCATTCGACAGGCGACACAGAATTAACCTTATTTTCAATTTGGTTTGGGGACAGGACGAAGGACCATCAATAGCTGGAATTAATCTTCTCGAAAATACCAATATCAATTTATCTGGTTTCTTCCAAACAGGAACACCATACACAAGGTTGGACAGAGCAGGAAATCCGATTGGTGAATTTAATGCTGAACGACAGCCTTCAAGATGGTCAACAGATTTGAGATTCTCAAGAACATTTTATCTCAGGGACTGGTTTGGAGCAGGAGCAGGAAGCACTGCAATAGAATTCTTCTTTGATATTACTAATTTACTTAATAATACACAGGTTGCTTCATATTTTGCCAGAACAGGTGATCCCGATGACGACGGTATCAATTTCTATAGACCGGTTACCGATTTTGGTAGCACCCCATATTACAAAGAAGCATCTTTTGGACGCTCCGAATCAATAGCGTCTGACCAGTATGATTTATATGGTAATAGATTCTATAGCGAAAAATCAGACTTTGATAAAAATGGTATAGTTACTCAGGAAGAAAAATTCCTTGCATTTTCAAGATATCTTGAGGATGTTAGAAAATTCAGGGGTAATTATCAAGCTCCACGTCAGGTTTGGCTTGGATTTATGTTTAGATTTTAATTAGTAACATTGATAATAATAATGAATTATAAAGGTGTCAAATATGTATAAATTAAAAAACAGAGTTAAATTTATATTAATTCTAATTTCAGCACTACTTTGCTATTCAACAGGATTTGCCCTGCCAAAGGATTATAATCCTGATAGCAAGGAAAAAGGCGATGAATTGCAAAGAACATATAACAGAGTCTTCGACTTGCAAACAAACACTGTCAGTAATATTCAATTCTATACTACTAACTACGGTATATTCGGTTTGAATATTGACAGAAACGAAGGCGGTGGTGTATGGCCTCGTGGGTCACTAAACCAGTATATTTTTGGCGGAGGAATCTGGTTTGCAGCTATTAAAAACAGACCGGACGGAACACTCAAGAAATATTGCGAAATCTCATACAATCCTAATAATGGACGTTCGTGGATGGTTCCCGGAAGAATCGAAGATGGAACCCAATTAGACCAAGCAGAGATAAAAAAATACAGAACTTTTTTCTCTACCGACTTCAGGCGTGGTGATGGTAAACCGCTAAATCCTGATGATGGTTCAAACTGGCCTATCTGGGATACAAACCCCTATCCGGACACATTGAAAGTGGACAGATATTTCGGGCATTTTGTATATGATGAAAACACCCGAAATCTTACATCCTATCCCAAAGGACCAGCTTTTATCTCTGGCGAGGACATATTCGCAACCTTCAAAGATACAGACCTGAATTATTTCGATGGTGGCTATGGCTTAAGAGCTCCAGAGGGCTACCCATTGAAACTTCAGTTTGAACAAATGATTTATTCATGGGGTTTCGGTGAATATCGCGACTTCATATTTATTAAATACGACATAATCAACAAATCCGAAGACAATCTACTCGAATGCTGGATGGCTCCGGTTATGGATATTGACATAGCTCGAAGGCCCTTGACCCAAGCTGGAGCAGCTAATGACAGGGTTCGCTATTATGATGAAGACCCGAGCAAGAACCTTGCTATTCAATGGACAAACGGAGATCAGGGCGAGCAAGGCAATGGATTTGGTTATTTAGGCTTTAAATTTTTGGAAAGCCCTGCTGTTGATAATCAAGGCTGGGTCAGAAAAGATAAAAGATCATACACCGTTGATGAACAGCTTGGTTTGAAGACTTTCAGAAACTGGAATATAGCCGATGATCCTAATGATGACGACCAGCGTTATAACTTTCTCTCTTCACGCAGAACCGATGGCGACGACGGTCCAGGCGATAAACGATTTATGATGGCAACCGGTCCTTTCAATATTCGCCCCGGTGACACAGTCAGAGTTGTAGTTGGAATGATACTGGCAGCACCAGCTGTTAAATCCGAAGCAGACGGCTCAAAAGAAGATGTTCAGGGTCTTATAGCAAAGGCTGACTTTGCCCAACAGGTTTATGACAATAATTTCAGAGCTCCATCTCCACCAGATCGTTCTGTAATTCTTAATTGGGAGCCGTTGAATAATGCTATAAAAATCACATGGGATAGCACAGCTGAAATCTCCTCCGACTTTTACGAAAGAGGAATGGATTTTATGGGTTACAGACTCTATAGAGCAAGAAGAACAAATCTTGATACTTTTGATGTTGACAAAATCACTCAAAACGCTCAATATTCACTCGGCAAAGGACCTTTTGGCTGGAAACAGATAGCCACATGGCAGATGGTTAGCCCATTCCTTAAATCAGTATGGAGAGCAGGACTTGATCAGAATAATACTGCCTCTCCTTTCATTGACTCTATGAGAATAGTTGGTCCTGTTCTATTTCCACAACCTGATTCATTTGCTATAAAAGTGATGAGAGTTGGTAGAGGAGTTAAACTTGCTCCTGAAAGATGGGTTATGCAGGCTTTCAATTCAAATATACCCGTTATCGGCGGTATTGATACTGCACTTCTATCTTATCCATGGAATAAGTATTATGCTAAGTTTATGCCTAATAAGACCCTTGGTCTCTACCATAATCCATTTATTCCGAATCCAACAAGAAACGAATTGCTCGACAGTGTCCTTATCGGGACAATTTATCTTAACAGAGCATTACTTTTATACAATCCCCTTTTATGGAAGAAGGAAACAGTTAATATTCTTCCGGGAGATACTGCTGCTTTGAGAGCAAATCCCAAAGTCGGTCAATTAGTCTATTTGCTGGATACTTATAAAAATGTAAGTGTCAATAATACTAATTACCTGACTGTTGACAGAATGTATCCAATACCTCCAGATATTGCTATGCGTGATACTAATCATGTCAGGGCGGCACTTGATTCTATCTATAGTTATATCAGGCGTGGATTGGTCAAAAGTGTTGTCTTTCCTGATTTTGAACAGTCAGAAAAAGCCAAAAATGAAGTTATCATTCCATATATGCGAGAACTAACTAATAATAGAACATTTTATGATATTGGAGATGATAACAGAAATACTGAAATTTCCTATGATGATGATCCAACAAAAACTGAAAAACTTCTTAATAATGTTGATTATTATTACAAAATATTAGCTTATGATGAAGGCGATTATTATCAGCCAACACCATCGAAGCTAAATGACGCATTCCCGGGCTTACCCAATTTGATTACAGCTTATCCAAGAGCAGCATCTGTTGGGGAAGATTCAAAGGCAGAAATTGTTTATGTCGATTCTGCAAAAATTGGCGGATTATATAATTTTAAATTTTTCCCGATAGATCAGGAAAGATTTAATCAGGAATTTGCAGGTCACACCCTTGAACTTGAATTTCAGCCAAGATGGGATCTTGCCAGTATTAGATTTCTTAATGAAACAAACGATTTTAACATTGGTTTCTACTATCGAAGAATTACTTTAAAAGATTCCAATACCAATAAAATCCTTTTCGATGGTATTACTATGTTCGAGGAAAATCCATGCCGTTTCACATACAGCAATGCCTTCACAGAAGACGCAAAGTCATGGTATTTTTCATCGAAGCCAATTGTTGATACTATCAAAGGTGATTCAATTACATTTATGGACAGGTATAATCGAGAAGTTATCCAGAGAACAAGCTTTTTCTCGAGCGGTGATTTCGGAAAGAGAGATTATTGCTATGCATTTTCAATGATACCACCTGCTTATGGTACCCTTGGATTCAGCTTTAACTATTCAATGCAACAATATGGTGGAATGTTGAGACCCGATTCAAGCTCAATCAGGATAAGTTATAACAAAACGCCAATTAACCTTATTGACGCCGATGGATGGGACACTACCAAAATATTTACTACTCAGGTTGTTGACTTTGAGACAATCCGGCAAGAATTTTTGGGCTACTCTCAAGATACTACCCCGGTATTTCAGAGATTTGGAAGAGCTTATTATGCAAGCTTTAACAATGGTCCAGCAACCTATCGAGTTAAATTTACCAAAGGGGGTGTCGAACCAATGACTTTAGTCTGGGGGCGTGGAACAAATCGTATCACAAACAGATTTAACGTTCCATATCTGAATGTTGAAATCGAAAACGTAATTTCATACAAACGCCCAACAGAAACTGGAGTTGATTCTGTACCTGTCAAATATCCCGGTATTATTGAACACTATCCGATTGATACTGTGTCAGGATATGTTTACTATCCAAAACCAACAACACTCGGATTCAAATCCAATGAATTCATAAATAAGTACAATTTATCAGCTTATGCATGGGTTAACGGAAGGCAATCAAACAGAAGGCAGGACAGAGCAGCCCAACAGGCTAATATAGCTAATGTTTTCCCTGCTACTCAGGACGCATTTGTCGGAACGCAGGGCAGATATTATTTATCAGCAATTTCGGAAGATGGAAAAGACACAGTTGATTTCACACATGTTGTTATTCTCTCGGGTTGCCAATTTGCTTTCGACTATGCCAATAAGGGTGGAAGATTTGCCAATCTTACTGAATGGGAAAGAGTTGACACTGTTTATATCAGAGAT
Source organism: uncultured Hyphomicrobiales bacterium (assembly GCA_964473465.1). Classification (GTDB taxonomy): domain Bacteria; phylum Bacteroidota; class Ignavibacteria; order Kapaibacteriales; family UBA2268; genus CALHRB01. Next base: position 194,932 of record CAYYPE010000004.1, read on the forward strand.
AATAATGGCAATGTTATTGATAAAAAGACCTATGCTTATGGCGATGACTTCAAAGAAGGCGAAGAAGTTACCCTTAAAGTCATTGGCGGTGCTTTAGGATTGCCTTTACCGGGAGCAAAAGTCAAAGCGAGAATATCTCCAATTGATAATAGTGGAACAAAAGTAACTGATTCACAAATGGATAAAATCAGAGTAGTTCCAAATCCATTTTATATCAGTCACCAAGGCGTAAAATCCCCTTATGATACTAAAATTTATTTCACCAAACTGCCTAAGAGATGTACAATTGATATATTTACAGCTACTGGAGATTTAATAAGAAGCATCGAACATGATGAGTTCACCTCTCCCGAGCCAGATAAGGCAGCTGTCGAAGTTTGGGATTTACTCTCGAAAAACCAGCAAAGAGTTCAAAGCCAAACCATGATTGCTGTAATTAAAGCTCCAAATGGTGCCCAGACTGTTCAGAAATTCACTGTTGTTGTTGGTGGTTTCAGACTTATACCTGAATAAATTAATATTGCTGTCTGTCTTTAAACAAGGCAGACAGCTTAATAAACTAAATTATGAGGAGTTAATAAATGAAAGACAAAAAAAGAATTTTTATTATAACATTGATTACTATCCTGTTCACATACAATACCTATGCTGTTGATGATATTACTACCGGTTCATCCGCAGGGGAATTCCTTAAAGTTGGTGCCGCAGGTGCCCAATTCCTCAAAATCGGAGTAGGTGCAAGAGGAACAGGAATGGCTGGAGCTTTTGGTTCGCTCGCTAACGATCTGACCGCTATTCACTGGAATCCCGCAGGAATCGCTGATATCAAAGGAATGTCCGGAAACTTCAACTACACACAATGGTTTGCAGGCTTCAAACACAGTTTTGCTGCTTTTGCATTACCTGTTGGGGATAATTTTACTGCCGCAGCCCACGTTATTTCTTTCAGTAGTGATAAAATAGAAATTACTACACTTGAAAGACCTCAGGGTACCGGTTTGTATTACACTGTTAATGATATTGCCTTAGGCTTGTCCTTCGGAGGATATCTTACCGACCAGTTCTCATTTGGCATAACAGCAAAATTAATTAATAGTGCCTTCAGTTCTATATCCTCAAGCGGATTTGCTTTCGATGTTGGAACAATGTATGAAACTGGAATTCAAGGTATTAAACTCGGCTTTTCAATTCACAATCTGGGAACTGAACAAACCTACAGCGGACAGGCTCTTGCTACAGCTAAAAAGCTTTATGACGCTATGAATGCTGCACCATTAGATGTTGTCTATGTTGCCAATTCATTTTCAATACCTTTGATTTTCCGTGCTGGGGCTTCCTCGACCTTGATCGAAGATGATATGAATAAACTGATTGCTGCCCTAGATTTCGTTACATTGTCTGACACTCCTGAGCAATTTGCTTTGGGTCTTGAATATACCTATAAGGGTTTTCTCTCCCTTCGTGGTGGCTATAGAATAGGTCAGGATCAATTCAATTTAGCCGGAGGAATTGGCTTGAATTATATCGGTGGTGGTTTCATCGGTCAGCTTGACTACTCAATAAATCCAACAAAAGATCTGGGTTTGGTCAATAGACTCAGCATTAATGTTGGTCTAAAGTAAATAGCCAATTATTTCGTTTCTAATGCCGTTGGATTGTTATTCAACGGCATTTTTTATAAAATTCGGAATTATGAAAATCTTATTTTTAATATTTTTGTTCTATCTTCCTCTGAGTAGCCAAAATCTCCCGATTGATGTTGGGGGGTCTTTGTTCAAATATGATGAAAATCATAATCTATTTGAATTTTACTATTCATTCAATGAAAAGTTTCCTGCATACAAAAAAGAGAGTGATTTTTTCAAGGGTGAACTTTTTTTCGATCTCACAATTTTTTATCACGACAGCCTATATGATAAAATACAGTGGATTGTTGAACCTGTTTCGAGCTCAGAAAGTCCAGATTTACAAAAAGATTTCATAGGTCAAAAAAATATTCTTTTACCCATAGGAAATGTTCAATTCAAGTTAGTCGTAAAAGATCTCAATGACTCATCAAAAATTTCAAATGTTGATTTTAATATCAATTCGAGAAAATTTAATAACATTGAACTTGATTTGAGCGATATCCTGATTGCTTCGAAAATTGAAGAATATAAGCCCGAATCTACAGACGTGAATAAACTTTTTATCAAAGATCCTTATATTATCATCCCTAACCCGGCTTCGCAGGTTATTGATACAAATCCAGAGCTTCGCCTCTATTTTGAAATCTATAATGCTGTCAAATCTGGAAATGATTCAATCAGTCTGGCTTATGATATCACCGATCCAATGAACAGATATGTTTTTTCCTATAAAAAAACAAGAAAAGTTAAAAACGATGAGATAGCTGAAATTATGAAAATCAATTTAAAGGGAATTCCCAGCGGTGTTTATTTTCTTAATCTTACTGCTAACGGTCTTAACAAGAAAAATAACGAACCAAATAAATTCATTGCAAAATCCAGAAGAAAATTTTTTCTGATAAATCCAAATATTCAGCCGGAAAAATATTCCCTATTCGCCGAAAACAAGGACTTTGCTACGAGCGAATTTGCTACACTGTCAGAAGAATTAGCTAATGATGAATTTGAAAAAATCAATTATATTGCTTTGCCATACGAAATTGAGCTATATCGCTCTTGTAAAACTCTCGAAGCCAAGCAAAGATTTTTATTCGGTTTCTGGCAACGTAGAGACCCTGACTCTACCACCGCTTTGAACGAAGGTAGAATGGAATACCTCAACAAAATTGAAACTGCCAACAAAAACCATTCTTATGGAAAATCCAATAATGGCTGGAGAACAGACAGAGGAAAAATTTTCATCAAATATGGCTCACCCACTCAGATTGACAGCAAAACTCAGGATGGAGATAACCGCCCTTATGAAATTTGGTATTATGATCGTGTATTGGGTGGTGTTTCGTTTGTTTTTGTTGATTTATATGGTTTTGGCAATCTTGTGCTTGTTCATTCAACCGCCCCGGGTGAAGTCCGAAACGAAAATTGGTTTCAGGAATATGTTATTCCGAATAATCTGAATGCAACGCCTAACATAATCGACAAAAGATAGATGGAACCTATTATTCACAAAATTCTATATTTTCTTTTTCTTATTATCGGTTGGATCTCTTACCATCTCAGCAAAAAATCGAGGCTAAAATTCGGCAGATTTATTGGTAAATTAATGATGTTACTCAGCCCCAAGAGAGTCAAAATCACCAAAGAAAATCTTGAATTTGCTTTTCCCGATAAGGACCAAAAATGGATTGATTTAATCACCCGTAAATCATTTGAAAACTTAGGTATAGTGCTTTTAGAGGTTTCAATTATTGGTAAATTAAACAAAAATGATATACTTGACTTTATTTCCTATGATAACCTCGAAATCATCAAAGATACAATGAAGCTGAACCGAGGGCTTTTATTGCTCTCCGCTCATTTCGGAAACTGGGAATATACTGGAATTTCAATCGGTTTATATCTTGAGAGGGAAGTGCTGATACCCGTAAAAACACAAAAAAATCATTATATTGACAATTTAATAAATTCCTTCAGAACTAAATGGGGAAATAAAGTTGTTCCAATGGATAAATCTGCAATTCAATTCATGAAACAAATACGCTCCGGAGGTATTGTTGGTATGCTCGCTGATCAGAGTGCTACCGAAGACAAGGATATTTTTATCCCTTTTTTCGGAAGAGACGTTGCAACCTATGAAGCACCAGCAGAATTAGCCTTGAAATTCAAAATCCCGATTATTATGGGTTTGGCTGTCAGGCAGGATGATGGCAGTTATATTGTCAAAACAAAAAAAATTGATATAGATGACCTGCAATATAACAAAGATGGTGTGAGAGAGTTAACCTTTAGGCATGTTAAACATTTGGAAGCTATTATTAAGGAGCATCCTGAAATGTGGCTATGGCAGCATCGAAGGTGGAAACATACAAAATAAAATCCCTCTGGTTTGCAATGAACCAAAGGGATTGAAAATTAATTAAAGCTTTTTATTTCTTTGTTAAATTTTTCTTTTCCAGATTCTCATTAGTCAAAGCTGCCTGATTGCCGGCAATATATTTATCAAATCTCGATTTCCAAATCAATGACCTTTCGAACGCTGCTATTTCTTAGGCAATATTATCATAGGTAACAGGCTTTTTAGCTGTTGGAAATGCCTTTAAAAATCTAAATACGGAAATAAAAATTTAAAACTTTGAACCGATATAGCTATTTTTGTTTTTTTCTGAATCAAAGAGAATGAATTTGACAGATTTGATATTAATATTGATTATTGGTTTATTTGCCGGAGTGATGGCAGGTATGTTCGGCATTGGTGGTGGTGTTGTTATGGTTCCTGCCATGATTGTTTTCCTTGGTTATTCAATCATCGAGGCAAATGGGACTTCGCTGGCTGCTTTGATGATGCCTGTAGGCATATTTGCAGTCATTCAATATTACAAGAATAAATATGTAGATTTGAAAATTGCTGCAATTTTTGCTTTTGGTTTGCTTCTTGGAGTGCTGTTTGGGGCAAAATTTGCAATAGCCCTTCCTTCAGATATTTTGAAACAACTATACGGCATTTTTCTCCTATATGTCAGTTGGAGATTCTTTGAGTTCCGGACGAAAAAAAAGCTTCCATCGAATGAGACTGAAGAACTTAATACCGAAAAAAAGTATTCTGTTCTAATCTTAATTTTAATTGGCATAACTGCAGGTGTTCTTTCCGGTTTGTTTGGCATCGGCGGGGGTTTGGTTATGGTTCCAATGATGGTTACATTAATGAAATTTCACCCCAAAAAAGCAGTTGGAACTTCTCTTGCTGCACTTTTGCTCCCGGTTGCACTTCCCGGTGTGATAGAATATTATAATTCTGGTAATTTAAAAATTGAAACAGCTGCTATTTTGGCTCTTGGTCTTGTTTTTGGTTCAATTTTAGGGGCTAAAATTACCATTACTCTACCCACCAAGACAATCAAAAGAGCATATGCAATTTTTTTATTTATTATGGGTATGGATTTTCTTTTAAGGGGTTTAACATATTTTTTTAAAAATTAGAAAAGCTTTTTCGGTATTGACTTAAAAAAAAGTAATTTTGTAATCAATTTTTTTACTAAATTCATGAACTAAATGGATAATACGCTAAAAGATGAGCTAATTGGCAAAGAATTCAAAGTTTTGGACAAAGGCTTTGTCAGACTAATTGATGTCATGGGCGATGACTCTGCAATTGTTCAGGCTGCAAGAGTGTCTTACGGAGAAGGAACAAAAACTGTGCGTGAGGACAGAGGCTTAATCCGTTACTTGATGAGACACCGTCATACTTCTCCTTTCGAGATGGTGGAATTTAAATTTCATATAAAATTGCCCATATTTGTTGCCCGTCAGTGGATTAGACACAGAACAGCAAACGTTAACGAATATAGCGGTCGCTATTCAGTTATAAGAGATGAATTCTATGTGCCCGAAATAGAAGAAATCCGCACACAAAGCCAGATAAATAAACAGGGACGAAGCGATGAAAATATTTCTCCAGAATTAGCGAAAAATATCACAAAGAAAATTGAAGATACACAATCAAAATTATATTCCGAATACGAAGAATTTCTTAATCTTAATGTTGCCAGAGAGTTATCGAGAATCAATCTGCCACTTTCAACTTACACCGAATGGTATTGGAAAATTGACCTCCATAATTTATTTCATTTCTTAAAGTTGCGATTGGACAAAACCGCTCAATTCGAGATTAGAAAATATGCGGAAATAATGGCTGATATCGTAAAATCAATTGTTCCACTATCCTACGAGGCTTTCGAAGATTACTTATTAAATTCAGTATCCTTCTCGAAAAATGAATTGTTGTTTCTCAAGAATATATTTAATAACTTGCCTCAAATAAGCGAAGAATCTTTGCTTTCCTCTGGTTTTTCGAAAACTGAAGCTCGGGAATTTCTTGATAAATTAGAAATATTTAACAGACTTTAATTTTTGTCAGGTAACAATTGTTACGTAATTTGTATTTTTTATTATGTAAAAATCTATATTATTATTGGAGTATTAAAATTATGAAAAAAACAGCTTTTTTGCTTATTTGTTTGTTCATATCATCTACTTTTATTTATGCACAAACAGCTGATGAAATCATCAATAAATCTATTAACGCTCTGGGAGGATTAGAAAAATACCAAAATCTAAAATCCATTTATGTTAATGCCGAAGTTAATTCAATGGGATTTACAATTCCAATCACAATTACCCAAAAAGGAAAATCTTTTTATATTGAACAAAACTTAATGGGGCAATTGATGAAAGTAGGATATGACGGTAATGATGGTTGGATTGTCAATCCAATGAGTGGCAGCACAGAGCCACAAAAAATGGACGAGACTATGCTCGAACAATTCAAACAACAAAATGACCTAACCAAAAACCCGCTCTTGAAATTCAAGGAACAAGGAAACAGTTTTGAACTTTTAGGTATCGAAAAGGTTGATAATGTTAAAGCATATAAAATTAAAACAATCACAAAAGAAAATGAAGAAAGGATTCTTTTCATTAGCTCTGATAATTACTTACCAGTAAAACTTGTTACTGAAAAAGGTGAGCAACAAGGCGAAGTTCTCATCAAAGATTATAAAGATCTTGATGGTATTATGATGTTTCACGCTATTGAAGTAAAAAGTCAGGGTCAAAATGTATCTTTTAAATTTAATGAAATAAAATTGAATCCAGAAGTTGATGATAACATTTTCAAGATGCCAGCTAAATAATCAGAGGGAAAAAATGAACAATATTAAATTTCATACTTTATTTATTTTAGTTATAGCCCTGTTTTTAAATTCATGCTCAGAAAGTCCTGATGATATCATTGATAAGAGCATTAAAGCAAGTGGTGGTCCGGAAGCTTACAAAAACCTAAAGACTATATCCTGCTCAATGAAAACTACTGTTCTGAATTTTGAACTAATGAGCAATTTATTCTTCAAATTACCTGACAAAATGAGAGCAGAATATATGTTTCAGGATAAAAAAGGTATTGGTATAATCAATGGAAATACAGGCTGGTCTTACAGCGACACATTAATTCCCTTGGACGAGTCAGCTTTTAAAACCTTGAAAAGTCAGATGGAATCCCAACTTGATTTTTTTATCAATCCTCTTTATAATTATCAGAAAAAAGGATGGAAGGTTGAATATGTTGGTGACGAAAAAGTTAATGGTAAAGATGTGCATAAAATCAGAACTATTGCCAAAGACTCTTCGGAAATATATTACTTTATTGATAAAAATACATATCTTATCCAGAGAACTAACAGCAAAACATTAGTTAATAATGTCTTTGTCGAAGCAACAGCCGTATTTTCGAATTATAAAAAAATTAAAGGTTTATTGATTCCAAGAGTTATTAGTATTTTCACTGAGGGAAGAAAAACTGCCGAAATGAAATTCGAGAAAGTTGATATTAATACAAATCTCGATGATGCTCTCTTTTCAGTCTCAAGCTTGAAATAGCTTTGATTTTTTACCCTTAATTATAAAACAATTGAGAGACATAATAATTAATTGAACAAGGGGTTTAAACCCCTTGTTCAGTTTATCAACACAATCTATTTTTTAATTGGATATGGTGGAACTGTTGGAATTTTTGGTTTCTTATCGGTTTTGATTTCTTCAAGTATCACTTCGATAGCTTTGTTCAATTGCTGATCAGTTCCTTCCCATTCAAGAGCAGGATCATTATCAACTTCAATGTCAGGAATCATACCCACTCCTTCGAGAATCCAAGTTCCATCTGCACCAAAGTTAGCAAACTCAGGTCGCATCAAATAACCACCATCAATGAAAGGCATTGACCCACGGATACCAATAACACCTCCCCATGATCTTTTTCCAATCAACTTTCCAAGCCCGAGCTTCTTGAATTGATAAGGAAATAAATCACCATCCGAGGCGGAGAGTTCATTCAACAAGCAAACCATTGGTCCTGTCATAACAGCGTCAGGATTGGTTTGAACAACTTCCTGATTTCGTGCATGTTTGGCAACAACCAGAATTCTTCTCAATCTTTCGATTATCATGGGCGAAACATTACCTCCACCGTTGAACCTATCATCAACAATTAAGGCTTCTTTTCTGACTTGAGGATAAAAATATTTAACAAATTCATTCAATCCATTATTGACTGCCATATCAGGGATATGAACATAGGCAACCCTGTCATTTGTAGCGAGGTCAACTTTTTTGCGATTTTCCTCAACCCAGTTGAAGTATCTCAGTCCGGCTTCGCTTGAAATTGTTTTAACGTCAAATTCTTTAGCACCGGTCTCAGTTGGTTTAGAATTAACTTTGATTTTCACAAATTTATCATTCTTATTAACAAGAGCTTTGAATGGGTGCATATTTTGTGATAACTTTATTCCATCAATAGAAATAAGATAATCACCTTCCTTTATATTAAGTCCGGGCTCGGTCAGTGGAGACCTTGTCTTTTCGTCCCAATTTCTACCCTGATAAATTTTTGAAATTTTATAAAAACCCGAGGCTTTGTCAAGCTCAAATTCAGCACCAAGTAAACCAATTTGAACAGGTTTTACTTCTGGCATATCTCCGCCACCTACATAAGCGTGTCCAACGTTAATTTCGCCTATCATTTCGCCAATTATATAAGTTAAATCAAATCTGTGATTAACATAAGGTAATAATTCAGCATATTTTTCGCCAATTGCTTTCCAATCCACTCCATGCATATTCGGATCGTAAAAGAAATCACGCATTTGTCTCCAGCTTTCGTTGAAAATCTGTTTCCATTCTGCTTTGCGGTCAATTTCGACCTCCATATTTTCAAGATTAAGTTTACCAGATGAGGTATTAATTTTTTCTTTTAAGTCAGATATATAATAATCCCCCCCACTCTGGAATAGTATTTTCTTTCGATTTGCAGAAATCTCATAAGCCGAAAAATCACCTACTTCGCTTTCCTTGCGTTCAACAAGATCGAAGACATTAAGAGCAGACTTTCTTCCAAGCCCGGATTTGACGTAATATAGTTTATTCCCTACTGAAGTCAGATTATAATAATTACCAGCTGAAACAGGAAGTTCGAAAACCCTATCGGCAATGCCGTCTAAATGAATAATAATATCTTTGCTTTTGGAGTCTTTTCCATCTTTAGATTTTTCATCCTTTTTATCGGATTTTTTATCTTTGTCGGTTTCTTTTGTTTCTTTTTGCTCAGTTATAATTTCTGCTTCATCGCTTTCGAAAACAAAAGGTGTCTTCAGGGAATCTTGCAGGGTAACTCCAAAAATTGTGGACATATTGTTGAAAGAAGGATTCCATTCTATATTGCTTATTGTCGCATTGAAAGTTCGGTCTGATACAAAAAATAAATATTTTCCATCCTCTGAGAAACAAGGAGAATTACTCTCAAAAAATGGGTGGCTGATATTAGTGGTTTTACCGTCCGATAATGAGTATAGCATAATGGAATTAACTGTAACATTCGGAGCATCAGTAAAAGCAATCCATTTGCTATCGGGAGACCAAGTAAAATCGGTAATCTCCCAGACCTTTGATTTAGTAATATTAGTTCTTTTCTTTGTATCAATGTCATAATAATATAGCTGCATTGATTTGTCTGAGCAAAGTAATTTTTTACTGTCTGGTGACCATTTCAGATTGTAGCGATAAACATTTCCATCTGTGGAAATTCTTGTTTTTTCTGAGCCGTCTGGCTTTATAATATAAATTTCATCCTCACCTGACTCATCACTAACATAAGCAATCCATCTTCCATCGGGCGACCAGACAGGATTTCTGTCATGAACTCCTGGAGAATTTGTCAAATTACGAATGTTACCCTTTTCCGCAGGGACAGTAAATATTTCCCCACGGGACGAGAAAAGAGCCCTTTTGCCATCAGGTGATATTTCAAAAGATACGATGTTTTCTTTAACATTCTTAATCGTTGACCTTACAATTGGAAAGTCCTCTGCTATCTGAATTGAAACTTTTTCTACCTTTTCTGTGTTCAAATCCATTAAATATACATATCCACCATTTTCGAATGCAATGAAGTCAGTTCCGATGGATGGAAATTTTACATCATACTTATCAAAATTCGTAATCTTTTTATTTTCTTTGGTCGTAAGATTATAGCAAAAGAGGTTCATTGTATGATCACGGTCTGAAATATAATAAACTTTATCCTTATGCCACATTGGTATGATATCCTGAGCTGGATTGTTTGTTATATTTTCTAATTTTTTTGTATTGAAATCATAAATCCAGATATCATCAGCCTGACCGCCACGATAACGCTTCCATGTTCTAAATTCACGGAAAACTCTATTATAAGCAATTTTGCTTCCATCTGGTGACAATGATGCAAAACCACTTCGTGGAAGTTTAATCTTTTCGGGTAATCCATTATCAACAGAAATCAAAAAAAGCTGACCGGTCCATGCATTCCAGCTTTCATGCCTTGAACGATACAGGATTTTTTTACCATCTGGCGTCCAATGCATAATAATTTCATCAGGACCCATTCTTTCGGGTAGATTAGGAATATCCATACTATAAGTTAATCTTTTGGGTTCACCACCTTGGGAAGGTATAGTATAAATGTCTCTATTCCCGTCGTATTCAGCAGTGAAAGCTATTGTTTTGCCGTCAGGAGAAAAACGAGGAAACATTTCTATTCCCTCAGAACTTGTTATTTTTCTGGCAAGACCACCATCTTTTGAAACTACATAGATGTCCCCGGCATAAACAAAGGTTATCTGGTCCTTTGAAGCATTTGGAAATCTTAATAATCTTGCTTCCTGAGCGAAGAGACTAAATGTTACAAATAAAGAAATAATTAAATATAAAATACTACGCATTAATTTAATCCTAAAAATTAAACATAATTTTATCTTACGAAAAAATAATTAAAATGTTAATAAAAAAACAACAAATTTACGTAGAATTTTCTGATTTTGTTTGTATTTCAGCTTTTTTCTTTATATTTTTATGCTTTAATCGTTATTAATACTGAAGATTATTGTGAGGGAAAAATGAAATCTTTTATTGTTTTTTTAATATTTTTAACACTGCCCTTTTTCTATCAGGGTAATAATACTAATTTTGTTCTTTTAGCTCAGGAAGAGGAGATTCTCGAAGAAGAATCAACTCCCAAAAAAGAAAAAGAACAAGTGCAAGAAAAAGAAAAAAAGCAGGAACTTGAAGAATTTGAAGAGTCGGACAAAGGAGAATCAAAAATACCTGACCGTTTAAGATATTACAAAGAAAAATACGAAGCAACTTATCAAAATTCCTTCGAATCTGTTTGGAATGCTGTTAAACAGTCTATAATTGATTTGAATTGTATGATAGCACAGGAAAAGTATTCACAAACAGATGACGGCTTTTTCAAAGGAAAGGTGGAATCCGATTATTGCGTTTTTAGTGTTGGGCTCGATTCAACATTCGATGTACTGAAAAGATACAGTCTTGAATTGCCATTGATAAGAGGTGGGAGATGGATGACGGGTAGAATGAAATATGTCTTTAACATTGAAGAAAAAAGCGACGGAAGCGTATATTTGCTTTTACGCGGCGAAATCAGTGGCTTTGAAAATTACGTTACCCACCGTGTTCATTTCTGGAAATCCAATGGGTACTGGGAAACATACATCCTGAACAGAATAAAAGAAAAATTAACAGCAGTAAAAAACGAATAATTTTTGATGGTCGCTTAGCTCAGCTGGTCCAGAGCGTTCGCCTCACACGCGAAAGGTCACAGGTTCAAATCCCGTAGCGACCACTTCTTCCCTACGATTTATTATCTATTTAGGTAAAAATTAATTAAAAGAGTTGGCTGCCCCGCCAGGGCTCGAACCTGGACTCTTCTGATCCAGAGTCAGACGTGTTGCCAGTTACACCACAGGGCAAATTATTTGTCGTGGATCCGATGAGATTCGAACTCACGACCTCTAGAGTGCGATTCTAGCGCTCTCCCAATTGAGCTACGGACCCAATTAGAATTGCAAAATTACCAAATTTATTTTTAATACTAAAACTATTTTTCGGTATTCTATTCTTTTTTTTATAACTGAACAAAGCCTATTTTTTTGAATACTTTTCGAAGGGTCTTTGAGGCCTGACGTCTGGCTGATTCAGCTCCATAGGATAAAATTTCCTTTAGATGCTTTTCATTCGACCTTATTTCCAAAAACCTTGTTCTGATAGGATTAATCCACTTTGCAACCGAATTGGCAACCTCCGATTTAAATTCTCCATAACCCTGACCCTTGAATTCTTCCTCGATTTCTTTGAAAGATTTACCAGTAGCTAAAGAAAGGAGAGTCATCAGATTTGAAATTCCCGGTTTTTCAGGAGAATATTTTATTTCTGAACCTGAATCTGTTACAGCTCTTTTAATTTTGCTAATGATTTCATTGTCTGAGTCAGTTAAAAAAATTGTAGCCTTTTGATTCTCGTCTGATTTTGACATTTTTTTGGTTGGCTCCTGAAGACTCATGATTCTCGCACCAACAGGTGGTATGTAAGGTTCTGGAATTTTGAAAGTATCAGAATATAAAAAATTAAAACGTTGGGCAAGATTTCTTGTTAATTCAAGATGTTGCTTCTGGTCTTCTCCTACGGGCACAAGGTCTGACTGATATAACAATATATCTGCAGCCATTAACACTGGATAGGCGAATAAACCAACATTGATATTTTCTGCATGTTGTTGAGATTTGTCCTTGAACTGTGTCATCCTGCTGCATTCCCCCATACCGGTAAAACAGTTAAGTATCCATGCAAGCTGGGCATGTTCGGTTACGTGTGATTGAATGAATAATGTGCATTTTTCATGGTCTATTCCGCAAGCTAAAAACATTGCTGCAAGGTCAAGAGTCCATTTTCTTAACATTGCAGGTTCCTGCTTTACTGTTATTGCGTGAAGATCAACAATTGTGAAATAACAGTTATATTCATCCTGCAAATCCACCCAGTTCTTTATTGCTCCGGTTAAGTGACCAATATGAAGATTTCCGGAAGGTTGAATTCCGCTCAAAATTATTTTTTTTTCTGCTAATGCTGCTTCGCTCATTATCAAAATCCCAACCAAAATTCATTATTTACGATAAAAGGGATATTTGATTTTAATTCCTGATTTCAATTCCACCGAAAGAAATATTATAATTTATTTTAACAGTTTTCATTTCCTCGTCAGATAAATTATATGGATGAGTTTTATTCTCCAGTGCACCAAAAAATGGTGAACCATTGATAATTAAAACCCAGTTTACAGGAACTTTTAATTCGATACCTCCGAAGCTTACATTCAGGTTTATCTCGATATTATCATTAATCACTTTTACATTACGCAGGTCAACATCTGCTCCTCCAAAATATGCGGTGATATTTCCTCCCCGAAAATCATCTGAATTTACTATTTGCTTAAGTCCTGAAAACACTGCTGAATAATTTATCGTGTGTTCATCCCCGGAAACGTTTGACTTACCAACTGGAAATCTGCCAAATATTATCCATATACCGATAAGAATAAATATTAGAGGAAGGAAAGCATCCCAGAAACCTATTGGTAGAATATTTATATTGTTCACAATTAATAGTATTCCAATAATCATTAGAATTATCGGAAACATAGTAAATGGTTTCCTCTCTATCATAAGTTTGACCCCAAAAAAAATCAATATCAGAGGCCACCAATTTCCAATTAATTCCCCAAAGTCAAATACATTGAAGGAATCCATTAATAGACCAATCCCAATAATAATGAGCACCGTCGCCAAAATCTTCTTTGTTTTCATAATATCACCTTTTCTTCATCTTACAATTTACAATTTAGATTACGTTAAAATTAGAAAAAAGTTCTTAAATTGTTAAACAACTGAAATGTTATATAAATTTGTTGGTTAAAATAATTAAAAATGCAAGATCAAATCAAAGCATATATTTTTGCCAGTTTATCAGTCTTATGTTGGTCAACAGTTGCAACAGCTTTCAAAATAGCACTAACAGAGCTTCATTACACAAATTTACTTCTTATCTCAAGCACTGTTTCGGTTATTACACTTTTAATTATTTTGATGTTTGAAAAAAAATTTTCCCTCTTAAAAGGACAGTCCTTCAATCAAGTGTTATATTCGATTCTGATGGGATTTCTGAATCCTTTTTTATATTATATAATACTCTTTAAAGCTTATTCTTTACTTCCTGCTCAAGAAGCTTTAACACTAAATTACACGTGGGCAATTGTCGTATCTTTGCTATCAATTCCAATATTGAAACAAAAGATAAAACTATCGAGCTTTTTAGCTTTATTAATCAGCTTTTCAGGGGTGGCGGTCATAACAACAAAGGGCAATCTTTTGGATTTAAAATTCCAGAATCCAGAAGGAGTTGCACTCGCTCTTTCGAGTTCACTTGTTTGGGGATTATTCTGGGTTTTAAGCATAAAGGATAGCAGAGATGGAACAATAAAACTTTTTATGAATTTCGTTTTCGGTCTTTTGTTCATTTTAATTCATAATATTTCAATGAATACATCGCAGATACCATCTTTAAAGGGATTTATCGCTGCCTCTTATGTTGGTTTATTCGAAATGGGAATTACTTTTGTATTTTGGTTGAAAGCTCTGAAATACAGTGATACAACCGTTAAAATAAGCAATTTAGTTTTTCTGTCTCCTTTTCTGTCATTATTTTTCATTTCATTAATCTTGAAAGAACAGATTCTATTTTCATCATTTGTTGGACTTTTATTAATAGTATCAGGCGTTATATTTCAAAACTTAATCAAAGACGCAACAAAAAAAATTCTTTAATTTTTAACAGAATTTAAGCAATGTTTCATTAAATTTAATCGTTCGTTTCAGTAATATTTAAGATAAGTTATGAAAAATCTAATTTCAAAGTCAATTTTAAGTGTAATTTTATTCTGTTTGTTAATATTTGTTTTTTCGTGTAATGATAATACATCAAATACACCCAAAGACCCGGTTCAATTAAAAATCTCTGTTGTTACTGATCTTCACTTTTATGACCCGAGCCTTGGCATTTCAGGAGAAGAATTTGAAAAATATCTGGCAAGCGATAGAAAAATGATAGCCGAAAGTCAGGCAATTTCAAACTCTGCTCTAAACACTATTTCATCTCTACCATCTAATATCGTTCTTATTCCGGGAGACCTGACAAAAGATGGTGAAAAAGTTAACCACGAGATGTTAGCTGGTCTTCTCGCTCAACTGGAAGCAAAGGGCAAAAAAGTTTTTGTGATACCGGGAAATCACGATATTTTAAACCCACATTCTTATAAATACCCTTCAACTGGGGGTAAACAGAAAATTGACCATATCACAGCAGCTCAATTCGCTGAGATATATAAGAATTTCGGATTTAGTGAAGCAAAATACAGAGATAATAACTCTCTGTCATATATTGTTGAGTTAAACTCAAATTTTTGGCTTTTTGCAATTGATGGTTGTATTTATGAAAATAATTTAAGTCAGGACCATTCTACAACAGGCGGAAGAATATCCTCAGCAACATTGACATGGTTGAAAGAAAAATTAGCAGAAGCAAAATCCAAAAATATTATGCCTATTGCAATGGCTCACCACGGTTTGGTTGATCATTTCCCCGGACAAGCTTTGGTTTTTGCTGAATATTTATTCACTGACTACCTGAATCTTCAAAAAGAACTCGCAAATGCTGGTCTAAAAATAATCTTTACAGGTCATCATCACGCTCAGGATATATCAAAAGCTGATATTTCTGGTTCTTACATTTTTGATGTTCAAACAGGCTCAACGGTTACTTTTCCTTGCCCAATTAGAAGCGTAGAAATTGACAAAGATAAACAAACAGTAAACATCGAATCTCAAAGGATATCTACTATTGAATATAATCTTGGTGGTAAATCTTTTCAGGAATACGCTTTGAATAAACTTCTGGATGGTTTCCCTGCACTTGTCATTGCCCAGTTAAAACAACTTGGGGCTGATGAAACTTCAGCAGCTTTGCTCGAGCCTATTGTTACTCAATCATTAGTAGCTTACTATCAGGGAGACGAACCAAAACTGATTACCCCTGTTGTTACTCAAACATTAAATCAATTGAAGGCATATCCTGATAATAATGTTAAATTGATTGCTTCGCTTCTCGAAGGAATATGGAACGATCCAACCCCCGATAATTCAGTCTTGATTGATTTGAAAACCGGAGCTATAACTGACAAAAATACAAAGTAAATAAGGAGTTAGGCCGAACAAATTATAATTCAAAATCAAAAAAAACTAATCTCGTTTTTGCTGATGGATAAATATTGATGCCAATTTGTTCCACCAGTTCCTGTGGAATCTTTAAGATGAGCGTAGGCTAATCCATAATGAACACCTTTATAATGGCGATTTACGATCGCATCATAATAGGCCAAAATATTTCTGATTTTTAAAGCAGTGCTTTTATCATTTTTATTTATGTAATTATTATGTAAATAAAACAGATTTTTATTTTCGTATTCCTTTGCCAAATTTAATAAATATTCATCGTATTTATTTTCAAATTCTATTAATGTTTCTGCCTTTTCGAGTAATTCCGACTTGGTTTGGTTTTCATTCTTAATTATTCTGGCACCAAACTTCCAGTAAAGATTTGGATATATTTTTTCGATATTCTCCTCATTTCTCAGCTCTTCTTTTTTCGAGGGATGGACAAGATTTTTAAGCTGGGTGGACATTATTTCTATCATTCTGTATTGTAAGCTTTGAAAACCACTTGCTGGAACCAAGGCTTCACGAAATTTCAGGAACTGGCTGTTATCAAAACATTTAACTGACATAGAAGAAATATCAGAATCACTTAAAATTTGTTTCGATTTATGGAATACTGGATATTCCGGCATAAGAACACTAATACTATCAGTGAGAATATTAAAATTATTAATCACCCTGCCAATTCTTTTTATCCAGTTATCAGGTTCAAGAAACTGTTTCTTATTCAAATCAGTTAGTAAAGCCAACTCATTAATAATAAGTTTAAAAAACAATTCGCTTATCTGGTGATATATAATAAAAATATGCTCGTCCTCATAATTAGTCTTTGGATGCTGCAAATTTAGTAAAGTATCAACACCGATATAATCCCAATAGTTTACCTTTTCACTCATAAATAAATTAATGTTAATTGATTAATTGATTTAATTTTCTTCAAAAAAAAATGATTAACTTTATCTCACTTCGGAACCTGTGGGAATACTATCGTCAGAAAGAGTAATAACTGATAACTTTCCATCAGGAGAATTTGCTGCTAATAGCATACCACGGGATTCTTCACCCATCAATTTTGCTGGTTCAAGGTTCGAAACAACCACAATAGTCTTGCCGATAAGTTCTTCGGGTTTATAATGCTCAGCTATTCCAGCTACAATTTGCCTGTGTTCCCCTCCAATTTCTACTTGAAGCTTTATCAATTTCTTTGACTTCTTGACATTTTCAGCGGCTACTATCTTAGCTGTTTTTAATTTCACATTTTTGAAATAATCAATAGTGATTAATTCTTCTTCAGCTGCTTTGGATGTCTGGTGTTTATCACCTAATTTGTTAATCTGATTCTGAATAACATCATCTTCAATTTTTTTGAACAATATTCGGGGATTGTTTATTTTTAGTCCTTCTGGTAGGTTGGGCAGTATTGATTCATTCCAGAAATTCATTTCCTTAAAAATATCCGAAGGCTCACCGGCATAAGTATCTCTATTTAATAGGGTCTTGATTTCAGCACTTGTATAAGGGACAATTGGGGAAAATAGCACCGACAAAGTATATACAAGCTGGGCACACACATAGAGAGTTTTAGCACATTTATCAGTGTCAGTCTTGATTGTTTTCCATGGTTCTTCATCATTAAAATACTTGTTAGCCGCTCTTGCAATATTCATTGTTTCAGTAATGGCGTCTCGAAACCTGAATTTTTCATAATTTTCATTGATAAGTTTAAGCCCAGAACATAGAGATATTAAAAGGTTAAAATCATTATCTCCATAGATTTGCTTAAAGCTGTCATCAAGATTATTAAAAAAGTCAGTATCTTTTTTATAATTTTTACAGAGGCTATATATTAGTGTTTTCCAGTCCTCTTTCAAATCCTTAAACTTATCAGGCAAGCATGGAACTGCACTGTCAAAGTTTTTGTTAATGAACTGTAAAGTCCTATTGACAAAATTCCCGAAAATGGCAGAGAGTTCATTGTTATTTCTTGACTGAAAATCCTTCCATGTAAAATCCGAATCTCTTGTCTCTGGAAAATTCATTGCAAGAGTGTATCGTAAGGAATCAATATATGAACTATCCGGAAAATCCTGGAGAAAATCTTTCAGATCAATACTCCAGTTTCTTGATTTTGAGAATTTTTGTCCTTCCAGATTCAGAAACTCATTAGCAGGAACATTGTCCGGAAGTATGTAATTGTCCCCCCTTGCTTTCAGCAGGGCAGGAAAAATCAATGTATGAAAGACAATATTGTCCTTTCCGATGAAAGCAATATAACGTGTTTCATTATCGCACCACCATTTTTTCCAATCATCTGCTTTCCCTTTGCCAAGGTATTCCATTTCGAGGGCATAGGTTTTTGTTATGGAAATATATCCAAGAACCGCTTCAAACCAAACATAAAGAGCTTTTCCTTTGGTTTTTTCTGGTGGTAATCCATCAATGCCATCAATTTTCACACCCCATGTGAGGTCTCTGGTTATAGGACGGGGACTGATTCCCTGTTTAAGCCAGCTTCTTGTTTGCTGGAGAACATTATCTTTCCAATCTTTAGAATGGGACTCAATATAATTTTCCAGAAAATCCTGAAATAAATTAAACTTGAAATACCAATGTGTTGTTTTCTTGACTTCGGGTGTTTTTCCTGATACAAGACTTATTGGATTTTTTAGCTCTAACTGATTGTAATATGCACCGCAATTGTCGCATTGGTCACCCCGGGCATGTTCATAACCGCAATTTGGGCATATACCTTCCACATATCTGTCGGGTAAAAATATCTTTGCCTCTGAATCAAAAAATTGCTCTTCTTCCTTCTCCTCCAAAATTCCTTTTTTCAAAAAATCTTTAAAAAATTCTCTGGCTGTGTTATGATGAACTGGCAATGACGTTCTCGAATAAATATCGAAGGACATTCCAAACTTTGCAAAAGCCTCTTTATTTGCTAAATGGTATTTATCAATAATTTGTTGAGGTGAAATTTTTTCCTTATCAGCTGCTATTGTTATAGCAACACCATGCTCATCTGAGCCGCAAACCCATAACGTTTCCTTGCCCGAAAGCCTGAGATATCTAACATAAATATCTGCTGGCAGATAGGCACCAGCACAGTGTCCAAGGTGGATAAATCCGTTTGCATAAGGTAAAGCCGAAGTAACTAATATCCTTTTCATTTTGATTTTAACCAATTCAAAAAATTCAATATATCATTTTTTAATGATAATTATTTCAACCTTTACTATTCCGTCCTTTATCATATCCAAAATTTCAGCCGCTTTATATGATAAATCAATAACTCTATCAGCCTTCGTTGGTCCTCTGTCATTTATCCTAACAGTAACGATTTTGTTGTTTTTCAGATTTCTTACCTTGACTATCGTTCCAAATGGTAATCTCTTATGGGCAGCCGTCAGTTCACTACCCGCATATATTTCACCAGAGGCAGTTGCCCTCCCCTCGAAAATAGATGAATAATAAGACGCCAAGCCTAATTCATATATAGTTTCCTCCTCGTCAGTATAATCATTCTTACTGGAGGATTGTGATGTGCTCTCTGATATTTTTTTTGTGGAACTGCAAGAAAAGATAAATATTATAAAACAAAAAAATAAAATGAAAATAATAATTTTTTTCAGAAAACGCATAATTTCAAATAAATTTAATGATTTGCTTCCTTTTCATATAATCAATTATTTCCTGCACATTTTCTGATTTTCCCCGCCTGCATATTAATAAAGCATCTTCTGTGTGAACGACAATAATGTTTTCAAGATCAGAAATGGCAACTAATTTCTCTTCGGAATATATATAAGAATTTGTAACGTTTATTGTTATGACATCTCCTTCAATGAAGTTATCCCTCCCATCTTTCATAGATAGCCTGTAAACCTCATCCCAGTTGCTTAAATCACTCCAGTTGAATGAGGATTCAACAACAAAAACATTATTAGCTTTTTCCAAAATAGCATAGTCAATTGAGACTGAGTCAATTTTTTTATATGAATCTTCAAGGGCAATTGGATAGGACTCTTTTCCAACAAATTTCTTCAAAACTTTGAAAATTTTGCTCTGATCAGGTAAATATAAATCGAATTCCCTCCAGAATTCATCATACTTGAATACAAAAATACCACTATTCCAAAGGAAATCGCCAGTTTCTAAAAATCTTTTTGCAGTTTCTAAATCAGGTTTTTCTGCAAAAGTTGTTGTATATCTGACTCCATTATCATAAAGAAAACCCAGATCTTGAGAATTCTGTTTCACCTGAATATATCCATAGGATGTCTCGGGTCGGGTGGGTTTGATCCCAAGAGTTACTATCCCATTTCGTTCATTTGCAACATTTATTGCAACATCGAGACTGTGGTGGAACTCCCTGATATTATATATAACATGGTCGGAAGGAAAAGTGGCTACAATTGTATTTTTGTCAAATTTTTTCGAAAGCTGTGTCAGTGCAAGAGCAATACACGGAGCAGTATTTCTGGGAAAAGGTTCAAGAATAATATTTTCCTCAGGTAGTTCTGGTAATTGTTCAGATACTAAATGTTTAAATTGCTGTGGGGTAACAACAAATATATTTTCCGGAGGAAAAACCGGCATCAATCGGAGATAAGTATTAACAAGCATTGTTCCTTCTCCAATGAAATGAACAAATTGCTTTGGCTGTTTTTCGAAACTTTTAGGCCATAGTTTAGCTCCAGTGCCACCGGCAAGTATCAAGGCTATTTTTGTCATTAAAATTCCTGAATAAAAATAATCCCCATTTGCAAATTAAGACAATAAATAATAAAATAAGAAAAAAAATAAATTTGTAGTTGCTACCACTACATATTTAACTTAAATTGAACTACAAAAAAATAGCAAATTGAACTATATCTTAACATAATGAAAAAAATTATATTCGTTTTGTGGAAATATCAAAAGTAAAAAAAAGCAAAAAATATTATTATAGAATTACAATAATTTGTAAATTAGATAATCTTTAAGAACAAATAAGCAAAAAAATGGTATTAAATTACTTATTATTTAAACATATTATAAACGAGGAGAGACTTAGTATAGAAGCCCTATCTACCGCAATTAATAAGTTTTTCCATAATTCACGAAAGTTCAAAATTATTAAAGGATATAACAATGGGTAAAGGAGGAGGTGCCGGTAAGGTATATTTCGTATTATATCTTGCAGTTGTGCTCGAATTGCTCATTATCATTGTCGAGCGTGACGAAGCAGAGCAGAGCTTAATCCAAAAACAACGCGAAACTATGAAAATAGTTGAAAGTATTCTTTCTCAGTTGCAATCTGGTGCCGGAACTGAAGGTATCAACACCAGGCCTCAGGACGAAATCACTATCCCACCAAGTGGGGTCAACATCAGGGAAGTCATGGGAGCTGATATTAAATCCTACAGAAAATACATTGTCGAAGTTGGTGTTACTGACGTAACTGCAGAAATTAAACGAAGGGAAGGAGAAAGCGAAAAGGAATACGTTGAAAGAATCGAGAAATACATTCAGCTTAGCAATGTTCAGGAACTCGAATATCAAATTTTCTATAGTCCCAATCAGGATCCGGAAAACGCTCCAATTTTCCCTACTGACGAAGAATTGAGGAAAGGTGGTATTCAGTTTGATAAATTCCAACCGGGTCAGAAAGTTCAAGCCGCTGATGGCTCCGAATGGGAATTCCTCTCACTAAGAAAATTGGTTTTAGACAAAACCGAGACTATGAAGAGAATTGATCTAAGCAATGTTTCGGTTGAGTCATTAGAGCCGGTTTATCCACGTGAATCAGAACTGGTGGTCGGTCCGAGCTATTCTCCCCCAAATAAGGAAGACAGCGTTTTCTTCTATTCAAGGGAAGAATCTTTGAAAAGAGTTGGTTTAAGTGGATCTTCTCTTAAAAAACGTGCTTTTGTTGTGAATTTTCAACCACCATCAAGAGCAGGATGGTATAAACTTAGATTTGCTTCCAGAACAAACAGAATTCTTGGCGTCAGAGCTGATGAAAATCCATTGAATGTACGTGAGGATACAAAAGTTAATATCGGTACCGTTACCCTTACCGTTAAGGACTTGATGAAAGTCAGGAAGGAACTTGTTTCCAAATTGGAAAGATTTAATCTGCCGCCCTCCGAAATCTTAAGTGTCGAAGGCAATCCTGAAAAATTCAATGAAATGCTCGAAAATTCAAAGAAACTTGCCGCACAAGGCGATAATCCAACTGAAGATATAAGTAAAATTGAATTATATGGCTACATTGCAACTCTTCTTGCACCGGGTATGTCCTCAAACTTTGCTCAAAACAGAGGAAGCATTGAATTCAATATCAGGGTTATCACACCTAAAACACAAATTTCCAAGCCAGAGGTATTTCCTCCAGATGCTTCTATTGCTACATTTGATAAACTGCCGGCTGCTTTCGAATTTGCCATTGCTCCATTTCAGGGAGCAGGCTCGAATCAGGTGGAAGCTGTCGTCAAAGATGAATCCGGTTCCACAGTTGCAAAAGCTAATCTGAGACCTCTGGATGAAATTGTTGCAACTGCCGCAAAACCTGCACCCGGCGGTAAAAGAACTTATCGAGCAGTTTTAGACAGAGAATTACCTGAAGGAAAATATACAATACAAATGACTCACAGACTGGGCAGTATGCCTCAAGCCACCGCTGAAATTGACCTTGATGTATTTAAAACTGGATTAACAGTTACTAATGAAAATGAACTGGTTAGTAGATTAAATTTAATTGGTTATGGTGATCCATTTTTAGTTTTTAATTTTGTACCTAATTCTGGCGGAAAGATCAGACCTGAACAATTCAGGATATATTTAACCACAGATTTGGAACAGCAAAGACCACCCATTCAAGGACTCTCTGTTATCGGTGAAAAAGCAATATTTCTTAGTTGTAAAACAAAAGAAGCAACGATTAAAGTTGTTTGGCAACAACCTATTACAGGAACTGAATTAGATATATTTCCATTAAAAACAATAGAAATTGTTCAAAAAGAGCCGAGGATTAACACCTCAGAAATAAGCATAATTCCATCTGAAATTACAGGCGGAAGATATAGAATTACAATAAAGAAAATTAAAGTTACACAACCAAGGGATGGTCAATCATCCACTTCAAGTGCTGATGTTAATTTGAAAGCTTCCGGTAATGTTACATTTAAAGGTGACTTTGAGGGTACAGCAAATTTGGTTACAGATCCCGAAATAGTTCAGGAAGATGAAAATTATACTCTTACATTTGATATTAGTTTATCAAATATTCCAAGAGATAAACCTTTTCTTGACGGGTCCATAGTTTTAACAATAATTGGTGAAGCCTATAATAAATGCAATGGTCAACGATCTAAAGCTGCCACAAAAAATTTAACAGCTAACCTTTCATTAGAAGTAAAGAAAGCTGGAACAGGTACCCAGAGAACAACTCCCAGTGGTACAGGTGGAAGAAGAACTAGATAATTAACAATTTATAAAAAAATATTTATTATTTAAAATAATGAATTTGGGAAAAAAATGAGAACGAAAATAATTTTATTAAATCTTGCTTTAATGTTATTACCAATTTCATTGCTTGCTCAGGCTTTTGAACCATCAAATGGTGATTTGGAAGCAGTATTATCAAGATTCAGTAATTATAGATTTGGAACAATATCTATTTATAGAATTGATAACATTCAAGATGTTCGAAAGGCAATCAGATTGAGTGAACAAGCAAAATCAGGGGTTAGTACAGATGAAAGCATCTTAAAAACTGTTGAAGAAGAAGTTAGATATATTATTGAGCAAGGCGTCAAAAATGATGATGATATAAATCAAATTACCACTGACATTATCAATGCAGGTAAACTGGTTCCTGCAAAAGAAGTTCTCGAAGGTATTTATACTTTTTATAAGAATAAAGACATTGATGTTCAAGTGGTAGAATCAGCCTATCTTGTTACTACCCGTCCAAATTTAGGACAAATACCTAACACAATAATTGCACTTTTAGTTACTACCGCCAGACGTGGCACAATCGAAGACCATCTACAAAATGTCCGAAATACAAATATCTACACCTATGATGAATTGAAAGCATTCAAACTCGATACAAGTTTCACCTCAGATAATTTGTATGACCTTATGGTTAATTCATTGATTCAGGGTAATATTATTAATATGACAATGGATGCCCAAGGTATAGGAAATCCTGAATGGTTTGCTCCAAGAAAGTTTGGCCAATCTTCATCTTTAATTAGCATTGAAAATGATGCAAGTTCTTATGATATCCAAAACTTCGTTAGAATCTCCGAGGGTCAGGCTCTTGATTATGGTCTTAAAGAAAATGAAGTTATCGTTAGCCCTGATTTGATTAGCTGGAAGAGATATGCAAAACCAACTTATGTTGAAAATAATACAGTTATAATTGATTCCGCTTCAAGTAGCAACATAAACCTTCCTAAATTTGGACTTGAATTGCGGTATGGTATAGATGATATCAATTACCCCTCCTTCTGGAGTGAGAGAATGAGCCTAAGTGCTATCTGGGAAAGCGTTAAACTTGGATTAATTCTACCCACTGACGGTTGGGCATCAATGGGCAAAGATGTTTATAATATTGACAGAAAGCTCACTTATGGTGGTTTCGGTATAACTGGTAGCTTCGATTTTCCTTTCAAGGTTATTCCAAAAAGTGGTATTTTTAAATTCAATTTTGGCTATGTTTTCGGTGATGCTAACGAATCTAAATACAAAAACAGAAGAATTGATCCAAATAATTACGACCCGAATTTAACTTTGCTGCTCGAGGATTTTGATTTTCTTGTCCGACTTAATGCACAACTTCATTATACATTTGCTATTGCTATTGACCAGAACTATTGGTTCAGATTCGGTATTGGCGGAACTATTTATAACGTAGAACGATGGTATAACGATCTGGATTCATCCGGCGAAATTAATAAGTTAAAATTCCGAAAGCTCGACGATGAGACTATCGGAGGCATATCCGGAAGAATCGAGTTTATGACAAAGAATATCATTACTCCTTTTGGAGCCTTTGTTCAGTATTTTGATGAATCGCTTAGCACTGGTTTGTGGTTACAAATACCAATCATCGAAAAAACTCTTGCCCTTCGGCTTGATGCAAAGGGATTCTTCTCCGCTTTCAAGAGTCAGCCACATAAATGGGAAAGCAAAAGCGTTTTCGTTCCATCGGCACGTTTAATAGTTAACTTTTAAAGTTGATTTACATTCAAAAATCAAAAAATGAATATTAAAGGATAAACAGGCATATAAATATGAAAAAGATATTATCAATAACATTATTACTTCTTGCATTTGTTAGTTATTTCAAAGCAGAAGCGGTTGACAGAAGAGCAATAATTGATTCATTGACCACAGTTGATCCTGAAATCAGAAAGTATTTCCCAAGATGGAGAGTTTGCGAAACTGATTTGCAGCTACAAATTTATCAAGCTTTCAGATTGAGCGGTTATGATGCTAATTTATTAAGCAAATCTGATATTGAAATTCTCGCTGCTCCAAGAAACAATAATTCTCTACCATACGACATTTTGCTTGTTACCTGTGGGAAGGCAACAATGAATGCTGTTGAAATTGATAGATATTTAGGTGTGAAATTAAGAGATATTATCAATGGTTATACATCTTTTATTTATAAAGACCAAAATCCAACTCCAATACGAGATTACTGTTATCAGGAAATACCACCCGAAATTCCAGTTACTGAGACTCAGGCAGCGACGATCGTAAGTTACCTGTACCCGACAAATGTAGATCACGCTTTCACATTATCTTTGTTCGATCAGGCTTTGAAAATCGGAGAAACAGGATTCTGGCTAAAAAATATGATAGGTAGTGATGACATCGGTTATCCTTTCTGGTCTGCTGGTGAATCAAAAGTAGTCCTGAAAAGACCCCTTTATGTAAATTTTGACCCTGCAACAAGCAAAGGCATTCCATACTTAATTGATGCATATCTTGGTGGCGGATATAGAATAACCGGTGGAATTGACAACAAAGGAACAATTTTAAGTTGGGTCTCATCAAGAGTTCTAAATCAAGGTCCGGGCGGAAAGCTGGTTGCTGGTTTGGATTTCTATATGCCTTTCTATCCCTTGATTGGTGTCCATATAAATACCGAAATAGTCCTAAGAGAAATTCAGGATGAAATTATAAAACCCGGAGATTACGGATTTACGCCTCTCAGAGACGACGTCCTTTGGGAAGGCGAAGAAAAGGGACGTCTTGATGGTATCGTTCCATTGCTTCGCTCAACCGGTCAGGCTACGGTTTTCTATAATTGGTGGATTGATAACAACAAACCAAATCCAGAACATTATATGAGATTTGATGTGGGTATCTCCTATTCAGAAGTTAAAGAAGTTGGATTGTACAATGATAAGTATCTTACTCCTTTTGGTCTGACAGGGCTAAATTTATACAAACCTAATGAGTTGGGGGACTGGATTTTCCTTAAAGCTGAGTATAGAAGCCAATCTACATGGCCATTTGGATTGAGCATGCAGTATTCAAATCAAATATTGTTGAGTAAAATTCATATTCCTTTGTTTGGCAACTGGTTCTATCTTGAAGGAAAGTATGCAACCCCGCTCAGAGGCTTAAGACCCTATGAAACAAAGAATTTCTTTATGATTTCGCCAGTTTTAAGATTAACAATATAATTTATTAAAATAATTGATGAATTTTTTTTACCCTCTGAAGGATTTTTGCTATTCAGGGGGTTTTAATTTAAATTTACATGTTAAAATTTGATGAAGAATATCCGATGCTGATTAATTTTTTCAAAATTTTACTAATTCTAATTTTTGGATTCTTGTTCAATATTAATTCATATTCTCAGGATACAGACACCCCCGAAGATTCTGTTATAAAAGCAAAACAATTATTACAGGAAGCCACAGTAAAATATAAAGAGTCAAATGTTGAAATTACGATTCGTAATGTTGATATAGCCCGATTTCCAATTGTTAAAATTATTGTGGAAGCTTTTAACAGGACTGGGGAACCTCTTGATACACTTTATCCCAAAAGTCTGAAAGTAATGGAAAATAACGAAGAAAAAGAAATTATTTCCGTCGAAAAAATTTCTGTTAATGAGCGGGTTCCGGTTGATTTTGTTTTTATTATTGATGTTACCGGCTCGATGCAAAAACATATTGACGCAGTCAAGAATTACATCTCAAATTTTGCCACAAATTTAATCAGGCGAGGTATTGATTATCGTCTGGGTCTTATCCTTTTTTCTGACTACGTCGAAAAAACCTATCAACTGACCGATAATGTTGTAACTTTCCTAACATGGTTAAATCCCGTCAGAGCTTCAGGGGGTGGCGATGAGAAAGAAAACGCACTCGAAGCATTAAGAGAATTGAGAAACATTCAATTCAGACCTGCCGCAAACCGTGTTGGCATTCTTATCACAGATGCACCCTATCATCAGGTTGGTGAAAAAGGTGATGGAAAAACTTTTTATAACACTTCAACCATAATCAAGGAAATGGTTAATTATGATTATAGAATCTTTACTATCACACCCCCGAAACTTAAAGACTATAAGCTAATTTCCGAAAAAACCAGAGGCAGAAATTATGATATAGACTATCCTTTTTCAACAATTCTGGATAATTTCTCTTCCCAACTGACAAATCTATATGCCATAAAATATAAAACTTCGAAACCAGCAATCCCCGACTCAATTAATATTGCACTTCTCAATGAAAAAAGGAGGGAACTTGTCCGCAAAACCATTCCAATTATTGAACTTGGTCGTAAACTGATTATTGAAAATCTCCTTTATGAAACAAATAGTGCAATTCTCTCTGATTCAGTCCCAGAATTGGAAGTTTTAACCGAATTTATGAAAAATAAACCAAGTGTTGTTATTCTTGTAGAGGGTCACACCGATAATCGTGGAAGTCATGCAATAAATGACAGACTTTCTCTCCAGAGAGCTGAAAGTGTAAAAAAATATCTGCTCAAAAAAGGCATTCAGGCAAACAGAATACAGACAACAGGTTATGGCAAAAGAAGACCTATCGCCGACAATGATTCTGAATTTGGAAGAAGATTGAACAGAAGAACTGAAATAGTAATTGTTGCCAAGTAGATTCAAAGAAATCATTCATAAAAAGCAATACTGGCAAAGGAAACAGCCGACTTGGTTTCAGTTTCATCCCATTGATTATACTCGAGAAATTTACTCTCTCTGAACTTATTCATCTGCAATACTGAATAAATCGGTGACAATCCGCAAATTTTCCTTCGGTCGTTATTCTTTGCTACTTTCTTGAAGAATTCATCAGCTTCAAAATTTATGAGGTGATTAATCAACATTTTGTCTTCTTCACGTAATATTTCAAGTTCGGGTGCAGCATCAAAGTCATCACCAAATTTCCGCCCTATATGAGCAAAATCAACGCTTGCAATATATACAGTTTTTTTGCCCGACTGAATGACAAGATCTTTGAGTTTCCTGATTAGCTCCTGAAAATGTTCGTCATCTTTTGGAAGTGTGTCAGTTTGAACAAAATTATGAAAAGAACCAACAAGAATTGGTAATATTTTGAATTTGTCACCAAACAAGTATTGAAGGAAAACAAGCTGTAATTCAATTGAGTGTTCATTTTTATGAGCTAACTCGTCAAAGCGAATATTTCCGTTACTAATTGTTTTTAACTGATTAATTATATCCTTGTCAGTTTCAACAACACCAAAAGGAGTCTCAAAATCCTTTTCCGTAAACATAAAATAATCGCTCGAAGCATAATGGGATGTTCCGAATATAACAACCAATTCGGGATTTTTATCCTTTATTGCATGATAAGCAGCGGCATAGGTTTTTAGGGCACCTAAGCCAACCCTGAAATCAATATGAGGCACTATGATAGAATCTGCGTCAGGTTTGATATCATCAGGTTTTCTCGCATTTAAAATAGCTTTAATCTGTGATTGCAAATGCTCAGGATTATCACTATAAGTGTTCCCGGCACATACGGGCTTTCTTATGGGGGAGTGAAGATATTCGTCCAATTCATTTTTCAAATTATAGTAGTTTTCTGTTTCAAGAAAGCCAAGATGGTCAAGATAATAAATAAGATTGAAAATAGGCTCTATTATCTCAGCTATGTCATCGCTATTTGCATCCTTCAAAACATTTTCGATATCACTTTTTTTAAAAGTGCCATCCAGCATTTGCAAAAGTGGGACAATTGAAAAAGGTATCTGGATAGGTTGCCGTGCATATCCGTTTGGGTCATACAAAATGACTTGTTGTTCATCTTCCTGATCAACTAATTCAAAAGCTATATCTTCCCTTAATTTTGGAAGTAAAAAATCTTCATTTATATTCATGCTCATTATAAATCACTTAATTTTGTTTTGCATAGTTTTGATTAGAAAAAAAACCACAAAAATGGTCATCAAATTTATAACAGCAGCTATCAAATACCACAACTCTTTAGTTATAAAGTAAGCTACTAAAAAAAGCAAAAATGCTACGAAATTGCCAATACCTACGTAAATAATTGTTTTTGTATAGTTATCTATATTTTTCAGCATCTGTCTTACTCAAGATAAGTGTATCCATAAAGTCCAGAGCGATAATTAGAAAGGAATTCTTTCCCTTCTTCTGCTGTTATTTTCCCCTGTTTTACAGAAGTTGTAACCCATGTCTCCATTGTTCTGACAAGTGACTTAGCATTATATTGCACATAATCAAGAACTTCGGCTACAGTTTCTCCGTCAATTATCTGTTTAATTTTGAATTCATCATCTTCAACAACCACATGAACAGCATTAGTGTCTCCAAACAGATTATGTAAATCTCCTAATATTTCCTGATAAGCACCAACAAGAAAAACTCCAAGATAATAAGGCTCTGACTCATTAAATTCGTGCAAAGGCAGATAATGTGAAAAGTTACGGCTTCCAATAAAATTATCGATCTTACCATCGGAATCGCAGGTTATATCTTGAATAGTAGCAACCCTTGTGGGTTTTTCATTTAAACGATGAATTGGTAAAATTGGAAATATCTGGTCTATAGCCCATGAATCAGGTAATGATTGAAACAAGGAGAAATTACAAAAATATTTATCTGCAAGCATTTTCGAAAGTGGTCTATATTCTTCTGGTTGATGCTTCAATTCGAGACTTAACTGATACACTTCCCGTGCAATGCTCCAGAAAAGTCTTTCTATCAACGCCCTTGTCTTCAAATCAATCATTCCAAGACTAAATAAATCAAGCGAATCCTCCCTTATTTGCTGGGAATCGTGCCATGTTTCAAACATTGTTGAATGAGTTAATTTTTCTAACAAGGTGAATAGCTCACGAACGTTCTCGTGGTCATGTTCAGTAATTTTATAGTTATAATCCCATTCGGGCAGAGTAGTGGTTTCGAGAACATCAAAAACAAGAATTGAATGATGGGCTGTCAAAGACCTGCCTGACTCAGTTATAATATTTGGATGCGGTAAGTCATTTTTATCGCTTGCGTCCTGTATCATATATATTGCATCATTGACATATTCCTGAATTGTGTAATTAATACTACTGGGTGAAAATGACCTTGTACCATCATAATCTACTCCAAGACCTCCGCCGATATCGACAAACTCAACATTACAACCGAGTTTCTTCATCTGAACATAAAATTGGGAGCATTCACGTAAAGCATTTTTTATTTTACGGATATTGGTTATCTGACTCCCAAGATGAAAGTGGATTAATTTTATCTGTTCTAAAATTTTACTGGATTTTGCTATCTCAACTGCTTCGATAAGCTCACTTGCATTTAAACCAAATTTACTCTGGTCTCCGCCTGACTCCTCCCATTTACCACTTCCTGAACTTGCAAGTTTAATCCTGATACCAATATTTGGTTTAACTTTTAATCTTCTGGAAATTGTGATTATCTGTCGGAGTTCGTTTAATTTTTCAACCACAAGAAAAATTCTCTTGCCCATTTTTTGAGCTAACAGAGCAAGTTCAATGAAACTCTCATCTTTATACCCATTACAAATTATAAGTGCCTCAGGATTCTGAGTGATGGCAAGCACCGCATGCAGTTCAGGTTTTGAACCGGCTTCCAATCCAATGTTGAATTTTTTTCCATATCGCATAATTTCTTCAACTACCGGACGAACCTGATTTACTTTTATAGGATAGATATTAAAATAACTGCCTTTGAAACCATATTCTTTGGATGCCTGTTCAAAACAGCTTGATATAGTCTCAATCCTGTTATCCAATATATCAGGAAATCTAAGAAGCACAGGTAGTGAAACATCCCTGATGAGTAATTCATCTATCAATTCTTTCAAATCAATCTTTACACCATTTGCAGATGGTGTTACTACTACATTGCCTTTCTCATTGACATTGAAGTAGTTCTGCCCCCACCCGTTGATGTTATAAAGTTCGATTGAGTCCTCGATACGCCACTTGCGCATTTTTACCTCTAATTTAGATTTAAGTTTATAAAAGAATATAATTTACGTATTTAAATTGTAAATATTGATTTTAATCAGTTAACAATTAATTAATTTAATTAATTTTTTAATGTTTAATGAAAATTTTAATATTTCAATTAAATAAAAAAGGAGTTTCTGAATATTTTCATTTAATAATCTTGAATAATAAGAAATTAAAATCTTATTATTAATTTGCATAAATGGATTTAAAAATATATAATTTTATATCAAAAAGACTGGCTCAACCATCAGAGCAAAGTTCATTTCTTGGCTTTGTCAGAATTGTTGCTCTTGTCAGTGTTTCTTTGGGAAGTATGGCTCTTATTATTTCGCTTTCAGTGCTTGAAGGTTTCGAAAAGGCTCTTTATGATAATGCAGTCAAATTTACATCACATATTACTATTAATGCTTTCGAAAGAAAATTAATACATAATTCTGAAAATCTTATCTCAGACATTAAATCTAATGTCCCTGCTGTTCAATCAATAGCTCCTTTTGTCGAAAGACAGGGTTTATTAAAATTTAAAAATACACTTGAAGCTGTTCTCATAAGAGGTTATAAAACTCAAAATGATATTACCGATATTAAATCTAACCTTGTTTCAGGATCTTTCCAATTTTCAGATAAATCCGCAAAAGAAATTGTAATAAGCAAAAGAATGGCAGACAAATTAAAAGTGTATTTAGGAGATGATATTATTTTATATTCTATGAGGGAATCACCAAATGGTAGCCTTGCTTATCCAGACATTGATAAATTCAAAATAAAAGGCATTTACGAAACAGGATTTGCCAAATATGATGATGCTATTGTATTTATCCCATATTTATCTGCACAAAATATTTTCCAGATTCCCCCCAATAGCGCAACTTCAATTGATGTGATGATTGATAATCTGAATAATATAAATTTTGTTTCTGAACAAATTCAATCAATCATTGGTTATAAATATTACACACTCACTGTTTTTGAAATAAACAGCTCTGCATTTGCATGGATTGA
This sequence comes from uncultured Hyphomicrobiales bacterium, assembly GCA_964473465.1. Classification (GTDB taxonomy): domain Bacteria; phylum Bacteroidota; class Ignavibacteria; order Kapaibacteriales; family UBA2268; genus CALHRB01. The sequence goes on from CAYYPE010000004.1 coordinate 227,774, forward strand.
ACTTCAAAAAGATCCTATTCCCATTGTTCTTGGACTTATTAGTTTGGTTGCAGTATCTAACGTATTAACCATTCTGTTAATTACTGTTATCGAAAAAACCCGTTCAATTGGAATACTTAGAGCCTTAGGATTAGCTCCAAAACACATTATAAGAATTTTTGTTTTTCAAGGACTTTCGATTGCTTTGATGGGTAATTTCATTGGTTGCTCCCTTGCTTTATTATTTTCATTTTTGCAAAAAACCTTTAGTCTAATAAATTTAAGAGGGGAAGTTTATTTCCTCGATACTCTTCCAATAAGCATAAATATTGAACATTATCTGACTATTATCATTATAACAATCATTCTTGCTTTGGTCTCAACATTTATTCCTGCTTTAATAGCCTCGAGAATGAATACTGTTCAATCTATCAGATTCAAGTAAATTATTGTTTTCTGTATTTCATTATTAAATGCCACATCCCTCTTAAATCTCCAGCTTTGTAACCTGTAGCATTGTCAAATGGGTATAATTCTGTGATCGTGTTGTAATAATCAAGTTTTAATTCATTGCCAATACTTCCATGACATTTAAGGCATAAATCCATAATAATTATGGGTTTAAAGAAATGTATATCATTATTAATTGACTTAATAATTGGTTTTAGATTCTTTCCTTCATTTAATAATTTTGAATAATATTCAAGTATGGCTTTCTCCAAACTATCGGGTTGATTTGCAGGGTTTCGGAATTTATTGCTGGTTCTTCGAATTCTGACATTATTTGTTTTTTCAAGGTGATAAATGATAGGATATGCGTTCAAATTACAGTATTTAAGAGCCCCCTTAATTCCAGTTTCTTCAACAGCTCTTTTTACATTGGACATTAAACTGTCAAATGATTCTTTCACTAACAAATCACCAGCCTTAATATAATATTCTTCTTCGTCAGGAGTAAGTTTAATGTTATTATCTTGATTATTACAAGATATCGTAAGAATTAAAAGTAAAGAGATAATAAAATATCTTTGCATTTTTCCCTCTGAAATCAATTTATTGCAAATATAAAAATAAATTCTATATAAAGATAATTGCACTCCAATTTTCAGGGAAAAAATATTTTGTTGCAATATCATTTAAATCGTCAATTGATATACAATCAATTTTCTCAATTATTTCAGTCAGAGATTCATTATAACCAAGCGTAAGCTCCGATTTTGCAATGTTTTGTATTCTTGCAGACATGCTTTCCAGTGCCATAATTGTATTAGACTTTAGTTGTTCTTTAGCAATTTTTAATTCAAGTTTTGTTATGCCATTTATAGCAAGATTTTTTAGCTCTTTTTCAACTAACATTCTAATTTTATCATGATTATTTTTTTCGCCTGCTGCATAAATTGATATATTTCCGGTTTTTTTAAACAATTGAAGAGAAGAGTAAACTGTGTAAACTAAACTACTGTCTTCTCTCAGCTTTTTATGCAGTCGGGAGCTTAATCCTTCACCCAAAATAAAGTTCAAAGCGGCAATCTTGTATCTTTCTTCTGAGTTCATGCCTCCAACCAACCTGTTCATAAGCAAATGAGATTGATTAAATCTTTTCTTGTATGATAATGAAGTTGGAGTATTAACTACATCAATGAAATCTGGTTTAAACGAATTATTGTCTGAAACAAAGTCAAATTTATTGAAGTTTTGCCATATTATTTCTGTTAATCTTTGATGTTCAAGTGGACCCGCATAAGAAATAACAATGTTTGAAGGAGAATAATACTTATCATGAAATTCAATAACATCATTAACCTTGATACCCTTAACCGACTTTAAATTCCCAACAATCGGATGCGACAGTGCGTTGGAACCGAAAAGGATTTTATCTCCGTAATCAAAAATCACCTCCTCCGGCTCATCATCATAGGATTTTATTTCTTCAATAATTATTAATTTCTCTTTCTCAATGTCCTTTTCAATAAAAATCGGATGAAGAACAATTTCAGACATTAATCTTACGCAGGGCTTAAAATTATCCTGAATTGCCCTTACATAATAACAAGTTGCTTCCTTGGTAGTGTAAGCATTTGTATATGCCCCGATAGATTCAAAGGCTGTATTGAGCTTCCTTCCTGAATTTTTTCTTGTTTTTCTGAATGAGGCATGCTCGACAAAATGTGCCAGTCCGTCAAGATTCCTGAAATCACAGTTAGAACCAGCGTCAACAAATACACCAAAAGCAAAGGAACTCGAAGTTTTTATTTCCTCGGATATGATTCTAACCCCATTCGGTAGAACAGTTTTTGAGAAAATGATATTGTTCTTTAATTCATCTTTTCCGTTTGTGGGAGCTAATCTATATTTAATCTTTGGTTTTGTCATTGATTTTTATTTTTTTCGTTATTTTGAAATAATGCTTCAACAAAAAGGACAGGATCGAAAACCTGAAGGTCATCAATTTTTTCACCAACTCCTATGTATCTCACAGGGATTCTTAATTCATCAGCAATTGGAATAACAACACCACCTTTTGCAGTGCCATCAAGCTTAGTTAGCACAATTCCTGTTATATTTGCGACTTTAGAAAATTCTTTTGCCTGTTGGATAGCATTCTGGCCTGTGGTAGCATCAAGAACGAGCATAACATCATCGGGTGCGTTGGTTTTTAATTTTTTCATCACTCTCGATATTTTTTCTAACTCAGCCATAAGGTTCGCTTTGTTATGAAGTCTTCCTGCTGTGTCAATTATTACAACATCATACCCCTTCGAAATAGCTGAATTGAGTGTGTCATAAGCAACAGAGGCTGGATCTGCTCCCTGTTTTTGTTGAACGATAGGCACACCTGCTCTTTCTGCCCAAATTTCGAGTTGCTCATTTGCCGCAGCACGAAAGGTATCAGCCGCTCCAATTAACACATTTTTGCCAGCATGCCTGTAATTAAAAGCCAGTTTCCCGATTGTAGTAGTCTTGCCAACCCCATTTACTCCGATAATAAGAATAGTATGTGGTTTATTACTTTCGTCAATCTTATATTCTCTATCAACATTTGCGGATGGAGATTCGATCAAGAGTTTTAAAATTTCTTCCTTTAAAATCAAAAATATGTCTTCAGAATTTTCGAATCCCTCCTTTTTTATTCTTTCTTTCAAAGCAGTAATAATCTTTTCGGAGGAACGAACCCCAATATCAGCTGAAATCAAAATATCTTCGATGTCGTTCAGGAGTGATTGATCAATTTTTCTACCAATCCCCAGAACCCCCTGAATTTTTTGGAAGAAGTTCGATCGGGTTTTTTCAAGACCTTTCTGAATTTTATTAAACCCTAATGCATCGGTAGTTGATTGAACTGCAGAGGCAATTTTTTCTTTGAATTTATCGAATAATCCCATTATACCAAGTATCTTTAATTCAAAATTTTATTATTAGCTAATTTCAATTCTGGAAGACGAAGTAATTAATTATTCATCTTAAAAATTTTACTTTTTATTATTCCAGCTTTATGAAAAAAATATAACAATGAAACTCTTAATACGCCGAATCCATATTTTATGCTTCTGAAAAAATTTATTGAGGAAGCTTCCTTGAAATATTTTGTCGGGCATGTTATTTCAGCAATTTCGTAACCTGCCATAAATATTTGAGCAATAACCTCATTATCAAAAATAAAATCATCAGAATTGTTCTGATAGTTTATTTTCCTCAAGACTTCAGATGAATATGCCCTGTATCCAGTGTGATATTCTGACAGCTTTTGATTTATGATTAAATTCTGCAAAAATGTCAATATTCTGTTTGCTATATATTTGTAAATTGGCATTCCACCTTTCAAAGCTCCTTTGCCAAGAATTCTGGATCCGAAAACAACAGAATATATATCATTTGCAATTATGTAAGCCATTGAATGTATTAGCTTTGGAGTATATTGATAGTCAGGATGAAGCATAATTACAATATCAGCTCCCAATTCCAACGCTTTAGTGTAACAAGTCTTTTGATTACCGCCATACCCAAGATTTTTTCTGTGTTGTAAATATTTAATACCTAATCTTTTAGCGATTTCAACAGTTTTATCATCACTTGCATCATCAACAAGTAATACTTCATCAACAATATCAAAAGGTATTTCGCTATAAGTAATTTCTAATGTTTTTTCTGCATTATATGCAGGCATAACAACAATCACTTTTCTGTTCTTTATCATAAACTAAAATTTAATTATTTAAGTATTTAGTAAAACCAATTTAAACAAAAAAACTTTAGTTTAAAAAGTTCTTAACCGATAATATATAATTGATCACTATTGGGATTCACCTAACATGGATGTTAAATCAAAAACAGTCGAAGAATGGGTCGAGATAGGAGATTCTGCATATAAGTCAGGAAATCTGGATGAAGCAATCGAAGCATATAAATCAGCCATCGAGGTCAACTCAAGAGCTTCGTTCGCTCATTTTAAATGCGGAACAGCCCTATCCGACAAAGGTAATTTTCAGGAAGCTATTGTTTATTTTAATAACGCAATACTTCTGAACAATGAATTTGCATTTGCGTATTTCAAACGTGGTGTTGCCCTTCTGGAACTTAACCAATACAAAAGAGCGATTGATGATTTCAATAGTGCAATTAAATACAATCCTGATTTTTCTTATGCTTATTATAGGAAGGGTTTAGCACTTTTCAGATTAGGTAAATTTGAAGAGGCATTGGAGAATCTCAACAAATCAATTGAAATCAATCCTGAATATATGCTGGCTTATTTCTATAGAGCCTCAACGCATTTTGAACTCGAAAATTATAATCAAGCTCTTCAGGATTATACCAAAGCTCTATCTTTAAACCCAAGATATGAAAAATCCTACATATCGAGAGGATTAGTTCATTCCAAATTGAAAATGTTCAGAGAAGCTCTTGCTGATTTTAATGCGGCTGTTACGTTAAGCCCTGACTCTGTCATTGCAAGAAATTACAGAGGTATGATAAATCTATATCTTAAGAATTTTAAGTCGGCTCTGGATGATTTCAATACCATCATTGAGCTGGAACCCAATAATGGTAACTTTTATAATAATCGTGGAATTGCTTACTTTGGTCTTAGAGAATATGAATTGGCTTTAGAAAACTACGACAGAGCCTTATTATTAATTACTAATTCTTCACAAATTTACGTTAATCGTGGAAATTCCAATATTAAACTTGGCAATTATATTGATGCAATAATTGATTTTGATAAAGCAATTGAATTGGATACCTCGTCTGCTCAGGCTTACTTTGGGCGAGGTAATACTTACATTCACCTTAACCAATTCAAAGAAGCTTTGAATGACCTTTCGAGGGCTTTAATGATAAGCCCTAATTTTATTAATGCCCTTATCGCAAGAGCTAATGTTTTCTATAAGTTAAAAGCATACGACAGGGCTATCGAAGAATTAACAAAAGCTATAGAAAATAAACCCGATTATGCAAAATCTTACTTAAACAGGGCTTTGGTTTTCAGGAAAATCGAGAAATACCATTTGGCAGCTCAGGATTTTGAACAATTTTTGAAAATTCATAAGAAAAAGGATAATATTTCAAATAAAATTCGTGGGTGGCTTATAAAATCAGGATATTCTTCCGATAATATATAATGTATTTTATTTCGATTAAAGTCTATGAGTTTTTTAACTTATACTCAAAATCTATCAAAATCAAAAGATAATGTTGTGGAAAATGTTTATCAGATATTGTTAGTTGGATTTGATAAGGACACTTACGATAGAATAATTACAAATTTTAACCACTCTCAATATGAATTTACTTATACTGATGAGAGCTACATAGTTAGAAATCCCCAAATTTTAAATCAATTTGATGTGGCAATTATTAATTTCGACGTAGAAGTTCCCAAAATTGAACAAATAGCTTCTGTTCTTGATTTTATTGGTCTTCATTTCATTTTTTATTCAAGAAATTTTTCAAGAGATATTTTAATTGCAAAGATAGATTATAACGCTAAAGAATGTTTCATTGATGATTGTGATACCTTTGATATTGAGCTTTTTCACAAAATATTGATCAATTCAATTTCATCAATCCAAAAAGAAAAAAAATTTGATAACCTTAAAGTTCAACATCACGAAATCAAAGAAAAATATCAGGTTTTATTCGAGAATTCTGTTGATGCAATATATTATTCGCTGGTTGATGGAACTATTATTGATTTCAATAAATCATTCGAGAAATTACTGGGTTATACAAGAGACGAATTGATCAATATAAAATCCATTGATTTATATAAAGATCCATCGCAAAGAATTCTATTTCAGGCTGAGATTTCAATTTTGGGGTATGTTAAAGATTTCGAAGTCGAACTGAAAACTAAAACTGGCGAAACAGTTTATGGATTGCTTAATACTATTGCAATTAAGTCATCTCATGGACACATTATAGGATATCAAGGTATTATTGATGATATTACTGAAAGAAAAAATGCCGAAATAGCTCTACGGGAAAGTGAGTTACTATATAGATCTGTCGTCGAAAATATTAAAGAAGCCATTTACATTAGTAAAAGTAATACTATAATATTTGCAAACTCGGTTGCCAGCGAAATTACAGGTTATACAAAAGAGGAGCTCTTCGGAATGAATCTTTTGAACCTGATACATCCTGATGATAAATATAAATTAAAAGAATATCTTCAGACTGGTATTTTAAGAAAACCAGATTACAATCCATTTGAAATACGAATAATCAAAAAAAGTGGAGTTATAAGGTATGTTGAATTTTCAAATCACGTAATTAAGTTAAACGGTTTTCAGGTTATTTTGGGAACAGCCAGAGATATTACAGATTTAAAAAAGGCTAATGAAGCTGTCAAAGAAAATGAACGAAAATTACAAACACTAATTAGTAACTTGCCCGGAATGGCTTACCGATGCAAAAATGATAAGAACTGGACTATGGAATTCTTAAGTGAAGGTTGCTATGATATTACAGGTTATTCAAATAATGAAATTATTGGTAATAGAATAATATCATTTAATGACCTAATATTCCCTCACGATAGAGAATATGTCTGGGACACTATTCAAGAAGCTATTGAAAAAACACAAAGTTATACTTTAAACTATAGAATATTAACAAAAAATAATCAAATAAAATGGCTCTGGGAAAGAGGACGGGCAATATTTGGCGATGAGCATAATGTTATTGCCCTCGAAGGTTTCATCTCGGATATTACTGATATCAGAGAGAAAGAAGAAGCCCTTCTGACAAGTGAAACAAAATACAGAAATCTGTTCAATCTTATGCTTGAGGGATTAATTCTTTGCGAATTAGTATCTGATAACAATGGTAAAAATGATTTTATTTTCATTGATATTAATCCAGCCGCAGAGAAATCCCTGAATCTAAAGAGGGAAAATATTGTCGGAAAGAAAATATCTGAAGTTTACGAAAATTTTAATGGTTTTGATGAAATTGCAAATCAAGTAGCTTTGACTGGCAGTCATTTTTATATTGAAGAGGTAAAATTTGATGATGAGTCATATTATGACTTATCGTTTTTTTCACCCGAAAAAAACAAATGTGCAGTTATTCTAACTAATGTATCAGAAAGAGTTATCGCTAAACACAAACTCGAAAACTTGAATCAGATACTCGAGGAAAAAGTGACAGAAAGAACTCAACAGCTTCAACAGGCTTATGAAGAACTAACCTACGAAAATGAAGAGAGAAAAAGAACTGAGCTCGAGCTTTTAGCTATAAAGGATAATCTCTCGCTTGCTCTTGACAAAGAAAAAGAGTTAAGTGAATTGAAATCAAGTTTTATCAACATGGTATCCCATGAGTATAGAACACCTTTGACAATAATTTTATCTTCCGTTCATTTAGTTGAAGAATACATTAGGCGTGAAAGTTATGAAAACCTTGATAAACATTTATTAAAAATAAAAACATCTGTGAAATCGTTGGTTAATCTGTTAGAGAACGTAGTTACTATTGCAAAAAGTGAAGCGGGCAAAATTAAATATACACCTGAAAGATTTGATTTGTTAGCTCTATTTAATGAAATATTTGAGGATTTGCATATTGTATATCATTCTGAGCATAAATTTGAAATTGAAAATAGCTCTAATCTTCAATTTATAACAACTGATAAACTGCTTCTGAAGAAAGTTCTATTTAATTTGTTAAGTAACTCCATAAAGTATTCACCTTTTTACAATTTAATCAAAATTGAATTGTCTGAACAGAATGATATAATTAGTATAAAAATAATTGATAAAGGTTTAGGAATACCCGAAGATGATATTTTAAACATATTCGAACCATTCCATAGATCTAAAAACGTGGAAAATCTGCCCGGCACTGGTCTTGGCTTAGCTATTGTAAAAAGCTGCATGAATGCTATCAAAGGGACAATATACGTTAAAAGTAAAATAAATGAAGGTTCTGAATTTACTGTTATGTTTGTCAATAATCATATTAATAATGGCTAAAATACTTGTTATAGAGGATGATCCAGAAGTAACAGAGAATATTGTCGAAATTCTCGAACTTGAAAATCATAGCATTGAAACTGCAAACAATGGTTTGATAGGAATTGAAGCTCTTAGCAGAAGCAATCCTGATATAATTATTTGCGATGTTACTATGCCCGAAAAAAATGGCTACGAAGTTTTGCAATATGTTCGATCTAATCCTCATACTTTTTCCATTCCGTTCATTTTCTTGACCGCAAAAAGCGAGAAAAATGATTACAGGCGTGGGATGGAACTTGGGGCTGATGATTATATCACCAAACCATTTGACTATACTGACATTATTAATTCCATAAATGCAAGACTTGAATTAAAAAAGAAAACATTTGATTTTTATGATAGACAACTCGAAAATCTAAGATTAAATATTACAACTTCCATACCACATGAGCTAAGAACACCTCTAAATACAATTTTAGGTTTCACTCAAATTCTCAGATCTGGATTCAAAGAAATGGAGGAAATTGAACTCCAGACAATATTCGATAATATCCACGATGCTGGGATGAGACTCTTGAGGCTCATTGTAAATTATATTTATTATACAAAATTATTAACCAATGAACTTGACGAAGTCGTTCAGGAATATCATCATCTTTCCGTTACCGATGATATGATTATCAATCTATGCAACAACATTGCTGAAATTTATCACAGAAGAAACGACTTAAATATAAATATCGGTGTCATCAAGGGTAAACTTGCTGATGAACATTTTCTTAAAATCATCGAAGAACTAATTCATAATGGATTTAAATTCTCCCCAAGAGACACAAAAGTTGAACTAACTGTGCGGGTTTTTGAAAATAATCTGATGATTGAAGTCATTAACATAGGCAGAGGCATGTCTCAAACTGAAATCAAATCCATAGGAGCATTTCAGCAATTCAACAGAAAAGAATTTGAACAACAGGGACTGGGTCTGGGTCTCGCAATTGTCAAAAAAATTACTGACATTAATAATGGAAGTTTTGCTATCGAAAGCGAACCCGAACAATTTACTAAAGTAAAAATATCTTTCCCCTTAAAGTAAAATTTTCAGGTGAGGAAAAATATAATCACTATGTGATAAAAGACAGTTTAGTTCTGTTTCTGTTACCATAATTTAATCATTACGTGATTTTTAAAAATCCAATTAAACACAATTATAGCATAGCGATTACATCTTGGTAGATTTATGAGTTGGAAATAACCCTTATCGCGTAGCGATTATATTTCGGTAACAAAAAAAAGAGATTGCTACCTTTTTAGCAACCTCTTTATAAAAATTTGAATAAACTATTTAACTAATATTTTCTTTTGTTTCTTCCTCTGAGTCTGGTTTTGCTGATTCTTCTGGCTTCGTTTCGACTTTATCCTTTATTTCTGCCACTTCTGGAATTATAGGCTCTTCTGTTGTGGCTTTGACTTCTTCTGAAACGTGAGTATCACTCGGAAGAGTGTCATCAGCAGTTTCAGTGGTTATCTCTTCCTGAAGTGTCTCGCTTATCTCGGTTGGAGCAACATTAGTCTCAGTGGCTTCAGCCTCTGTTATTTTAGCCTCAGCTACTTCATCACTAACTGCTTTTACTTCAGCAGCAGTTGATTCATCTGGTTTGGTTGTAGCTTTTGTTTTCTTAGCTGTTGTTGGTGCTGCCTTCCCTTTTCTCCTGGATTTAGTCGAAACGGCACCATCCTGTGGGGAAGACCAATCAACGAGTTCAATAATGGCGGTAGGACTACCATCACCCCTTCGAGTACCTAACTTGATAACCCTTGTATAACCGCCGGGTCTTTCTTCAACCATTGGAGCAATAGTATTAAAGAGTTCTTGCAGAACAGCTTTATTTGTTATAAATCTTCCCACAACTCTTCTGTTATGAATATCAATCTTATGACCTTCTGGCAATAAGCCGAGCTTTTCATTTCTTAGAGCATGCTTTGCTTTGGTTATAAGAGATTCTGCAAAAGCTCTGAGCTCTTTGGCTTTGGCTTCAGTCGTTACAATTTTCTTATGCTCAAATAGAGAAGTAGCTAAGTTATTAAGCAAGGCTTTTCGATGGCTACTATTTCTTTTTAATTTTCTTCCTGATTTTAGGTGTCTCATAATTAACTCATTTTAAATAATAGTTAAAGATTCGCTCGATTCTGATGATTTATGAGGTTCTTCCTTAAGAAATTTCTCAACATTCATTCCAAATTCCAAGCCATACATATGAACAACTTCGGCAAGCTCAGCAAAAGATTTTCTGCCAAAATTTCTAAATTTTAATAATTCATGTTCCTGTAGGGATACTAACTCAGCCAAAGTCTTGACATTTGCTGACTTAAGGCAATTGTGAGCACGGACGGAAAGTTCAAGCTCGTCAACAGGAGTAAGTAGTATCTTTCTGAGCTTGGAACGTTCTGCTTCTTTGACTTCATCTTCAACTGAATCTCTTTGTGGAACTTCTTCCTCAACTTCTTCAAAATTAATGAAGAAGCGTATGTGCTCGTTCAATATTTTTGAAGCATAATGAACTGCATCCTGAGGAGTAATTGTTCCATCAGTTTTCACATCAAGAATCAATCTTTCGTAATCAGTTTTTTGTCCAACTCTGTATGGTTCAATAGTATAAATAACATTTTTGATTGGAGTATATATGGCATCAATAGGTAACATCCCAATAGGAAAATCAACCAATGGTTGTTCTTCAGCTGGAACATATCCCTTGCCACGTCCAATACGAATTTCAAAGTCAAATTCAGCATCCTCGGCAAGTGTAGCAATATGCTGATTGGGATTCATAACCTCAATCATAGATGAAGCATTTTGAAGGTCGATCGCTTTCCATTCGTAAGGACCTTGTAAATGCATGACCACACGTTGAGGTTTTTTGTCAATTGTTGTCAGCCTGATTTCTTTTAAATTTAGAATGATTTCCGAAACATCTTCCACAACACCGGGAATTGTTTGAAATTCGTGCAAGACATCAGTTAACTTTACTCCAATAATGGCAGAGCCGGGAATAGAGGAAAGTAGAACTCTTCGGAATGAATTACCGAGAGTAACGCCATAGCCCTGCTCCAAAGGTTGGAGTATGAACCTTACATGGCTTCGGCTGTCAATTTCTTCAACCTGAATTCTTTCAGGCATCTGCATTTGTGCATTAATTGCAAGATTTTCTTTACTCAAAGTCATAATCAAGATATTTTAAGAATTGATAATCTATTTAAATATTAGACCCTTCGCTTTTTAGGCGGACGACATCCATTATGTGGTAAGGGTGTTTTATCAATAATGCTATGTATTTCAAGTCCTGCTGTTGCTAAAGCTCTTATGGCTGCTTCACGACCAGAACCGGGACCTTTTACAATAACATCAACACGCCTCAACCCCATGTCAAAAGCTTCTTTTGCTGATTTTTCAGCTGAAACCTGTGATGCATAAGGAGTATTCTTTTTTGATCCTCTGAAGCCATTTTTGCCAGCAGACGACCAACTCAATGTGTTGCCGTACATATCTGTTATTGTTACGATAACATTATTGAAAGTTGCTTTTATGAAAGCCTTACCATGACTGTCAGCAACAATTTTTCTTTTAACTTTTTTCTTTCCAGCTGCCATTTAAATAAATAAAATAAATAAACAAAATATTACTTCTTCGCTGCTTTTTTCTTTCCAGCGACTGTTTTTCTTCTTCCTTTTCTTGTTCTGGAATTGGTTCTTGTTCTTTGACCTCTAACGGGCAAACCTCTTCGATGTCTCAAACCACGATAGCAGCCAATGTCCATCAATCTTTTAATATTCATTTGTATTTCAGAGCGAAGCTGACCTTCGACTTTGAAATTATCCTGAATAATTGACCTAATTTTTGCTATTTCATCGTCAGACCAATCATTGACCTTCTTGTTTTCGTCAATACCAGCCATTTCAAGAATTTTTGAGGATGTCGTCCTTCCTATTCCAAATATATAGGTTAAGCCAATCACACCTCTTTTATTTTTTGGTAAGTCAATTCCGGCTATACGTGCCACTATGTACTCCTTAAATTATCCTTGTTTCTGTTTAAATCTTGGATTTTTTTTGTTAATTATATACAACCTTCCCTTCCTTTTGACAATTTTGTCATCAGGATTTCTTTTTTTGATTGATGCCTGTACTTTCATCTTTTGCTCCCAATCATTATTTATATCTGTAAATTATTCTGCCTTTTGTAAGGTCATAAGGTGAAAGTTCGACTTTTACCTTATCTCCCTGTAAAATTTTTATAAAGTTCATTCTCATCTTGCCCGAAATATGTGCAAGAACCTTATGCCCGTTATCAAAGCGAACTATAAATTGGGTATTGGGGAGTGTTTCCTCAATTATTCCATCAACTTGTATTAATTCCTGCTTCGACATATTAATTTCTTAATGTTAAAATAATTGGTTTCTCGTCAACTAATACAGTATGTTCGTAATGAGCAGCCGGTTTTCGATCTACTGTTACGACAGTCCATCCATCGCTTAGATACTCGACTTCCTGTTTTCCGGCATGAACCATTGGTTCAATCGCAAGTCCCATTCCTTTCACCAATTTCATATTAGGATATCGGTTTCTATGTAACAACGGTGGAACAAAGTTCGGTATGGAAGGTTCTTGATGTAATCTTCTTCCAATACCATGACCGGTTAATTCCTTAGTCAATGTAAAACCATTACTTTCCACGTAATTCTGAATTTCCCTTGAAATATTATAAACTTTACTTCTATCAAAAGCCTGTTCAATTCCAATATAAAGAGACTCTTCGGTGATTTTCATAAGTCTCTTTTTTTCTTCATCAATTTCTCCGATAGAAACTGTTAAAGCACTATCACCAAAAAAGCCTTCGTAGTTTACACCACAATCAATAGAGACTATATCACCGCTTTTCAATTTCCTTCTGCCGGGAATTCCATGAACAACTGTTTCATTAATTGAGATACACAGTGTATTTGGAAAAATTTTTCCCTCAACCTGATAACCTTTAAAAGCCGGCTTAGCATTATTTGAACGAATAAAGTCCTCAGCAATTTTATCCAGTTCGATAGTTTCAATTCCTTCTACAGCATGTTTTTCGACTAAACTAAGTGTGTCAGCAACAATTCTGCAAGCCTTTTCAAATTTTTTCAAATCTTCGCTTGTAGAAATCAAATTCTCACTACCCACTATTTTATCCGAAATATACATAATCACTAACCACTTATACCGGCTCCTCTGCCTTTAATTTTTCCGCTTTTCATAAATCCGTCATAATGACGCATTAATAAATAAGATTCAATCTGCTGAAGTGTATCAAGGCAAACTCCAACCATAATCAGCAGTGATGTTCCTCCAAAAAAAGAAGCAAACCCCGGAGTTACGCCGAGTAATTTAGATGCAAATGTTGGCATAATTGCTATTAATGCAAGAAATATTGAACCCGGCAAAGTAATTTTTGTCAAAACTGCATCTATATATTCAGCAGTAGGTTTTCCGGGTCTGATACCGGGTATAAATCCGCCTTGTTTTTTCATATTATCAGCAATGTCTCGGGGATTAAAAACAATAGCTGTATAAAAATATGTAAACAAAACAACCATTGTCCCATAGACTAACGCATAAATATAGGATTGCTCACTGAAAGCTGAAACAAATCCATATAGCCATGTACTATCAGGGAAAAAGCTGAATATGGTCTGAGGAATAAACATTAATGACTGTGCGAAAATGATAGGCATAACTCCGGCAGTATTGACTCTTAAAGGTATATATTGAGTTGTACCACCATAAACCTTTCGCCCCACCTGTCTTTTTGCATATTGAACCGGTATTCTTCTGGCACCTTGTGTTATAAAAATTACTGATGCAATTATACCAAACAAGAACAACAAAATGATTAATTCCACTATCCATGGTTTTTCCTGTAGTTGGAATATCTGATTCATCTCCTGAAACAAAGCTCCGGGCAAACGTGCTATAATTCCAATAAATATAATTAAAGAGATTCCGTTGCCTATTCCTCTTTCGGTAATCTGTTCACCAAGCCACATCAGGAAAATTGTACCGGCAGTCAGTAGTATAACACTTGTAATAGTAAACAAAAAGCCCGGATCGGGAACAACAGGAACACCACCTGCGTCCATATTGACTAATCTTATTGTCATACCCCATCCGTTAAGAGCAGCAATTAAAACAGTCAGATAGCGGGTATATTGATTAATTTTTCGCCTACCTTCCTCGCCAGATTTTTGTAGTTTCTGAATTTCAGGGATTACTATTCCACCTAACTGAAGAATAATTGAAGCAGTTATATAAGGCATAACACCCAAGGCAAAAATTGCAGCATTTGAAAATGCACCACCAACAAACAGGTCAAAAAGTCCAAACAAATCATTACCACCACCGCTACCCATTTGCTTTAACAAAACTGGATCAACGCCGGGCAAAGTAATATGAGAACCAACGCGTACAATAAGTAAAATAATCACAGTAGTGATAATTCTGCTGCGAAGCTCGTCTATCTTAAAAATATTCTGTATTGTTTGGATGAAACTACTCATTAACTATTGCCTTTCCTCCGACAGACTCAATTTTTTGTTTTGCGGTTTCAGAAAATTTATCTGCTTTGATATTAACTGGAGTTTTGATATCACCATTACCAAGAATTTTCAAAGGCAAATTATTTTTCGAAATCGCACCGGCTTTGTATAAAGCTTCAAAATCAATACTATCAGGATTAATTTTTTCTTTGTCAATCAGTTCCTGTAGTCTACTTAAGTTCAATATTTGAAATTCTTTTCTAAATAAATTGGTAAATCCGAATTTTGGAATTCTACGGCTGAGAGGCATTTGTCCACCTTCGAAAGCCAGTTTCCTTTTGTATCCGGTTCTCGATTGAGCACCTTTGTGTCCTCTTGTCGAAGTTCCACCATGACCTGAACCCGGACCACGTGCTATTCTTTTCCTCTTTTTCTTTGCGCCCTCAGCGTATTTGATATTTCCTATGTGTTTCATAGTATTATTAATATTTTAAGATTCAATTAAACTTCTATTTCTTCAACTTTAACTAAATGTTTAACTACTTCAATCATTCCTCTGATATTAGCATTATCCGGGAGTGTGTTGAAGTAATTCGGTCTTCCAAGTCCCAAAGCTTTTATTGTCAGCTTTTGTTTCTCGGGTCTTTTAATTACGCTTCTTAACTGAGTTATTTTTAACATTTTCATAGAAAAAACTTTATTTTAATCAACCATAAACAACTTTATCTATTCCGATTCCTCTGCGTGTAGCAACAGCAGCAGCATCTTCAAGCTCCATTAGTCCTTGAAGGGTAGCTTTAACTGTATTATGTGGATTTGATGAACCAAGACTCTTGGTCAAAACATCCTGTATCCCAGCCAATTCTAATATTGCCCTGACTCCACCTGCAGCTATCACACCTGTTCCCGGAGTTGCAGGTTTAAGAAGAACTTTGGCTGCCCCAAACTTTCCAATAACTTCGTGAGGAATGGTTGAGCCCTGTAGTCTAACTTTAACGACATTTTTCTTAGCAGCTTCTGTTGCTTTGGTAACGGCGTCAACAACTTCGCTTGCTTTGCCAAGACCATATCCAACATGGCCATTCTGGTCTCCGACCACTACAATTGCAGAGAAGTTAAATCGCCTGCCACCCTTAACAACTTTGGCAGTTCTTCCCACATAAACTAACTTATCTTTTAATGAAATTTCTGATGACTTAATCTTAGCCAATTTTTTTCCTCACTCAATTAATGTTATTAAAATTCAAGACCATTACTACGGGCAGATTCGGCCAAAGCCTTAATTCTACCATGATACAAATACCCATTTCTGTCGAAGGATATCTTCTTGATATTTTTCTCAAGAGCTTTCTTTGCCAGAACAGCCCCAACAATTTTACTGTGTTCAATCCTTTTCATATCGGGTTTGATTTGTTCTTTGACCTCTTTGTCTAATGTTGAAGCCGAGACCAATGTTCTTCCATGAACATCATCAATAATCTGGGCATAGATATTATTAAGACTTCTGAACACATTAAGTCTTAATCTATCAGGAGTCCCGACAATTTTTTTTCTAATGCTATATTTTCTTCGTAATCTTCGTATTAATTTTAATTCTAAGCGTTTCATAATATTCTTTTTATATTTTGATTAATTACTTCGAAGTAGTTTTACCAGCTTTTCTACGAACATATTCATCACTATAGCGAATACCTTTTCCTTTGTAAGGCTCCGGTGGTCTTAATTTTCTTATCTTTGCCGCAACTTCACCGACTAACTGCTTGTCTATTCCATCCAACAAAATTGTATTGGGGTTTGGACTTGATATTTTAATACCAGCAGGAGGTATAACCAGTAAAGGATGAGAAAAGCCTAATGATAACATTAAATTATTTCCCTTCATTTCTGCTTTATAACCAACACCTTCAATTTGCAGCGTTTTTGTAAAACCATTAAGAACTCCTTCAATGATATTATTTGTTAAAGCTCTTGACAAACCATGCAGGGCTCTGACTTTTTTCTCATCGCTGGTTCTGCTAAAAGTTAGTGTTTTATTTTCAATTTTAAATTCAATACCTTCAGGGATACTGAATGCTAATTCCCCTTTAGGACCTTTAGCTTTAATAGTATTACCCTCCACAGTCACATTGACTTTATCAGGTATTTTTATTGGTTTTTTTCCAACTCTTGACACTTCGAACTCCTGAACTAAAATTACCAAACAGTAAATAAAACTTCGCCACCGATATTTAATTTCTTTGCTTCCTTATCGGTTAATACACCTTTAGATGTAGAGATAATAGCTAATCCAAGACCGTTATAAACTCTTGGAAGCTTGTCAACAGGGGCATAAACCCTTCTTCCGGGTTTACTAACCCTCTGAAATTTTTTAATTACAAGTTGCCCCTGGTAATATCTGAGAGTGATTCTAAGAATACCCTGGACTCCATCGTCAATTTTTTCGAAATCAGAGATAAATCCCTGTTCCTTTAGAATTCTTGCTATAGAATATTTCAATTTTGAAAAAGGAATATCAACTGTTTTATGTTTTGCTATTCCTGCATTTTTTATTCTTACTAAGAAATCTGATATTGTATCTGTAACTGGCATAGCCTTTTCTTATATTTTTAGAAAATTAATATATAATCGAATTACCAACTTGCTTTTCTTATTCCGGGCAATTTGCCATCAAGAGCCATTTGCCGGAAGACATTTCTGCATAGCCCGAACTTCCTGTAAACACCCTTTCCTCTGCCCGTCAGAGAGCATCTATTACGAACTCGTGTAGGAGAACTGTTTCTTGGAAGTTTCTGAAGTGCTTCGTAATCACCGGTTGCTTTCAGAGCTTCCCTTCGAGCCTTATATTTTTCTGCCAGGCGGATTCGTTTTAAATTTCTTGCTACAACTGATGTTTTAGACATAATTATTCTCCCTCACGTTTTTTAAATGGAAATCCAAATTCCGAGAGTAAAGCGTATGATTCCTCATCATTTTTGGACTTAATTACAAATGTTATATCAAGACCACTAATTCTACCTACTTTATCAACATCTATTTCCGGAAATATAATTTGCTCTTTGATTCCTATGCTGTAATTTCCTCTTCCATCGAAACTCTTATCTGAAAATCCACGGAAGTCTCTGATTCGAGGGGCAGTTATATTGATAAATCTATCCAAAAACTCATACATTCTTGCTCTTCTGAGTGTTACCATACATCCGATTGGAACTCCCTGCCTTAGCTTAAAATTCGAAATTGCTTTCTTTGATTTTGTTATAACAGGTCTCTGTCCGGAAATTAGTTCCAATTCATTAATTGCAGATTGAAGTAGTTTCTGGTCTTGAGTAGCAGAACCAACTCCAATATTCAAAGATATTTTTTCGAGCTTCGGAACTTGCATGACGGACTTATAACCAAATTTTTTCATCAAATTTGGAACAATTTGTTTTCTATAAAATTCAAGTAAACGTGGAGGGGGGACTGTTTTTTCCTTAACATCCTCCAACCTTTTACCTTCTGGCTTAAAATCAACTTTTTTGGATTGTGCTCCAAAAGGTGTTGCTGCTGTTTTCTTTTTTGGTGTAGCCATAGTTTAACTATCTAAATTATAATTGACCATCATTAGTTTTTGCATATCTGACAGGAACCTTTTTGTTACCTTTTTCTTCCAATCTAATTCCAATTCTTGTTGGGTTCCTGTCTGAATCAACAATCATAACATTAGAATAATGTATTGGCATTTCCTTGCTGATTATCCCCCCTTTTTGATTTTTTTGATTGGGTCGGGTATGGCGTTTAACTATATTAACACCTTCAACAAGGATTCTTGACTTTTCGGGATAAACAGCCATAACTCTGCCAACAACTCCTTTGTCGTCGCCGCTAATTACCTGAACTGTATCCCCTTTTTTTATTTTGTACTTCATATTTTCACCGCTATATTACTTCTGGTGCTAAAGATACTATTTTCATAAAATTCTTTTCTCTGAGTTCACGTGCAACAGGACCAAAAATTCTTGTTCCTCTTGGCTCGCCCTGATTATTTAGAATAACAGCCGCATTATCATCAAATCTGATGTACGATCCGTCTTTTCTTTTAACTTCTTTGTTCGTTCTGACGATAACTGCACGGCAAACCTCACCTTTTTTGACGTTTGAATTTGGCAAGGCTGATTTAACTGACACAACCACAAGGTCGCCAAGGCTTGCATATCTTTTACCATGCCCACCAAGAACACGGATACATCTGACCTTTTTGGCTCCCGAATTATCTGCAACAGTTAAATTTGTTTCTTCTTGTATCATCTTATTCTCCTAAAATTACTTAGCTTTTGTTACGACTTCGACTAACATCCACCTTTTCATTTTGCTGATTGGTCTGTGTTCTTTGATTCTGACAACATCGCCAATTCCGCATTCATTGTTAGGGTCGTGAGCCATAAATTTCTTTGTTCTTTTAAAATATTTTTTATATAATGGATGCCTGACCTGTCTTTCTACTGCAACAACTATAGTCTTATCAGCTTTGTTGGATGTAACCTTACCCTGCAATATTTTCTTAACAGCTGTTCTTGTTATTGAGTCCGATTCAGTTTTGATTGTTTCTGATGCAGTATTATCTGCATAACTTTCAGATTTTTCTGAAGTCTCAGCAACCAAATCAGTTTCAACTGATGATGAAGAAACATTTTCTATCACATCAGAGACTTGTTCAGTTGACAAATCTTGTTCTTTTTCTAAATTTTCTAATTGCTGTTCTTTATCCATTTTAATTTGCTCGCTCACGTTCTGTTAAAATAGTTTTAATTCTTGCTATATCTTTTCTTAAGATTCTTAAATAAGCTGTGTCCTGTAATTGGCTCAAGGCATGTTGAAACTTTTGGTTAGAATAAGTTTCTTGTGCTTCTGCCAATAGGTTGACTAATTCTGTTGTCGTCAAATCTCTTAAATCCGATGTTTTTCTTGGTTTCATTGTTGCACCAAATCAATTCTACTAACAAATTTTGTTTTTATTGGTAATTTATGTGATGCAAGTCTAAGAGCTTCCTGAGCTGATTTCATAGGAACTCCGTCAACTTCGAACAGAATTCTGCCTCTTTTCACGACTGCAACCCAACCTTCGGGACTTCCCTTACCACTTCCCTGCCTTGTTTCGGCAGGTTTTTTTGTATAGGGCTTATCAGGAAAAATTCTTATCCACAACTTACCTTCACGTTTAAGAAAACGATTGATAGCAATTCTTGCTGCTTCAATCTGCCTGTTTGTAATCCAGGCATGTTCAAGAGATTTTAATCCATATGAACCAAATGAAACAGTTGCCCCACGGTTAGCTTTACCTCTGATTCGTCCTCTTTGTGTTTTTCTATATTTTACTCTTTTTGGTGATAGCATTTTATTTGCTCACTATTAACTTATTTAATTGACTAACTTTCTTGTTTTCCAATGATTTCGCCTTTGCAAATCCAGACTTTTACACCAATACTACCATAAATAGTTTGAGCGGTAGCAACTCCATAATCAATATCTGCTCTCAAAGTATGCAAGGGAATTCTTCCTTCTTTATACTGTTCGGTTCTTGCCATTTCGGCTCCACCCAATCTACCGGAACACATTAATCTGATACCAACAGCTCCCATCCTCATAGCAGATGAAACAGCCTGTTTCATAGCTCGTCTGAATGATATTCTGCCTTCTAATTGTTGTGCAATATTTTCGGCAACCAACAAAGCGTCTAATTCGGGTCTTTTAATTTCACTAATCAGTATTTTTGCCTCTTTGTTAGTTATTTTCTTTAACTCTTCTTCCAATTGGGTTATATCTTTTCCGGAACGTCCAATAATAACACCCGGACGGGATGTATTTATCGTGATTCTTAATTGTTTTGCAGTTCGCTCAACAATTATTCTCGAAACCCCGGCTTTTTTTAGTCGGTTTTTGATATAAAGCCTTACTTTGTTATCCTCTGCAATTTTTTCGGCTACATTCTTTTCATCAAACCAATTCGCATCCCATTGCCTTATAATACCTAACCTTAGTCCAATTGGATTAGTCTTCTGTCCCAATGATTCACTCCTCTTTATTAATTTTTATTAGTTGCTACAACAATTGTTAAATGATTAGATCTTTTTCTAATTCTATAAGCACGACCCATTGGAGCTGGTTGAATCCTTTTCATCATGGGTCCGCAATTAACGAAGCA
This sequence comes from uncultured Hyphomicrobiales bacterium, assembly GCA_964473465.1. Lineage (GTDB taxonomy): Bacteria > Bacteroidota > Ignavibacteria > Kapaibacteriales > UBA2268 > CALHRB01. The sequence goes on from CAYYPE010000004.1 coordinate 248,951, forward strand.
TTCTTTAACATAAACCTCTTCAGGTCTGACTGTTTTGCCGTCTTCGAAATTCGAAAGATTAGCTATTGCCGACCTCAACACTTGTTCAGCATCTTTTGCAGCCAATTTATTCGAAAATCTTAATAAAGAAAATGCTTCAGCTGCATTTTTGCCTCTTATCAAATCAATCACCAATCTCATTTTCCTTGGAGATGACCTGATAAATCTTTTAAGTGCTTTTGCTTGTAATTGATTTTCCATTTTTTTCTCCTGACCTTACTTTTTAGCTCCGGAGCGTTGCTCTTTTCTGTGCCCCGAATGACCTCTATATGTTCTGGTGGGTGCAAATTCACCCAATTTATGACCAACCATATTTTCGGTTATGTAAACCGGTATAAATTTTTGTCCGTTATGAACTGCAATAGTATGCCCAACGAAATCGGGAGTAATTGTCGAAGCTCTCGACCATGTCTTGATAACCTGCTTTTTGGATGCTTGATTTAAAGCATCTATCTTTTTTTGAAGTTTATAATAAACAAAATAACCTTTTTTTAATGACCTTGACATATTACTTCCCTAATTAACCTTTTCTTGAACGAATTATATGTTTATTTGATAGTTTTCTTTTCTTTCTTGTTTTCAAACCTTTGGCATACTGTCCCCAAGGTGATTCAGGATGCTGTCTGCCACCGCCTGATTTTGATGTTCCCTCGCCACCGCCCATTGGATGGTCTATCGGGTTCATTGCCATACCTCGGGTTTGTGGTCTAATACCAAGCCATCTGCTTCTTCCGGCTTTTCCTAACATAATGTTTTCTTTCTCAGCGTTTCCGACAGTTCCAAGTGTTGCATAGCAATTTGATGGAACCATTCTGATTTCGCCTGAGGGTAATTTCAACTGAGCAAATTTCTCATCAACAGCAACCAATTGAACTGATGCCCCGGCACTTCTTGCAATTTGTCCGCCTTTACCGGGCTTAAGTTCAACATTATGAACAAACAATCCAACGGGTATTCTATACAACGGCAAGGCATTTCCATCTTTGAATTCAGCATTTGGTCCGGCTACAATTACATCACCGACTTTAATTTTGGCATGTGCTAAAATATACCTTCGTTCGCCATCTTCATACTTTACCAATGCAATCCTGCAGGATCGGTTCGGGTCGTACTCAATTGTCTCAACGGTAGCAGGTATATCCAGTTTATTCCTCTTGAAGTCAATAATTCTGTAATTTCTTTTATGCCCACCGCCTCTGTGACGCGATGTAATCCTTCCGGTATTGTTCCTACCACCCGTTTTTTTCAATGGTACAACCAGAGGCATATAAGGTTTATCAGTAGTAACTTCACTAAAATCACTTACTGAGTAGCCTCTTGTTCCCGGTGTTATTGGTTTTAATTGTCTTAGTCCCATTTTTTCAATCCGTATTTTGTTTTAATTTAAGTTCCTTGTGCTCCGGATACGATGTCAATAGTTTGTCCAGCTTTTAAAGTAACATAGGCTTTTTTCTTCAAAGGCGTCTTACCTTTGATAAGGCCTCTTCGGGTAATTCTGGATTTAATTTTACCTTTTAGTCTGACCGTTCTAATGCTGGTAACATTAACGTCAAAAAGTTTTTCTATTGACTTTTTAATTTCAATTTTGTTACTATTAGGATTAACTTCAAAAACATATTGTCCTTTTTCGCCTAACTTTGTGGCTTTTTCTGTAATAACCGGTTTTTTTACAATTTCCTTCATAAACGTTAATCCCTTTAGTTATTAAAAGTATTATAGATAGTATCTAAGGCACTTTTAAAAATCACAAGCTTTTTATGTGATAAAATATCATAAGTCGAAATCTTATCAGCAGGTAAAATGGATAAATTATTGATATTTCTTGCTGATAAATATAATCTTTCATTGTAATCCGGCATTAATACCAGGGTTTTCTCGCCATATAACTTGATATTTTTAAGGAACTCAGCAAAATATTTTGTTTTAATTTCTTCGACATTAAAATCATCAACGAAAACTATGTTCTGCTCTGAAAATCTAAGAGAAAGAGCTGACTTCCTTGCTAATCTTTTTAATTGCTTAGTAATTTTAAGTGTATATTTGTGAGGCTTTGGACCGTGAATAGTTCCGCCTCCAACCCAAAGAGGAGATCTTGTAGAGCCTGCTCTTGCTGTTCCACGACCTTTTTGCCTCCAAGGCTTTTTTCCTCCTCCAGAGACTTCGTCTCGCACTTTAGTCTTGTGTGTTCCCTGTCTGCCATTAGCTAAATAGACAACCACCGACTGATGCATTGCGTGTTCGTTTGGTTCAACCCCAAAAACGTCATCGCGAAGATCAATATCGCCTACCTGATTTCCTTCCCTATTATATAATTCTGCTAACATTTTAGTGCCTTATTGCTTAACAATTTCTAAAATTGTATTGACACCACCCGGAACACTTCCTTTGATAATCAGAACATTTTGTTCCGGAAGAATATCAACAACTTCCAAATTTCTGACAGTAGTTCTTTTGCCGCCCATTCTTCCAGCCATTCTCAAGCCTTTGAAAACACGAGAAGGATAAGAAGAAGAGCCAATTGACCCGGGAGCCCTTACTCTGTCTGACTGTCCGTGAGTTGTCATTCCAATACCACCAAAGTGATGACGTTTGACAACTCCCTGAAAACCTCTTCCTTTGCTTAATCCGGTGACTTTTACTTTATCACCTTTCTTAAACTGCTCAACATTTAATTCCTGACCAACGGAGAAATCTCCATTGAAATCTCTGAATTCTTTGAGGTGTTTTAGAGGGTCCAAGCTATTCTTCTTGAAGTGCCCAAGTTCAGGTTTATTAACCCTTTTGGGTGACTTCTTTTCGAAACCGACCTGAATAGCCTTGTAGCCGTCTTTTTCAGGAGTCTTTATCTGGACAATCGGGCAAGGACCAGCTTCGATCACCGTACAGGGAATATGAACACCTGCTTCGGTGAATATACTTGTCATTCCAACCTTTTTACCTAATATCGCTGCGTTCATTTGAAAACTCCTTTAAACTTTTACCTCAACATCAACGCCTGCGGGGATCTCCAGCCTCATAAGGGCGTCAATTGTCTTTTGGGTCGAGCTGAATATATCAATTAATCTTTTGTGAACCCTTGCCTCAAACTGCTCTCTTGATTTTTTGTCAACATGAGGAGAGCGTAAAACTGTGTAAATTGTCTTCTGTGTGGGCAACGGTATTGGTCCGGAAACCACTGCACCAGTTTGCTTCACAGTTCTGACAATTCTTTCCGATGACTTATCAATCAAGTTATGGTCATAGGATTTTAATTTTATTCTTATTCTTTGTGTTGTAGCCACATTCAACTCCGAAAAAAAATTAGCCGAGCCTTTTTCTCTAAGGCTCGGCATTTGAATTATTCAATGATTTTTGTTACAACTCCTGCACCAACTGTTCTGCCACCTTCACGGATAGCAAATCTAAGTCCTTCTTCCATAGCAACCGGGGTAATCAGTTCGATAGAAATTTTGTCTAAGTTATCCCCAGGCATAACCATTTCTACTCCAGCAGGTAAGTTCAATACACCTGTTACGTCAGTTGTTCTAAAATAGAACTGTGGTCTATATCCACTGAAAAATGGTGTATGTCTTCCACCTTCATCTTTGCTCAGAACGTAAACCTGTGCGTCAAATTTATGGTGTGGTGTGATTGTGCCAGGTTTGGCAATAACCATACCTCTTTCGAGTTCTTTTTTATCAATACCTCGGAGCAAAAGACCAACGTTGTCACCGGCTCTTCCTTCGTCGAGTAGCTTTCGGAACATTTCGATCCCTGTAACGGTTGTCTTTTTATGAAGCCCGAATCCTACGATTTCGACTTCTTCTCCAACTTTGATGATACCTCTTTCAACTCTACCGGTTCCAACAGTTCCTCTACCAGTAATGGAGAAAACATCTTCGACAGGCATAAGGAAGGGTTTGTCTATATCACGCTGGGGTGTTGGGATGTATTCATCAACAGCGTCCATTAATTTATAAATACACTGCAATCTTTCATCATCAGGACTTGTTGATGGGTCGGTTCCAGCCTCCAGAGCCTGTAAAGCAGAGCCGGGTATGATTGGAATTTCATCGCCGGGAAATTCATATTTACTAAGAAGCTCCCTGAGTTCGATTTCGATCAATTCAATTAATTCTGGATCGGCTATATCAACCTTATTCATAAATACAACTATTCTTGGAACCCCAACCTGACGTGCAAGCAGAATGTGTTCTCTTGTTTGTGGCATTGGACCATCATCAGCAGCACAAACTAAAATAGCACCATCCATCTGAGCAGCACCGGTGATCATGTTTTTTATATAATCAGCGTGTCCGGGGCAGTCAACGTGGGCATAGTGCCTTTTGTCAGTTTCATATTCAACGTGGGCAGTAGCAATTGTGATTCCTCTTGCCTTTTCTTCTGGGGCATTATCAATTGAATCAAAGGTTCTAACTGATGTATTAGTGCCTTTTTTTGCAAGTGCCATAGTTATTGCTGCAGTCAATGTGGTCTTGCCGTGGTCAACGTGACCAATGGTGCCAACATTGATGTGTGGTTTGGAACGATCAAATTTTTCCTTAGCCATTTTTTAGCTCCTATTTTCTTTATTAAAAAACAATAAAAATTATTCTAATTTAATTATACGTTTGAGATTTTATTAAAGCAGGTTCATAATGTGAGAATGTCATTGTATAGCTTGCTCGTCCCTGACTAATGGATCTTAATTTGGTTACGTATCCAAACATTTCTGAAAGCGGTGCAATACTTTTGACAATCTGCACATTTCCTCTTTGAGTTATTCCCTCTATTTTTCCCCTTCTTGAATTTAAATCGGAAATTATATCGCCAATATATATTTCTGGTGATACTACTTCCACTTCGAAGAAGGGTTCCAGCAAAATTGATTCTGCTTTCCTTATTCCATCTTTTAATGCAATTGAAGAAGCTATCTGATTCCCAAGTTCTGTTGATTTTTCTGGATCATAATTAACTTTTTCAATAGTTATCTTGATATCTACAAGTGGATATCCATTTGGTCCAACCTGAGCTGCTTCCCTGATACCTTTTTCGATTGCATTCTGATACATTTTGTTTACCTGAACATCTGGATTGTTATTCTGGATTGTGATCCCACTTCCTTTTTCTCCGGGTTCAATTGTCAGAACAACATTTCCATACTGCATTTTTCCGTTTATTTGATTTTCGAATATTCCTTCCTGTCTAATTTTCTTGCTTACTGTTTCTCTGTAACTAACCTGAGGTTTTCCGGCTTTTGCCTTTATATTAAACTCTCTTTTCAATCTATCAACTATAATCTCAAGATGAAGTTCGCCCACTCCGCTTATCAAAATTTCACCGCTGTCATCATCAATCCTGTATTTGAAAGTTGGATCTTCATCGGATAACTTTGCCAAACACTCTATCATCTTATCCCGTTCTGCAATGGTAGAAGCTTCAAGACTTTGATTAATTACAGGTTCTGAAAAACTTATTTTTTCGAATACTATCTGATGTTTTTGGTCGCAAAGAGTATCACCAGTTCTTGTTAGTTTCAAATCTGGAATAGCTACTATATCGCCTGTGAAAGCTTCCTGAATTTCTTCTTTTTTATTTGCCTGAATTTTTAATATCTTGTTTATTCTTTCTCTTTTGCCTATACTGCTTATCATGACTGCTTCGCCAGTATGAAGTGTTCCTGAATATATTCTTATGAAAGTCAATCTTTTCAAAAATGGGTCTGTTAAAACCTTAAAAGCTAATGCCGAGAAAGGCTCTTCGTCATCAGGCTTTCTTTTAATTATTTTATTGTTATCATTAACATCATAACCGGGATATTCTTTAAGATCTAAAGGTGAAGGCAAATAATCCAGCACAGCATCAAGCAATGGCTGAACTCCAATCCCTTTCTTTGATGAACCACAAAAAACAGGTATAATTTTTTGGGATAAGGTCGAATTTCTTAGTGATTTTTTTATCTCATCATTGCTGATTTCATTACCATCTAAATATTTTTGTAATAAATGGTCATCATTTTCAGCAACTGACTCAATTAACTTTGCCCGATTTGTTTCTGCCGTTTCAAGCAATTCAACTGGTATATCCTTAGATTCGAAAATCAAACCTTTCGACTCATCATCAAAGTACAAGGCTCGCATTTCAATCAGGTCAATTATTCCTTCGAAATTCTCCTCGGCTCCTATTGGAATGAACACAGGAACAGGATTAGCATTCAGTTTTTCTCTCATCATAGTGATTACTCTTCCGAAATCGGCACCCATTCTGTCCATCTTGTTCACATAAGCTATTCTCGGAACATTATAGGCATCAGCTTGATGCCACACAGTTTCGGATTGGGGTTCAACTCCCCCGACAGCACAAAAAACGGCTATCGCACCATCCAACACTCTAAGCGATCTCTGAACTTCGGCAGTAAAGTCAACATGTCCCGGAGTATCAATAATATTTATCTTATGATCTATCCAGTAACAGGTTGTTGCGGCAGACATAATGGTAATGCCTCTTTCCTTTTCCTGCTCCATATAGTCCGTAAATGCAGTTCCATCATCAACTTCGCCTACTTTATGGAGGAAACCTGTGTAAAATAAAATTCTCTCTGTAGTAGTTGTTTTACCAGCATCTATATGTGCCATTATACCGATGTTTCTTGTTCTCGATAATGGCAATGTGCGTGGCATAACAATCCTTCAGCATATCAATTGACAAATAACGTAAAAATTACCATTTAAAATGAGCAAAAGCTTTGTTTGCTTCAGCCATTCTGTGAGTATCTTCTTTTTTCTTAACAGCAGAGCCTTCATTATTGGCTGCTGCCATTAATTCGGCTGCTAATTTTGCCGAAAAACTTTTATCCCGACGAGCAGATGCGTATGTTTTCAGCCATCTGATTGCAAGAGCAATTTTCCTTTCTTCCCTTACTTCTACTGGTACCTGATAAGTAGCACCTCCAACTCTTCTTGACCTGACTTCAATAAATGGTGCTACATTCCCCAAAGCCTTTCTGAAAACTTCCAAAGGGGATTGCTTTGTTCTTTGCTCGATAATATCAAATGCATCGTAAACACACCTTCTGGCTGTGTTTTTCTTTCCCTGCAACATAACGCTATTAATAAACTTCGATACGATTATATCGTTATATTTTGGATCTGGTATTACCCTTCTTTTTTCTGCTCTTTTCTTTCTCATTATAAATATCTTATTAAAATTGATTTCAATTTAATTTTTTATTTATTACTTTTTAGCAGCTCCTGCTTTTGGTTTCTTGGAACCATATTTTGAACGCCCCTGTTTTCTTCCTTCAACGCCCTGTGTGTCTGCAGTGCCTCTGATAACATGATATCTCACGCCGGGCAAATCTTTCACTCTACCGCCACGAATATATACCAATGAGTGTTCTTGCAGATTATGTCCCTCGCCCGGAATATATGAAGTTACTTCAAAACCTGATGTCAACCTGACACGGGCAACTTTTCTTAATGCTGAGTTTGGCTTTTTAGGAGTTGTTGTATAAACTCTGGTACACACACCCCGCCTTTGAGGACAAGATGCTAAAGCCGGTGATTTACTTTTGTAAACAATCTTCCTTCTTGGTTTTCTAATCAGCTGACTTATTGTCGGCACTTATTTAACTCCTAAAAAAGTAAAAAAAATCTGTTAGAGCCTACAAATTTAATGAAAATTTAACATTAATGCAAATTTCTTATAAATTTTTTCATGTATAAAATAAATTTTTTTGAAAAAAAATAATTTTATTTCTTATTTCCCGGCTTTTGCTTTTTTATATTCCTCAATCAATTGCTCTTGAACATTTCTCGGAACGGGTGCATATTTTAAAAACTCCATTGTAAATTCTCCCTTTCCTTGAGTAGCACCACGCAAATCCGAAGAATATCCAAACATTTCACTTAATGGAACCTCGGCATTGACTATAGCATAACCAGTTTCAATTGTTGTATTTACTATAACCCCTCTTCTTTGATTTATCTGTCCGATAATTACTCCCTGAAATTCATCTGGTGCTGATGTTTCTAACTTCATTATTGGTTCTAATATTATGGGTTTAGCAGCAACTAATGCCTCTTTCATTGCATATCTTGATGCCAATCTGAACGCCATTTCTGATGAATCCACTGGGTGGGTTTGTCCGTCATTAAGAACAATACGAACATTAACAACAGGCTGCTCTATTAACACTCCACTTGCTACCTGATCTTGAAATCCTTTATCGCAACCCGGAATAAATTCTCGTGAAATAACACCTCCAACAACAGCATCAACGAATTCATATTCTTTTCCTTCTTCAGCAGGTATAGGTTCAATATATCCTGCTACTCTTGCGAATTGACCTGAGCCACCGGTTTGTTTTTTATGAGTATAATTATATTCAGCCCTTTGAGTAATTGTTTCCCTGTATGCAACTTTTGGTTTTCCAACAACAACATCACAGTTATATTCTCTTTTAATTCTTTCAATATAAATCTCAAGATGAAGTTCACCCATGCCTTTAATTATTGTCTCATTGCTTTCTTCGTCCCTATAAACCTGAAACGTAGGGTCTTCCTTCTGGAATCTGTTCAAAGCTTTTGAAAAATTCACCTGAGCAGTCTTTTCTTTTGGTGCCACTGAAAGTTCAATAACTGGTTTAGGCACAAACATAGAAGTCATTGAATAATTTATTGTTCCATCGGTAAATGTATCGCCTGAGGAACATTCTACTCCAAACATAGCAACTATATCCCCCGCAACAGCTTCTTCAATATCATGCATCTCTTTGGCATGCATTCGGACTAATCTTGGAACCTTGACTTTCTTCTTCGTTTTTGCGTTTGTAATAAAATCGCCTTTCTTGACGCTACCCTGATAAATTCGCATATAAGTCAGCTGTCCGAAGCGACCGTCCTCCAATTTAAAAGCAAGACCTATGAATGGTTTGTTTGGGTTTGCTTCAAGGGTTACTCGTGCTTCATTATTATCAAGATCAAGAGCCTCATTAACTTTATCAAGTGGGCTTGGCAAAAACATACCCACTCCATCAAGCATCAATTGAATACCCTTATTTCTCTTGGCAGTACCAACAAAAACAGGAGTTGTATGCAAACCTATTGTTGCTTTCCTTAAAACCGGGATAATTTCCTCAGTCGAAACAAATTCATCGCCCAAAAATTTCTCTGCAATGACGTCATCATAATCTGCGAGCGCTTCAACAATTTGTAGTCTCCTGTAATCAGCTTCTTCCCTTAGCCCTTCTGGAATTTCTTCTTCCCTTACTATTTCACCATTAGAACCATCAAAATAGACTGCCTTCATCTTCAAAAGGTCAACCACCCCCTCGAACTGCTCCTCGAGACCTATTGGCATTGTCAAAAGAACAGGCTTCAAATTCAATTTTTCCTGAAGTTGAGCAACAACTCTGTCAGGATTTGCTCCCGAACGGTCAACTTTGTTAATAAAAGCAATACGGGGGACATTATACCTTCTCATCTGTCTTTCCACAGTCATTGTCTGGCTTTGAACGCCGGCTACTGAGCATAAAACAAGAACAGCACCATCAAGAACCCTTAACGATCTTTCAACCTCAACAGTAAAATCAATATGACCGGGTGTATCAATAAGATTTATATGATAATCACCCCATTCACAATAAGTAGCAGCGGATTGTATTGTGATTCCCTTTTCTCTCTCGAGATCCATTGAATCCATTGTTGGACCTGCACCGCTCTTGTCCCTTACTTCTATCATCTGGTGAATTTTGCCTGTGTAGTACAAAATCCTTTCGCTCAAAGTTGTTTTGCCAGAATCAATGTGGGCGGCAATCCCGATGTTCCTAATTTTAGTAATGTCATTCATATAAAAAAACCAAAGTTGTTATTATCTTTTTTTTTAAAAGTCAATAAAGAAAAGTTTAAAACGAATAAAATGGAAATTATTTTATGGAATCTTATAAACAAATTTTATTAATGCTTTTCTTCTTGACAAGTTTTAAAAAAACAACAACAATTCTCCATCTCCCCCAATCCCGAGCTTGCCGGCGGGGGTGTATTTTGTCCGTGTTGCAGATTGGGTGGGACGGTTTGTAAAAATTTAAAAAATTAAAAAAAATTAATTTGGAAAATTAAATAATATTATTTATTTTTTTCAAAAATTGAAAAAATTTATTTCAAATAATAAAGGGGAATAAAATGAAAACAGTTCAACAGTTCAACAGTTCAACAGTTCAACAGTTCAACAGTTCAGCGAAGCAATAATAATAACATTGCATTATCATCACACAATATTCATCTAAAAATTCTTACCTTTCTAATTGTAATATTTCTTATGTCTAATGTAATGCAGCAAGTTAGTTTTGCACAGAAAAATCCGGATGAAATTTTAGCTTCTGCAATTTGTTGTGACTCTATTTCAATAGAAACAAATATAACAGAAAATTGTTGCTTGGAAATTACTGTACGTAATCCATATTGTTACGATGTAAACATATATTTTGAAAAGTTTAATAATAATACTGGCAACTATGATGTTAAAAGAATAGAGTATTCGAATTTGACAGACGTCTCATATATAATGTGTCCTGAAAGCAGGCAAAATACATTAAGTTATAGGATAAGAATAGCAAGATCAACACATTATGAACCTGCATGTTTAGTTGAATGGAGTGAAGGCTTTACAGAATATTATGGTGAAGAAGATTTAACAAATTGCTGCAATTGCCCTGAAAATTCAAATGATTGGTTTAATGTTACAATAGCACCGGATTTAATTTGCCCCGATACAACCTGCAGATTACAACACAATTTAAATATTCCTGATAGTATTACTTGTTTTACATATTATGAATATGATGATTTTGGACGCAACGTTTCTAATTCTGGGATAATTACTCCAAATTTCATTAATAATTTCAATGGTTGCATACCATTTGGTCAAAATGTAAATATTACACTCACTTTGAAAAGATCAATCGACGACGAAAATCCCTGTGTGCTTACAGCAACTGGATTGTGCGACACAACAAATTACGAACAACCAATAAAAGATCCTTGTGTTTCTGATTGCGAGCATACACCGTTTTTACAACCACGATTTGAGATTTTACGCCTGGATAACTGCCCAAATTGTTTTATTAAAGTCTATTATACTTATCGAGAAGCTTGTTTTACCTATCAGGATTTACAGATTCTTAAAATTCAACTACTAACTCCAGCATGCAATAATTGTTCAATGAGCAGCATTTATAAAGAAGCCTTAGTTAAAATTATACAAATCAACCCAATGAATTTTAATCCTAGATATAATAATGATTCTTGCGCCACAATATGGAGGATAGTACAAGGAGGATGTTGGGCAAGCTGGATTTCTATGAGATGGGTTACTAATGGGGAGACATCTTACTGGGAAACCATTACAGAATGGGAACCATGTGACTCCTCTGAATGCTGTTTGCAACCATTGACAGTTTGCAGATTTTCGTGGGGAATTAGAATAACTCCGGGACAAATGATTAATGAGGTAGATACATGTATCAATATATTTTCAACAAATATCTGGGGAGATACAGTTTACTGCGAACCGAAATGTGAATGGCTTTTAAATCTTGCAGGTGATTATATATATCCACCTTTACTAATTAACACACCAAATGATTTCTCAACGAGATCAAAACCTAATCTTAACATTAACCCAGATTTTTTTGGATTTAATATATCAAATGATAATTCTGAGTTGAAAATTTTAATAAATTCACCTGAAATAACTACAATCGATGTTAGAATAAAAGATATATTTGGTAATATTTTAATGAAAACTGAATACACTGTTCAAAAAGGTGAGAGTAGAAAATTCATAGATATAAGAAATTTAGTAACTGGAATATATATTTATTCTATTGCAATTAAAGGAAAAGATACATTAAGCGGTAAAATATCAATTGTACGTTAAAAACAAGAAATATTTTAAAGAATAAGTGGTAATAGTTTATTATTTAGTTTTGTAATTTTTTTTGAAATGATCATGAACTTAAAGTATTATATCTTAGTTAGCTTTTTAATTCTTAATTTTAACCTTCAGGCAAAAGTATATCATTTTTGGGAAAGAATTGAAGATATTAATGCATATGATTATGAAAGTGGTTGCACTGTCCCAGCTGGTATAAAATGCCTAGACTCAAATGATTGTATCCTAATTGTTAATTGTGCTTCAGCTATTATGAAGGTTTTAAGATCAACCGATCAAGGTAAGAAATGGATAATTTTATATCAGGACTCACTTGATTATGATCGATTATTTGATGCACATGTTATGGCTTATCCTTCAAACAATTATATTTATGTAGGAGCAACAATTACTGGTTCGATAGAAAATAAATATTTTATGCAAGCTGTCATCTGGCGAACCTATGATGGAGGTAAGACTTATGATGAAACAATGCTTAAAGGTGCATCTATTGTTCGTTCATTGAGCATGTCTGACTCATTGAATGGTATGGCTACAACAGATCCTTCATATAAAATTTATATCACAAATGATGGATGGAGGACATATAAAATGTTAGAACATCCCTGGTATTCTGTTGGAGCTGGGGCTCCAGGAAAATATTGTCATTTCATAGACTCACTTAATTTCTTAGTTTATTTTTATGTACGTCGCGATGGTTATAGGATTACCGGGATTGCACGTACAACTGATGGTGGAGTTTCATGGAATGAATTTATATTACCATACAATGATTGGATTGATTGCTTCTATTTTGAAAATAGTAACTTAGGCTGGGCTGTTGGTGGCAGAAGCAACGGAATAGGAGATCAAATGTCAGATATTATTTATAAAACCACTGATGGAGGATTCACTTGGGAAAAGATTTATGACAAAGAGAGTGAGCCTGTTTTTGGGCTTCAAAATATTGCCAGCCGTGACAGTCTATATAAAATTGCAGTAGGACAATTTGGCAAAGTTTTAAAAACTACAAATGGTGGGCAGAGCTGGGAATGGGTTTTTGCAAATCATGTAGGTGATGCACCGGTTGTACACGTAACATTTGCAGGCAGAATTGCATTGATAGCTACTTTTGGTTTAGGTCATTGGCGAATGTGGGAATATGAAAAAGTTTCTTCATATGAGGAAGATTTTTATTATAAAACCAAAATTGTTCTTTATCCAAATCCTGTAACAGATTTTTTGAAAATTAGATTCAACGAATATTTGGATAGCGCGGTTGATTTAGAGATTTATAATTCAATGGGCGAAAGGGTTACTCAATTCAGTTTTTATTACCTCGTTGATGATATTAGCATCAACCTCCCCGATTTGCCGGATGGTGTTTATTACTTTAGAATAAAATCCGGTAAAGAGTCATTCAATGGCAATTTTGTTAAAATTAATCAATAAGGATAAATATGTTTAAGGCAATTTTTAACATAATAATATTATTTCTGATTATTACATTATCTTTAATCAGTCGTCCGGATGATAGCACAATCAAGCAGGTTGTATCAAATATTAACAACTCAAATATAGATAATATCATTAAGGAAATATCTGGGGAGATACCCGTCATAATTGATGGTATTGAGTATATTATCAAGAATAGAAGTAATTTTGGGTCTTTATCCTACCTGAATCCTATAGCTGCTAAATATATTCACCAAAAGTTAATTGAATATGGTTATAGCTCGTTTTTTTCACCATTTAAACTATACCCCGAAATGAAATATGATTTGGAAACCGTTTATGCAGTAAAAATAGGAAGCGTGAATCCAAATAATATTATATTATTCTGTTCTTCTCATGATTCAGAATCAAGAGATGATTCACTTGCCCCCGGTGCTAATATTAATGCTTCGGGTTTGGCAATAGTACTTGAAGCGGCAAGATTATTTAAAAATATTAATACAGAGAATACGATAATTTTTGCCTCTTTTGATGATATGATGCAAACAGGATATGGTTCCTATAAATTGTGCGACTCATTGATAAAATTAAAACCAAATAAATTAAGAGGAATATTTTTAGAGTCATTGGGATGGTCAGGGGGTGTTGGGCCGGTTATTGGTAGTGATGATACTAATAAAAATAATATTTTGTTGTACGAAGCACTTTTTGTATCTAATCTTTTAAATTTTGAAACAAAAATTTCCGGGATTGTTAAAGACAAAATAACACCTATTTATTACTTTTCTAACAAAGAGAATAATTATGAACAAGTTTATTTTCATAGTAATTTTTCTAAACCATATCCCTTTATGAAGTCTAAATATGATGTTTTTGATAATCTTGAACTTAAATTTCTTCATGAAAATGCTGGTATAGCAATAGGCTTTCTAACACTTATTGCTGGTGTTGTTGATAAGAGTTTGGATGTTAAAGATTATTCTGAAAATAATCCTTTTTTCTTATCCCCCAACCCCGCAAGGGAATATATTGAAGTTTACCTTAAGAATTGGAGCCCATCTTCAAGATGGACTCCATCTGAAATTAAAATCTTCAACCTGCTCGGGGAGTGTGTGATGTCCGCTGGTGGTGCGGGAGGAACACACCCCTTAATCCCCTCTCAAGAGGGGAATATAAGGATTGATGTTACGAGCTTGCCGGCGGGGCTTTATTTTGTCCGTGTTGGCGGTT
>CAYYPE010000005.1:0-10138 GCA_964473465.1 uncultured Hyphomicrobiales bacterium
GGAATTTCCAGTAGAAATAGCAAATATTACTACCTTTTCGAGAGATGTCTGCGTAACGAGAACAGGAGAACCCGGCAAGGTTGTAATAAATACCTGTGTCGTGAATTTAAGACCTATTGTATTCAGTAAGGTTCAATATTCATTACATTCAATTGATCCAAATCCAGTGAGTGGCGAAACAATAAAATTAACTTATGATGTTGCCCTCGATGGATATACAAGACTCGAACTAATTAATTCAATTGGTGAAGTAATAGGAGTACCTGTCAGTCATGAATTAGAATCTGGCAGATACGAATCATTAATACCAATTGGAAATTTAGCTTCAGGTGTTTACTATGTCAGAATGGTTTCCGGACCATATACTGATACAAAAGCATTTGTTATAGCGAGATGACAGATTGTTTTTAAATGATAATCAAACTCCCGTTAGTAAGAGTAACATACGGGAGTTTTTTTATAAATTTCCTAATTGAGGCTTGATAACAATTAATTCTGTCATCAATCTTGGGTTTAAATTAAGTGCTATAGCAGAGAGGATTACATCGGCGATATCCTGAGGTTTCATCATTCGGTGAGCATAATTTTCAAGGCTTTCCTTATCCCATATTTCGGTTTCAGTTGCACCGGGAAGTATATCAATAACTTTGATTCCAAATTGACGGACTTCTTCCCTTAATGAACTACTCATTGAATTTAACGCTGATTTTGAGGCTCCATAGACAGTCCCATCTGAAAAGTTGTTCATTGCTGCAATTGATGATATGTTTATAATCATTCCAAACCTATTTTTAATCATTTCAGGTAATACAGACTGAATACAAAAATAACTTCCCTTAAAATTAATTGACATTGTTTTGTCAAATTCTTCGGGAGTCATATCAATCAATTTTTTAAAAATTCCTATACCAGCGTTATTTATTAGTATATCAACTCCCCCAAAAAAAGATAAAATTTTGGAATAAGTATTTTTTATTTCATTATAGTTTGATAAATCAAACGGGAAGAAAATGACATTCCTAAAGCTTGAAAATTTTGTTACTAAATCTTTGATAGAATCCTTATTTGAAGAACTAAGAACTAAATTAGCATTGGTAGAAACCAGATTTTCTGCAATAGCCCTGCCTATTCCCCTGCTTGCTCCAGTTAACCATATAGTTCGATTGCTTAAATCCACAGTATTCATAGTTGTATTTAAAATTAATAAATAATTATTTTGTATATTGTTTTTGCAAAATAACAAGTTTTTTTTTAAAAAGATGCTTAAAAAATATGAATGCTACTGCTTAAATGTAAAATATTGCTAATTTTATTTTTGTTTTTTCAATATTCTTGTTTTTCAGATGAGATAGATACATTAAAAAAGGAATATCCTAAGATAGGTTCGGTTCTGAATGTCTCCTATAATTTTAGTTTTTCTGATATCAGGTTACTGCAATCCATAATGGACAGCATACCCAGATATGCTTTCGGGGAAAATTACGGAATGATTTTAGGGGTTTATTATGAACATCCTTTTAATTATAAATATGCTCTTATGTTGCAGGGTTTATATTCAGTTCACTTTGCAGACATTTATACAAATATAAATTCTAATATTATCATTAATAATCAGCCAATTAATTTAACGTCAAAACACAAATTATCAACAGATCTGACATCACTTCTTTTTGAACCTTTACTGAAAATATTATTGGTTGATAAATTATCCTTTATCGGTGGATTTAATATTGGAGTAAGGTTTGAAAAGATTGTTGAACACGAAGAAACAATAATTAGTCCCGAAAATATAGGTTTTCCCGGGAATGTCAAAACACGAAATCTTGATGATAATTTAATCCCGATTGATGGATTCAGAGCGGCTTTAGTGGGTGGTTTGATATATGATATTCCAATTGATATTAATGAAAAATTTATAGTATCCCCACAGATTAGTTTTAGTTATGGATTTTCAGATGTAGCAAGGAATTTTTCATGGGATGTTAATACTTTCAGAGCGGGTGTGATATTAAAATATGTGCCGCTTGCCGAAAAGAGGTTTAATAATAAAATTGATTATGAGACAGAAAATATAGAATTAATTGATACAATCAAAATAAGAAACCCGTATATTGAACAAAATTTAATATTGGAAGGTTTAACAAAAAGCTATATTGACACAACCAGAGTTGGAAATATTAAAAAGATATCAACCGTTAAACTGAGGGTTGACACGTTATTTATTCCTGATACAACTATTAATAAAACAAATAGGGAAGATGATACTTTAACAGTTTGGGCAACAAGCGAATCATCTGGAAGATTTCCAATAAGCGAAATAAGAGTTGAGGACTTTCTTTCGACAACAATTCAACCGATTTTAAATTATATCTTTTTCTATGAAAACTCTTCTGACATACCCCAAAGATATGTTAAACTAACAAAAGAAAATACATATAAGTTTGATTTTAATTATTTAAAAAACAAACCGACATTAGAAGTTTATAGTAATATTTTAAACATACTTGGTTGGAGAATGAAGAACAAAGCAAAATCCAAGATAACAATCACAGGTTGTAATGCTGGTTTGGATTTCGAGGAACCAATAATATCTGAAAAGAGAGCTACAACTATTAAAAATTACCTTACTGAGGTTTGGGGCATTGATCCAAAAAGAATTCAAGTGAAAGCCCGGAACCTTCCCTTGAAAAGCTCTACCTTGAATGACACAGATGGAGTTGCTGAAAATAGGAGAGTAGAAATCACTTCTGAGGACTGGGATTTATTAGCTCCACTAATTCTTAGTGACACATTCAGGGTGGTTTCACCTTTGTTTTTGAAATTTAACCTGGAATTCAAAAAAAGATTGAATATAAAAAAATGGAAAGTTAATGTGTTTGCTGATGATAAAATAATCAGAATATTCGAAGGCGATGGGATTCTACCAGATTCAGTTTTATGGGATTTGAATGAGAGACAAGATGTAATCTATGATTTGAAAAAAGGATTTTATTTTCAGGTGGAAGCAACAGATAACAAAAACAGAATAATAAAAAGCAATATTGAAAAAATAAATGTTGATCATATCACTGTTCACAAGAAAATACTGATTAATGAAGGTGATAAAAGGATAGATAGATATAGCCTGATTTTATTTGATTTTAATGCTGCAAATCTTGGAACAACAAATTCAAAAATTATGGATTACATTAATTCCAATATAAATGATAATTCAACAGTTATCGTAGAAGGTTTCACTGATAGAGTAGGAGATGAATCTTATAATCTCGAATTATCGAAAAGGAGAGCCCTTAGTGTATGGAAATTAATCAATGCTAAAACAAAATCTTATGTAGGGCTTGGTGAGAGCATAATTCTTTTTGATAATAATTTACCTGAAGGTAGATTTTATAACCGAACCGTCAGGGTTAATGTTGAAACACCAATAATGAATCATTTTGATATCAAATGAAATCAAAACAATTATCTGATTATGCCGGATTCAAAATAAAAATTATAATAAAAAGAAGAAATACCGAGCCAATAACCAATCTGGCTAATTTCATATCTTTTTCTTTAATTGACTTCCACGCAAATGCTAATGCATAGCAGACTATCCATAAAGCTATAATTATAAGGAATGAACCAAACCAATCAAGGCGACTCCCTACTAAATATTTCATTCCAAAGTTTGCTACGGAGCCATAAACTACCAACAAATGAAAAGTATATACAAAAAGGGATTCCTGACCGAAAAGAACAAGTGACTTGCCCAGAAAAGTATTTTTGTATGATTTTTCTATCAAATAGAGAAACGAAAAAACCCAAATGGCACAACTTAATCTAAATAGAAAATGTGCCGGATTTGATATCCACCATTCTTTGAATGAATCAGTGTAATTTGTTAAATCTCTGGTGAAAAATAAAACGAACATTAGAACGAAGAATATCAAAAAAAGCCAGATAGCAAGCTGTTTCTTATTCTCTGAACTCATAAAAACTGCAGTCAGGGCTGCACCACCGAAGAAATACCCACTCCAAGGGAATAAAGGAAATTTGGATACAGGGTATTTTGCAAAAAGAGTCCCAATATAATGGGGTAAAGCTGACATGGAATCCCATGACAGAACTACAGGAGCAAAAAAACCAAAGAAAAGACACAAAGCAAAGAAAATATAAGGTAAAATTCTGAAATTTGGCACTAAAAATACAATTATTAGTGCCAAGAATGAACTATATACTATTGTTTGAAGGATATCAATCTGAAAAAAACTTATCCAACTTTCAGGAGTTAATTTGTAAAATCTTTCGAGTGATAATGCGGGAAAGTGAAGCCAGTAAGCAATAATTAAAATAAGTCCAAGCCTCCTTAAATAAACCCATAGAGGTTTTTTAAAGCTTCGATAATCATTTAGCTTTTTCATTGAAGCAAGCCAGAAACCTGCACCTGCACAAAACAAAAAGCTTACAGCAACCATCCCATTGGAAATATTCAATAAAGTATAAAAACTTCCAGCCTTGAAATAATTGGCAAGAACAACATCAATAACATGAGTTTCCACCATCCACAGGACAGCAATTCCTCGCATTACGTCAATAAATGTCAGTCTTTCTTTTTTTGGTTCTATTACTAATGAATCCATAAAAATAAAATTTATTAACAAAATAAGTATAGATTTCTCCAAATATAAATAATCTCAAATAAAAATAATAGAAATTATTTTCATCCATGAAATGGTTTAATTTTTGCTAATTTTGACTTTCGGAGTTATGATAATTATGGATATATATTGATTTGAGAATATTTATAACAATTATATTAGCTTTAGTTTTTATTTATGGATGCGAAGAGGAACAGGTTTTGCAGCCCTCCAAACCAGAAATAATTGAAATACTTCCATCACAAGCAGGTGTTTGGACTGTTATTACAATTTATGGTAGAAATTTGGGGGTGCCAAACGATAGTTCTTATGTTATTCTGGATTCCAATATTATAATTAATTCCAAAGAATGTTTAAAATGGAACAATTCTTTTGTAAGGATAAATATTCCAAAATTAAAATTTAATGGTGAAGTCAGGATTATAACTGGAAGGGACACAAGTAATATTTCAAGAATCAATTATAATTATTTACCTGAATTAGATATGGTGATGATAAGTTCCGGTATATCCGAGATTGGTTCAAACAATGGGTGGTATGATGAAAAACCGGCTCATAGAATAAATATTACAAATAAGATGTTGGTTTCAAAATATGAAGTAAGCCAGTATTTATATACATTTGTTTGTGACACTAACCCATCATCTGAAAAAGCTGATTACTATCCAGTCAATAATATTAACTGGCTTGATGCAATAACTTTTTGTAATAAGCTATCCAAACTTTTCGGATATGATACTTGTTACTTGTTTGACAAAGGAAAAGTTATCTGGGATACTAATGCCAATGGCTTTCGATTACCGACAGAAGCAGAATGGGAGCATTTCTGCCGTGCCGGAAATCAAGGAGATTTTAATTTAGGCGAAGGAGTGGAAAATCTCGCGTGGTTTAATCAAAATTCAGGTTTTAAAATTCACCCAATTGGACAAAAAAAGCCTAACAAGGCTGGTATTTCTGACTTGCACGGGAATGTTTCTGAATGGTGCTGGGATTGGTATGATGAAAATTATTATAGATATTCAGGTTTAGTCAATCCCAGAGGACCTGCCTCAGGTTTATTGAGGGTTCATAGAGGTGGTTCATTCCTTGATGGATTTGCAAAAATCAGGTCATCAGCACGTCATTTCGATGATGGAATTAATGAGAAAATGGGAATAAGGTTTGTTCGTAATATCAAAGAATAAATTTTATTTCAATAAAATATTGAGTAATTAAATTTCAATTTTTATTATACTATGAGAATAAATTTTTTATTTTTTATATTAACACTATTAATAGTGATATCCTGCCAGCGAGTAGATCCGCTGGAAAACACTGATATTAATGGATTTGGAGGAGTCCGTAAAGATTTTTCGTATGAAGATTATGGAAATTTTTATAATTATAACGTTTATATAGATAAATTTACAGATTTTGATTCTTCCGGTGCTTTAATTCCACCTTTGGCACTCCCATCATCACGATTAGTTGTTTTCACAGAAAACGGATATCTTCATAAGGTCTTCGAAAAAAATATTGAATGGTCATCAAAATTTAAGGAAGAAGATTTTCCTCAATCATCAATGGTTGTTGATAAGAATGGAAATTTTTTCTATCATTCAGTTTCTGGTTATTTGATATCGTTAAATAAAAATGGGAAATTAAAATGGAAAATACAAATATCCGACACTCTGAAAAAAGACATTTTATTTTCTGATTTATTAATTAATGATAATTGTCTATTTTTTGGAGACAACTCAGGAAAATTATATGCATATTCTATTGATGGTAAACCATTATGGCATAAGGATTTTCAATTAACATTAAATAGAACTTTATCAATTACAGAATCTGGGAAAATTGCTGTAACTTTAACAAATGATGAATTCGGTTTAAGTGATAAATTAGTTTTTTTAAGTAAAAATGGAGATCAAATTTTTGAAAAAGAATTTAAAGGCGTTAGATTATTTCGTTCCCCCTCAATTCATAATGATAAATTAATTTTGACTGGTGTTGAAGATATTAATAATGAAAGGAGCAATTTAATTATTTGTCTGGATACCTTAGGAAACGAAATCTGGAGGAAAAAAATTGATTTATTCCCAAGATATTCTTCGATCAGTCAAGATGGTTTAATATTAATTGTAGGATTTAATTCTGGACTTGGTAAGCCACTTAGCGTTATTTATTGTTTAGATAAAAATGGAAAAGAACTATGGAAATTATATTATGATGTAACTATTAAAATACCAATTATGATTAGCAATAATAAATTAGCTTTTCTTGGAATTAAAGAGAATTTAACAGCTATTTTTTTTATAAAAAAAGATGGAGTTATTGTAAATTATATCAGTCTTAACGATGCCCCCCTTGTAAATATAATACCAACTGTAAGGTCCGATGGTGTGATATGCTTTGCGGCAGTCAATAAATTACAAATAGTAAGAATTGACGACACTTTTCTGAATAAAATATTACCATGGTAACAAATGATCTCGATTAACAATCTAACTTTAGAGTATTCTGGAAGATTTATTTTTAATGATGTTTCTTTCAATATTAATAAGAATGAAAAAATTGGATTGATTGGAAGAAACGGCTCGGGTAAAACAACTCTATTAAGATTAATTTATGGTTCCGAAAAACCGCAATCGGGGATTATTACCAAACCAAATGACTTAAAAATCGGATATCTACCGCAGGAAGGGATCACGCTTTCCAACAGATTTTTGTTTGAGGAGGTAAAATCTTCATTAACTGAGATAACAAGTATTGAGAACCAAATCAAAGAAATCACAAAAAAAATTGAAAATAGACAAGATTATGCTTCTGAAGAATTTTTGAGACTCACACAAAAATTAAGCGAAATAACACATAGATTTGATGTTCTCGGAGGGTATAACTTAGACGGAGAAATTGAAAAAGTTCTTAAAGGATTGGGCTTTGAACGTGACGAATTCTGGCGTCAATCAAATGAATTCAGTGGTGGATGGCAAATGAGAATTGAACTTGCAAAAATCTTATTACAACGGCCAGATTGCATTTTATTAGACGAACCAACAAACCATCTCGACATTGATTCAATTCAATGGCTTGAAAATTATCTAAAGAATTATGAAAGTTCTGTAGTAGTAGTTTCTCACGATAAATCTTTTTTGGATAACGTTACACAAAAAACCATTGAAATTTCAATGGGTAAGCTCTATATCATGAATTTGAAATATTCTGAGTTTTTAAAAGCCCGGGAGGAGCAAAAACAGCAGATTTATAATCAATACAAAGCTCAGCAAAAGGAAATTGAACAAATAGAACGTTTTATTGATCGCTTTCGATACAAAGCAACTCTTGCATCCCGAGTCCAATCAAGGATTAAGCAGCTTGAAAAAAAAGAACTAATTCAACTTGATGAGGAAGACAATTCAGAGATAGTAGTCAAATTTCCTGAGGTTCCTCGCTCAGGTTCAGTAGTTGTATCAGTCAAAGGTTTAACCAAGAGATATGGAGAGAAGTTAGTTTTGAGAAATATAGATTTTGAATTAAACAGAGGGGATAAAGTTGCCTTTGTTGGTAAAAATGGAGAAGGAAAGACAACATTCACTAAAATATTGGCAGGATTAGAAGAATTCGAAGGGCAAATTGAATATGGGATAAATGTCAGAATCGGTTATTATTCCCAAAATCAGGCTGACTTATTGGAATCGGAAGATACTGTTTACGATGTCATCGACAGGGTGGCAACTGGAGAAATGAGAACAAAAATCAGATCTTTGTTAGGTGCATTTTTATTCAGTGGAGATTCAATTTACAAAAAGGTTAAAGTCCTATCAGGAGGTGAAAAATCAAGACTCGCTCTTGCAAGATTATTACTTGAACCAGTTAACTTATTACTTCTGGATGAACCAACAAATCATCTGGATATGGTAGCAAAAAGAGTCCTAAAAAATGCTCTTTCGGACTTCGGTGGGTCACTGGTAATTGTCTCGCACGATAGAGATTTTCTGACAGATATTACGACAAAAACCTATTTGTTCAAAAATAAGGGTATTAAGGAATATTTAGGTGATATTTCATTCTTCATTAACAGTTATAATATTGAAAATCTTGCTGAGTTAAATAGGTCAGATCAATCAACAAAGAATCAAAGTTTATCTGATAAAGCATTTTCCGGCAAGGATAAAATAAAACGTGAAAAACAAAAAAAGATTCAACGTGAAATTTCGTCAGCGACAAAAAAAATTTCAAAATTAGAAGAAGAAATAAGCAGGATTGAAGCAGAAATTACAAAAATTGAAGGAGATTTTTCCAATCCCGAATTTATTAATAACTATGAGTTAATGAATCAAAATAAATCAAAGTATAATCAACTGAAACAAGAAATAGAAGAAAAGTATCAAGCGTGGGAAGACCTTCACAGGTACTTAGAAAGAATAGAAAGCACATCCGTGAAATAAAAAGAGACTAACCAAAGAAAAAAATTTATCAAAATCAAAAAAATTCGTAATTTTGCAACGCTCCCTTAGCTCAGCTGGCCAGAGCAATTGACTCTTAATCAATGGGTCGAGGGTTCGAGTCCCTCAGGGAGCACTTCGACTTATCAAGAATTCTTCCTTTCTGATTGGTTATTAACCTCTTTTTCTTGTTCTTAAGTTTGCATATTTTTTTAATTAAATTTAAATTAAATATGTTTTTAATGAACAAACTATAATATGTTTTATCAAATAAAAATTTTTTGGACAGTAAAATAATATTTTAACCAAATAGTAGTTAGTTGATATGTTAGCAAATATTTTCTTTTGTTTTATTTTTAAATCCGATATAGTCGTTAATTTTATTCAAATTATAGTTATTTTATTACTTTATCTTTATTCAGAAAATCTTTTAGCTGAAGAATACACCTTTCAGCAGCTGATGGACAGCACTAATTTCTATCAGGAAAAGCAGGATTTCCATACTGGACTTGAATGGGCGTTTCGTGCGGAAGCAAAAGCAAAAGAGCAGTTCGGGGAAAAAGATACGAATTATGTGGTATCACTTCAATTGATTGAACAATGTTACTATTATATGGGCAGTGCTGAAAAAGCATTAGGATATAGCCAAAGAATAAAAATGATTACGACTGAAATAATTGGAAAGGATAACCCTAAATATGCAGAAGTGGTTTTAAATCTGGGTTTTCTTTATAACTCATTAGCTCGGTATTCAGAAGCCGAACCATTATATGTCGAAGCCTTAGAGATTTTTAGGAGATTATTCAAGGACGACCATCCTTCTTTAGCAAATTCCATAAATAATATTGCAAGCTTTTACTATGGACAAGGCCGTTTTGTTGAAGCTGAGCCATTATTAATAGAAGCCTTAGAGATGAGGAGACGTTTATTCAAGGGCGATCATCCCGATTTAGTAACGTCAATAAATAACATGGCAGCGTTTTACAATACTCTGAGTAGATATACCGAAGCCGAGCCGTTATACAAAGAAGCCCTCGAGATGAGGAGACGTTTATTTAAGGGCGATCATCC
>CAYYPE010000005.1:10238-107858 GCA_964473465.1 uncultured Hyphomicrobiales bacterium
CGTTATACAAAGAAGCCCTCGAGATGAGGAGACGTTTATTTAAGGGCGATCATCCTGCGTTAGCAATGTCGATCAATAGCTTGGCAGCGTTTTACAATACTCTGGGTAGATATACCGAAGCCGAGCCGTTATACAAAGAAGCCCTCGAGATGAGGAGACGTTTATTTAAGGGCGATCATCCCGATTTAGCAATGTCAATCAATAGCATGGCTTTTTTTTACTATTATACACTTGGCAAATATGCCGAAGCCGAGCCGTTGTACAAAGAAGCCTTATCAATGTATCAAAGATTATTTAAAGGCGACCATCCTTCTTTAGCAAATTCCATGATTAACATGGCTTGGTTTTACAATGAACAGGGTCGCTATGCCGAAGCCGAGCCACTATATAAAGAAGCCTTATCAATGTATCAACGATTATTCAAAGGCGACCATCCTTCTTTAGCAAATTCCATAAGTAACATGGCTTGGTTTTACAATGAACAGGGTCGCTATGCCGAAGCCGAGCCATTATACAGAGAAGCCCTCGAGATGAGCAGACGTCTATTCAAGGGTGACCATCATGATTTAGCAAATTCCATTGGCAACATGGCTAGGTTTTACGATGCTCAGTCTCGCTATGCAGAAGCGGAGCCTTTATATCTTGAAGCACTACAAATTTACACTAAAGTTCTCGAAAATTACTTTCCTTCTCTCAGCGAAAAAGAAAAACAACAGTTCTGGAATACTATTAGGCATAATTTCGCAAGATTTAACATTTTCGCAATCAAAAGAGCAAATGAAAATCCTTCGATCTTATGTAAGATGTATGATAATCAACTTTTAACAAAAGGCTTGCTTTTTAATTCAGCAGTCAAAATAAAAACAAGGATAAGCAATTCTGGAGATACCAGTCTTATCAAGTTATACAATCGTTGGACAGATACAAGAGAATTGCTTGTTAAACTATACAAAAAGTCAGAAAGCGAATTGAAAAATCAGAAAATAAACAGGGATTCAATCGAACAATATGCCAATTCATTGGAAAAAGAAATATCATTAAAATCAGAAAATTATAAACAAAGTTACGAAAAGAAAAAAGTTAGCTGGAAAGCAATACAAACACTTTTAAAACCCGATGAAGCAGCATTAGAAGTAATCAGGATAAGATATTATGATAAATTTCGGTCAATAGACTCAGTATATTATGCATGTTTAATAGTAAACGAGCAAACAGAAGAAAATCCTGAACTGGTTTTGCTCGAGGACGGGAAAAAACTTGAGGGTGAATACTATCAATCTTATCGAGAAGCAATCAAGAAAAAACAAAAAGATATAAAATCATATAATCGTTACTGGAGCAAGTTGGAGGAAAAATTAAAGGGATACAAGAAAATATATTTTTCAGCCGATGGAGTATATAACAAAATCAATCCTTCAACCCTAATGATGCCCGATGGGAAATACTTGCTGGACATACAGGATATACAGCAGATAAACAGCACCAAGGACATATTATTAGGATATTATCAAAAGAAAGAAGAAAGCAATATGTATAATAGTGCTGTATTGGTAGGCAATCCAAATTTTGCGTTATCTGAGGAACAAGTAAAAAATATAAGTAAGACGATCAGGGGGGAAGCAAGAGAAGAAGGAACAACAAAACCAACGACAATAGAGAGAGGAATAACATTAAAAAGATTGCCGGGAACAGAGAAGGAGATCAAGGAAATAGAGAAATTCTTAAGAAGTAAGAAATGGGAGGTAAAGAGTTATCTGGATGATATGGCAGTCAAGGGTGCAGTAAAGTCGGCAAATAGTCCAAGAGTATTGCATATAGCAACGCATGGATTATTCTCAGAAGATATAGAAAAGAGCGGGAAAGAAGTATTTGGATTTGAGGAGAAGAAGTTAAGTGAAAACCCATTGTTACGTTCGGGACTATTTTTTTCAGGAGCGGAGAATAATATAAATAAAATTGGGGAGAGAGAAAATCAAGAAGACAGCGGAATATTGACAGCATACGAGGCAATGAATTTAAATTTAGACCGGACAGAGCTTGTAGTATTGAGTGCCTGCGAGACAGGATTAGGAGACATAAGGAATGGTGAAGGAGTATTTGGCCTCAGGCGGGCATTTCAGCAGGCAGGGGCAAAATCATTGATAATGTCTCTTTGGACGGTAAGCGACGAAGCTACTCAGGAATTAATGAGCAAATTTTACAAGAACTGGGTCGAGGGAATGAGTAAACGAGAATCATTCAAAAAAGCCCAGCAGGAAGTTCGCAGTAAATATCCCGCCCCATACTTCTGGGGTGCCTTTGTGATGGTAGGAGAGTAGAAAAATAATTCTTTTTTCCAAAATCTTTATGGACAAAGATCAGGAGAGCTGATATTACCCTTATCAGGAACTGTAAAATATTTCTTCTGAAACCACAAAGCAACATTTACTAATGCTATTAAAACCGGAACTTCGACAAGAGGTCCGATAACTGCTGCGAATGCTTCTCCCGAATTAATACCAAACACTGCAACTGCAACGGCTATCGCCAATTCAAAGTTATTCGATGCAGCAGTGAAAGATAGTGTAGCTGTTTTTGAATAATCGGCTCCAATTTTTTTTCCCATTAAGAAGGATACAAGGAACATAATGATAAAATACAAAAGTAAAGGAATCGCAATTCTCACAACGTCAAGAGGAATTTTTACAATATATTCTCCCTTCAGTGAAAACATAACAACAATGGTAAATAATAATGCAATGAGAGTGATAGGACTGATTTTTGGAATGAATTCTTTATGATACCATTCCTTACTTTTGAGCTTTATTAGAGTGAATCTTGTAATAATTCCGGCAATAAATGGTATTCCCAGATAAATTAATACGCTTTCGGCTATCTGCCCGATTGTTATGTCAACTTTAAAGCCTTGAAG
Organism: uncultured Hyphomicrobiales bacterium; assembly: GCA_964473465.1. Lineage (GTDB taxonomy): Bacteria > Bacteroidota > Ignavibacteria > Kapaibacteriales > UBA2268 > CALHRB01. The sequence goes on from CAYYPE010000005.1 coordinate 13,150, forward strand.
TCCAAGCCATGCTGGTAGTATTGTAATAAATACGTAAGCATAAACTGAGAAGAAAAGAACCTGAAAAACAGAATTAAATGCAACTAACCCGGCAGCATATTCTGTATCACCTTTTGCCAGTTCATTCCAAACGATAACCATTGCGATACATCGGGCAAGACCTATTAATATAAGACCAGCCATATAGTGTGGATAGTCCTGAAGAAATACAACCGCTAAAAAGAACATAAGAATTGGACCAATTATCCAGTTTTGAACCAAAGAGAGAATAAGAACTTTTGTATTTTTAAAAACATCTGCAAGTTCTTCATACCTGACTTTTGCCAATGGTGGATACATCATTAATATCAATCCTATTGCTATTGGCCAGTTTGTAGTCCCAGAACTCATAGAATCCCAAAAATCGGCAATTTGAGGGAAGAAATGACCGCTAAGGACTCCTAAAGCCATTGCAAGAAAAATCCATAAAGTTAAATATCTATCGAGAAAGCTTAATTGTTTTGTAAGTTTTGACATATAATTTCCTTTTTGTTCATGCATCAAATTATTATGCAAAAAATTTAATAATAATAAAATATTAATTTCAATTTTTATTTAATTTATAAAAGCAGTTGTTTTTAAAAAATTAAATGGATAAATATTTTACTTCAAGAGCTTTAATTCCTTGTCAATAGCAGATTCAAGAGATTTTTGAGCGACTTTTCCGAATAAAGTTAATTCGATATCTACTTCAATTAAGTAGTCCCTAAGCGAAATTGTTCCTTTTCCAAGTTTGGACTGCACATGGAGTGTGTTTTCAATCCAGATAGCTGAATCCAATAATGAGTTCAAAGCAGGGTTTGTTAATAAGTTGTTGCTTATATATTGCTTCATTTCCGAAGCAGTAGATTGAGTCTGAAATTTTTTTTGTATTCTTGACATTTTTTAACCTTAATAAATTTTCAATAAGTTAACTTTGTGATTTGTTGAATTAAAAATTATTTAGACTTAATAATAAGAATTTATATTTTAAATAAAACTTAAATTATTGCTAAACGTAATAATTATTATGTTAAAAAAATTATGGTCATATTGTCGCTATATTTTAAACTTAAGGATATTATTAATAATTCTAATTTACTTTTCTTTTGCTTGCACAAGTTCAACAAGACACATAAAACCTACAAAACAGGAAAAGAAAATTGAATACTTTAACAATTTAGAAGCTTTACAATCTTTTGATTTCGATAATATCAAAAGCCAGAGAATGGATTTTTTTGAAAGTTCGTTATTAAATTCAATAAAATACATAAGTGATTTTAAACTTTCAAGTGCCGAAAATTCTTTAAAAGTATTATTAAATAATTTGTCTGACAGCACTAAGAGATTCATTGTTAAGAAATTACTTGTTGATTTATTTTTTTTTAAAAATGACTGGGAGAGCATCGTCAACTTAGACACACTTTATCAAGTTAATCTCAATGAAGAAAATCCTTTGGAACTGGTAGAAGCATTTTCAAAATTAGAACCTGAAGTTATTAGATTTTATTCTGATTCTGCAATTGTGAAATATGACAAAAGCCATTCGGGAACACCGATATTGGAAGTAAAAGTTAATGGGATGGTAAGGCACTTTTGGTTCGATACGGGAGCAAATTATACTGTGATTGCTTCAGACGTTGCCCGTGAAGGGAACATTAAACCAATTAAATTGAAAACGAGTAAGGCATTAACTGCGACATCTGTTCAAATTAATGTTCTTCCGACAGTATTAAATGAGTTTAGAATTGGCAATTTAGAAATATTAAACCACCCTGCAATTATTGCCGATGAGTCTGATTTAAGATTAAGGCTGTTTGGTTCAAACAGAATTACAAAAGTTGATGGGATAATTGGATGGAAAGCTATTCAGAAAATGGATGTTACTTTTGATGATATCTCTTCGCAAGCTATTATAAGGAAACCAAAAAATGATACAACTGCAGAAAGAAATCTATTCTGGCTTGGGATCCCCTTTTTAAAAATTTATACTGAGGACAATATCCCCCTAATTTTCGGATTAGACACTGGTTCCGAAAAAAGCACAATTACTTCAAACATTTTTAAGAAAGTAAATTATGAGGATATATATAGCCTTACCAAAAAAATTAGTTCAGCGGGGGGTTGGACATTTTCAGAATCTAAAAATGTTTCCCGTCTCACAGTCAGAATTGATAATAAGAATATAGATTTTACGGACATAGGAACAACATTCACACATCAAAAACTTTTCATTAAGCTTGATGGAATTATCGGAAGTGATGTTTTACATAAAAACAACATAAGAATTGATATTCTAAATGGAAGGTTTAAAATAATTAGTAAAAATTAGGCTATAATCTGATTGCAAAAAGCCCCATTTGTGCATTATAAGTATGAATTACAGGAACAACAGGGCATTTGTTAAGTTCAAGACAGAAATCAATATCATCACCTAAGCCTATAGATTTTAGAAAACTTGGATGCTCCTTAGTTTTCAAGAAATCCTTAAGATTTTCAGAAAATTGAAGATAAAGGCTCTTTGCAGCGTGCGAGGCATCAGATAATTCTAAATCTGATCTCAATTGAATTAATTTATATATAAAGAAACCAGCGCATAGAGTGTCTTCATAAGAAAACTGACCGTGGCTACCTGCACAAAGAAATTGAATGCTGACTTCATTTGATACATCCTGCAACAATAATTTGTCAATGTAATTTATAACTGAATCGCTATTAACAAAAGAGCCAATAATTTTTATTCTGGCTTTTTTAGCCTTTTGATAGAGTTTTGTTCCATTTGTTGTAGTTAAAATTATAGTTTTACCTTTAATTGTATCTGTATTAAATTCCAGCGGGGAATTACCGAGTTCAAATCCAGCTGGTTTTACTCCGTTACGTTCTCCGGCAAGTAAACGGGTTTCACGACTTAATTTTGAGTATAATTCAACAGCTTTTTCTGTCGACTCAACTGGAATAATTTCCTTTGCATTATGAAGTAAAGCATTTGCAATAGTCGAACTTGCTCTAAGAACATCTATCATAATAACTATAGAGTTAGCAAATTGCTCTTCTTTTTCAACAAAATTTGTTGTAAAAAATGTATCTACTTTCATTTCTATAAAAATAAAATTCAAAACATTTCAAAAATAAATCTTTTTGGTAAAAGTAATAAAAATAAGGTTTATTTGTATTTTGCAAAGTTGTTTATGTTATTTTTAAAAAATGAAAAAGCTTATTGTAATCGCCGGTCCTTGTGTGGTTGAATCTGCAGAATTATTGAAGATTACTGCTTTAAAACTAATTGAACTTAGTAATAGATATAATTTTGAGTTGATATTCAAATCATCTTATAGAAAGGCAAATAGAACAAGTAGCCAGTCATTCGTGGGAATAGGAGACGAGAAGGCACTTTCGTATCTCCGAATGGTAAAAGATGAATACAAAGTTCCAGTAATCACAGACATTCACACACCTCAAGAGGCAGAAATAGCAAGGCAATATGTGGATGTTTTGCAAATTCCGGCTTTCCTCTGTCGTCAAACGGATTTGCTTCAGGCTGCTGCAAAAACAGGTTTAAAGATTAATATAAAAAAAGGTCAGTTTTTACCACCGGATAAAATCAAAGGTGCAATTGATAAAGTAACATCAGCAGGGAATAATCAGATAATGATAACTGAAAGAGGAACTTTTTTTGGTTATAATGATCTTGTGGTTGATTTTCGCTCAATACCCATTATGAAAAAATTCGGCTACCCTGTAATTTTTGATGCAACTCACTCATTACAACAACCATCAATTGGATTAGAATCAGGCGGTAGGAAAGAATTTTTGAAAGACCTTACAAGAGCTGCTATTGCTGTTGGTGTTGATGGTATTTTCTTTGAAACACACCCCGAGCCCGAAATAGCAAAAAGTGATGCGGCTACACAGATAAAACTTGATATGGTTGAGGACTACATTAAAGAAGTTAAAATGTTATATGAATTTGTTTCCAGTCATATTTAACATTAGTGCTTAATTAATTTTTATGTCGAAAATAATCAAAGACATTGATTTTTAAATAAGAATAAGGAGTTTGATGAAAAAGAATTTTTTAGAAAAAATAGCATTATTATTATTTTTCTTGTTTTTTATTTCCTGCTCAGAAAATGAGCAACCTAAGAAAACAGAGCAAAATAAACCCGGTCAAACCAATATTAATAATAAAATTGCAACTCAAACAGGGGATGCAATCCGACTCAATTTCAAATTGGTTAAAGATAAGACTTATTTTATGAAGATAAACATAAATCAAGAAATGACCCAAACAATAGATGGACAAAAACAGGCTTTAAAGCAAAAAATGGGGGTTGGTTATGCTTTCAAAGTTCTCGAAAACAAAGCTGATTCAGTTTATTCAATTGAAGTAAAATTTAGCTCTATTTATCAGGAAGTCGAAGGTCCTACTGGAAAAGTTTCCTTCGATTCAAAAAAGAAAGATAATATTGAATCGCCATTTTCTATGATTTTTCCGAAAATTATCGGCAAAAAATTGATAGCAGAATTGAAATCAAGTGGAGAAATTATCTCTGTTAAAGGAGAAAAAGAGCTTGTTGACGCTGTTCTCAAAGCTTTGGATGTTACTAACGAAACAATTAGGGAAGAATTAGGTAGATCAATCAGACAGCAATTCGGAGCAAATTCAATTAAAGATATGCTGGAACATAGCTGGGCATACCTCGGAAATCAGAGTAGAAAAATTGGGGAGAGCTGGAAACAAAGTCATTCAATTTCTGGAGGTTTACCTATTACTGTATTTAATACATGGACGCTAAATGAAGTAAACAAAGATGAAATTATCTTAGGATTAAAGAGTGCTTTGAAAACTAACGAAAAAAATCCATATACACAGAGTGGGATAATGAGAGTAAAATATGATTTGAGCGGTTCACAGGATGGTAGCTATAAACTTGATAAAAATTCTTGCTGGCTTTTGAGAGCTGAGATAAATCAAAAAATATCCGGGAAAGTTATCTTGGAAAAAAGCAAAGAAAATCCCGAAGAAAAAAACTGGCCTTTATCTGTTGTTAGTAAATATATAATTGAAGCAGTTGAATAAATGAAATTTAATCGAATAATTTGCTGTTTTAACATTCTTTTTGTGATTTTTTTCTTTGGTTGCAACGAAAGTTCAACTTATAAGAATTATGTCAAAGAAAATCAGTCCGAAATCAAACCTGATCAATCAGGGACCAACATTGAGGTAGCTTTTATGGACTCTTCAAAGGTCAAGGCAATATTAAGAGCAGATAATTCAAGAATTTATCAGGATAGATTCGAAACTTTTCTGGATAATAATATTAAGGTGGAGTTCTTCTCGAAAGATGGACTCAATAGGGTTAGTTTATTAAAGGCTGATAGTGCAAAAATAGACGACAAAACAAAAAATATGACTGCCTGGGGAAAAGTTGTTGTCATTGCTGATAGTTCAGGAACAGTTATTGAGACTTCATTGCTTATGTGGGATAATGGCAGTCAAAAATTATATTCAACTGAATTCGTAACTATAACTTCCCCAAACGAAAAGATTCAGGGATATGGTTTTGAATCAGATCAAAATTTGACTAATTACAAAATATTCAAAGTTAGCGGAGTTAAAAAGTGAAAAAAATGATTATAGCAGGTAACTGGAAAATGAATACTCTTCCAGATGAAGCAGAAAATCTGGCTAAAAATATTCTTTCAGGCTTACAGGATAAAAGAATTTCTACTGAAGTAGTAGTTTGTCCTCCCTATACAAATTTACAGCATGTTTCAGCTATTGTCAAGGGAAGTAATATAAAGCTTGGGGCTCAGAATTGTTTTTACGAGCTAAAGGGAGCTTTCACAGGTGAAATATCAATACCAATGCTTAAATATTTTAATGTTGATTATATTATAATTGGTCACTCTGAGCGAAGAACTTACTTTGGAGAATCTGACGAACTTATCAACAAGAAAGCTAAAGCAATTCTTGAAAACAACATAAAGCCCATAATTTGCATTGGGGAAACTCTGTCTGAGCGTCAACAAGGAAGGACATTCGAAATTTTATTTAACCAGATTGATAAATGTCTTCGAGATTTAAACAGTGATGATTTTAAAAATTTAATTATAGCTTATGAACCTGTATGGGCTATAGGAACGGGTATCTCAGCAACTCAAGAGCAAATTGAAGAAGCTCACAATAAAATCAAAGAATACATTGGAAATTTATTCAATGTCTCTAATGATGATATTGTTCTTCAATACGGGGGCAGTGTAACAGCAGAAAATTCTAATGAAATTCTCAGTATAGAAAATGTTAATGGAGCCTTAATTGGCGGAGCTTCTCTAAAATCAGAAATATTTTTAAAAATTATTGAAATAGCTGAAACAATTATTAATAGTTAACTAAAATCAATAGTCATAATGTTGAATGTTCCTAATATATTTACAATCATAAGGATACTATTATCCCCATTATGTTTTATTTGTTTTATATCAGGTGATAGTTTTTTAATCCAGATTGGTTGTATAATATATTTAGTAGCAGCATCAACTGATTATATAGATGGATGGATAGCAAGGAGATTCAAAGCATTTTCAAAAATGGGTAGTTTTATTGACCCATTAGCAGATAAGATTTTAACAATTTCTGTTTTTATTGCTTTTGTAATAATGGGCATTTTACCTTTATGGATGGTTTTGATTGTCATAATAAGGGATTTTTCAACAACACTATTGAGAGTTCAGGCAGATAAAAACAATCAAATAATGAAAACATCATTAACTGCAAAATGGAAAACATTTCTACAGATGATTTTTATCTCATATCTAATAGTACTTCTTTTCTTGTTAAATATGAATATTTCAGCAGATTCTAATGAAAATATCAGTAATTTACTCAATTCAAATTCTGTTGAAATAATAATGCTCATTCTAACATTGTTTTCAATCTGGACAATTATCGAGTATATAATCCATAACAAAGAATTAATAAAAATAATTTTTAGACTTCAATCTGAAAATAAAAGATAAAAAATTAGGTTTTTTTATTTCAAATAATTCAGATAAAAAACGGTGAAATAACCTATAAACAAACATTTAGCATGGTTAATATTAGCCATTATTAAAAAAAATTTACAAGGAAAATAAAAAAATTTCACAAAAAATACATTTTTTTTAAAAAAATATTTGCAAAGCTTGATGAAATCTCATATTTTCGCAATGTCATCTCGCTTTATTAACATTTTAAGGAGTTTTTATGAGCTTAAACAAAGCACAATTAGTATCAGCAATAGCAGGTGCCTCTGGATTAACAAAAGTCCAAAGCGAAAAAGCCTTAGGTGCAACCATTGAAGCAATTAAAAGTGAATTAGCCAAAGGTGAAGCTGTTACATTGATTGGCTTCGGCACTTTTACTGTTGCAGACAGAAAAGCCAGAACAGGTAAGAATCCTCAAACCGGCGAAACAATTAAGATTCCTGCAAGAAAAGTTCCAAAATTCAGACCTGGAAAAGCTTTACATGAAATAGTTGATCCTAAGAAGTCTGGCAAAAAGAAAGCCGCACCAAAGAAAAAATAAACTTTCTCCAAAAAGCCGTTCAATGAACGGCTTTTTTTTTGTAAATTTGGTTATTAAAAAAATAATTTAGTGTTAATTTTTTATAATTTTTATGACGAATGAGACATTATCACATCCGTACCTACTTCAGGCAGGTGATTTAAACGTTGATGATATCAACCTTATATTCAACAAGGCCCGTTTCTACATGGAAAAATTTGAAAAAGACACAAAAAAACTTGATGAATTAAAGGGAATAACGGTTGCATTAGCTTTTTTCGAACCTTCAACACGAACAAGGCTTTCATTTGAATTAGCTGCCAAAAGATTATCTGCTGACGTTTTTTCTTTTTCTTCTTCAACAAGTAGCCTGACAAAAGGGGAATCTCTTCTTGATACTTTAAAAACTATTGAAGCCATGGGTGTTCATATGTTTGTTGTTAGGCATAGCTGTTCCGGTGTTCCTAATTTCCTTCAACAGAACACTTCAGGAGTTGTCATAAATGCCGGTGACGGAAAACACGAGCATCCTACACAGGCACTACTTGATGCATTTACTTTGCACAGATACTTTGGAGATATCAGAGGTTTGAATGTATGCATTGTTGGAGATATCCTACATTCAAGAGTTGCACGATCCAATATTGTTTTGTTGAACACACTGGGAGCAAATCTTGGTCTGTTTTCTCCGGGTACTTTACTTCCACCAAAGATTGACAGCTGGAATACAAAAATTTTTAGTGATATCAACGAAGCTATTAATTGGTCAAACGTTGTTATAGTTCTAAGACTTCAAAATGAAAGAATGGAATCGGGATTAATTCCAAGTGTCAGAGAGTTTTCACGTTATTTTGGAGTTACTTTTGAACTTTTTTCCAAAAAACCTGAATTGGTATTATTACATCCCGGACCAGTCAACTATGGCATTGAACTAGAATATACCGTTAGTAATTATCCAAATGTATTGATTCAGACGCAGGTTACACATGGTGTTTATATAAGAATGGCTCTTCTGTCTCTATTATCTGTTAATATTTTCTAAATTGGAAAAAAAGAAAAAGAACTGGACGGTGATTGATATTATCCGTTGGGGAGCGGATTATTTTAAGGAAAAAGAGATTGATTCTCCGAGATTAACAATTGAATTGATATTGTGCAAAATTCTTGAATGTGAAAGAATATCACTTTATACAAATTTCGAAAAACCTCTTACCGATGATGAATTATTCCAGTTAAGGGAATTAATTAAAAGAAGAATTAAACGTGAACCACTTCAATACATTCTCGGAAGAACAAAGTTTTACGATACTGAACTATTCGTAAATAATTCCTCAATCGTTCCGAGACCTGAAACAGAGTTATTGGTTGAATATGCGGACAAGATAATAAAAAGCAATCCTGAGATTGATTACATTTTGGATATCGGTACTGGTAGTGGCTGTATAGCTATACCATTAGCAAAACGCTATCCAGACAAAAATTTTCATGCAATTGATATAAATCCCAAAGCTTTGGTCCTTGCTGAAAAAAATGCGATTTATAATGGATTGAAAAATATTAACTTTTATGAACTTGACATTTTAAAAATTACTCCAAACCAAAAATTCGACTTGATAATTTCAAACCCTCCATACATATCTCAAGAGGAATACCAAATATTAGAACCTGAATTGTTAAATTACGAACCCAAAGAAGCTTTGACAGATAATAGTGACGGTTTAACCTTCTACAGAAGATTCAGCGAAATATTTAGAGAAATTCTTAAATCGAATGGAAAATTTATTTTGGAAATTGCATATAATCAATCAGATGATGTATTTCAATTATTTAATCAAAAAGGTTACAAAGTTAATTTTGTCAAGGATTGGAATAATATAAACAGGTTAGTAATTGGGAGTTTTCAAAGTCTTTGATTGTTTCTTTTTATTTAATTCAAATCGTAAAAGAACCCCCATACTTGGTTCATAATTTATTGATTAAAAATTAATAGTATTATAATATTTTTTTTTGTTAATTTTGAAGTTTTAAAATTTAAAATGACTAAAGGAAATATTAATGCTATCACAAATCAAAGTTGAGGAGCAAATCGGGGGTAAAATTATACACCTTCGAGGACAGTTCATTGGTGGTGAAGAAACTACTGAGCTCAATCAGATTCTGAAAGAGTTATCAAAAGAAGAAAAAAGCAAAGTAATAATTAATATGGAAAAGGTTTCTTACCTTAATTCAACAGCTTTAGGTGTATTAATATCCGCACATACTTCTTTTTCCAGAAATGGGGGTAAGGTAGTATTAGTCGGACTCGGCGATTCTCTTCAAAATTTATTTATGATTACAAAGCTTGTATTAGTATTTCCAATCTTCAAAAATTTAGATGAAGCAATTAAATCAATTTCAGAGTAATATTAATTAGGGGAGTTTATGAAAAACATCTTTAATATCCTTGTCATTGCATTAGCTATGGCAATAGCTTTTTCAATCTATCTGTTTTATTTTGGTGATCCAAACAATTTCGAAGATCCTGCAACTAAAAAGAAACCAAAACAGGGCAATATAGTTGGTATGATTTATACTGGTGGTCCTATCGTTGGTATCCTTATTGGATTAATTATAATCGTTATCACATTTACTTTCGAAAGATATTTTTCAATAAATAAAGCCAAAGGCAAAGGCAATACAGCTATATACTTAAAAAATGTGCTAGAACATTTACAAAAGGGGGCTTATGATGATGCCTTGCGGGAATGTGAACAGCAGCGAGGCAGCTTGGCGAACATAATGCGAGCCGCTATTGAAAGGTTCAAGACAATTGAAAACGATGACAATTATCCTACCGAAAAGAAACTTGCAGAGGTTCAAAGAGCAATTGATGAAGCAACAAACTTAGAAACACCACTATTAGAAAAAAATCTTGTTATTCTTTCAACAGTAGCTTCAATATCCACTCTTTTTGGTCTTCTTGGAACAACAATAGGAATGATCAGAGCTTTTGCGGCTTTTGGTGAGACAGGAACAGTTGATGCTACTCAATTGGCTATTGGAATTTCTGAAGCACTTTACAATACAGCAGGTGGTCTTATGGGAGCTATCATCGGTATTGTATCATATAACTTCTTTACAACAAAAGTTGACGACTACGTCTATATGATAGACGAGGCTATATTAGGAGTTACTCAAATCTTTACAATCAGAACAAAAAAATAGTTAGAGGTTAACAGTGCCAAAAGTAAAGAAAAAAAGGATGGGTTTCGTCATTGACATGACTCCTCTTGTAGATATAACCTTTCTGCTTCTTACATTTTTGATGTTTACAGCAAAATTCAAATCCGAAGCAGAAAATGAACAACAATTTACAATAAGGAGGCCTTATGCTACACCCGATACAACAAAACTGCCTGAAAGGGATTTAGCTGTAATTAGTGTGGCAATAAACGATAAAAATCCATTGGACACATCTTTTTATTTTTCGTTAACTAATATTAACGATAAAGTAAAAGTATGGGAATTGGCAGAGGTTCCGGCTGAATATTCAAATGCGTCTCTGGTAAAAGTTGATTCTTTAATGCTATCAAAATTAATCAGGTCAACATTGGCAGTAAGAAATACAACAAAATTTGCTCTTGATGCTGACAAAGAAATACCATTCCGGTGGATTAGCCAAGCTATGGATATTTTGAGGCTTCAAAGAGCCTTTGTTTTCAATTTCGTTACTGAAAAGAAAAAAGCTGGAGAGAAATAAGAAACATTTTTAATTTTCATGGATATTATAATTGAAAATTAATTGTAACTTTTTATATTGTTCAAGTGTTTTATATTTAAATAAAAAAATTTTAGGAGAATAACATGGCTGGTGGTGGTGGTGGTTTAGGTAAACCAGAAAGAGCCAAAAGAGGCAAATTTAGTAAAAGGAAAAAGAAAAAAAGAATTGGCTTTCATCTGGATATGACACCTTTAGTGGACATTACATTCCTGTTGTTAACATTCTTTATGTTCACAACGACAATGCTAAAACCACAAATTATGGAAATGAGAATTCCACCCGAAAGATATGAAAAAGTTGAAGTACGTGAATCTGAATTATTTTCGATTTTGCTCATGCCAGATAATAAAATATACTGGTATTCCGGGATTGCAAAACCTGAGAATATGCCCGAAGAAGTACCAATTAATAAATTAAGGGCTCTGGCAGAGCAACAAAACTTAAAACCAAATGTTCGAAACCGTTTAATTACTGTTCTGAAGATTTCAGACCAAGCAAAATACGAAAAGGTTGTTCAGATACTTGATGAATTAAATCTTGCAGAAATTAATATTACCGAGCAATTATCCAAAGACTTAGATGCACAAGGACAACCAGTTAAAAGACAGAGGAAGTTCACTATTGCTCCTTTATCTGATACTGACGATGATTTCAAACTAATTCAAGGGGTCAAATAATGTCAACTGCAGAAAATATATTCGAATTACCGGCTCGCCCTTCTTATGGAGCCGTTGAACTAAAGAAATTCATAAACAAAGCAACTATTCGTGGTTTCTTAATAACGGTTGGCATTCTTGTATTACTGTTATTGATTTACTTCTTTTACGTCAAAGCCACTGAGAAGTCATTAGGTGCTATTCCAGTTGCCCCTATCAGTAAAATATCACTGGAATCAGCCCCACAGCAAGCTAACGACGTTGAAGATGTTCCTCCACCTCCACCTGCTGAAGCTGTTATTGATTATGCTACAGCTGCAAGAGCAGGAACTCCAGTGCCAGTCCCTGATGCTGAAATTAAAGCTGATTTGAAAGAGTTTGCCAATATCGAAGATCTAAGCAAATCTCTTGCAAGCAATGAAGGACAAGTTATTGATTTAAACCAATTACCTCAAACCTTCGATTTAGGTGATAAAAAACTTGACGTTCAGGTTCGTGAAGAAGTTCCAGATATGTATGAATTTGTTCCTGTTGAAAAAGAACCACAAGTTGATTTGGCTGAATTACAAAGAAGAATTGTTTATCCAGAAGTTGCACGCAAAGCAGGTATTGAAGGACAGGTTATTGTAAGAGTTTTGGTAGACAAGAATGGTAAACCAAAGCAAGCTGTGATTCAGCATTCGGATTCACAAATGTTAGATCAAGCTGCAAAAGATGCTGTTATGAAAAGTGTTTTTACACCTGCAATTCAAAATGGTCAGCCGATTACCTGCTGGGTAAGTATTCCAATAAAGTTTAGATTAAGATAATTAATTAATTGGTGGCAATCATTTAATCGGTGATTGCCACCGTTAAACCCGAAAACAAGTTCTTTTATGTGTATAGCTTCTTTTAAAAAGGATTCATCTGTAATAATTTTTTATAAATGCTTTTAATAATTGTAAACTACGCAGTAAGAGCCTTAATTGTTATTATTGGAATAATTTTTGTCTCCGGAATTCTAAACCAGTTTTTTTCATTTCGTTCAGATATTCAACCGTTAATTCCAATTATGGGTATTATTTTCATACTATGGGGAGTTTATCGTCTTATTACTTATCATTCTAATTTAAGGAGATATAGGAATTATGATGAATATGATGAAGATTAGTGTATTATTCTTTATTTTGGTTTTTATTTTATCTTGTAATCAGGAAGAGAAGAAACCAGATAATAAACAGAATGAAATTAAAAATCTAAGAGTTTATTGCGATGAATCAATTTATCAAGTTGTAAAAACACCTTTAATGATTTTTGATTCCATAGACGTGAAAGTAAATCTACAAATTACAAAATCAACAGCGTTTGATGCAATGAAAATGTTTTTAGCTGGTGAATGTGACGTTATTTTGCTTCCGAGAAATTACAGTAAATATGAAGATTCTATGATGGCTGTCTATGGAGTTAAGCCACACTTGAGAATGCCTGTAGCGAAAGACGCCCTTGTTTTTTTTGTTAATTATGACTCTCCACTTGATACTTTGAACGATAGTGAAATTGTTGATTTGATTCTGAACAAAAATAAAGCTTTTAAAGATTATTATCCCATGTTAAAAAAAGAACCATTATTTGTTACAAACAATAACAAATCTTCGGAAGTCGAGAATATTTATCAATTAGTTTCAAAAAAACAAAAGATAAACAGGTCGTTTAAACTTCTGGAAAGCTCAGATTCGATAAAATCATATATGTTGGAAAATATTGGTAATGTTGGAATTGGATATTTTTCAAGTATCATCGGAGATCCTCAATTTAGAGCATTACCTATAGGATTCATAGATTCAACTGGAAAATATATTTTTCCAAGAACGGTTCATCAATCCAACATTTTGCAGGGTTTTTATCCTTATATTGTAACTTACTGGATTTATATTCAAGATCAAAATAATGATGAAGCAATGAGATTAGCAAGGTTTATATCCAAACATCCCACGGCTCAGAAGTATTTTAATGATTACGGTTTAGTTCCAGCTTATGCAAGAATAAATTTAATTGACGAAAGATAAAAAGGAAAATCAATATGAAAAACAATATGAAAATCAAGATTTTTGGAGCACAAAAGAATTTATCTAAATTATTCTCTCTAATACTGACTCTCTACCTATTTTCAGGTGTAAGCTTATATGCTCAGAGTGCTTATGATCAAATGCGAGCATATATTAATGAATCGGACTATATGAAGGCTTCAGAGTTAATTCCCCAAGCTATAAAAGATAATCCAAAGGATATTAATGTTCATGTTTTAGCTGGAGACATTTATTTTGAGATTGAAAAATACTCCGAAGCACTCACAATGTATCAAAAAGCTGATGACATAAAGAGCAAACAAACATATGTTCTTCGAAAAATTGGTAGAACCCTTTCTGAGATGGGAAATCATCAGGAAGCTATAAAAGTATTGAAAGATGCTATTTCAATTGATAAAAATGATTATAAAAATCTTTTAGAGTTAGGTCATGCTTATATTAAAGCAAATCAATTGAATGAAGCAGAATTAACTATTACTAAAGCAAGAGAAATGAATCGAAACAGTTCTGAAGCTTTCGTTGCCCTCGGTGATTTATATTTTGCACAGAAAGTCTATCCACTTGCAAGAAGCAATTACGAAGAAGCTCTTGCTTTAGACGAAAATTTGACTGATGCGAGGGTAAAACTTGCTACAACATACTATTGGCTAGCTAATCAGGAGATTGATAAAGACCTTGCAAATGAACTGTTTACCCGCTCCCTTAAAGAATGGAACATTGTAACACAAAAAGACCCTAAGAATGCAAGAGCTCTCAAGGAGCAAGGTAGAATTTTGTTCTTTGCCAAACAATATGGTGAAGCCGCTCAATCTTTCTTCAGATATTTAGATTTGAGAAATGATGATAATTTAATCAGATGGTATTATGCCCAATCTCTTGTTGAAATCGGTAAATGCGATTCGGCTGTTGCTCAATTAGAAATTGTTACTCAGGCTATTGATTCAGTTAAAGATAAGGCAAAACTAAAGTTAGCACAGTGCTATTTTGAACAAAAAAGGTTTCTTGAAAGTTCAAAAACTTATGAAGAAGTTAGAAAAGTGATGGAACTTGATAATATTGATATTGAAAGGCTCGCAGTTGCTTATCTAAGAAATGGAGATACTACTAAGGCACTCGTTAACTATAGGGATTTGGTTGAAAAAGATAACCAACGCTGCATACTAATGTATCAAACTGGCATCCTATCAATTCTTATCAAAGATTATAAAAATGCTTTGTATTTTTTTGGTAAACATTATCAAAATTGCAACGATACACTTACATCAAAAGCATTATACTATATTGGCAATGCTTATTTTAATTTATCTCAGAATGACTCAGCTATTGCATATTTAAATTTATCTTTAGCAAAAGATCCAGATTACATAGCATCACGAATATTCCTTGGAGACATTTATACATCCATGGCAAATAACAATGGAAACAAGCAATTTAAGGATAATGCCAAAAATGAATTCAGGCTTGCAATTAATAGGGGGATGCAGGATACAGCCAGATTCAGCAGGGAATTACTTCAGGCTTATGCAAAACTTTGTGGTATTTTCCTCGAAGAAAAGAACTTCAATGAATTGCAAAAAATTGCCAAACAGTGGTCAGATTATGATGGTAAGTCTCAGTTTGCATGGCTTTATCTTGCTATTTCCTACCAAGGTCAGGGTGATAAAGAGAATGCCTGCAGATGCTACCGACGGGTTTTGCAAATTGATCCAAAAAATGTTACTGCAAAGAAGAATATGGATCTTCTTCAATGTCAATAATATTTTCTTAACTTATAATTAATAAAATCTAAAAAAATAATAACACTGCCCAATTTGAAGAGTCCGTCAAATTGGGCTTTGCTATAAGTTATTTGTACTTTCTTCTAATTTAACTATATTTGTAAGTTTATTTTGATAGAATAATGTTAAAGATATATATACATGGCTTAAAAGATGGGAATTATGATATCCATCTTAGAGCTTTATCCGATGATCTTCAGACAATTTCTGAAGAATTTATTGGAGAAGTTATTTTTACTGGTAAAATGAGAATTATTGGCAAAAGATATGCGATTACTGGGACAGCTGAATGCCTTGCTAAGTTTCAATGTGACTTGAGCTTACGTGAGTTTCAGCAGAACATTCAGGCAGAAATGAATTGCACATATTTAGCTAATAATGAATTATTCTATATGAACAGAAATAATGGAATCAAAGAGACTGCTGAAATTATTATTCACGAGGATGAGAAATATATTGATTTAACGACTGACATTGTAGAAGAATTGATGGTTCACTTGCCAATGAGAAGAATTCATCCAGATCTGGAAGGGAAGGAATTGGAAGATTTGTATCCTCAATATTCGGCAAGTTTGAACAATGTAAAAGATAAAAAGATTGATGATAGGTGGGAAGCTTTAAAAGGTATTAAGTTTGAAAATGATTGACAATAAAAGAAATATTAAAACGATAATTCAAAATTTATTATAAAATAGGGAACTAAAATGCCAAATCCAACAAGAAGACATTCGAAAACAAGAAGAGACAAGAGAAGAACTCATTACAAAGCTGTTGCTGTAAGAAGTGGCTCCTGCCCTCAATGCGGCGCTCCCAAGATCCCTCATAGGGCTTGTCCGGAGTGTGGCTATTACAATGGTCGTAAAGTACTCTCAACTTAATTATATTTTTGTGACTAATTAATAATTAATAAAACATTTCAATAGCATTGGATAAGAAAAAATTCAGGGTTGTTGTTGATGCAATGGGTGGGGATTTTGCACCTATGAATGAGATTCAAGGTGTTATTTCCACTTTCGAATCTAAACCTCCAGATTTGGATTTAGAAATCATTTTGATTGGAAATGAAAGCAAAATCAGAAATTCTCTTGAACAATTTGACAGGGAAAAACTAAACATTCTGAATTATTCAATCATCCATACAGACGAAGTTATAACTATGGATGATGAACCTACCATAGCCTTGAAAAAGAAAAAGAATTCATCACTTTACAAAGGTCTTGAGTTACACAGTCAAGGATATGCTGACGCTTTTGTTTCTGCCGGTAATACCGGGGCTGTTCTTTCGACTGCAACTATTCTTAATGGGAGAATCAAAGGGGTTAGCAGGCCTACGATTGGTTCTTTTTTCCCAACTAAAAACAGATACCCTACTTTGGTACTTGATGTTGGAGCAAATATTGATACCAAACCAAGATATCTCTACGAATTTGCTGTTATGGGTTCCATTTATGCCACACAAATGTTAGGTTTGGAGCATCCGAAAGTTGGGCTATTAAACATTGGAGAAGAGGAAAGCAAAGGTAACGATATATTATTGGAAGCATATCAACTACTAAAGTCAAGTAATTTGAATTTCTTGGGGAATGTCGAAGGACGTGACATTTTGAACGGAACAGCAGATGTTGTTGTTTGTGATGGATTTACTGGAAACGTGATATTAAAATTTGCAGAAAGCGTTCTTGACCTTTTTAAGACGAAATTGAAAAGTTATGCAAAAAAGAATATATTTAATACAATTATGTTTGGGTTGATGAAACCAGCATTCAAGAAAGTATTTGCAGAATTTGATTACCAAAAATATGGTGGAGTTCCAATATTAGGAATTAATGGAGTAGTAATTATTGGCCACGGCAAATCCTCTCCTTTAGCTATTCAGAACATGATATACAAAGCGATTGAACAAATTAAGAAAGACATAAATAAGAAAATTGAGCACGCATTAACTAAGTCTATTTTATCAACAAATAACTAATAAATTATGCCAGCAATAATATCCTCTATAGCTCATTATGTACCTCCTGATATATATACAAATGAATATTTTGAAAAATATCTTGATACATCACACGAATGGATAATGGAAAGAACAGGTATCGCTGAGAGAAGATTTGCCAAAAATGGGGCAAACTCAGATTTAATTATACCTGCTGCAAAAGAATGTATGGAAAAAAGAGGAATCGGACCTGATGATATTGACTGCATCGTCGTACCAACTGTTACTCCAGATCATATGTTTCCCTCCACAGCGTGTGTCGTTCAAAACAAACTTGGAATTAAAAAAGCATGGGGATTTGATTTATCTGCCGCATGTTCTGGTTTCCTTTTTGCTCTTGTTACTGCGGCTAAACTTGTAGAAAGTGGTGCTGTTAAACGTCTGCTTCTATGCGGTTCAGACAAAATGAGTTCTATCGTAAATTTCGATGACAGAGCTCAGGCAGTATTGTTTGGCGATGGAGCCGGTGTTGTTTTGATAGAAAATTCGGATGATCCAGAATATGGACTGCAAGATTTTATATTGCAAATTGATGGCTCTGGAGGGCAATATTTAAAACAAGTGGCAGGCGGAAGCTTTAAACCTGCATCAATAGAAACAGTAATGAACAAAGAACATTATATCTATCAGGATGGACAGGCAGTTTTCAAAGCTGCAGTTAAAGGAATGGCTGATGTAACAGTTGAAATTATGGAAAAAAATGGCTTAAAGGGTGAAGATATTGCATGGTTGGTTCCACATCAGGCAAACCTGAGGATTATTTCTGCTACTGCCAAAAGAATGGGATTAGAGATGAACAAAGTAATGGTCAATATTGAGAAATATGGTAACACAACTGCTGCAACAATACCATTATGTTTATCAGAATGGTATCAAGCCGGAAAATTAAAAAAAGGTGATAAAATCATTCTTGCAAGTTTTGGAGCAGGATTTACATGGGGAGCAATTTATTTTGTATGGAATTTATAATACTTATTTAATTAAAAAAAACAAAGATTAATTAATATGAAGACAGCTTTATTATTTTCAGGGCAAGGCTCTCAATATGTAGGAATGATAAAAGATATTTATGAAAAATTTCCACAGGCAAAAGAATTAGTTGAAAAAGCTGATGATATTTTAGGTTATTCTCTTAGTTCAATTTGCTTTGAGGGTCCATTAGAAAAGTTAAAGGAAACACGATACACTCAACCGGCTATCTTCCTACATAGCGCAGTCATAATATCATTATTTAAAAATGTCTTAAGATATGATGCAACAGCCGGTCATTCGGTTGGCGAATATGCTGCTCTATTTGCTTCAGATGTAATTGATTTTGAACCTGCTCTCAAACTTGTTTCTTTGAGAGGGGAATTAATGTTCAGGGCTGGGGAAATTCTACCGGGGACAATGTTTGCAATCATAAATTTAGCCGATGAAAAAGTTGAGGAAATATGCAATGAATTAACAGAAAAAGGGAACGGAAACATAGTTGTAGCAGCCAATTATAATAGTCCCGGACAGGTTGTTGTTTCAGGTTCTGCTGAATATTTAAGGCAAAATATTTATAAATTTAAAGAGGCAGGAGCAAGAATTGTAACAGAGCTGACAGTTAGCGGGGCTTTCCACTCTTCTCTTGTAGAACCAGCAAAACAAGAATTGGAAAAAGCAATTAATAACTTAGAATTCCGAGACGCTAGTGTTCCGGTTTATAGCAACGTTTTCGCTAAACCTTTAACACTTGCTAATGAAATTAAAAATGCTTTAGTTTTACAACTAACTTCCCCAGTCAGATGGTCTCAAAGTTTAATAAAAATGAGGGAAGACGGCATAGAGAGATATATCGAAATTGGACCGGGGCAAGTTTTACAGGGATTAATCAAGAGAACATTAGCAGGAGTTGAAATACTTGGAATTGACAATTCGGATGATTTAGAAAAATTTATTTAAAAAATGTAAACTTTTTAATATATTTGTTTTCTTTAAACTTATAGAAATTAAATGGATAGATTTAAAGACAAGGTAGTAATAGTAACTGGAGGATGTCGAGGCATAGGCAAAGCTATAGTTCTTAGATTTGCAAGTGAGGGTGCGTTCGTATATGCACTTGATTACGTTCTTCCCAAAGAAAACGAAATATTTATTGAAGATGAAGTTATTAAGCAGTTGGTAAAGTGCATACAGGTTGATGTTACTTCCGAAGACTCTGTAAACAAAGCAATTGAAGAAGTACTAAATGAGAAGAAAAGAATTGATGTTTTAGTTAATAATGCAGGAATAACACGAGATAACTTAGTGCTTAGGCTTAGTACAAGTGATTGGGATGCTGTTTTAAACACAAATTTAAAAGGAGCATTCTTATGCTCAAAAGCTGTAGCAAGAACAATGATGGGGCAAAGGAACGGACGAATAATCAATATCGGTTCAATTGTAGGTTCCATTGGTAATGCAGGACAATCAAACTATTCGGCATCAAAAGCAGGTTTGATAGGACTAACAAAATCGCTTGCCAAGGAATTTGCATCGAGAAATATTCTTGTTAATTGTGTTGCTCCGGGTTTTGTCTTAACTGAAATGACAGAAAAATTGACAGAAGAACAAAAAGCAGAATATTTAGTTAATATTCCATTAAAAAGAGGAGCTCCACCGAGTGAAATTGCCTCGGTTGTGGCTTTCCTTTCTTCAGAAGATTCAAATTATATTACCGGTCAGGTAATACATGTTGATGGTGGTTTAGCAATGTAATTTTTATTAACATATTAGGAGACATTATGTCAGATATTAAATCAAAAGTAACAGAAATTATAGTAAAAAAACTTGGTGTAGAAGAATCCCAGATTACTAATGAGGCAAATTTTACTAAAGATCTCGGTGCCGATTCTCTCGATACTGTTGAATTAATCATGGAATTCGAAAAAGAGTTCGAAATAACCATTGAAGACAGTGATGCAGAAAAGATTCAAACAGTCGGAGATGTGATTACCTATCTCGAAGGTAAACTGGGAAGCTAAATTCACTGTTTTCCTTAATCTTATTTTCATTAATGGTATTCTGAGTCTCATAGCCTTTTGGATTCTTTATTTAGCTAATAATATTATAATGTTATTAGTTATGAATAAAGAATAGGTTCAGTAATACAATTTTATTACAAACAAGAGAAAACTAATGGCAAAATATAATTACCCAAGAGTTGTTGTTACAGGTGTTGGGGCTGTAACATCAGTTGGTAACACAATCTCCGAAACATGGGATGCAATGTTACAGGGGAAAAGCGGAGCTGCCCCTATTCAATCATTTGACGCATCGGAGTTTGATACAAAATTCGCCTGCGAGGTAAAGAATTTTGATCCTCTTCAATATTTAAGCAGAAAAGAGGTTCAAAGAATGGATAAATTTACTCAGCTGGCGATTGCCTCTGCTTACATGGCAATCGAAGACTCGGGAGTAGATTTTGATAAGCTCAATAAGGATAGAATTGGTGTTATTATTGGGTCTGGCATTGGTGGAATGTGGACTTATCACTATCAACAGGAAATATTATATCAAAGAGGCGGAAAAGCTGACAGAATCTCACCATTTTTTATTCCGATGCTGATTTCTGATATCGCAGCGGGGCATGTTGCTATCAGATGGGGATTGAAAGGTCCAAATTATGCAACTGTTTCGGCTTGTGCCACATCTTCTCACTCAATAGCCGACTCATTTATGCTGATACAAAGAGGTGATGCAGATATGATGGTTGTAGGTGGCAGTGAATCAGTTATTTGTCCTATGGGGGTTGGTGGCTTTAATGCAATGAAAGCATTGTCCACTAGAAATGAATCACCCGAAACAGCATCAAGACCTTTTGACAAGGAGAGAGATGGGTTTGTTATGGGCGAGGGTTCAGGTGTTTTAATTTTGGAAACATTAGAGCATGCAATGAATAGAGGGGCTAAAATATATGCCGAATTAGCCGGAATGGGATTGACAGACGATGCTTTTCATATTACCCAGCCTGCTCCCGGTGGTGAAGGTGCCGTCAGGTCAATGAAACTCTGCATTGAGGATGCTAATTTACTTCCTACTGACATTGACTACATCAATGCTCACGGTACATCTACTCCATTTAATGACAAAAATGAAACTGAAGCTATTAAGACTCTCTTTGGGGATTATGCATACAAATTATCAATTAGTTCAACTAAATCAGTTGTTGGACATCTCTTGGGTGCTGCTGGGGCAGTTGAAGCAATCACAACTGCGTTGGCAATTCAAAACAATATTATTCCACCGACAATAAACTATACTACACCTGATCCTGATTGTGATTTGGATTATACTCCCAACAAACCAAAAGAGAAAACAATCAGGGCTGCTATTAGCAATACATTCGGTTTTGGAGGACATAATGCTTCATTATGCTTTAAAGCATTTGAAGAATAAATATGAAGGATTTTTTAAATAATTTATATAATGGCATTTTAAGATTTTCTCCATTGAGAAAGCACTTAAGAGTGGTTTCTGGTGCAAAAGGTGCTTTTTCAAAACTTGGCTATCTTGATAACAAAAAAAAGGCAGATTTAGAGAACATTCTTGGATTGAAAATCAACAACATTGAATATTTTGAGCAGGCATTAACTCACCGCTCTTATCTTCATATAATTGAAGATCAAACAATTTTTTCAAATGAGAGGCTTGAATTTCTTGGAGATTCAGTGCTCGGTATGGTAGTCGCAGACTATCTCTTTTCTTTGCATAGCGATGTGCTCGAAGGTGGATTAACCAAAATGCGTTCATGGATGGTGAACAAATATTCGCTGGTTGAATGTGCTAAAAGATTGAAACTGAACGAATTGCTTTTAATGAGTTTTAGTGCTTCAAAAGCTTTAGAACAGGGTAGCGATTCAATCCTTGCTGATGCACTTGAAGCTATTATCGGTGCTATATATCTTGATTCTGGTTTGGAGGCTACAAAAAAATTTATTATTAATGTTTTGATTCCTATTATTGTCAGTCAAAACTATATGGTTGACAGAAACTATAAAAGTTTATTATTAGAAACAGTTCAATCTATGGGTAAAGAACCGCCTAAATATGTTGTATTAGATGAAACCGGTCAAGACCATAATAAGGAGTTCCTTGTTGGGGTTTTAGTTGATTCCGAAATGATGGGCACTGGTTTAGGAAAAAGTAAAAAACAAGCTGAACAATTTGCTGCAAAAGAAGCTTTAGACAAGATAAAAAAAGAAACAGATACATTATTTACTTATTAAATTGTTATTTATGGAAAAATTAATTTTTGAAAAAAGTATGCCCGGAAGGAAAGGTCATTTTATTCCCAAAAACGACGTTCCTTTAACCAATTTGAATATAGAATTACCAGAAAAATTTAGGAGAAAAACAGAATTAGATTTCCCTGAAGTTAGTGAAAATGAAATTGCCCGTCACTTTGTTCTCCTTTCTCATTATAATTATTCTATTGATCAGGGATTGTATCCTCTTGGATCATGTACAATGAAATATAATCCCAAAGTTAATGAGAAAACTGCTACAATTGATGGATTTGCTAATCTTCATCCTTGTTCCAATGAGAAACATGCCCAAGGTGCACTAAAGTTAATGTTCGAATTAGGTAATTCATTAAAAGAAATCACGGGATTACAGGGGGTAAGTCTTCAGCCTGCTGCAGGATCCCATGGTGAGCTCACAGGAATTCTTATGTTTAGAGCATACCATCTTGACAGAGGAGACATTAAAAGAAAAAAAATATTAATACCTGATTCAGCTCACGGAACTAATCCTGCATCTGCATCTATCGGAGGATTTGAAATTATTAACATAAAATCAAATCCAGATGGTAGGGTTGATGTAGAAGATCTCGAAAAGAATTGTGGAGACGATGTAGCAGGTTTTATGCTCACCAATCCAAATACTGTGGGACTTTTCGAAAAAAACATTGCACAAATTGAAAAATTGGTACACGGTTGTGGCGGACTAATGTATATGGATGGAGCAAATCTAAATGCCTTACTGGGAATAGTACGACCCGGCGATATGAATTTTGATTGTGTTCATATTAATTTGCATAAAACATTTTCAACTCCTCATGGTGGTGGTGGTCCCGGAGCAGGTCCGGTTTGTGTAAGTGAAAAACTGGTTCCTTATCTGCCGATACCTCAGGTAATTTTAAAAGATGATAGTTATGTTCTTCATGAAGACAATCCAAAATCAATTGGTAAAGTTCATAGCTTCTTTGGTAATTTTGGTGTCCTCGTCAGAGCATATACATATATTAGAATGCATGGCAGCAGAGGTTTGTTTGAAGTCAGTAAAAATGCAATTATTAATGCTAATTATTTATTCCATCTTTTAAAAAATGATTTTGATGTGCCTTATAATGAGTTCTGTATGCACGAATTCATTCTTAGTGGTGACAAGCAGAAACAAGATGGAGCCTCCACAAAAGATTTAGCAAAAAGACTACTTGATTATGGTTTTCATGCTCCAACAGTATATTTCCCTCTCATAGTTCATGAAGCAATGCTTATTGAACCAACTGAAACTGAAACAAAGGACAATCTTGAGGCTTTTGCATCAGCTATGATTAAAATTGCCCATGAGATTAAAGAAAATCCAGAATTTGTTAAGAATTCTCCTTATAATACTCCTGTCAAAAGAGTTGACGATGCATTGGCAGCCAGACAACTTGACATTTCATGGTATTCAAGAAAATAATAAATTAAAGGCTGTTCAAAATTATCAGAACAGCCTTTTTAGTATATATCTCAACATGTAGCAAAATGATATAATTAATTTTCAGCTGCTTTCAGCTCGTTGATTAGTCTGTCAAAATCACTATCATCAAGATAATAATGTTTGTTACAATAAATACAGATCAGCTCATTATGCTTACTGTTTTTCATGCTTTTTATTTCTTCAATTCCAAGAGTAAGTAGTTTAGAAATGAACTTTTCTTTTGAACAACGACAGAAAAAATCAACACGGTAATTCTTTAGCACATCATAATCAAAAGGAATTAATACACGTGTTGCATCCTCAATATTCATCTCGTTATAAAACAATTCCGTTATTTTAGGGCTATCATATAATTTGTTATGAATGCTTAATAAATCTTTTTCACTTGCACCGGGAAGAGATTGAACAAATAATCCACCAGAGTGTTCAATAATACCATTACTATCTAAACTAACGTCCAATATTACTGCTGTTGGTATCTGTTCAGATTTATGAAAATAATAAGCTAAATCAGATGAAATGTCTCCCTTTTTAAGTTTCACAATCCCCACAATAGGTTCAGATTTATTATATAAAATCTTGGATACTTTGAAGATCCCATCCCCCAAATAATCAGAGATTGTGGAGCTATCTGTGTGATTTGTTTCGTATTCTATAAATCCTCTTACTTCACCCACTTGAATGGCTTCTGCAAAAATCTTTTTTATTGATTTAGAACCTGTAGCTTCAAGTATAATTCTTTCTTCGCCTTTCAAAAATGCAGCCATTAATGAAGCACCAGTCAATAATCTTGACAATAAAGATGCAGGAATGGGAGGTAATTTATGATTGGATTGAGCTTTTTTTGAAAGATTGGTACTCTTAATAACTCCAGCTCTGAATTTTCCATCCTTGGAAATTAAAGTCAGAACACGGTCAGCAAGCTTAATTTCTTTGATTTTATTTTTATTAATACTCATAGTTTATTTAATTAATCTTTTTCCATTTAATATTACAGCCGATACTCGGTTTTTGCTCAAAAGTAATTTGTTTATTGTTTATTATGGCTTCAAGAGCTTCTGATAAATCCTTGCCTGTTACAGGTATATCATTTCCCGGTCTGGAGTCATCAAATTGTCCTCGATAAACAAGTTTAAGGTCTCTGTCAAAGATATAGAAATCAGGAGTGCAAGCAGCATTATAAGCTTTGGCAACTTCCTGAGTTTCGTCGAAAAGATAAGGAAATTTGTAACCAAGTTCTTTTGCTTGTATCTTCATATTTTCCGGAGAGTCTTCTGGATAATTGACAACATCATTAGAATTTATTCCAATAAATGATATTCCTTTTTCAATATAATAATTTGTAAGTTCTACTAATTTTTGATTAATATGTTTAACGTATGGGCAATGGTTGCAGATAAACATAACCACAGTAGCGATATTAGATTTAAGTTCATCAAGCGATAATGTTCTACCTGAAACAACGTCAATCAAATAAAAAGAAGGTGCTTTTGCTCCAAGTGGAACCATTTTTGATTCAGTAGCAGCCATTTTATTAACCTCTTAAAAGAAATAAAAAAAATACACGTCAAATAAACGTTAAATGTTGTTAATTAGTTGAAAGATGGATACCCATAAATATTTGCCTCTTATAATTGCAGTTACTGTTTTATTTTATCTCTTTGACTTATATTTCTTAAAGAGCTGGACTAAGTTCATCAAGGAGCATAAATGGAATAAATTGTTCTATCAGATAATGTGGGGGATAGGAATTTTTGTTTTTATAGTATCTTTTTATTCCCTTATAATGAGAATAATT
Source organism: uncultured Hyphomicrobiales bacterium (assembly GCA_964473465.1). Lineage (GTDB taxonomy): Bacteria > Bacteroidota > Ignavibacteria > Kapaibacteriales > UBA2268 > CALHRB01. The sequence continues at coordinate 39,482 of CAYYPE010000005.1, forward strand.
GACAGAATGCCACATCAAATTGAAAGATATCTTTATTTAACAACTGCAATCTGGTATTTACCGAAAATTGTCATTACACCAGTATTAATTATTAAGGATTTAATTAAGTTCATTATTCGGAAATTTAAATCTTTCTCATTTAAAAGACAGACTTTCATCATTGAAGATAAAGGTAATCAAAAATCCTATGACAATTCTGACGAACAGGATTTTTCATATTCATTAGAGAAAAAAAATGGATTAAGCAGACGAAAACTATTGAAGATGGCAGGTTGGTCAATTGCAGGTGTTCCTTACGTTATGGTAGCTAATGGAATGATAAACACGACTTATGATTTTCAGATCCATAAAAGTGAAATTCCTCTTTTCAATTTACCAAAAGCGCTCGATGGATTGAAATTAGTTCAGCTTTCAGATATACATGCAGGGTCTTTCAATTCACAAAAACCAATGGAAAGAGTAGCTTTTTTGGTTAACACATTGAATCCTGACTTAATTTTGATAACAGGGGATTTCGTTAATTTTGAGCCAGATGAAATTCCATTTATATATAATTCCTTGAAAGCTTTAAAAGCAAAGTATGGGGTTTATGGCTGTCTTGGTAATCATGACCATTATATGAGTCTGGAAAAACAATCCCAATTGATAGCAATCCTTCAATCTGCCGGAATAAATCTCTTGATAAATTCAAATATCAAGATTGAAATAGAAAAAGAGCAATTACAAATAGCCGGAATGGATAATTCAAGCGAAAGAATCAGGTTTGGTGATCTGGGAAAGGCTTTGGACGGATTAAATAATGATGAACCGATTATTTTATTAAGTCATGATCCAATCAATTGGGATAGAGAAGTCAGGGCACAGACAAAAGTTGATTTGATGCTTTCTGGTCATACCCATGGCGGTCAAATCGGCATTGAAATCTTTGGACAAACAATAACGCCCTCCAGAATTGTTTATAAGCAATATGCAGGTTTATACAGATATCGAGATCAATACTTATATGTTAACAGAGGAATTGGAACCGTTGGACCACCAGTAAGAGTAGGCATTCCACCTGAAATTTCCTTGCATATCTTAAGAAAAGCATCGAACTTAGCTTAAATTTAAATAAAATTCAAGGTATAATCTTGGAAAATAAAATAATCGAAGTAACTAATTTATCCAAAAGATTTAAATCTTTATGGGCAGTAAACAGTCTTAACCTGAATGTATTTAAAGGGGACATTTTTGGCTTTCTGGGACCAAATGGAGCAGGAAAAAGCACAACAATAAGAATGTTGTTAAGTTTGATTTATCCGACTACCGGCTCAGTTAAAATTTTTGAAATGGACTTATTTAAAAACAGGATAAAAATTCTTAAGAGGATTGGAGCTATCGTCGAAAAGCCAGATATGTATGGCTATCTTTCCGCATACAAGAATCTGGAAATACTTGCTAAACTTTCAAGATATGACATCACTAATCAGAGAATTATGGAAATTCTGGATATTGTGGGACTTAAGGACAGAGCAAATAGTAAAGTCAAGACATTTTCCTCGGGAATGAAGCAAAGGCTTGGTATTGCTCAAGCTCTTATTCACGACCCAGAGTTGATAATTTTAGATGAACCGACCACTGGGCTTGATCCTCATGGTATGAAGGAAATTCGAGATCTGATATTATCTTTAAAAAATGATTTTGGTAAAACAATTTTTATATCCTCTCATTTATTATTTGAAGTTGAAGCCATTGCGACCAGAATGATAATTATTAATAAAGGTAAGACAGTTGTTGAAGGATCGGTTGAGGAACTTCTTAGACCAAAAGAATTAGAGGTTTCATTTAATGTCAATGATATAGAAAGAGCTATTGATATAGCAAATAATATGAGTTTAGAAGTAATAAATAAAACAAATGAGCAAAATTTTGATAAGAAAAATCAAGTTAGAATTAAGATTCAAAGAGAATTAATACCGGTATTAAATAAAAAATTTGTCGAGAACGATATTGAGGTTTTTTCTATCACACCATCACGTTCTCTGGAGGATTATTTCCTTAGTTTAACAGATGGGGGTGCAAAATGATTACATTGGTCAGTATTGAATTATATAAAATCTTCAAGAAGTGGCGAACTTATATTAGTTTCATTACTCTTGCATTTCTTAGCCTAATTATTCAAATCGTTATGTATTTTGAAGGTCAGAATTTTATGGATACAGTAACAAGAGGTATCCAGCAAAATTTTATCCTAAGCGGTAATTTCCTTAATGGTTATTTAATAGCTTACTTTATATTGAATATGATTACTATTCATATACCATTTCTTATAACACTCGTAGCAGGAGATTTATTAGCTGGAGAAGCAACTGGAGGGACATATAGATTAATTTTGTCAAGACCAATTTCAAGATTAAAGTTTATTTTATCAAAATTTATTGCTGGGATAATTTATACTAATTTATTGATTTTGTTTCTTGCAATGGTAAGTTTAGGTTTAGGAGTGTTAATCTTTGGAACCGGAGAGTTGATTGTATTAAGGGAGATTATTATTATATTTCCATCAAATGATATTTTATGGAGATTTTTTATTGCTTATGGATTTGCTGCTTTGAGTATGTCTGTGGTAACATCATTGGCTTTCTTGTTTTCTTCATTTGTTGAAAATGCAATCGGACCTATTGTTGCTACCATGGCTGTGATTATTGTATTTTTAATAGTTTCATCAATAGACCTTGAATTTTTTAATAAAATCAAGCCTTTTATGTTCACTTATTATATGCTATCATGGATGGATATATTTGATGACCCAATTAACCTTCCTTCGATTATTCAATCCATGATTGTATTAATTGGGCATATAATACTATTTTTGACGATAACCATATTTACTTTTGAAAGAAAGGATATATTAACCTGATATGAAAACAAACATTGAACAATATTTATTAATTCTTTTTGTAGTATTTTTTTCTATAAGTGCTTATTCGCAAGATTCAAACGAAATAATAAAGAAGGTCAAAGAAAAACAAAAATTACTCAATGACTATAAAGCAGATATACAAATCAAAGTAGCTATTGATTTTTTGAAGGTTCCGGATGTTCAGGCAAAAATATATTATAAAAAACCAGACAAGTTTAAAATTGTCTCTGATGGCTTTCTAATGCTGCCAAAGGAAGGATTTAATTTTTCACCGGAATCATTTTTTAAAGAGGATTTTACGAGTGTTTTTGTTAAAAAAGAAAAACTCAATTCATACCAAACTAATGTTATAAAAATAATTCCAAATAATGATAAGAGTGAATTAGTTCTTTCAACTCTATGGATAGATGAAGAGGAATTTGTTATAAGAAAAGTGGAAAGCACTTTCAAGCAAGGTGGAACAGTAGTTCTAAATTTTGATTATGATAATAAATTAGTAAAATATGGTGTACCAATTAAACTAAAATTTACTTTTGACTTAAAAAATATGAGATTACCTAAAAATTTTAGTGGTATTGATACTCCGGGAAAGAAAAAAGGTGATAAAGCTCCATCTACGACAGGGGAAGTGTTTATCTCGTATAGTAATTATGTAATAAATAAAGGGATTGACGATAAAATTTTTCAGCATAAATGAAACATTTTTGAAATTAGATTTTTATAAAACAAAAAAATTTCATAATTTTGTAATCTTATTCGGGGCGTGGCGCAGCCCGGTTAGCGCGTCTGTTTTGGGAGCAGAAGGCCGCAGGTTCGAATCCCGCCGCCCCGACAATTTCTCCCTCGATTTTTGATAATTCTTTCCAGATAATGTTTATCAGTCTTCTTTACTGAGCTGTTTGTTCTTCAGACTGTTGCTGCTGTTTTTCCTTCTCACGGGTTTCAATTCTTTTTTTACGAAGCTCAGCTCTTCGGAAATATCTTTCAATAGCAATTTTTTTGTGTTCTTTCACTGCTTCCTGAATTTCAAATTCGGTTTTGCCTTTGAATTGTAAATGTCTTCTGAGCAGAATACCCTCATAACTTAAAAGTTCTCTAACCATATCTGTAGGTTGTGCACCAATATTTAGCCAATAGACTGCTCTATCGGGGTCAACTTTTATAGTTGAAGGCTTTGTATGTGGGTCATAGTAGCCTAAACGTTCAAGATATGCACCATCTCGCTTTTGACGTCCGTCAACAGCAACGATGTCATAAATTGGATAGTGAGATCTTCCTTTTCTTCTTAATCTTATTTTAACCATTTTTTAAACCTTATATTTTTAAAGAAAATAAATTTCTAATTTACATACCGAAGTTTTTAGGTAAACCAAACTGACTGAGGAAATTTGATCTTCCACCTCGGGAAATATTTTTCATCATTTTTGTCATATCCTCGAATTGTTTAATCAGACGATTAACATCCTGAACGGTAGTTCCGCTTCCTGATGCAATTCTTCTGCGTCTGGATCCGTTTAGGATCTTCGGATTTTCTCTTTCCTGTTTAGTCATCGAGAGAATAATTGCTTCGACTTTGGAAAAAGATTTGTCATCAATATTTACACCCCTTAGTGCCTTATCCATTCCGGGAATAAGACCAAGCAGATCTCTTATAGAACCCATTTTTTTAATGGTTCTTAATTGATCCAGAAAATCCTCAAATGTAAATTGATTTTTTCTAATTTTTTGTTCAAGCTTTTCAGCTTCTTTTTCATCGAATTCTTGTTCAGCCTTTTCCACCAGAGTAAGAATATCACCCATACCAAGAATTCTGGAAGCTATTCTTTCGGGGTGAAATGGTTCTAAAGCTTCTATCTTTTCACCTGTGCTGATAAATTTGATAGGTTTACCGACAACTGTTTTGACAGACAAAGCCGCACCACCTCTTGTATCCCCATCTAATTTAGTAAGAACAATTCCTGTTAGATTGAGAATATCATTAAAAGCTTTGGCAGTTGTAACTGCATCCTGACCAATCATTGAGTCACAGACAAATAATGTTTCTGTTGGCTTCAAAGAATCGCTGAGATTTCTGATTTCATTCATCATTTGTTCGTCAATAGTCAATCTTCCAGCAGTATCAACAATTAATACATCTCTTGCGAACCGTTTTGCATAAGATAAAGCTTCGTTTGCGATTTTGATTGGGTCTTTCGAGTCCTGAGTAAATACAGGTATATTGGCTGAGCTACCAAGGAGTTTTAATTGTTCGATAGCAGCAGGTCTATAAACATCACAAGCAACTAAAAGTGGCTGTCGTCCTTTCTTTCGAAGATTTTTAGCAAGTTTGGCGCAGAAAGTAGTTTTACCAGAACCTTGCAAACCGGCAACCAAAATTACAGTAGGGGGCTGAGGGGACATTAAAATATCAGATTGTTTACTACCGAGCAATTCAACCAACTCATCCCGGACAATTTTTACAATTAATTGTTCGGGAAGTAGTTTCCCCTTTACTTCTGTTCCTATAGCCTTTTGTTTAACGTCTTCAACAAATTTTCTTGCAACATTGAGATTAACGTCAGCTTCAACAAGAGCCTTGCGAATCTCATCGAGAGCCTCCTGAATATTGTTTTCTGTGATTGTTGCCTGACCTCGAAAACGCTTTAATGCTAATTCGAGTTTTTCCTGTAAATTCTCAAACATTTTTAGTTATTGAAAAATAAAGAACTACAAAGTTAATGTATAATTGACTTTTTAACAAATTTATTTTCATTCGAAAATAATATGAAATATAAATTGTGATTTTTATTATATTCTTTATAAATTTGTTATTCTTTACTATTATTTTATGAAATTAAATGGAAATAGATTATGGCTGAAAAAGGTAAAGCATTGACATTGAATGATTTAATAAAAAATTTCAGGGATGCACTTTTAGTTTTAATTCCCGTTTTCCAGGAATCTGGAATACTTTGGAATGATGATGAAAACAACGAAGAATTTGAAGGCATATCAGAGTCATTATTCAAGTGGATGGTTATATATAAAATTGAACAGGTTATATCTGAGAAATACAATCTTATTCCTAATTTTCCCAAATATAATTACTTTTATAAAAGTTATTCTAAACTCAGTTTTATCGAAGTCTATACTGATGAACAAGATAAAAACAAGGTTTATGTTTTTTTGAAATTAATTACCAAAAAAAGTCCATTCGACACTGTGATTTGTAATTTAATTGAAAAAAATGGAGAAGTATTAGAACGTGACATGGAAATTGATTTCAACAAAGCAAAATATCGTTTCCATCTTAAAAAGACTGAATAAAACAAAAAAAGAAGGGCTAAATCGTCATTCAGCCCTTCAAAATAAATATTGATTTTTGGGATAGTATTAATATTCCCGGAAAAATTTATGTCGTAGGTCTTCGATATTTGCATCTTCCTTAATTTTTTGGAACCATTGATAATAGCCCATACTTCTGGCTGCACTTTTTAAATTCTTTAAATATTCAGGCAAATTTGAAGTAACAGTCTTATCATCAGGAATATTTCTGCTATGAACTTCAATAATATAATATCCTGTCTCTCCTCTGACAGGTTCGGATATTTTGTTTAGAGGAAGTAAAAATACTTTGCTGGTGAAAGCTATGTCCTGTCCGTAACCCGGGACAATACCGTTATTGATAATATCATTTGCAGTCCTGATTTCGTAAGGTTTAACTAATTCTGCAGCATTGCTTAGAGAGCCTGAATTTTTGATTTTATTATAAAGTTCAGTAGCCTTTGATTTTAGAGCATCAAGTTTTTTGATTCTAACTAATGTTTGTTTGATTTTATCTTTTACATCTGTTAACGGAGCGAACCCTGCCTGACGGCTATCAATAATCTGAGCCACAACAATACCCTGTCCTTTGATTTCAACTGGTTCAAGTGTTTTTCCTACTGATTCTTCAAATGCTAAGCTTGAAAGATAATTTGAACCAAGAACAGGACGATCTTTTTCGAAGAAATCGGTTTCTCTTGCAATAAGGTTATAATATTTTGCAACAGAATCGAAAGATGTTCCATCATCAACTCTTGTTTTAAAATCTTTTGCGTTTCTGTTAAGATTTCTAATTGTAGCTCTTGAAATTTCAGGCTGTATTTTAATCTGACTATATTTTATTTCGGTCGCTTGTTTATCAACAACTTTAATAATGTGATAGCCAAACTGGGATTCAACGGGTCCGACAATAGAACCAACGGATGCACCGAAAGCAGCATCCTCGAAAGGTTTAACCATTTTCCCTTTTCCGAAATATCCGAGATCTCCGCCTTGCATTCCAGACCCTTTGTCCTCAGAATGAGTTCTGGCAAGTTGGGCAAAATCTTCACCTGATTTAGCTTTTTTTAAAATCTTTTCAGCTTCGGCTTTAGCACTATCTTTATTATTTCCAAAATTTATCAGAATATGAGAGGCTTTAACTACAGGATTATCACCTGTTCGCTTATCATCAATTCTGAAAAAATAAATAGCATCTTTCAGATAAACAGGTCCAATTACTTCTCTAACTTGTGCAGCGGATAAATAAGGAAGGAGATCGGGCTTAATATGGTTTAAATTAGTATAATCAACTGTCTCACCCTGAAATTCCATAGCCTTCTTGGTAAAAACGGTATCTCTTTCTTCGAATGATTTTGCTTCCTGCAAGGCATTATTAATTTTTGTGATACTTTTATTAGCTACTGCAGTGTCCTTGTCTGAGGGAACTAATTTAAATGTGACAAATTTAAGTTTTCTCTTTGGTTTTTGAGGATAAAAGCGTTTGTTTTGTTCATAATAATTCTGAATTTCCTCATCACTAACTTTTACTTGATTGTCTTGAATTGAATTAATATCTAATTTAATGTAACTTGCACTTGCTCTTGAATTTTCCTCGATATATTTCTGTCTTGCGAAAGTTGGGGAAATAAAGGAAGTAGCGGTTGAGACAACATTTCTTAAGCCCTCTCTAAGTTTTTCATCTCTTAGGAACTGCTCAATCTTGATTAAATCCTTTTTAAATGTTTCAACAATGTCCTTTTTTTCTTCTTGAGACATATCCTGAGGTAATCTTTGATAAATGATATCAGGTTTTGTTATGATTTCATAATACTGTTCTGCCAAAAACCTTCCAGAAGAATCAGTAAAAGGTTTCTTTAAATAATCCGGTGGATTATCAAATAATATATCCAGAACTTCCTTATCAGAGACAAACAAGCCAAGATTTTTTGCCTGTTGTTTAATTAAAATATCTTCGATAGTTTGAGACCATATAGAACTTCTTATCTGATTATAATCAATTTCAAACTCTTCTTCGCCAGCCTGCTGTTTTTGTTGGTCAATTTGTTCCTGAACTTTTTGTTCAAAATCTTTATAAAGTATTTTTTCATCGTTAACTATTCCTATTTCAGCAGTCTGAGGGTTTGTAGTTTGTCTTATTAGATTACTTATGTCTGCATCGGAGGCAACCATAAAACCTACAAAGATTATAACAAACAATGCAAGTAAATATGGTGAAGTTCTCCGCATTTTTTCCATAGTTCCCATTTTTTTAGCTCCTTAATTCAATATTATATATATTTTGATTTTTTGCAAACAACAAATTTAACTATATATTAGCAATTTTCCAAAGTAGTAAGGTAAGCAGGATAGTAAAATGATTTGGTATTAAAAAAGTCATACTAATGTTTTAAATCATTTTTGAGAATTAACTAAAATTATTTAAGTTGAAACGGTTTTTAAGATAATCTTTATATAATAATTATGAATATTGGTAAATTTAAAGTTGATGTGTTAGATACAGGTGTTTTTGCTCTTGATGGTGGCTCAATGTTTGGAGTCGTTCCGAAAGCTCTCTGGGCAAAAGCATATCATCCCGGTGATGAGTTAAACAGGATACCACTCTCCGCAAGACCACTTTTGGTAAGGTGGGAAGACAAAAAAATTTTAATAGACACAGGAAATGGCGATAAGATTAATGATAAATTGGCTCATATATACTCAATTGATAAGTCAAAGTCCTCACTTGAAATTGCATTGAAACAATTCAGTTTGAAACCCGAGGAAATTGACGCCGTTATTTTTACTCACCTTCATTTCGACCATGCCGGGGGTGCTACTAAAAGAGAGGGGGAGAAGATAATTCCATCATTGCCTAATGCAAAATTTTATGTTCAGAAAGAACATTTAGAATGGGCAAAAAATCCTACTGAAAAAGATAGAGCTTCATTTTTCAAGGATGATTTTATGCCTCTTTTAGCGGATGGATTACTTGATACTATTGATGGTGAAGGAGAAATATATCCCGGCATTTCTGTAATTCCCGTTAATGGTCATACCAAAGCAATGCAGACAGTTAAAATTACAGATGGGGGAACAACACTGTATTATTGTGCTGATTTGTGCCCAACAAATGCTCACGTTCCAATTCCCTATGTTATGGGATATGATAACTTTCCATTAACAGCCATTGAAGAAAAGAAAAAAATCATTCCTCAGGCTTATGAAGAAGGATGGATTTTATGCTATGAACATGATGTATTTTATCAGGCTTCAACAGTTAAATCTACAGAAAAAGGATTTCAATCGGGCGAAAAGATCAATATATCTGAAGGTATCTCATAAAATTATGACTAACGATAAAACAAAATATAAAGAAGTGTTTATCGAAGGGAAAAAATATTTTCTTTTATGTCCCTCCAATGAAATATTTGAAGGAAAAGGCAAAAGATTTCATTTTGGTAATGAATTCGAGATGCAAATAGCTGTTTTTAGATATAAAGGTGAGTTATTTGCTGTATATAATATTTGCCCACATAGGCATATTGACAGAATTTATGATGGGATTATCAAAGATGGTTATGTTATGTGTCCCGAGCATGGCTGGACTTACTCATTATCTACTGGCGAGAATAAATTCCAAAAACAGGGGAGAAAGGGTCTGAAAAAATTTGAGGTTTTTGAAAAAAATGGTTTTGTTTACATTGAAGAGCCGGTTTTTGAAATCCCAAAATGGAAAACCTTACCAATTAGTGAATAAAATAATTCTATAAGATTTCTCAATGAAAATAGTCTCTTGGAATATAAATGGTTACAGATCTATAACCGGGCAGAACCCAAGTAAAAGGTTTGATAATGTAACTTACGAAAACAAATTATTTAATTATGTTGAACAAGAAAAGCCAGACATAATCTGCCTTCAAGAAACAAAAGTTGATGAAAATCAAATTTATGATGAATTAAAAGCTCCACCCGGGTATTATTATTACTATAGTCATTGCTCATATAAGAAAGGCTACAGTGGTGCAGTTACCTTTACTAAACATAAACCCAAAAGCGTAAATTTCAATTTAGGTATTAACAAATTTGATATTGAAGGCAGAATAGTCGAAACTGATTTTGATGATTTTGTTTTGCTCAATATTTATTTTCCTAATGGTACTTCGGGTTATCATCGTGTTGAGTATAAGCTTGAGTTTTACGATTATTTATTTTCATACTTAGATAAATATCGTGATAAAAAGATGAAGCATATTGTTTGCGGTGACTATAACACAGCCCATAAAGAAATTGATCTTGCACGTCCAAAAGAAAATGAGGGAAATTCAGGCTTTTTGCCAGAAGAGAGGAAAAAAATTGATGACATTATTGAGCTTGGATATATTGATACTTTCCGGATGTTTAATCAAGAAGGTGGTAATTACACATGGTGGAGTCAACGTGGAAGAGCAAGAGAAAAGAATATTGGCTGGAGAATTGATTATTTTTTTGTGGATGGTTTAACATCAAAACTTGTCAAAGATTCAATTATCCAACCGACTGTGTTAGGTTCTGATCATTGTCCGATCATACTTGATATTGATTTATAAAGACAAATTAGTAATAAAAAAACCATATGAAACTCCTTAACATTCATAATCTCATTGCTACGGGATTTGTGTTTGTGATAATTCTTTTTTTCCCTATGATTTTAAATCTTAACTTCTTAGATCCTATCGAAAATACAATACAAGATCTTAACCTTTCTGATGTGGTATTCTCAAAAATGATAAAAAACGATAAAGTTAATATTGACACGAATGTAGTTCTTGTCAACATAGGAGATTTAAACAGGCGAGGTATAGCAAAACAATTAGAAATTATAAACAGATATGAGCCAAAAGTGGTTGGAATAGATGCGTTCTTCAGAAATCTGAATAATCCATTAAACGACAGTACTTTAAAAGCAGTTTTCGTAAAAACAAAGAATTTAGTCCTTGTCAGTAAATTATTATGGAATTCAAATGAAGATAGATATGATTCAATTGAGTACTGCCATCCAGAATTTATGCAAAATCATAAAACAGGTTTTGTAAATTTTATAGCTGACCCTGCATCAAGAACTGTTAGAACTTTTACTCCCAAACAAAATGTTGGAAGTAGCTCTGAAACAAATTTTTCTTGTATTATAGCTGAAATTTATAATCCTGAGAAAGCTCAAAAATTATATAATCGGAAAAATGAATTAGAAATGATAAACTTTAGAAGAAATATTTATCATTACCGACATATTGATACCTATGAAGTATTTGATAAGCAGGACAGCCTTGAATTTATAAGAAATAAAATTGTATTAATGGGATATATGGGTCCTGATTTTAGTACTTTAACGACCGAAGATATTTTCTTTACACCAATGAACGTTCAATATATCGGAAAATCAATACCTGATATGTATGGTATTGTAGTCCATGCTAATGTAATTTCTATGATTCTTGATGAAAGCTATTATAACATTGTGGACCTTTATCTTGCTGCTGTAGGAATTTTTATTTATGTATTTATCTTATTTACATTTTTTACTTATTTAAGGAACAAATCTGAGTTTACAAGCCGAATTTATGAACCAATAAGTATTTTTACAGTGTTTGCATCTATTTTTCTGGCAATTTTTTTAAATCTAAATTCAATTTATTTTTTAAGGCTTGATTTAAATCTGATGATGTCAGTATTTATTTTTCTTATTGTAATTCCTTGTTATGAAGCATATTTTGATTCAATAAACCCTTTATTTGAAGGAATGATAACCAGATTAATGAAAAATGGCAAAAAAAAGTAAATATCAAAAATTTTTTAATACTGATGCTTTTTTTGGGACAATCTTTGTGTTCCTAACCATTTATATCTTTTCAATTATCTTTTCAGCTGATATCTTCACACCTTTGAAAAGAGTTTTCGAAGATTTTGCTATTACTGACATAAATACTGATTTCAGAGAGGAGAATTATATTCCATCTGATACTAATATTGTATTGATAAACAGCAGTAAATTGAATACAGATGAAACCATAGAACTGATTCTTAAGTTATATGATTTTAATCCTAAAGTGGTTGGACTGGAGGAATTGGATTACAAAAATTTAAGCCCTCAATTACTTATCAGGCTTGATAGTATCATTTCTCTCTCAAACAGAAACCTTGTCATTGGATATAAACTTTTCGATTTTGAAAACCAGAATTTTGTTAGCTATTATGATTCCCTTAAATTAATGTTTTTACAAAGAAACAAAAACATTTTTGCTTATAACGACTTAGATTTTCAGAAGGATAAGAGATTTTACACTCAAAGGGAGTTTTTTCCAAGGATTAAAGATGATACAGGTTTTATAAAATCCTTTGCTTATCAAATAGCAAATTATTATGGTTCGATATTTATAAAAGACCGAATAAGACGTGGTTATGAAAAAGAACTAATCAATTATAGAGGAAATTTCAATAAATTCTTTTTTTTCGAGGGTTTAGACTTAGTTAATGATGATAATCCTATAAACAAGTTTACAAATAAGATTATATTGATTGGAAACTGTCCAGTATTCGAACCTGCTAAAAAACTTGACGAACTATATTTTACTCCATTAAATGAAAATTACGCTGGTAGAACTTTTCCTGATATGTTCAAAATAGTCATTCTTGCCAATATTATCAACATGTTTGTTCAGGGTTCTTTTTATGATACAATACCTGTATATGTTATAGCTTTGCTTAGCTTTTTTATAACTTATCTAAATTTTCTGCTCTTTCTGAAAGTAACAAAATTCAAAAAAGAATTATACGAATTGGTTAGTATTTTCTCTTTTCTGATACAATCAACCATAATAATGCTTTTAACCTATTATTTTTATTTTACTTTTAATCTGGATTTAAGCTTAACCTTGGCATTAATAGCTATTGCTACGACTGTGTTTGTATTTGAAGCCTATTTAGATTCATTTAAACCATTCATTATTTTCATTTATGGTTTAGTAAAAAAATATTTTAAGAATATTTTTGAAACAAAACAGTCTTTAAAGGATATTTAAATATGATTTCTAATCATAATAAGGTGGAATATGAAAAAAATTATAATACTATTTGTGACCTTTCTATTATTAACAGATACTTTCTTTGCACAAAAGGATGTCTATTATGATATTTTGGCATCCAAAGGTAATCCATCTATTCAGAAAAGCAATCAAAATAGGTGGGACAAATTAAAAACAGGTATGATGCTTCAAAATAATGACAAGATCAAGTTAGCTGCAGGAGATTATATTGTTCTTGCTGGTTCAAATGGTAAAACAATTGAACTGAAAAATCCGGGCGATTATTCCAAAGAAGATATTGACAAGCTCTTACAAGGAAAAAAGAAAAGTATGACTTCTAAATTCTCCGGGTATATAGTAGAGCAAATAAAAGGTCAAAAAGGAATAATCGAGAAGGATGATTACCGTGATAATATGAGCGTTACTGGATCGGTTGAACGTGGCTTTGCTTCAAGTTCTGCTTCAACCACCCAGATGACAGCCAAGATAGAAGTTAGTTCGCCCCGAAGGATTAATATCATTTCCAATTCTTATCGCTTTTCATGGAACCCTCAGGAAAATCAAAAGGAATATATGATTGTTGTAACTGATAGATTCGATGAAGAGCTTCATAAACAAAAAATTACAGGCACTGAATATGTTTTTGATGTTGATAAACTCAAATTAAATAAGGATGAATATTATTTTGTAAAAGTTATTGATCAGAATAATAGTAATTTAAAATCAGACGACTATTGCCTTATGTTTTTGTCCGATGAAAGTTTTAAACAGATAAACGATTCTCTTGAAGCCTTAAAGGAAGAATTAGAAGATAAGAATTCTGCATTTGCTAATCTTATGTATGCCAACTTTTTCGAACAGAATTATATGTTTGAGCAAGCTGAACAACATTATAAAATGGCTCTTCAATTAGAACCTGAAGTTGAAGAATATAAAGAACTTTATACTGCTTTTCTAAGCAGAATAAATAAACAACCATAATTAAGAATACAAAATAATTATCATTGGATTTAGAATCATATTGAATGAATGGTAAATTCTGTGACAGAAGAAAAAAAATTTGTTCTCATCGTTGATGATGTTCTTCAGAATCTTCAGGTTATTGGAACTGCACTGATGGATGCTGGATACGAAATTTCTATGGCAACTAATGGACAACAATGTCTTGAAATGCTTGAAACAATTTATCCAGATTTGATATTACTCGATATAATGATGCCAGAAATGAATGGATATGAAGTATGCAAAGCAATTAAGAGTAATGAAATTTGGAAAGAAATACCTATTATTTTTCTAACAGCAAAAACAGAAACTAAAGATATTCTGGAAGCTTTTGAAGTAGGTGGGAGTGACTATGTAACCAAGCCATTTAATCAAGCTGAACTCTTGGCAAGAGTGAACACTCACATAACATTAAGGAAATCAAAAGATTCGCTATTGCTGATCAATAATAGATTGAAAGATGTAATGCAAAATTATCAAAAAACTTTAGATTTAATCGAAGGTGATATCCTGTCAAAAATACAAAATATCAGGTTAAGTCTTGAGCACCTTTCAGATCAAAAGGATTCCGATGGAAAAGTAAAAGGTGATTTTACTAATTTAGTTAATCTCGTTGTTTCTACAGAAAATACTCTAAAAAAAATAATCGAAACAAATTAATTCAATAATATGAGCAAAAAATTCCCCAAAAAATCTCTTTGGATTATTATTCTTATTTTTATAATTGCAATAATCTTTATACCAAAACTTTTACCGACTAAGACTGAAACAAAAAAAGAATTAAGTCCACAAAAAAAGATTCTTTCTGTTGAGTATCTAATTGTAAATGTCGAAAAATTTGATGACTTCATTTATTCAAACGGTAGCATTTTACCAGATGAAGAAGTTGACCTGAGAAGTGAAATTTCTGGAAAACTTGATAAAATCTACTTTAGGGAAGGTTCATTTGTTAAAAAAGGTTCGTTGTTGTTCAAAATTAATGATGATGAATATCAAGCACAAATGAATAAACTCAAAACAAAATTGTCTTTAGCTGAATTAAAAGAAAAAAGACAGAAAGCCCTTCTTGATAAACAGGGAATATCTCAGGAGGAGTATGATATTTCTTTAAATGAACTAATGTTAATTAAGTCAGACATAAATGAACTTGAAACAAAAATAAAAAAAACTCTTATATTAGCACCATTTGATGGGATTATTGGTCTGCGTTGGGTTAGTGAAGGTGCTTATGTCTCACCATCAACTAAATTAGCATTAATACAAAAGATAAAACCACTAAAAATTGAGTTTTCCTTGCCTCAGGAATATGCTTTTTCATTAAATCTAAACTCACCTGTTGACATTATCATTCCTAACAGTCAGAAAGAACTAAATGCTAAAATTTATGCTTTTGAATCGAGAATCAATAACAACACACGAACTCTGTTAGTTAGAGCTGTATTAAATAACACTGGTGGTTTAATGCCCGGTTCTTATGTTAAAGTTAGATACAAACTTAATAAAGACAAAAATGTTTTTTTAATCCCTTCTGATATCCTTGTACCAGAAGCAAAAGGAGAAACTGTTTTTAAATTCAAAAATGGCAAAGCAGTACAAACAGTCATAAAAACAGGAAACAAAACTGATTCCCTTGTAGAAGTAATCGAAGGTATTAATCAGGGTGATACTATTATAAGCTCAGCAATAATTCAATTAAGGGATGGCAGTCCTGTAAAATTAAAAGAAAATTGATTTAATCTGTTCAATCACTTGTTTCTACTACTTGAGGGTTCTTTTTCTTTACAGTGAATTTACCAAAAGTATAGATGTTTTTAAGTGAGTCCACCCATTTGGAATCTTTCCATCTGTCAATATAATGTGCAGTGCCTATATCCTCATTATTATAGGTGTATCTATATCTCTCATCAGGAACCCACATACCATTTTTCCAGATATCGTAAATAAGAGTTGTCAGATTTCCTCTATCATCATAATTATAGTAACATATCCAACCGTTTACCCATTCCTTGCCATTCCATTTTTGCCATAATCTAGAAACTTGAACATTACCAGTATCATATTCGTTAGAGAACTTTTCAAAAAATATCCATGTTGAATCCCTCCATGTATAGATTTCTTCAACATTTTCTAAGCCAGCGATATTATATTGAAATCTACTTTGAGTTGAATTTGCCCATACATTATTTACAATTTTTTTTACAGTTTTCTCAATAGGGTTTAATTCAATGTTAAGTATAGTAGTAGTAATTTCAATGGGTTTCCATTCGTAATTTTCGTAGATGTATTTTGTTTCTTCTTTTCTTTTATCTATGGTGTCAATTTTGACTGAAAACTTTTCCAAAGGGATTAGTTTTCCAGATTTTAAGTTATAAGTTATTGTTCCGGTTTCGTAATCTTTATTAACATATTCAATTTTTAATGAGTCTTTCCATTGTTTGTCAGTCCAGCTCTGATAAAGTTCACCAGTTACAGATTTGTTCTTGTCGTATAAATAGGTTACTTTATAATCATTTACCCATGAACCATATAAAAATCTGAGAACAGTCATTGAGCTTTTATCTCCATCTTCATCATATTCGAATCTGGTGTCAATATTTTCTTTCCAGTCACCATCTATCATCAAATATTCTGTTTCAGCAAGAATTTTATATACTTCTTCCTTAGTTTCAAATACTAACATTTTAATAAAGAAATAAGATATGGTAATTAAGGCAAAAAGAACTATTATTATTTGATATAATTTTATCTTCATTATTTTAAAATCTTTCTGGAACTAAATAGATGTCGTAAATATAATCATGATTTTTGGAAAATCTCAGGTAATTTTTAAAACCAATAATATAACCTTTTTTTCTAACTATTATTGCAGAACCTAAACTATCAGGAGAGGGTTTAATTTGAATTTTGTAATTACCCTTGATGTCGCTTTTTGTTTTGAAAACAATGATATTATCAGCAATTGAATCAGCTTTAGTAAAATCAGTAGAATGTAGAATGATAATCTCAGCGTCTGGAACTGCTTTTAAAGTGTCAGGAAGTTTTAATTCTCCGGGTTTTACTATATCTGATCGAATCCATGGGGAGGCATTAGTCCACTCCTTTACTATACCTCTGATTGTTAAACCTGAATTACAGGCTTGCAGAAAAAAAATAATTGTAATCATGAAAAATATAAATGACCACAAATCAAATAACTTTAATACATTTTGCCAATATTTTTTTCTAGTATATATTGACATATTTGTAAAGCTCCTTGTTTTGTGTAATTAAATTTTTTCATCATATTTTCAATCATGAAGTTTATATCTTTTTTAATCTTATTGTCGTATGCGTTGAATGACTCTGTATCATAATCGTACAAAGCTCTGCGGAAAGTGTCATTATTAAGATAGGGAACAAGAACATATTCCTTAAGATTTCTTGTGTATTTTTCAAAAAGATTCTTAAATAGTTCTGTATCTTTAATGTCTTTACCCTTTACCCTTATTTCCTGAGCAAGTGTGGTTGAAATATATTCATTTCTTATGCTGTTCCTGAAATTAAGCCTTGAGTATTCGGTTGC
The DNA here is from genome assembly GCA_964473465.1 of uncultured Hyphomicrobiales bacterium. Classification (GTDB taxonomy): domain Bacteria; phylum Bacteroidota; class Ignavibacteria; order Kapaibacteriales; family UBA2268; genus CALHRB01. The sequence goes on from CAYYPE010000005.1 coordinate 57,291, forward strand.
GTTATCCCCTAATATCAATGTTTCAAATGCTTTAAACAACTCATCATCAATATCAATGATGTCATTTGTATAAATATTTTTCTTTGTTTCTCCATTTTCGAAATTCACAGCAAATATATAATTTAAAATATCTCTTGAAATTTGTTCCTGATTGTAGTAATAAAGAGATTCCTTCATTTGCTGAACAACCTGATAGTCATATTGATTTTCAAGAGATTCAACAAATCCTTCAGGAATACTATCTGATAATTCTTTTTGATTACTGAAGAAAGATTTTATATAATTCATAGTAATCAATTTATGATTCAGAGAATATTGATTATAGAATTTGTTAAAAATATTAAGAGATAATCTTCCTGAAAAACCTTTTTTGCCTTCCTGTTCTGACTCAACAAGAATCTCTTTTCTGATAGGACGAACAAATTTTTTAATATCTTCTTCAATGATGTATTCAGGAATGACACCACGGTAAATCTCCATTTTTAGCAGCAGATAATCTTTATCAATCACATTAGAGTATTTATTTTTATCACCTAACCATTTTTTTATAGCTTTTGATTCTGTGTCCAATCTGGTGGAAATAATAATTTTACCAAAGTTTTCAAGAACACCGGGTAGGAATTTTTCAGTAATTTCAGAGCCGAAATGCTCCTTATAGATTTCTACTTCAGTCATATAATCGAGTACGTAAGGTATATTTACCGTTACAATCCTATCACGGAAAGACATAACTTCTTCGTAATGAACTGTGTCTTCGGGGTTCACTAAACCTACAAACAGAGTTCTGATTCTTTCTTCAGTTAATTCAACTTTATGGATGCCATCGCTGATAATGCCGTGATAGTCTTTCAGCCTGCCAACATTTTTTTCTTTAATATCCATTAAAGCCAAGACACCATTATTGGTTTTGGCAAGATAAGAATATTGAAATCTGAAATGTTCAGTACCTATTATTTCTCGGATTTTTTCTTCGAGTTTTTGATGACGAATTTCGAAGTATTTAATCTCGTCCCCGGGATTAAAGACGCTGATTCCTTCACCAAACTGACGGTTATAATAATTCTTTTTAGCTCTGACCATACTAAATACTTCCATAGCGTCTTCCAATTTGTCCATTAATCCTTTATATATTGAGCTGCATATTCCACATACTTCATCCTGTAGCACCCATTCGTATTCTCTGTCGTTGAGCAGGCAATCTAATTTGTTTTTATCTTCAATCAGCTCTTTTAGAAACTCTTTTCGATATACTTTCGGTATTAAAAGAATCGGATTGCAATGATTCGGGCATGAAAATTCCAAAAAGTTTTCTTCATCAATGGATTTATCTAATTCGTTATTATCTGAATTTAATATTTGTTTGTTCTTAGATTTTTTCTTACCCCTTAATCTGTTTAAATCAAGCTTCCAATTGATTTTATATGTAGTTCCAGCGTCAGTTTTAGTATATTCTTCAAGTTTTAAAAGTAAGTTATTTAAAAAAGTGCTTTTACCGCTTCCGGGAGGTCCTTCAAAGAGGTAAATTTGATTATTTTGAGTCCCTTTTTTAAAAATTGTTGACAAATTAATAATTCTATTAGCAAAAAGCCTGTCAGCATAGAATGGATTATCACAACTTTTAACAAAGAGATTAGTCATATCGTAATGTAGAAAACCGGCAGATTCTTCATCCTTTAATTCATCTATACCTTCCGGGACATAATAATGAATCATATCGTGAAATATTTGGAAAATATTTCTAAAAACCTTTTCAGGCTCCTTATATGCGAGATATAAAAAGTCATTAAATGAAATAGGATTTCTTCTTTCGCTTAATCTGTCCTTCAAGAACTCCTGCATTAAGCGTTCAAGTCGCTGACCTTTTTGCTCTAAATCATCAATATCAATTTCTTCGATTTGATCTTTTCTTTCCATTTTTTATTCAATAAATGTGAATTCTGATTTTGATAAAATTATAATTATAAAAAAATCTTTAAATGAATTCTTTCTTAATTTTTTTGTTTTTCATTGTGTATAAAACACGGCGATTTTCGAATTTTGGTTCCTCTTCTTCAGAACGGGGTGGGATCTGATAAATTTCTGTTGTTTCTAACTGAACCTGATCTCCCCATAAAAATTCAATTCCTATCATTGTATCGGAAATATAATCTTTTATAAGCTGCTTACCCTCAAACTGATGGACTAAATACAAATTTTTTTCATTGGTTCTTTTGTTGTCAATGAATATTTTCGGGGGATGTTGGAGTTTATCCAGAAGCATTGCTTTGTAATCCTGAGCTTTTCTGCTCTTTATATAATATTCAATTGTTCCACGTTCTTCATTAATTCTTTGCCCGACTACAAAGAGATCGTGAAGATTTACAAATTCCTGAGTTATAAAGGTATTTAATAACATAAAATCACTGAAATTTGTACGCATTTCAAAAATTGCTTCCTTGCCTTTATGAGTATTTTTATTATAATTTTCAATAATTTCATATTGATTGATTTTCTGAAAACTGAAATCAAGTTTACCTTTCTCTGCAAGATCTTCAACATACTGAATTAATCTTAAGCCAATGGCATAGGGATTTAATCCGACACGACTGAGAGATGTAACACCAGCATTAATAATTGCATAGTCAACTTCATGCCCCTTGATTCTATCATCTTTCCTGAATAATTCATCATGCCAATAACTTGCCCATCCTTCGTTAATTATCTTTGTTCTGCTTTGAGGACTGAAGTAGAGAGCTGTGTTACGTATAATATTAATAACCGAAACCATCCATCTGTTTGATTCCTTTCGTAAAAAAGATGAATTTTCAATAATGAATTCCATAAGATCATTATTTTTAGGTTTTGGCTTTTCGAGATATTTTTCAAATTTTGCCTGAAATTCGGGATATTTTAATTTAACTTCTGCAAAGAAAGATGTTTCTCCTAATGACCCCTGTTCGAGAATCAAATCGTTATATCTTTCTATGTCCTTGAATATTTGCATTTCAGGAACTTTGTTTATTTCTTGAAGGAACTCACCGAAATAGAATTCAACTTTTTCTGAAGTTTGCATGTTAAATTGGAGCTTGGACACGGATAATAAATCATAATAGCCAACTAAATTATCAATACATCTGCTAAATTCGATAACATAATCAACCCAGCGACCATATTCACTCCGTAAAGAATCAATCAAACGTTTATCTGCCAATGCTTGTCCAACAAAATCATCATTCCAGGTATGTTTGAAGAAAATATTATTTTGAAAAAAATCTATATGAGCGATGACATGATAAAATATCATAATGTTTAACCAATCCGGGTTGTTGTCATTGTAATATGATATTGCAGGGCGAGAATTGATAACTGTTTCATAGGGATTATTTGGATATAATTTGTAAATACCTTTACCTTTCAGGACTTCAACATCATTGACCCAATAATCATATAAAGTGGGTATCATTAGCTTCGGTGAAAGTTCAATCAAATCACGGTTAGTAACAATGTATTCAAGGCTTTCTTTGTCAAACTTAAGTCCAGCATCTCTTGCTCTGGATTTGCATTCTTCCATTATCCCTTTAGTATGTTGATCTATAAGATACATTGAATCACCTGTTAGTTTTCATATAAGAAAGAGAAAATAATTACAATTAACTGATTAATATTTTAATCCCTTCAATGATACGTTTCTCATCAGAAGTTTCTGCTGGCATTACGTCCATTTTGATCAAATCGGACCGCTCTTTTAATAAATTTGACCTTTGAAGGTATTTCTCAACGGCAGACAGACCACCAAGCCCCCAGCTGTTTTTGGCAACGGTTATACCGATTCTATTTACATAAGATAGCATTTTTGAAGTTTCGGAAATCATTTGCCTGCCGTCTTCATCCCAGTCATCACCATCCGTTCCATGAAAAACGTAAATGTTATAATCGGCTGTAAGGTGCTCCATCTCGACAATTTGGTTTACAAGCTCGTAAGCTGGGTATATATTTGTGCCACCAGCCACTTGAGACCTGTAGTAAGTATAAAAATCCGGAACTTCTTTTGCTTTGCTGTCGTGAAGAATAAATCTTGGAATAACATTATTTTGATATTGATACATTAACCAGCTATAGATAAATAGGTGTTGAGTGCAAATTACTTCTGTAGGTTTTCCCTGCATTGAACCAGAATAATCTCTTAGGAAAAAGACAACAGCCTGATTTTCATAATCTTTTTCCTTTGATAGAATTCTATAAACCTGATCTTGGGGTGTAATAACCAATTCTTCTGTGTCAATTTCATCTTCTTCACGTACATTCCCAAGTATTATGTTGGTTTTTATGACCTGTTCCAAGGTTCCCTTTTTGTCAATAACCTGACCAAAACCTCTATGTCTGTCAGTCAGATCATAGGTGAATTTTGTTAATGAGCGTTTTTTCCCCTTGTCTTTGAGATTTGGAAGGTTAAATTTTTCAGTAAGGACCTTTCCTAAATCAAAAGCATCTGTTCCAACCTCGTGTTCGGATTCGTCACCTTGACCGGGACCGGCTTCGCTACCGGATGCCTGTTCCAAAGGTTGCTCACCCAGAATTTCGCCTTCTTCTCCTTCGCCGGAGCCGCCTGTTTGATCTTCCTGTTCCTGAGAAATAGAATCATCATGTTCAAACTTTGGCTCAGTTGTTGTCGGTACAATTATAACCTGATTATCTTTAGTGCCTTTTCTCTTGACAATTCTTCCGAGTCTGATTCTTCTCGGGAAACCATCTTCTTCTCTTTTTTTATCTTTTTCTAATAATTCATCAAGTGTTTGTAATCCTGTAATATACGTTTTTTTAGGTTTATAATAACCGGGAAGAACATCTGAATCATTAATTTCATACAAATCTGTAATGATTTTTTTCTTAAAGTCCATTTTATTCTTTATTAAAAATTACTAATTCATTTTAGTATTGAATCAAATCTAAGTGAAATTATCAGCTTGCATCATCCTGAGTGCAGAAATACTCAATTGTTTTTTCAGCACAGGTTCTGCAATAGCCAAGCTTGTTTATCATTGTGTCTATCATTCTGTTATATAGTTTCTGATTTTCGTCATTGGTTCTGTTGGATAAAGCACCAACAAGGCTGCCGGCACCTGCAACATCAGATTTTAATCTAACATCAGTAACAGCTTTGACAAGGTCATTATTATCCATAAAATTATAATTTGGGTCCTGAATCATTTTCTGACCATAGATTTTTGCTATAGTTGTTCGGTAACTTTGCTTCTGTTCATTTGTTTTCAGTCCCAAGCGATCTTCAACGCTATTGATAAAAGATTCATCAATTTTCAATGGAACTAATTTACCTGTTTGGGGGTCTTTGTAAGTCCAGACCTTATCTGGTCCGAGATTTTTGGCATCAATTCCTATAATCATATTAACATAATTCAACACATCTTTTTCGACGGCATCAGGTTGATCCATATAAGCATTGAAAATCTCAGCCATAATATTTTTTCTATGTAGGCTTTTTCCAATCTTGATATCATTGAGATATTTAATTCTATCGTTTGGATCCTGAATATAATCCAGAATAACACTATTCAGAGCTATAAAAACATCACCGGCATACATACATTTGCCTTCCTGAGTCTCGGACCTTTCGAGGAGAATTTGTATGGCTCGGCCAAGATTTCTGTGACCTAAACCTTTCTGTCCAAATCTTTTTGTTATATCAGGTTCATTGTTTAAATCATTAATTACTTCCATTAAAGTTTTTATACTTTTCTCTCCGGCGACTTCACCAGCTGCAAGCTTCATCATTTCGACAGGGGTTAGTTTATCTGAACTGGGCATTCTGGTTAAAATAACTGATACAGAAAGGGCATAATTCAAATTAGGGTCAATATGAAGTTTTTCCCCACTGAATGTGGTTTTTTCTCTGCTGCCAATTGCATAGGCAGTTAATTCTTTCTGAAGCAGGTAATTAGTATTATGTGCCATATAAGTTAATCTACATCTATCCACTATTGGTGCTTGTTCCTTTTCTTCAAGAAATCTGGCAAATTCGGAATTGTTTGACGTAGCAATAATAAGAGTATCGAGTGGCCATTTGAAACCTTCAATTTCAATTGTTCGATTCTGAATCACACCAAGATACACCTGAACTAAATCCCTTTTGTTTTTGAATATCTCGTCGGCAAAATGAATACCACCACCAGCAACTCGGGCTAAAGCACCACGCCTTAAATCAAATCTATAAGGATGCGTTGTATCAGAAATATGAAGCAATCTTGTGATGGATTCTTCGCCAATAAGGTCAACTGCTGAACTTGTTATTTTATCCTTTGCAGCATATTTCCCTGTTAGTGTTCCCATTGTTTCACTAATTGGAATTGGGGTTACTTCAATAAATTCGAGCATCTCATCAATATTTCCATTACAATAGTTTCTGATTTGTTCCCAGATATAAGAACTACAGGCACCCAGAGGACGAAAATTACGATAATATTTTTCGATTTGCTTATCTTTTGCCCCTAATTTTTGAAGCCAGTTGATATTATCATCTTTTGATTGAAAAAGGTTCATAGCTAAGATCATAGGGTCTTCGTAAGTCTGTGACTCAATGAATCTTATCTTGCCATAACCTCCAAGTTTATCAAGATTGTTAAATCTGAAAGTATATCTTTTGTTTTTTTCAATAGATGTAAAATCTCTGTAAACCTTGTTCAGGAAATCCACGAAATATGTTTTGCCATTGCCGGGTTCACCTATCAGAACAAAAGCCATTTCAGCTGAAGATCCACCTTCTGCAGCATCTTTGACGAAAGAAACAAAACTGTTTATTTCGTCATACATACCTATAATATGCTTTTTCCCTTTTCTGAATACTTTGAAATCATAAGTTGATCTACCATTAACAGTAACTTTTTCAATTTCGTGGTCTTCCAAAATCATTCTCGAAACAGCCTGAAACGCATTTTCGAATGTTCTGTTTCCTTTGATGACTTCGCTTATATGCCTCTCTAAGCGATTTTGGTCAGTGTTGTTTGAAATTTTCTGTGCCATTATTTTTCTCCAGTTTGATTACATCAATATAAAACACTTTTTTCTTAAAAAAGTTTCTAAAATTAAGAAATATTTGTTAACTGTGGCTATGTATTGGAATATTTCGGCGATTATTACAAAAAATCAATATTTATGTAAAGTAAAATTTATTTTTAAAATATTGGCAAAGCAGATAAAAAATATAATCAAGAGATTGAATTAATTTCAAAAAAATGATATATTTGCTTTTTTATTAATTATTTCTTGAATTTCTATGAGTGAATTTAATGATTCTGTATTGAGTCTGGCACAAATAATTGCTCCTGATTTTGAACATAAGGTTCATAACGGGCTTCTAACTTTGACCATTAAGCCGAGTTATCTACTTCAATTAGCATCTGAACTAAAAGAAAATGAGAATACAAAAATTGATATGTTGCTTGATATTACAGCAATTGACTGGTATAAAAAAAATCCAAGATTCGAAGTTGTCTATAATCTTTATTCTAATAAATTTCATAAGAGATTATTTATCAAAGCACCAGTTAGTGAATATGAGCCTGAAATTCAATCCCTGACATCAATATGGGAAAGTGCGAACTGGTATGAAAGGGAAACTTACGATATGTATGGAATTAAATTTCTGAATCATCCGAATTTAAGAAGGTTTTATATGCCTGAGGACTTTGTTGACCCACACACTGGGGAACCACTATATCCTCTAAGAAAAGATTTTCCTTTAATGGGTTTACCTGATTCATTGCCATTGCCACCATATCCTGAAAGGGATGGCGAAGTTATTTAATTGAATTTTAGTTATTGTTATTAAAATTATTTTAAATAGTAATTAGAAGCCTTTCAAAAATCTGACTTGTCAGTAAAATTATAATTTTTTTTTAAACAAACTATTGATTTCTATAATCATTTAGTTTAATTATTACTATTAATTTTTTAAATAAAATCTTAAGTTTCAAATATTAATAACGATAATTTTTATGTAAACTTTTAGGAAAGAAATGACAATCATATTATTACATGGTGCTTTAGGTTCAAAAAAACAAATGGAACCTATTCATAACTTTCTGAATGATTTTTTTGAGACCACATCAATTAATTTTTCAGGTCATGGTGGAAATCCAATTCCCGCTTCAGAATTTTCACTTGAAATGTTTTTGAATGACGTCCTAAAAGAAATTGAGAGACTTCATGTTAAAAAAGTAAATATTCTGGGCTATAGTCTTGGTGGTTATGTTGGTCTAAATTTTGCTTTAAAATACCCTCAAAAGATTAACAAATTAGTAACATTATCAACAAAACTTAAATGGGATAGAGATTTTGCAGAAAAAGAAGCCCCAAAAATTTTACCTGAGTTTATTGAAAAGAATCATCCAAAATTAGCTGATAAATTAAAAGTAACACACCATCCTGAAGATTGGAGAGTAATTTGTAAAAAAACATCTGATTTTTTCCTTGATCTCGGTAAAAATCATTTATCGGAAGATGAACTTGCACAAATAAATCATCAGGTTCTTTTAAGCACAGGGGATAGGGATGAAATTGCGACTTTTCCTGAAACTTATCATATTTACAAGCGAATGAATAATTCTCAATTACTTGTTATGCCAAACACAGGTCACCAGATTGAGAAAATGGACTATTACAGTCTCTTCCATGATTTTAAGCGTTTCTTTGAATTTTAGTTACTTAACAAAATCTTTTATTTTGCCAGTATGTTCCTGAATTTTATCTAATTCGGTGTTTATTTTCTCTTTTAAGGAATCCAATTCCAATCTTAATTTAAGACTTAAATCATCCTGATTAATGAGTTGAGAACGTTCTTTTTGTAACTGTAAACCGATTTTGCTATTAGAGAACATTGATCCATAACCAGAAATAAGCCAGTCAATATTTAAACCAGCTTCGTATAATTTTTTTAATACTCTCCAGCCAAAGTATTTTTTTGGATTAGAAATATAAGATGAAAAAAAGTTATTAGTCTTTTTCAAATGTCTTGAAAGTTCACTTAGACTGCCATAAGAAATCTCGGCAAACTCCTTTAATCTATTAGACTCTTCAACTTGCATGGATAATAAATCAAAATTTATCTAATATATTTTTTAAAGCTGATTTGTGAAGCATATAAGTCATCATTTTCAATTTTATGAAATCAAAGTGATAGAAATAATATCCTTTGTTATTGCCATTAAAAGCACCGGCACCAGAATCCTTAATAAGGAACCAATATCCATTATCTTTCTTTGTAATTCCAACGATATGAATGCCGTGATCATCAGTTGTGGTCTGGTTGCTGAATCTGAATTGTCTTGCATAATCATTAATAAATGATGAAGGTATATCAAATGATGGCACCATAGCGACTTCCAATTGAGATAAGATACCTGCTTCAGAGACATCCCCACCAATAATTGCTGAAAAACCTTTATTTAATGCTTCAACAAGACTATTCATGAATTCATCCAAAGGAATGTTGAAATATGAAGAATCTTTTCGCCAATTATCCGGTACAGTATATTCAATCTTGGTATAATAAGGTTTTTCGAGAATAGAAATAATATCAATGTAATCATCAAGATTAATTTTAACAAAATCAGTCAAAAATTGTTTTGGAGTCCATGTTTTACCCTTAAATTCAAAATTTTCTGGCGGGACACCTAAATAATTATTTAAAATACTTTTAATATTTTTGATAACTGCTTCTTCATTCCAATTATTATCTCTTTTGATGCTTTCCAGGTAAGTTTTCATTTTGCTAAACATCTCTGAATGGTCGTGAAATGGTTGATTGGGTTTAAGCCCTGTATAAATTTCATCTGGAACACAGCCATAGGTTTTCCATATTCTTGTAACAGCATTTGCCTGAGAGCCTTCCCCAAATTCTGAATTACCCATCTCTCTGACAAATCGCCTTGCTTTTTCAACATATTCCCAATAGACAGTAAACATCCGGGAGATTTTTAATTTTTGACCAGTTAATCTGAAGATTTCTGATTCGAGATAACTTGTTGTTGAAAAACACCAGCAGGTTCCGGTAATACCCTGTGAAATTGGTTCATTATGCCAGATGGTTTTAAATTCGTTTATGGATTTCGGTAAATCAATTCCCGTGAAATCCATTTTAAAAACCAATTTTTTCTTATCATTCCTTTTTTTAAATTCTTCGGTTTTTGTGGTAATAGTGTCCCAAAAATCGCTCTTATAATCTATGAAGACTCCTTTGTCATTTCTGTCATTCTGGGAAAAACCTGCCTGAGAAAAAAATAAAAAAACAAAAAATACCTTAGTGATTAACTTTGATAACATATTATTTTAAAACAATTAAACAACAAATATTAATTTTCTAAATTACAAAAAAACTGTTTATCTTGTGAGTTAAAATAAATTTTCTGGACAAATTTAAGAAAATGACAGAAATTCTTTATTTTTGTTAGTCTATTTATGATAATTTTAGGTATTATTGATGAGATTGAGCAAATTGCTCATTTTTTTTGTAATCATACAGGTATTATTTATCCCAATAATATTTGATAGTATTGGTATAAAGGTATCGTGTTTATATTCAGAGGATGAAAACAAGGAAAAAGATAGTGTTTCTTTGAAACCTAAATATGGTTTAACCCTTTCCTTTGGTGAAAATTTCTATGATGCTGATTTCAGAAACTTGCCGGGTGTTCCCAATTGTTGTCCAAAATTTTCCTCTGGGAGTGGGTTCGGATATTCTTTTGGTGTATTATATGATTTTTATTTAGCTGAAAGTCAATACTTAGAAATAAGAGGAGAAATTGTCAAATTTGACGGGCTTTTGAAAACAATAGAAACAACTAATGGAATAATTGACGGAAAATCGGCTGAAGTATCTTTTGAGCATATAATAGACACTAAATTAACATCACTTGGTATAAATGGTTTATATTCCAATACATTTTATGAAAATTTATCAGGGCATGCAGGACTGAGGATAGGTTTTCCTCTTTCCGGAACTTATAAACAAAAAGAGGAAATTGTAAAGCCAGCTGATAAGGGAACATTTCTTGACGGAACAAGATTAAGGAATCAAAATTCGGGTAATATTCCAGAATTGAATGGATTGCAAATATCTGTGAATCTTGGATTAAGTTATGAACTACCATTAAATAGGAAAAGATGGCTGTTTCTTGTTCCAGAAATATTTTATGGTTATAATTTTACAAATCTTGTCAAAGATGTTGACTGGAATTTGCACTATTTAAGGTTGGGAGCATCAATTAAATACAGAATTCCACCACCACCACCACCACCACCGCCACCACCGTTGCTTCCGCCTGACCCGGATTATCCATCTCCACCAAAACCACCAGTTTTGTTTGCAGAGTTGAATGTATTACAACTCGATACAAATAAAAATGTTCAAAAAGATTTCAAGATCAAAATTGAAGATTTTACATCTTTAAATTTAAGACCATTGTTAAATTATGTTTTTTTTGATGAGAACTCTGCAGAAATACCAAAAAGATATCATAAATTAAGCAGAAATCAGACAAATAGTTTTTCGATTAAAGATCTATCTAATTTAGACGTAATTCCAACTTATTATCACATTTTGAATATTGTTGGTAAAAGATTAAATGAGATACCAACTGCTAAAATTACATTAACAGGAACAAATCAGAACTTTAATGAAGAAAAAGGGAATCTTGATCTATCTGAACGTAGAGCTCTTGCAGTAAAGGATTATCTGGTTAATGTCTGGAATGTAAACGAAAGCCAAATCAAAGTAATTTCGAGAAATTTACCTAAGGAACCTGCCAACAATAATGAATTGGGAGGTCCCGAGGAAAACCGTAGGGTCGAAATTTTGTCTGATGACTGGAGAATTCTTGAGCCCGTAATAACAGGAGATACATTAAGAAAAATTTCTGAGACTATAATCAGATTTTTACCAAAAATAAAAGCCGATGCAGGATTGAAAGAATGGTTTATTGATGTAAAGCAAAATCAGAGAAACATAATACGTTTTTTTGGTGAAAAAGAAACAGATAAAGTAGATTGGTTTATTACTCAGAAGGATACTGCTGTTCCTAAGCAGGGTGGTTTCGTCGAGGTAAGCTTAAAAGCAAAAGATAAACTTGGTCAAGAAGTAAAAACAGATGTAAAAAAGATACCAATAGAACAATTAACAATTGACAGAAAAAGATTAGAGAGGATAGCTGACAAGGAATTTGAATATTACAGCCTGATACTTTTTGATTATGGCAAGTCCGACTTAGGAAAAGAGAATCGCTCTGTTCTGGATTTTGTTAAAAGTAGAATATCAGAGAAATCTATAGTAACGATTACTGGTTACACGGACAGTATTGGTGATGACGAAACAAACCTGAAGCTATCTGAAGCCAGAGCAAGAGCTGCTGCCAAAAGGCTCGATATCCCAAATGCCAATGTTTTCGGTGTTGGTGAATCCGAGCTTTTATATGATAATACTTTACCAGAAGGTAGATTTTATTGCAGAACTGTAAAAATTACCATTGAAACTCCTGTTCAAGAGAATTAATGCTAAATATTTATAAAATTGAAGATATAAATGATTCAAGAATCTCGCTTTATAAGAATTTAAGGTTTACTCCTAAAACACATCAAGAAAAAAAATTATTCATAGCTGAAGGAAAAAAACTCGTCAGAAAGCTACTAAGTAGTAATATCCCTATTTATTCAATTTTTGCAATTGAAGACTTTTACTCGGAAAATCAATATCTAATTTCCCATCGAACAGATGAAAATACTCCATTATATTCAGCAGAAAAGAAAATAATGGAACAAATTGTAGGATTTCGTCTTCATTCAGGTGTAATGGCTATGGCTTTTCAGCCTGCTGAAGTCAGACCCGTTGATATGAAAGGTATAATAGTTGCGACAAATGGTATTAACAATGCTGAAAATATAGGCTCCATTATAAGAAATATGGTTGGTTTTGGTATCGAAAATATAATTGTTGATAGAAAATCTGTATCTCCTTATCTCAGAAGAGCTGTAAGGGTTTCAATGGGAAGTGTATTTTTTAGCAATTTTTGTCATTCTGAGGATTTAGTAAATGATATAAATTTTTTGAAGCGTAGAGGATACAAAATAATATCTATCGAAATAAGCGAGAATTCAAAGTTATTGAATACCTTCAAATTCGATAAAATGTCTCTAATCATATTTGGAAGCGAAGATTATGGTATTGAAAAAGAAATATTGGAAATAAGCGATGTAGTTATAAAAATACCAATGTCGGACAAAATTGATTCCTTTAATGTTTCTTCAAGTTCAGCTGTTGTTTTTTATCAGATTCAGAACTACAATTTGATTAATCACTTATTTTAAAATTTTACTTATCTTTTAATTAATAATTAATTTAACTTCCCTCAAAAACCTTTATTAAATCAATCGATTAAAGCATTGGATTTACATTACAATAATCAGAAAATATTAAATTTTACATTTTCATTTTTTTTTTAAATTAATAATTTCAAATTTCCAAATTTCAATATGACTCTAAGAGCAAACTGGACTAAGGAAGATTTTTTAAAGTTGACATTTTTAAGAAGTTACAGTTCTGCTGACCTTGTTAAGATTATCGAATCCTATGATTCATTTAAAGCATTCAGAGAATCGGACAGTCCCTATGCTCAAAAGTTAAGGCAAGTGGAAATTTTTCAAAATGATAAAATTGATATTGAAGCCGAAAGGCAGATTGAGTTATGCAGTAAGAATAATTATCAAATTATTTCATTCTGGGATGAAGATTACCCGGAGTTATTAAAAAAAATTCCATATCCTCCTTTGCTTTTATTTGTTAATGGAACAATTAAGTCTGATTGCTCAAAAAATATATCAATTGTTGGCACTCGAAAAAATACGCAATATGGAAAATTTGTTACAGAACAATTTGTAGAGTATTTCGTAAAGAACGATATCATCATTATTTCAGGCTTAGCTTATGGGATTGACTCGATAGCACACAGAACTACCCTAAAAAATGATGGTATTACTTATGCAGTTGTTGCGTCGGGCTTGGACGAAATTAATCCACAGTTATCAAGGAAACTGTCTGATGAAATAGTGGCTAACGGTGGTGCAATTATAACTGAATACAGATGCGGAACAAAATCCCTGCAGGGCTACTTTCCTCAAAGAAACAGGATTATCAGTGGGTTATCGAACGCTACTATAGTAATCGAGAGTGCAAAAAAAGGTGGTGCTTTAATAACAGCAAATTTTGCTTTTGACCAGAATCGTGAACTATATGCTGTGCCGGGAAACATAAATTCCGAACGAAGCAAAGGCACAAATTTGCTTATAAAAAATCTAAAAGCACAGCCTGCAATATCACCTGAACTGATTTTAGAAGATCTTGGAATTTTGTCAGTTAATAATTTGGGAAAAAAGCAGAATAAAAAATTAGTTTTTAAAAATATTAATCAAGAGTTAGTTTATAATTCAATAGATAGTCAACCCATACATATTGATGAGATTGTGCAGACTATTAACATAGATATTTCTGAACTTTTAGTTATCTTGCTCGAACTTGAATTCGATGGTTTCATCAAACAGTTACCGGGTAAATATTATATAAAAGGAAAAATAGATGCCTAATTTTAAAGAAGTATATAATGATTTTTTAAATCAAATTGAAAACCGCTTATTTAATTTGTTAAATTGTAAAGAACCAAATACAATTTATGAACCTTTCAATTATATTTTAAAAGGGGGGGGTAAAAGAATAAGACCTGTTTTAACAATGATTTGTTCAGGATTGAGTGGGGGAGAACCATTAGAAGCTCTTGATAGTGCCTGTGCTATGGAAATATTGCACAATTTTACTCTGGTTCATGATGATATTATGGATAGAAGCAAGCTAAGACGAGGAAGAGAAACAATTCATATTAAATGGGACGAACCAACTGCAATCCTTACTGGCGATATAATGGTTGGTTATGCTTTTCAATTGTTACCTGATTGCGTAAAACACGACAGATCAGATTATATTAAAAAAGAATTCATTAAAGCCTTGATTGAAGTGTGTGAAGGACAGGCTTACGATATGGAATTTAATCATGACAAAGAAGTAAGTCTTGAGAAATATTTATTAATGATTGAGAAAAAGACTTCAAGGGTTCTAGAAGCATGTGCTTCTATTGGTTGTCACATCGGAAGAATGGATATCAGTGATATTGAATGCGTTAGGAAATATGCAAATAATTTGGGAATAGCCTTCCAAATTCAGGATGACTGGCTTGATATCTCTGCAGAACAAAATCAGCTTGGAAAAAAAGTTGGAAATGATATCATAGAAGGTAAAAAGACCTATTTGATAATAAAAGCAAAGGAACTTGCTAAATCACCTAATGATGTGCAACTGATTAATGAATTTTATCAAAATAATGGAATGTCTGAGGAATACATTGTGGAGTTTTATAATCTTTTTAAAAATTTGGGTATCATTGAATCAACAGTTGAAGAATTCAATGGATATTTCAAAAAGGCGTTAGATAATCTTGTAAATATTAAAGATTCAGAATACAAATTAATGCTGGAATGGCTTGTTTCATCATTAATGGTAAGAAAGTTTTAAATCAAGAAAGTATTTATTTTTACACAGGATGTTATAGTTTTACGTTAAGACTTTCTATAGCCCTATCAAAAAGGTCTTTGTAATATCTGAACTGAATTTCAGGACATTGAAAATAAGCATAAAAAATATTATCATCATGAACTAAAACATATTCATACAAGGAAATTTTTGGAGAGTTCTCAGTTATTTGAAGCATGGAAGTGTTCATTAAACCTCTATATCCGAATCTATTAAATAATTTTTGCGAAATAATATCGTAAAAATGATAATCTACAGAGTTTTTAATTGTGCTTCCCTTCCAGAATTCAAGCAAATTATCATCCCCGGTAACATCAAATCTTGATTTCATGTTTTTATCAATTGTAAGTCTAACCCCAGTTAGAAAAGGTTCATTGATTGATTGTATCTTGTCTTTACTAACCACAACAGTTATAGAGTTTGAGTCAGATTCAGTGAAAAAAAACCAGTTTTCAGGCATTTCAATGGAAATATTTTCCAAAGGGTCAAAAAACTTTTGAAAAACAATTTTTTCAATTGGGGGAAAGTCAGGGTCGGTCTGGCGTTTTTCTTTCAAGATTAATCTGTCTTTATCGGCTAAATCTTTCATTCCAAGACTGTCATAGGCTAATGCACGATTATTGAGTGCTTCAAGATTAGTTGTATCGGATTGTAGAACGATGCTATAATCATCAATTGCTTTTTTAAATTGTCTATTTCTAAAATAAGCATTGCCACGGTTATAGTAAACAACGGGAGACTTCATACCGAGCTCTATAGCTTTTGAAAAGCTTGTTATGGCTTTTTTATATTCCTTTTTCTTGTAGTATATTCTTCCTTGTTCATTAAACGGACTGGGATTTTTAGGGTCATTATTGATAGCAAAGGATAAATCTTTTATAGCTTGGTCATAATTCTGAAGTTCAATAAGAGCTGTAGCTCTGTTTATATAGGCTTCAATAAAATTATTGTCGAGACTAATTGCTTGATTTAAATCTTTCAAAGCACTATCAGGAAGACCAATATAAATAAAGGATAATCCTCGGTTATTGAAGGCATCAGCATTTTTTGGGTCAAGATATATGACTTCTGTAAAATCAAAGATAGCTTTTTCCAATTCAAATTGATAAAGATAACAAAGACCACGATTGTAAAAAGCATGTTTATTTTTGTTATTAATTTCAATGACTTTAGAAAAAGATGATATAGCTTCAGCTAAATTATTATTTCTAAATGCTTTTTCAGCTCTTGCATACCAAACATCCTCTTGAGCAAGAAGACTTAAGTTTGTTATAAGAAAAAGGATTAGTGTAATCTTTGTTTTCATATTTAATAATTATTTATTAAGGATAATAAGACAACTTATTTATGAGAATATTTTGCAACACGTCGAATATAGAATTTAATTTCAATTTAGAAATTTAAAATTTTATGTTAATAATTAAAAATTATATTTAGATTTAATTAAGATAATTATTATTTTTGAAAAATTAATTTTTTTATAAGTTCGTCAAAATGAATGTAACATTATTAAAGGAAAAATATTTATGATAAGTCAGGCAGTGCAGGATTATTTGAAGTCAATTTATAAACTTCAGCATGAAAATCCTGATGATTCAGTTTCAACAACAGATATTGCCAAGGATCTAAATGTGTCTGGTGCTTCGGTTACTGGTATGATAAAAAGGTTAGATACAATGGGCATGGTTGATTATAGCTCATACAAAGGAGTAAAATTAACAGAAAAGGGAGAAAAGGTAGCTTTAGAAATAATCAGGTTTCATAGATTAATTGAGACTTACTTAAAGGAAATGCTTGGATTTCCTCTCGATAAGATTCATGATGAAGCCTGTAGGCTTGAGCATCATATCTCTGAAGAATTTATCGAAAGGATTAACACCTTGCTCGGAGAACCAAAATTTGACCCACATGGGCATCCCATACCAACTAAAGATGGTGTTATAGCTGAATATGAGGAAAAACCTTTGTCAGAAATTGAACCTGGTGGAGAATATTATATTAGCAGACTATCTGACACAGACCAAAAATTATTAGCCTATCTTGAACTAATGAACTTAACACCTAATATCAAGATAAAGGTAATTGATAAAGCACCATTCAAAGGTCCTATAACCATTTCGTACAATGGATCTGAAAAGATAATTGGAAACGAAGTTGCCAGCAACATCTATGTTAAAATCTGAAAAACTAAAAGAAAATTATTTTTTTCTAAACCCGTTACAGAAAAATGTAATGGGTTTTTTATTAAAAAAAATGCCAACATAGCTCAGGTGGTAGAGCAGCTCACTCGTAATGAGCAGGTCGGCGGTTCAAGTCCGCCTGTTGGCTCTGTTAAGTTTTTTAATTGAAGGTTGAATGCAGGGGAAACGGGCAGTCGCATTGGTTGATTAATACTGATGAGGAAAGTCCGAACTCCATAGAACAATGCACTTCGTAACACGAAGGCGGCGAGTGATAAACAAGCCGACGGAAAGTGCAACAGAAAAAACAACGCCAATCCGGTCTGAGAAATCAGATGTCACGGAGGTAAGTGTGAAATGGTGGTGTAAGAGACCACCAGCGATGTGGGTGACTGCATCGGCTTGGCAAACCCTGCATGGAGCAAGGCCAAATAAAAATACAGATTGCATAGCAATAAAGGGTTGTTCGCTCTTTTTCCCATTTTTTGGGAACTGTATTTGGGTAGGCTGCTTGAGGGTGTCGGTGACGATACTCCCAGATTAATGACTGCCTCCATCTTGCGATGAAGACAGAATTCGGCTTACAGTTTTCTCTGCATTCAATTCTTCATTCATTTTTCTTATAGAATTCATCATTTTCGATTATTTGACATTCTAAGGCTTTACTTCCTTTGCCTTCAGCGTATCCTTTTAATATAATTGAATAAAGAAAACCTTCTTTAAATTCATAATTTTTAATATGAATTAAAGTACTATCAGTCAAGGAATTGTTTATTTTGATAGAATAAAAACCTGAAACTATTGGTGTAAATGCAGAATTAGTTTTGTATGGCTGTGAATGAATAATAGGATAGCTCGAATTAATGATGAAATTAACCTGAGGAACATCGCTTGAAGTATGTATGCAACGAAAATATGCGGTTGTCTTTTTGTAATTATACACTGAATCTTTGAGTAACATTGCCTGAATTCGTTGCTTTGTCCCAAAAATTATGAATGTATAATATTTTGTTTTCTCTAAAGATAATGTTGAATTAAAAATGACTGAATCTTTTTTAGTTAAAACCTTAATATTATTAAGGCCATAGGTTATATCCCTGTAAGAAAAATTATCATCAGAATTATTATAGTAAATAAAAAAAGGCTTTTGCCAGAATTCACTAAATATTTTTAGTTCATCAAATTCGGGAGCAGCAGACAAAGTCATTATATGTGCATAGGTTGATGGTGAAATGTTTTTCGGAGTATCAATATCAGTAACACACTCACAACCAATTAAAAGCAAAATAATTAATATTACTATGGTTATTTTCAATATTGAATGCTTATTCCATAAGTTATACCAAATTTGTCAGAGTTATAAACATTATTCTGAAGACTATATATTAATCTCGAGAATTCACCGCCAAGCACAAAGGTTACTCTTTTGTCTGGTTTGAATTGGAATCCTATTTGTGACTTAATCAATGGTCCGATAGAAGTTGCACCACCAAAGATTTGAGCAAATGGGAATAATTTTTCATTAAAAATAAAATCGGGATAACTAAACCTGTAATAACCACCATACCAGAACAAAAGGGGATTTTGTTCATAAGTTGATGTCAAATCAAATTCGGTTTTCTGAAATTTTTGAGCAAATGGTTCCTGTCCGACTTCAACTCCAAAAGAATGATATTTGTTAAGATTATATGCTAATGATAGTGCCATGTTATTAAACCATGGATTGGCATTCGAAGGCACGTTAGTTTTGATTTCAGATTGTGAAGAAAAACTCCTTAAAGCTAAACTAAATTCTTCATTCGAAATATTTGAGATAGTTTCGGGAGCAGTCAAGCTTGATTTTGTTTCTGTTTTGCTTGAATTTGGTTGTATAACCAATGGAAACAGATTTTGATAATTATTTTGATTTATATTCTCTTTATTAAGTTCTGTGAAATTTTTATTTTCAATAGGAGTTGATTTGTCGCTAATATCAAATATACTTCTTCCCGGAGTTAATATCACGTTGTTTTTCAAAGGATTTTGTGCAAAATAATCGGCTAAAGCTTTTGAAAAAAGCCTTTCAAATTCAGCATCGGAGAGATTTCTTGTAACAGAATTTTCTGTTATTGGATTGAAATCATTTTTCGAATTTAATTGTTTTATATAGGAAGAAGCAACATTTCTGCCAGATCCGTCTAAATTTGTATAATTTTCAGGTATATTATTATTAAAGAAATAAAGAAATATCAATGCTGTTATTGTAGTTGAAATAACAGATGTTAAAAAAGTCGGGAAATTTCGTTTTAAAAAATCAATAGTAGATTTCCAAAAAACTCCAGATGGGGCTGGCTTTGAATTGAAAAATTTACCTGAAAAGCCAGAGTTGGGAATACTAAAACCTAACTGTGCAAAAACGGCATTTGCAGCTTCGGTAGGTGGTGAAATAGAGCTTATATCACTTTGAGCCAATGTTTGCAATCTAACCTGTTGATTAAACTCCTGACGAAGCTCAACATTATTGGCAAGTTCGCTAAACAAAAGATCTTGCTGACTCGTTGTAAGTTCACCATCTAAGTAATCGTGTATTAATTTTGAATAGCTCATAATATATCACTATATAATTTTAAAATTCTTCCAAGTAATGAGTTAAAATAGTTTTTAATTTTTCTTTGGCTCTCCAAACTCTGTTTTTAAGAGTGGAAAGTGGTTCGCCAGTAATTTCGGCGATTTCTTTGTATGATAACCCCTGAAACTGCCTGAGAATGAATGCTTCTCGATACTGAAATTCAAGAACATCAAGGCTCGAAATCAGAATATCCATCAATTCTTTATCTGCATAATCTGTGTCGGAACTAATGAGGTTATCATCTTTAAGAATACTAAATTGTTTATGATTTCTATTTCTATTTATACAAAGATTTCGAGCAATTCTGAATAGATATGCTCTAATATTGTCAATGTAAGCTTCATTTTTGGAACTGCTAAAGAATTTCAAGAAGCATTCCTGAAAAATATCGCTGGCATCTTCTGAGTTGCCAACCATTCTAAGGCAATAAGCATATAAACGTTGAGAATAGCGAGTATAAATTTCGGTAAAAGCTTGTTCGGACTCATTCTTATTGCCTTTAAGCAGATTGATTAGTTGGAAGTCACTATATTGAGAATATTTATTCAACTTTCTTTACCTATTCCAGAATCCAATAAAGGAATTATTACATAATACTGTTATTTTTTTTGTTGAGTCAGTTTTGACTATTTCTAAATTTGAACTAAATGGATTAAAATCCTCTTTGAAATATTTATTATACAGAATTAAATTATCGTCATTAGACCACTTAGGATAAAGATTATAAGTAACATTTCCACTTTCAGTCATGTTAATATATTTTGGAGTTATCTTTGATAAATTTCTTATCCAGATATTGCCGTCTCTTCCTGCAAATGCAAGTCTGTTATGGTCGTTTGATAAAGACGGCATATAAGCCCCTATCCCGGCAATTTCGTAAGTTTCGGTGTTGTCCGGGTTGCTAATATCTGTTATATTTATGATATCTAATGTTGGCGATATGGAATTAACATAAATAATTGAACGACTATCATTTGTCCAGTTGATTGTAGCAAGTCCTTTCCAAAGCAGGAGTCCATCTTCGAATATTTTTCTCATAATTTCCTTTGGAGGATCGACAGAAACATCCAATACC
The DNA here is from genome assembly GCA_964473465.1 of uncultured Hyphomicrobiales bacterium. Classification (GTDB taxonomy): domain Bacteria; phylum Bacteroidota; class Ignavibacteria; order Kapaibacteriales; family UBA2268; genus CALHRB01. The sequence goes on from CAYYPE010000005.1 coordinate 78,773, forward strand.
CTGATAGTAAATTCTAATTCTATATCTTCACCCTCATAAAAAGCAATTTTAGTTCCATCAGGAGAAAACGATTGAAGAGTCTCAAGGGCAAATCTTGAAGACAGACGATATTGGTGAGTTATACTTTTATAAAGCCAGAGTTCACGTGTTCCAAGAATATAAGAAATACAGTTACCGTCGGATGAAATGATTGGTTGCTGATAAGGGACAGACGCTGGTTCAGTAGGGACATATATTATATTTTTTCCATCAATGTCGCAAGTTGCAATATATCTTCTTCCGGAGGGGTCATCAATCAAATAAGCAAGTTTTTTTACTCCAGATTTTGTTGGAGGTGAATAAAGCACACCGTTTGTAATAATTTCGCTGAATTTTGTTCCGTCTTTATTTATTCTGAAAAGACCCGGTGAGATAGAATTAACTCCGGTTGATGAAAAATAAATGTCGGATTCTTCCTGAGCAGCATTCCCTCCCATATTACAGTAATCACAAGAGTAAATTCCCAGCAAAACAATTAATAAAAATAATATTTTTATATTTTTGCACATCTCATTATATTAAACACATAAAATGCAAAAAGGTCTCAAAAAAATTTCATTTTTTTTAAAAAATTTTTGAAAAAGTAAAAAAACTAAACTTTTTCATTTTCAAATAGTTCATAATAGATTTTTTTGAGCATTATAAAATAATCTGTATTATGCACTCTTATTATTGAGGCACCGGAATTTAAAAGCAAGGAATGAATCAAAACAGTTGGTATATCTCTTTGCATTGGATCAGGTATATCAAGCATCTTTCCAATAAATGATTTTCTGGAAATTCCTAAAACCATTGGAACGTTCAAATTCAAAAAATAAGAATGATTTCTAAGTAGTTCAATGTTATGTTCGTAAGTTTTACCAAAGCCAATACCTACATCAGCAAATATTTCTTTGGCTCCGAGAGAATGAGCAAGTTTTATTTGTTTTTGTAAAAAATTATATATTTCATCAAGTAAATTTGTATAGACAGGGTTTGTTTGCATGTTCTGGGGGGTTCCCTTAATATGCATCAGAATTATAGGAATATTGTAATACCCAGCTAATGCAGCAAGTCTCAAATCACTTTGTAAGCCGGAAATATCGTTTATAATTTTTACTCCTGATTCAACAGCAGCAAAAGCAACATCATATTTAGTGGTATCAATGGAGAGACAGGCTTCGGGATGGTGTTTTAAGATTCTTTCAATGACGGGAATAACCCTTTGAATTTCGGTTTCGGGTGAAACTGGTTCCGAAAAGGGTCTTGTGCTTTCACCGCCTATATCAATGATATCAACACCCATTTCAATCATTTTGATGGCATGCTCTGTGGCAGATTGAACTGAAAAAAACTTACCACCATCAGAAAAAGAATCAGGGGTTACATTCAAAATCCCCATAATTTTTGGGAATTTTGGTTTTTCAAAATAACTTAATGTATCCGTCATTTTTAATCAGTTTTTTTGTTAATTCATCAGGTTCAAGAACAGGTAATATTTTATTTAAGTGTTCAATAATAAACATTAATCTGTCATTTTCTGAATCAAATGAAAGCAATTTATATTTCTGGATTATGTTAAGACCAATTTTTTGAGCAAATACAAAAGAAAGATTCTGATCAAATTGGTTGAGATCAGTAATTTCAAAATGATTTATTCCAGATTTTTCAATAATCTTTGAAAACAGTTCGAAGCATTTGTCTATAAGAGTAGGAATAACAAACTCTTTTCTATCTGTTAATTCTTCATATTCACCAGTAAGATAACCATTCTGACTTGTTGAGTAATTTCTAAGAAGATATCTTGAAAAGCCTTTTACGATTATATCCATTCTCTTGTCTTCATAAACTTTCGTAATTTCAATAACTTTGGTTGATGTTCCGATTTCAAAAATTTTTGATGACAAAATCAAATTAATTCCAAAAAGGGTATCATTCTCAACACACTGATTAATTAACAATTTATATCGTTCTTCAAAAATGTGGAGCTGAATAACCGAGTTCGGAAATAAAACCAGATTTAGAGGGAATAAACCTTGTAAATACATTAGTTCGAAGTAAATTTAAATTTCAAAAAAGCAATATAATAAAGAATTAATTAAAAATGATGAAACGATTAATTGCTTACAGCTAATTTATTGGTATAATAATGAAAATAAATAAATCCCATAGCGAATGTGAAATAATAACTGGTATGAGAGATTTTGTTTTCATATAAATAAACCCCCAGAAAAAACCGCAAATTAAAGCAGCTAACAATAATATCAAATTGAAAGCCCAGATATGAACAAATCCATAAACAAGGGTTGCAATTATATAGGCTTTGATATCACCATATTTTTCTTGCAAAGAATTTTGAACAAATCCACGCCAGAAAATTTCCTCTGCCGGTCCAATAAGTAAAAACAAAGATAGTCCAATAAAAAACTTGTCTGCCTGGCTTTTTGTTTTGTAAATATTTGTTATTTCTTGATTGGCAAAATCAAAAATCCATTGTGAGATAAAATTCCCAAAAAAGAAAAAAATATAGAGGATAAAAGCAGAGATAATCCCATAAAAAATATAAATTAACTTAAAACTAAAAAGGCCTTTTAAGTTACCTCTACTAAAAAATAAGCTGTATAAAGTCAAAGTAGAGGTTGCAAAAATCATAACAGCCCAAAAATTTAACTTTTGGGCTGTTGCCGGAAAAAACATTAAAAACCAAAAAAAGGCTGCTAAAAGGCATCCCGAGATTATTTTTATCATATAAAATAAGAAATTAATATACCAATAGAAAGTAACAAACCAAAAATCATGTGATGTTGTGCGGTTAAAACATCAAGCATAGCAATTGATGAAGGATTCTCAGCATCCACATTTGAAATCAATTTTACATTTTTTAGAGCGGGTGGTAAGCTAAGAAATACCAGAAGACTCCAAGGTGAGAGAATTTTGAATAATATCAGTAAAATTACACTTAAAAAGGCTCCAAATATCAGGAAATAATATTCGATTTTAGCTCCCTTTAAACCTACTAACATAGCTAAAGTTTTTATTTGGGCTCTTCTGTCGTATTTTATATCTCTTGTATTATTAGCATGGAGAATAGCAACAACAAGGAATCCAACTGGTATTGAAACAAGAAGAACGTAATAATTCATTTCACCTGTTAGGCCCAAATAAGCTCCAAGAACCAGAAGTGGACCAAATAATAAGAAAATTAATAAATCTCCAAGTGCAATATATTTGAATTGAAATGGTTTTGCAGTATAAAAATAACCTCCAATTAGACCAATTAATCCAAGAATCAGAATATCTGTTCCACGTAAATAAACCAGAATTAAACCTAAGACAAAACCCAAAGCAAAGGATATAATTCCTGCGTTCAAAACCTGTTTTGGTTGAAGTAATCCTTCTACGAGAACTCGACTCGAACCAAATGTATCTGACTTATCAACCTGATTTTTGTAATCAAAATATTCTGATACAAGATTTGCTCCAGTATGAAATAATACAGCACAAATTAAAATCACCGGAAAAAGAAACCAATAGGTTCCTTCAGTTTTATAAGTAAGAGCTAACATTGCAGCAAGGATCACAGGTGTTACAGAAGCAGAATAAGCAAATGGTCTGAAAGCTTGTATCCAAATACTTAATTTAGATCTTGTTTTAGAGTTAATTTGTGTTTGTTCATTCATATTTCTTTTCCTCTAAATAAAAAAATAAAAGTATTATAAAGAATTAATAAAAAAAATATTTCAAATGTAATTGATGATATTTTTTTAAATTTAAAATTTTAGTCATAATAGTAATAAATCAAATTAATTATTAATTTAATATTCTTTGTGTTTGTAATATTCAGTTTTTTTTATAAGATAATACTATAATGTCATTTAAGTTAGTAAAGACAGAAAAAAGTGTAGGTAATTCGAAAATTCTACAAAATTTAAATAGTGAACAAATCAAAGCAGTAACGAGAACTGATGGACCATTGTTGATAATAGCTGGAGCTGGAAGTGGGAAAACACGTGTTTTAACTCACAAGATTGCATATCTTGTTGAACAAGGAGTGAGCCCAAACAATATTTTAGCATTAACATTTACTAATAAAGCTGCCGAGGAGATGAAATCCAGAATAGCTTCAATTTTAAATTTCGAAATTGCTTCTAAAGTTTGGGCTGGGACATTTCATTCAATTTTTGCAAGAATTCTGAGAATTGAAGCTGAAAAACTCGGATATACAAGTTCTTTTACCATTTACGATGAAGATGATTCATTACGTATCATAAAGAATACTATGAATAAATTAGGACTCAGCACTCAGGTTTATCAACCAAATGTGATTCGTTCAAAAATATCATGGGCAAAAAATCAGGTGATGAGCTGGATAGAATATCGTAATAGTGCAGAAACTCTAATTGACAAACAAACCGGTTTAGTGTTCGAACACTATGAAAAAGAATTAAAAAATAGTAATGCTATGGATTTTGATGATTTGTTGATAAATATGAATAGATTATTAGAATCCTCTAAGGAATTATTGGAAAAATACCAGAATAGATTTAAATACATCCTTGTTGATGAGTATCAAGACACTAACCGAGCTCAATACCTTGTTATAAAAAAATTAGCCGGACAAAGCGGTAATATTGCAGTTGTTGGGGATGATGCACAAAGTATTTATAAATGGCGTGGAGCAGACATAAGAAATATCCTTGAATTCGAGCGAGATTTCAAAGATGCCTCCATAATCAGATTAGAACAAAATTACCGTTCTACTGGTAATATCCTAAGGGCGGCAGATTCAGTTATTAAATTTAATAAGAATCAGATAGAAAAAAATCTCTGGACTGACAGAGACCCGGGTGACTTAATTGAAGTTATGGAATATGACGATGATCGTATCGAAGCTTATAAAATAATTGAAATTATAAAGAGTAAAATCGAGGATAAAGGTTACAATTTAGGTGATTTTGCTGTTCTATATAGAACAAATGCTCAGTCCTTAGCCCTTGAAAATGCTTGCCTAAGGAGTAATCTGCCCTATGTGGTTATAGGAAGCACATCATTTTATAAAAGAAAAGAAATAAAAGATGTACTTGCCTATCTTAAGTTTTTGGTTAATCCATCGGATAATGAATCATTGATAAGAATGGTGAATGAACCACCCCGTGGAATTGGTCCTGCAACAATAAATCACCTTAGAGAGTTTGCCGATGAAAGAAAAATCAGTTTGTTTGCAGCATTCAAATTGGTAGATGAATGTGAATTAGTCCAAGATAGATATAAGGTTTTAGTCAACAAATTTACTGACTTTTTGAGTAATTATTTATCCAAATACTCTGAAATTTCATCTGAATTGAGTAATTATGGTATAGATGTAACTAAGTTTTCTGACCAATTGACAGATACACCTTTAGCAAATAATGATCTTAATAATTATGAGAATCATTCATTTTTTGCTGCAAAAGTAATTGAACTGATAAAAAATTACATTGAAGATACTACCATTTTGCAAATGTATCGGGAAATAAACACCGAAGAAGCTCTTGACAGATGGAATAATATCCAGCAATTACTAACGGATATATTCAATTACTTTAATAATCATCCTTTTCATAGATTGGAAGAATATCTTCAGCAGATAACACTATCCTCGGATATTGACAACAAAGATACATCAAAAGATCAGATAAAACTTATGACGCTCCATTCGGCTAAAGGGCTGGAATTTCCGGTTGTTTTTATTATTGGGTTAGAGCAAGGATTGTTCCCTATTTCCAAGTCAGAATTCCACCCCGATGAAGAAGAAGAGGAACGAAGATTATTCTATGTTGGTATTACAAGAGCCAAGGAGAAATTATTCCTGAGTTATGCAAAGAAACGCCTGAGATTTGGTGACATAGTTGAACAAAACCCATCAAAATTTCTAACGGAAATAGACCATAGATATATCAAATGGGATCATTCGTTGGTTATGTTGAAAGAACAACGACTACCATCTTTTACAATGAAAGAAACAACTTATAATACAAAGTCTCGACCAAAAAATGAAGAACCAGTTTTTGACGATTTAGCAACAAGAGATGATGACTATTCACAAGTTCCATCAAGGGAACTAATCAAAGTAGGAACAATAGTTAATCACTCACATTTTGGAATCGGACGGATTGAATCCATAACCGGGTCAGATGCAAACAGACAGGCAATGGTTAATTTTCAGTCTGTTGGTAGGAAAAAACTGATGTTGCAATATGCAAAGTTAGAAATTGTTAAACAAAAATGAATTTAAATAATATGGAAACGCACAAGCCAAGTTATGAAGAAGCTCTTGATTTGTTCCTTAAATATAACAAAACCCAGTCATTAATAAATCATGGCAAAGCTGTGGAATCTGTAATGAGATATTTTGCAAGATTATACGGGGAAGATGAAGAAAAATGGGGAATAATAGGTTTAGTTCATGATCTGGATTATGAGCAATTCCCTGAAAAACACTGTCAGGTTACTGAGGAAATTCTTAGGCAAGCAGCTTGGGATGAAGAATATATAAGGGCTGTTCTTTCTCATGCATGGGGCATTTGCTCTAATGTTAAACCTGAATCATTACTCGAAAAAACCTTATATGCTATAGATGAATTGACAGGATTAATAAATGCCTGCGTGTTGGTACGTCCATCAAAAAGTATTCTTGACCTTGAAGTTAAATCAGTCAAGAAAAAATGGAAAGAAAAATCATTTGCTGCCGGAGCCAATCGGGAAGTTATCCTCAAAGGAGCAGAAATGCTTGGAATGCCTCTTGATGAATTAATAGATAAAACTATTAAAGGTATGAGAGAAAAAGCAGAAGAATTAGGTCTTTAAAGCTAACCCTTTGCTATCAATAACCAGCAACAAAAAAGTTACAATTTATTAAAGATATTGTTAACTTTCATTAAAAATATTAATATTGCATTTGTTAAAGGCAACTAAATTTAAAAATAGTTATATTGAATAATTTAATTTGATTAATAGATTTTTATGAAGTTAATTGAACTTGGTATTGGAGAAAAAGCTATAATATCCAACGTTAAGGGAAGAGGCGCATTTAGAAAGAGAATAATGGAAATGGGGTTCGTTCCCGGTCAGGAAATACAACCTATTAAAAAAGCACCTTTAAATGACCCAATTGAATACAGAATAATGGGATATGATATCTCATTAAGAAATTCTGAAGCTGAACTGATCGAGGTTGAAAGGAAGCATAATGACTTAATAATAAATAATTCTTCTTATTTAGGTGTAATAGACAGTCAAATTGTTAAAACTAACGGAAAGTCAAAAGAAAAAGAAATTGTCGTTGCATTAGTAGGAAATCCTAATTCCGGCAAAACCACAATATTTAATAATGCCTCAGGATTAAGAGAAAGGGTAGGAAATTATAGTGGAGTAACAGTTGATGCTAAATATGGTAAAATCAATGTGGATGGTTATCAAATTCAGATTGTTGATCTTCCCGGAACTTATTCTTTAACAGCTTACAGTCCGGAGGAAATGTTTGTCAGGGATTTTATTACTAATAATAACCCTGATATTGTTATTAATATTATCGATGCATCGAATCTCGAAAGAAATCTCTATTTAACAACACAATTAATTGATATGGATATCAAGGTAATAGTTGCCTTGAATATGTATGATGAGTTAACAGAAAAAGGAGACAAATTTGATTATAGAAAATTTGGGGAACTACTGGGTATTCCATTTGTACCGACAGTTGCATCAAAAGGGACTGGAATTACAGAATTATTAAACAAAATAATTGAAGTGTATGAAGATAAAGACATAACAGTTCGGCATATTCATATCAATTATGGATTAGATATTGAAAACGGTATCAAAGAATTACAGGATTTAATATATAAATCTGGCGATACTAATATTACTAACATATATTCAACAAGATTTTTAGCAATTAAATTACTGGAAAAAGATGGTTTAGTATTAGAATTAATCCAAAAATTAAGTAACTATGATGAAATCAAAAAAAGATTAGACAAAATCATAAAAAAATTAGAAACTGACCAAAAAACTGATACAGAGAGCTTAATTACCGATGCAAGGTATGGATTTATAACTGGAGCCTTAAAAGAATCCTACAAACCAAATAAAGTTGCTCAAATTTCAAAAACTGAACTTATTGATAGAATAATAACCCACAAATATTGGGGAATACCAATATTTTTATTCTTTATGTGGTTTACATTTTTTATGACATTTACTCTCGGTGAATATCCAATGAAGTGGATAGAATCAGGTGTGAATTTTCTTGGTATGCTTGTTTCAAATTATTTAGCCGATGGGTTTCTGAAAGATTTCCTGATTCAGGGTGTTTTAGGTGGTTCAGGAAGTGTTCTTGCATTTCTTCCAAATATAGTTTTACTATACTTTTTTATTTCGATAATGGAAGATACAGGATATATGGCAAGAGCAGTATTCATTATGGATAAGGCAATGCATAAAATTGGTTTGCACGGAAAATCCTTTATCCCTTTATTAATGGGTTTTGGCTGCAATGTTCCAGCTATTATGTCATCAAGAATAATTGAAAGCAAAAAGGACAGACTTATAACAATTCTGATTAATCCATTTATGTCCTGCTCAGCCCGGTTGACAGTTTTCATTTTATTCATTAGTGCTTTTTTTGATTCTTATCAGTCAATAATACTTTTTTCACTTTATTTACTCGGAGTGGCTCTCGCTTTATTATCTGCATTATTATTCAGAAAAACTTTTTTTAGGAAAGAGGATATACCTTTTGTTATGGAATTGCCACCATACAGATTACCTACTATGAAAAGCATTATTAAGCATATGTGGTACAGAGCAAAACAATATTTGAAAAAGGTAGGGGGTGTGATTTTAGTAGCATCTGTAATTATTTGGTTTCTTGGATATTTTCCAAGAGAAGCCAATTATTCAAGGAATTATGATATACTAATTTTAGATACCAAAGAAAATTATCAATTATTGCTTAATGAAGCAAAAGATGATAAATCTAAATTTCAAAAAATTCAAGATGAAATGAATATGGTAATCAAGAACATTGAATTAGAGAAAGAAGCTGAAAGACAAGAACAATCATATATTGGCAGGATTGGACTCTTTATTTTACCAGTAATGGAGCCTCTTGGTTTTGACTGGAAAATGAGCATAGGACTATTATCAGGACTATCAGCAAAAGAAGTCGTTGTTGGAACCTTAGGAGTACTTTATCAAGCTGGCGAAGATGACGAACAACAACTGATAAATAAATTAAGACAACAAACTTATAAATCCGGTGATAAGAAAGGTCAATTAGTGTTCAATCCACTTGTTGCTTTTTCGTATTTGATATTTATACTAATATACTTTCCATGTGTAGGAGTAATATCTGCGATTAAGCGTGAATCAGGTGGCTGGAAATGGGCTGTATTTGTGGCTGTATATACAACTACATTGGCATGGATCTTATCATTTTTATGTTATCAGGTTGGATCTTTGATAACAGGTTTATAATTCTTATTTTGAAATTTCAATTATTTCGAAAGTTGTCCTTCCTGCAGGAACAACAATTTCTACCACATCACCTTTTGTTCTACCCAGAAGTGCTTTACCGATGGGTGAAGTAACTGAAATTTTTTTCTTCTCAAAATCTGCTTCTTCAGGACTTACGAGAGTGTATTCAAAATGTTTATTAGTTTTAACATTTTTAACCTTGACTTTTGATAAAATATAAATTTTATCGGAAGGTAGTTCTTCGGGTTTAATAATCTGAGCTTTCGCCAGCATTCCCTCCAACTTGGAAATTTTAATTTCGAGCAATTCCTGTTCATGCTTAGCAGCTTCGTATTCAGCATTTTCAGATAAATCGCCATGAGAACGAGCATCAGCAATTTTCTGGGCAATTTCTCTTCTTGCTCTGAACTTTAAATCTCTGATTTCTTCTTCGATTTCTCTGGCTCTATCAATAGTTAAATAAACAGTATCACTCATTATAACCTCTATATTGAAAAAAAATGTTGAATTGTTTTATATGTTTAACAATTCAACAGGCAATATTACGAATAATTTTTAATTATATTTTATATTTACTCCAAATTGTTAAGGAGATGACCAAGCTTATTTTTTTTGGTCTTTAAATAATTTTTGTTTATTTCATTTGGCTCTATTTCAATTGGAACGAGCGAAGAGACTTCTAAACCATAGCTTTCGAGTCCGACTCGCTTTTTTGGATTATTTGTAATAAGCTTCATTTTTCTTACCCCAAGAACGGATAAAATTTGAGCCCCGATACCATAATCACGTGGATCGGGTTTGAAACCAAGTTCGATATTTGCCTCGACAGTGTCAAGACCCTGTTCTTGAAGGGAGTAAGCTTTAACTTTATTAACAAGTCCAATTCCACGACCTTCCTGCCTCATATAAATCAGGACACCCCGCCCTTCTTTTTCAATCATTCTTAAGGCAGAGTGCAATTGAGATCCACAATCACATCGTAATGAACCAAATACGTCACCTGTTAAACATTCAGAATGGACTCTAACAGGAATAATTTCATCAGGTTCCCATTTTCCTTTAACCAGTGCAACATGCTCTTCTAAATCAATGGTATTCTGGAAAACCTTAATCTGAAAATCTCCGTATTTTGTGGGGACATTAGCAGAAGCTACTTCTTTAACAAGGACTTCGGACCGGAATCGATAGGCAATTAAATCTTTGACAGTGATGATTTTTAAGTTGTGTTTTTTAGCAAACTCAATTAAATCATCACGACGAGCCATAGAGCCATCTTCCTTGATAATTTCGCAAAGTACACCTGATGGCTTTAGTCCTGCAAGCCGATTAAGATCAACTGCTGCTTCGGTGTGCCCGGCACGACGTAGAACACCTTCTTTTGCTGCTATCAAAGGAAAAATATGTCCGGGTCTTCCTAAATCATTAGGTTTTGTATCCTTGTCAACAATAGCTCTAACTGTTTTCGCTCTATCAAAAGAAGAAATACCGGTTGTAGTACCATAAAGATAATCGACAGAAACAGTAAATTTAGTATTGTGAAGACCTGAATTATTATTAACCATAACATCAAGATTTAGCTCTTTTGCTCTTTCTTCGGTGATGGCAATACAAATCAAACCCTTACCATATGTGGACATAAAATTAATAATTTCGTTAGTGCAAAGTTCTGAGGAAGCTATCAAATCACCTTCATTTTCACGATCTTCATCGTCCATTACAATAATCATTCTACCGGAGGCAAGTTCTTCCAGTGCTTCTTCAATAGTATTCATAGTAACCATAGATTGTTCTTATTCTTTTTTAGCTGCTATAGCTGTCTTTTCAAATTGAACTTTGACATTATCGGCAATTTGTATTGTAAAAACATTTCCGTCAATATCAGTAATGTGACCATGCATTCCAGAGGCAGTAATGACTTTATCACCCTTTCTCAAGCTATCAAGCATTTTTTGGTGTTCTTTTTGTCTTTTTTGTTGAGGTCTTATCATCAGAAAATACATAATGAGGATGATAGCTCCAAACATAATTAATGTGAAAATCATTGAATTTCCAGGTGCTGCTTCGGGAGCGGCTTGTGCGAAGAAAGAGCCAAAAAGCTGTAAATTAAATACACTCATAAATTTCCTTTTTATAAATCAATAAAATTATTTATTTTTTCCAAAATATAGTTTTTCCAATGACGATATCTCCCCTCAAGTATTTTTTCACGAGCAGTTTTAACAAGCCAGTGATAAAAGGCTAAATTTTGATGTGTGGCAATCTGTAATGCTAATATTTCTTTTGATAAGAAAAGATGCCTGAGATACCCCAAAGTATAATAATTACTTACCTCAGAATCCAACTCTTCGTCAATAGGCTCCTTTGAAAATTTATATTTTGAATTTCTTATATTAATTTTTCCTTTTGTCGTAAATAGCTGTCCATTGCGAGCATTTCTTGTTGGCAAAACACAATCAAACATATCAATTCCTAAATCAATTGCTTCAAGAATATTCTCAGGTGTGCCAACACCCATAAGGTATCTCGGTTTTTCGTAGGGTAATTGATTTGTTGAGATATCAACCATTTCATACATTATCTTTGCTGGTTCACCTACGGATAAACCTCCAATAGCAAAAGCATCAAAATCAAGTTGAGTGATTTTAGAGATATATTCAGTTCTTAATTCAGGATACATTCCCCCCTGACAAATTGCGAAAATAAATTGATTTTTGTATTCATTGTGTGTATCTTGAAAGTATTTGATTGATTTTTCTGCCCAATAAAAGGATAAATCTGCAGCTCTTTTTGCTGACTGAAAATCTGCAGGATAGTCAAGGCATTCATCAAGAACCATTACAAAATCAGAACCAATAATTTTTTGAATATCAATTACTTTTTCAGGTGTAAGGAAGTGCTTTGAACCGTCAATATGGGATTTGAAATGAACTCCGTCATCAGTCAATTTTCTCAGATCTTTAAGAGAATAAATTTGATAACCACCACTGTCTGTCAGAATGCCGCCATCCCAGTTAATAAAATTGTGCAATCCTCCGAATTCTTGTAAAACATCCAATCCGGGTCTAAGATAAAGGTGATAAGCATTTGAAAGAATCACTTCGAAACCAATTCTCTTGATTGTTTTTTGGTCTATTGCTTTAACTGCTCCCTGAGTTCCAACCGGCATGAAGAAAGGAGTTTTTATTTGACAATTGTCAAGATTAATTACTCCGGCTCTTGCTTTGCAATCGTTTTGATTTGATATTATTTTGAAGAATTCACCCAATTTCTATGATTCCAATCTTTTGAAGACAAATGGTAAATAGTCTATTAAATCTGTTGCGGAGAGATAATTCATCCCCAGATATTTTTTTGCAATATCTCCAGCTTTGGAATGAATAAAAGAACCCAATGCCGAGCCTTCTAATGCTTCCAAACCCTGAGCTATTAAACCACCTATGATACCACTGAGAACGTCTCCGCTTCCTCCTGTTGCCATACCCGGATTTCCATATATATTCCAGTAGAACTTTTTACCGTTCGTGGTTATGCTTGGAACCCATTTTAAGTGTATTATGCAATTCAGCTTATTCGACCAAATATTCAACAAATCATAGTAATTATAATGGTTTGTAATATCATTTTCAGCGAAAAATTCAGTATCAAAGTTTTTTAAAATTCTTATGAATTCACCAGTGTGTGGGGTGAGAATAATATTTTTAGTGAGCTTTAATTCTTGTTTGACTGTCCTTAATCCATCAGCGTCAACAACAATTTTTTTATTATTAGAAAATTGATTTATGATTTCAAACATCAAGGAGATAGTATCAACATTATTTGATAATCCGGGACCGATAACTACTGAATCAGCCTTTTCGATAAACTCTTCAATTACCTTTCTCGATTTAATCGAAATAGTTCCATCAGGGTTTGACTCGAGCGTTACAGGAATAACTTCCGGAAGCAATTCAGAATGAAAAGATGTAGATAATAAATAAACTAAACCTGTACCACTTTTGACAGCAGAATTAGCTGCGAGAGCCGCTGCACCGGGATATTGCTTTGAGCCAGCGATAATAACAACCTTACCATAATCAAATTTTGAGCTTATTTTTTTTCTTTTGGGTAGGAGAGCTCTTGAGCTTTCGTAATTCAATATAAAATTATTAGAGAATCCATCTGCAGCAATTTTGATTGGAATGCCTATATCTGCCACCAAAATCTTACCACAGCAAACGAAACCTTTATTTAGCAACATACCGGTTTTTATTGCAAACATTGTAATTGTATAATCGGCTTTGAAAGCATATTCAGAGGCAAAACCATTTTCTGAATTAAGCCCTGTTGGTACATCAACAGAAATTTTTAAACCATTGTAAGTTTGTAGCAGTTTTAATATTTCAAAAGCTAATCCCTTTATATTTTCTGAGCCGCCGACACCTATCAAAGCATCAATAATGCAATCAGCATCTAAATCATTTTTATCGAAATCACTTAAATCTTTCAAATATTGATTAGGAATACCCAGTTTTTTGGAAATAAGATAATTTTGCTTTGTTTCTGGGCTCATTTTAGCTTCATCACCAATCAAATAGATTTTCACATTGCTGAAATCCATTAATTGTCTGGCAATAGCAAAACCATCCCCACCATTATTTCCACTTCCGCAGAAAATTAGGACTTTAGGGTTTTCTATACCTTCTTTAGCAAAAATTTTTTTTATGATTTTTGAAGAATTTAATGCAGCATTTTCCATAAGGATAGACCCCGGGACTAAGAAGTCATTGATTGCCATTGAATCAATTTGACGCATCTGTTTAGGAGTAAGGATGATATTCATTTTTATTAATGTGAATCATTAGACAAAAGTCATAAGCTATATAATTATAATATTATTATCTATGTTATACAATAATTTTTATATCATTTCCACAAATCGGGCAAAAATTATTATTTTTTTTCAATTCGAAATTAATAAATATTCTGTATCTTTTTCGTTCAATAAGCAGATAATTACATATTGGACAGTATGTATTTTCAACATTTGGTAAATCAGTATTACCGATATATACATAGTTTAATCCATTATTTTGTGCGATTTCCTTTGCACGTAATAATTTCCCGAGCTGAGTTGGTGTTTTTGAAAGCATTTTATAGTGAGGATAAAATCTGCTTATGTGAAGCGGAATCTCAGTTGAAACTGATGCAATGAAACTAGAGAGTTTTTGAAAATCCTCATCAGTATCATTAATGTCGGGAATGACTAAATTTGTAATTTCAATATGAATCTTGTTTTCGTATAAAAACCTAATGGAATCAAGAACAGGTATAAGACTGCCACCAGTGATTTTTTTGTATTTTTTTTCGTCAAAAAATTTTAAATCAATATTAATTGCATCAATTAGTTTTTCATCAACAATTGTATTAAGAAGCTCTTTGGAAAAATATCCATTAGAAACAAATACATGAAATAGATTCTTTGTTTCTTTATTATTTTTGGTCAAATAAATTATATCCCTGGTATATTCAAAAAAAATAGTCGGTTCTGAATAAGTATAGGCTATTCCATCAACTGAATTATAAAGAGCAAGCTGTAAGATTTCTGAGGGTTCAACATTTTTTTGTTTAAATTCAGTAATATCAGTTTTTTTAATTAGTTGAGAAAGAGAATTATTTTGACAATTTAAACAAAAGAAATTACAACCCGGTGTTCCGAATGAAAGGACTTTTGAGGATGGTTTGAAATGATAGAGAGGTTTTTTTTCAATGGGGTCAATTGCCAATCCCTCAGCCTGTCCCCACGTTATGGTGTATAATTTACCTTCGTAGTTGAATCTTACTTTACAAATACCATAATTTTTATTTTTAATAATGCAATAATGGGAACAAAGTAAGCATTTCACTGTCTTAGTAGAATCCTCATCAATAGTCTCATAAAAGGAGGCTTCCTTGAAATTCTTTGAGTTGAATTGATTTAAATTTATCATTACTATTCATCGAAACTTATTGAATAAAGCAAATAACCATTATGATTTTGATATGGTTCAGGGCAATTCTCCAATGTTCTGACGAAAGAAAAGCCAATTTTTTCTAAAATTCTTATTGATGGTTTATTCTCAGGATGGACAAGGGCTGTAATAGTTCTAAAACCAAAATAGTCAACAACAAAACCAAGAAATTCCCGGACAGCTTCTTCGGCGAAGGATTGTCCCCAGTAAATTTTATCCAGTCCTACAAAAATTTCAATATTTTCTGGGAAAGGAAACATTCTTATAATACCACACCAACCCATTTTATCCCTATTAACTCTATTTTCGATAAGAAGACTAAAAGCATAAAAATTCTCCGATGATACAGTTTGGTAATTTTTAACAATTCTGGGGATAATATCAGCTACAGTATCATAGGAATAAACACCCTCAGGAGTATATTTCATTATTTCTTTATCACTCCACCATTTATAAAGAATATCAACATCTTCGTATCTAAAGCACCTTAATCTAAGTCTTTTGGTAAGAATCTGGAAATTTGTACAATCAACAGGCATTTCAAAAAATTTCGCATTAAGAAAATGATTTCAAAACAAAAATAACTATTCATTAAATAATATCGTTATTCTTCAGAAATTTTTTTATCAAATAATAGTGATTATTTTAGTAAATATTTTGTGAAGAAGTTTAGTTTTTTATTTTATAAAATTTAATTGATTAATGGATAAATTTATAATTGAAGGCGGAAAAAGACTACACGGAAGAATAAAGATCTCCGGAGCCAAAAACGGATCATTAGCATTAATGCCGGCAACATTACTTGCACCTGGCACTTATCATATAACAAATACACCTAATTTACGAGATGTTTGGACTATGTCAAGACTTCTTGGTTCTATGGGAGTATTTTGTGAACTTAACGGAAATGATTTATTTATTGATTCACAGAACATTTCAAGTTTTGAGGCTCCATATGAACAAGTGAAAAAAATGCGGGCTTCTTTCTATGTTCTCGGTCCATTAGTCTCAAGATACGGATATGCAAAAGTATCGCTACCGGGTGGTTGTGCATGGGGACCAAGACCAGTTGATTTGCATTTGAAAGGGATGGAAAAATTGGGTGCAGATATTTCCCTTGAATCCGGATATGTTATTGCAAAGGCTGAAAGACTTAAAGGAACAAAATTTCATCTTGATATATCAAGCGTAGGTGCTACTGGAAATATTTTAATGGCAGCAACTCTCGCAAAGGGAACTACCGTTATAACAAATGCTGCAACTGAACCTGAGATAACTGCATTAGCAAGAATGCTGGTTAAGATGGGGGCAAAAATTGAAGGTATTGGTACTAACTGTCTTACAATTGAAGGCGTTGATGAACTACATCCAGTAAACGAAGAAACAATTCCAGATAGAATAGAAGCCGCTACATACCTTATCGCTACTGCAATGACTAAAGGAAAAATAGAGATTGAGAACACAAATCCATATCATATGACATCTGTACTTGAAAAATTGGAATCATCAGGATGCAAAATTGAAGTTACAAGTGACAGAATCGAACTGGAAATGGATCAAGATCCAGAACCAACTGATATTATTACTTCGATTTATCCAGGTTTTCCAACAGATTTACAAGCTCAATGGATAGCATATATGCTGGTTGCAAAAGGAGTGTCAAGAGTAACAGAGACTATTTATCAGGATAGATTTAAGCATGTTCCGGAGTTACAAAGGTTAGGGGCACAAATTGACTTAGCTGATAATGTTGCCATTGTCAAAGGAGGAAGCAGACTAAGCGGTGCTACAGTTATGTCATCTGATCTGAGGGCAAGTGCTTCTCTGATATTAGCAGCATTAGTAGCCGAAGGAACAACCGAAATTCTCAGGATATATCATATTGACAGAGGATACGAAACCATCGAAAAGAAACTTCAATCTTTGGGGTCTTCAATTAAAAGAGTTCCTACTGATATTTTCTAATATTTTTTTCTTATGGCATAAATTTTGAGAAAAGAAAGGACTGTTAATTGAAAAATTTAAAAGATTTATACATGGAATTAAAAAAAGATTGTGTTATTGCTGCTATTGACGGTGGGGGAACAAAAACAAGAGGAATTATTTTCAAAAATGGAAGAATTATTTCTCAGACAAGATCAGGCACAACAAGAATTGGTGCTGTTGGTGTTGGTGAATCTTCAGAAAGAATACTTAATGTTATTTCTGATCTATGCGAACAAGCTGAAATTGACTCTTCTGAAATTGATGCCACTGTAATTGGATTAGCGGGAGTGTGGTTAGATGATGAAAAAAAACGCTCTAAGCAATTATTGCGAACATTGGCTCGTGGACAGAATATCTCTTTAAATGATCTTTATGTAACAAGCGATGCTGAGTTAGCTCTCGAAGGTGCCTTCGAGGGAGACCCCGGAGTGATTTTAATTGTTGGAACTGGTTCAATAGCTCTTGCTCGTAATGAGAAAGGTGTAATCTCGAGATGTGGAGGGTGGGGCATTGAACTTGATGACGAAGGAAGTGGAGCATGGATTGGAAGGGAAGGACTTACTGCTGTTGTCAGAGATCTTGATGGGAGAGGCAAAAAAACAAAATTAACTGAACTTTTAACTGAAATCTCTCCTTCAATTGATATAAATCAGCCAAGAACAATCGTTAAAGCCTATTCAGAAAGAGCTTTTGAATATCATATGCTTTCTCCACTTGTAATGAAATGTGCTTCTGACGGAGATGAAGTATGCCTTGATATTATTCAAAGAGCCTCCTCACATTTATTGGAATTATTGACAGCACTCGAAAAGAATTTCAAACTTAAGAAAATTCCCGTTGCATTAATGGGTGGGATAATTGATGCTAATACAATCCTTGAAAAAATGCTTGATGAAAGGATAAAAAAGCTTAATTCATTTGTTAGAGTTGAACCCAAAGGAACTGCTCTTATGGGGGCTGTATTGATAGGATACAAAATGATTGAACAGGAAATGAGTTAATTTTTGATTATATTCTAACCTCTTGAAATCAACAATATAAAATTTTTACCAACGTTGGTAAATCCGATATTACTATTATCAACAAAATTTAAACCAGAAATTAACTAATTTTATGAAAAAGACAATTTATGAAATATTAGGTATTATTTTTATATCCTCGATGCTTGGCTTGATTTATAATCAATTTTCGGCAAAACCATTACCTTTAATCAGGAAGCCACCTAAGGTTCAATTTGTTGATGATTCACTGATAGTAGATATAATGAGGCAAACACAAACTTCTCAAAAAGCCACACCCTTTTCAAAGGTTGATTCTATAGTCGTAAATGAAGAAAAAAATAAATCAAAGGATTCACTTTTAAAAAAAGAAAATCAAGAGATTGCTTTAGCAAATAAAAATGAATTACCTGATAATCTTAAATCAATAGATGAAGGGTTCAAATTTATTAATTACAATCAACTAAAGAAATATTTGAACGATCCTTCATTTATGATAATTGATGCAAGAAATGATATTGATTATGCTAATGGTCATATTGATAATGCCATCAATATCGATGCATATTTAATGGATCAGACAGAGTATTTCAAACTAATAACAATGCTCCCAAGGGATAAAATACTAATAATATATTGTAGTGGTGGAAATTGCGATGCAAGTGAAAAACTTGCAAAAGATATTTTGAGTTTTGGCTTTAAGAATGTTCTTGTTTATTACGGTGGTTGGGAGGAATGGAAATCAAAGATGAAATAGACCAAATTCATTTCAAAGATGAGAATATTTATAAATTACTTCGGCTAAAATTCGGAATCGTCGGCGAATCAAAAAAAATGCAGGAAGTTATATCTAAAGTTATGCTTGCTGCACCAACTGACCTTCCAGTTTTAATAACAGGTGAAACAGGCACAGGTAAGGAAGTATTTGCCAATGCAATTCATGGTTTAAGTAAAAGAAAAAAAAATCCATTCATAAGCGTCAATTGCGGAGCTATTCCAGAAACATTATTAGAGTCAGAGCTTTTTGGAAATGAAAAGGGAGCCTTTACAGGAGCAATTGAACAAAGAAAAGGCTTTTTTGAAGTTGCTGATAAGGGTACAATTTTTCTTGATGAAATTGGCGAAATGCCAATCGGTACACAAGTTAAACTATTAAGAGTTCTTGAAAGCGGTGAGTTCACCCGATTAGGTTCAACTACATTAAAAAAGGTAGATGTAAGGATTATTGCTGCTACAAATAGAGATTTGGAGGAAGAAATTGAAATAGGAAATTTTCGGAGGGACTTATTTTTCCGTTTAAATTCTGTTCATATTGTTTTGCCACCTTTAAGAGAACATCCCGAAGACATAAGGGAATTGATAAATTATTTTGCCGAAAAAACTTGTGCTAAACTTGGATTAAAATATGACGGTATTTCGAATGATGCCCTTTTAGTTCTCGAAAGACGCCCATGGATCGGGAATATACGAGAATTAAAAAATCTGATTGATACTTTAATTACACTCGAACAAACTACATATATAACTCATGATATACTAAAAAGATATATTCCTTTGGCTTTACCTCCAAAGGATATCACTCCTCAACCACCCGATAAGGCATTAGTTCAATATGTTGATTACGAAGAACCCCAAAAATTTGAATTAGAAATAATTTTTAGGTCTCTTCTTGAATTGAAACATGATATGACTAATATTTTAAAGTATTTAAGAACACTTGAAAATAAAATTGATGATATTGAGCTTGAGATTGAAGAGCTCAATACTTATTTGATATCTAATAACAGTCAAAATGAGCCTGAGAATAATGACACAGATGACCTGAATACACTCAAACTTGTTGAACTTGAACGAAGAGCAATAGTTGCTGCCCTCAAGAGTTCATCAGGCAACCGAAGAATAGCTGCTAATATGCTGGGAATAAGTGAACGTACTTTGTACAGAAAAATTAATGAACTTAACATTAATAACATTCTTTAAATATTCTATGAAAATGAAAATTTTAATATTGATTTTATTTCCTTTTTTGTCATTTCTTTCAAGCTCTCAACTTGATAAAAATCTTAATTATACAAAAAAAAGATTACCAGATATTATCAATGATTATCAACCAACTATTGTACCAGTAACAGATTTAGAAGATAGTACATTATATTTTGACAGGAAAATTCATCCTGATAATATAAATGGAATATATGATAATGATGATATATGGTTTTCGAAAAAGATCGGTGATGGTCTTTGGTCTGAACCAAAAAATATGGGTATTCCTTTGAATACAAAAGATTCAGATGTTCTATTTAGTATTACCCCCGATGGTCAATTTGCTTTGGTTTATGGAATATATAAACCTGATGGAACAAAGCAAAGTGGTTTTTCTATAACCAGAAAAATCGGAGGAAAATTTTCATTACCCCAATCAATTAAAATTCAAAATTTCTATAATAATTCGAAAAACTTTTATGGTTTTCTATCTTCGGACAGAAGAGTTCTACTTATGGCATTAAACAGGGATGATAGCTATGGTGATTTAGATTTATATGTCTCTTTTTTTGATGAAAAGACAAATACATTTTCAGAGCCTCAAAATCTTGGGGCTGTTATTAATACAAAGGGTTCTGAGGCTTCTGTTTATTTATCTTTAGATGAGAAAACCCTGTATTTTTCATCGAATGGTCACAAAGGTTTTGGTAAGTTGGACATATTTATGACAAGAAGGTTGGATAACAGTTGGAAAAGCTGGAGTGAGCCAATTAATTTAGGAGAAAATATTAATTCACAAGCTGATGATGGGAATATGTGGCTGACTGCATTTGGAAATAGTGGTTATTTTGTTAGTTATGATACAATTGCTAAAAGAGAAGGTTTATATTTTGCTGAAATATCCGATAGCCTTAGACCTTTACCTTATGCAATTGTAAGCGGTAGAATAATAAAATCTTCAAGAAATCAAAGCGGGCGAGTTTATGAATCCATTCCAATACTATTATATTACGAGGATAGTCCAAACATAGATACAGTATGGTCAGATGCATTAACTGGCACCTATAGATTTACATTAAGAAAAGGTATTTTAGGGTCAGCAATGGTTGATTATAAAGGTTTTAGGGGAAGTTTTTCGGTTGCTACATATAATCTCGAATATCCAAAATGGTTTGATTATGATATTATTCTAAGGAAGTTTGAAGATGATTCTACTGAGGAATTTGGCTTAGCACCACAAAAAAATTTAAACTCATCAAGCGAAAAAGCTAATGAACCATTGATTGTTTTATATTTTGAATTAGATGCATATAAACTTACATCAGATTCGAAGAAACAACTATTTGATTTTTTTAACAAAACACGAAATTTTAAGAATCTTAAAATTGTTGGTCATACGGACGAGTCTGGTTCAGATGAATACAATTATGACCTTTCAAAAAAACGAGCAGAAAGCACTGCAAGTTTTCTAAAAAAGAATAAGCTTACCAAAGCAAGACTGACTACTGAAGCAATGGGCAAAAAATTCCCAAAATCAACAAATCATGAATTAAATCGAAGAGTTGAAATTTATCAAGTTGAGTAATTTATTATATTTGTTATTGCGAGCTCAATTTTTTAAAATATTTGAGTCATTATTGAAGAACTTAAATACTATTTTATTTTTACTTTTTTTAACTTTACCCATATTAGTTAATTTCTTGGGTTGTGCAAATCCATTGCCTCCATCTGGGGGTCCCAGAGATACCATACCACCCAAAGTAATCGATTTCTATCCAAAAAGCGGTCTTACAAACTATAGAGAGAATTTTATCAAAATTGAATTTGACAAGTATATGGATAAAAATTCCGTTCAACAAAACACTACTATCGTTCCTGCGTTGAATACGGATTTTAATTGGAGTGGAAAAGAATTAGAAATCAAATTTTTAGAAGAACCTGAGAAAAATACTACTTATTCGATCACTATTGGAACCGAAATCCAAGATTGGAAAGGTAACAAACCAGACGATGCATTTTCAATTATTTTTTCAACTGGAGATAATATTGACAGTGGAAGAATTATTGGTAAATTAATTTCAGCCAATCCAGTTGGAGCTTCAATATTTCTTTATAAACTACCATCTGATACCTCAAAGATTAAATCCTTTGATATTACTAAAGAAAAACCAAACTACAACATACAGATTGGATCAAGCGGCTATTTCGAAATTAAAGCCTTAAAAGATGGTATTTACAGATTGATAGCTGTTCGGGATATTTTCAAAAACGGTATTTATGATGATGGAGAGGATGAATTCGGATCATATACTGAGGATGTTAATATCAAACAAGACTCCGTTGTAAATATCAAGCTTAAACTTGGTCCACCTATTGATAAACTGGGACCAATGTTATATGAAGTAATACCTTTAAGCAATAAAATTATTGAAGCTAATTTCAGTGAACCCCTTGATTCTAACTTTTTATTTCCTACTTCCATTGGTATAATCAAAATGGACGAAAATAACAGTGATCAGGAAATAGTGCCAAGCTCGATTATAATCTCTCCTGAAAACAGATATAATTTACTGATTTTTGTATCAAGTACTTTTGATACTTCGAAAACTTATCGCTTGGAATGTAAATTAAACAATGATATAGCATTACGTGATAGTATTGGGAATATTATCAGGGACACAGCAAATAGTATTGTCTTTATTCCAGTTGCTAAGGAAATAAACTTAATTCCAAAATTAGTTTCGACACCTCTGAAAGATAGCCTCCAAAATGTGTCTCCAGACAAAGAATTTTATTTTGTGTTTAATGTTCCTTTGAAAAGGCAGAATTATGATAATTCATTTAGATTAATGAATCTTACTGATAAATCGAATGAAAAAATAAATATTTTATTCAAAACGGATAATATTATTATTATCAAATCAGAAAGAAAGCTATCAAGTGATGTATGGTATGAATTATCATTTAAATCTGATTCGTTATTAAACATTGAAAATATTAAATTTCCTGATTCAAGTTATACTTATCATTTTAAGACATCTGATATCAGAAGCTATTCAGGAATTAGTGGGATTTTAAAAACAAATATCGAATGTGGTGGTGATTTATACATTATGATAAAGAATCTACTAACCAAAACATATTTTCAAACTAAAATCAACAATAAACTTGAATGGAAATTTGATGATTTACCTCCTGGAGATTACGAATTTGAAGTTTTTTGTGATGAAGATGGAGATGCAAAATATTCTTTTGGTTATGCTAAAGAATTCAGATATTCCGAAAGATTCTTTTTGCCAAAAGATAAAATTACTTTAAAACCCAGATGGAAATTAGAAAATTATCAACTTGAGATATTAAATAAATGACTGAACTAATTCAAATCATATTGAGTTCAATTGATAAAGTTTTGATGTATTATAACCAAAATTTTAAGGATGTTAAGAAAAAATTTTCTGAGAAATCTGTTCATGATTTGAGGGCTACGATCAGAAGATTCTTAGCAGTCTTAAATGTTCTTAATCAAGAAGTCTCGTCGGGTTATGTGCAACTCCTTCGAAAAAGATTGAAGAAAGAGTTGAAGTTATATAATCCTCTTCGTGATAATCAGGTTCAAATGCTTAAAATCGAGAAGTTAACTCCAATTTATCCTATTCTAAGTAATTTTTATAATTTTTTGACAGCCAAAGAGTTAGAGATATTAAACATCATAAAGTCCAAATTAGAAGAAAAATCAGTTGATGAAATTAATGAAGCAGTATTTTTTCTTAAGCTGCAATTGAAACAAATAATTCCTAAATCTCAAATTTCAAAAATAGCTCTGATAAAGCGTGCCTATGATGAGTATCAATCTGTTCTGGAAAGGTCATCCCAGCTTGATAAAAATAATCTGGATTCATTTCATAAATTGAGACTAGCTTTCAAAAGATTCAGATATACAATGGAATTTTTAAAACCTCTTCTGAATTTAACGGATACTTATTTCAAGCAACTAAAGGGTTTTCAAGATATTTTAGGTGAGATTCAGGATAATAGAGTTTTGTTTGAAAATTTAAATCACTGGATTTTAAAGTATGATATTTCAAGACAGGCGGAATATTTTCCTGTTATTGAATTTTTGATAAATAGCAGAAAGAATCTATTCCTGAAATTAAATAGGCGAATAAAATTGCTTGACAAATTCTGGGATAACAAATTCTTCGATACAAACAATTAACGAGCACATCTTCGAGATTGAATCACTTCAAAAAGTATTTCATATCATATTAAATAGGACTTATTGAGTTAATATTTAGTAAATTTGAAATTCTAAAAAACGTAAAAGAAGATATGCTTGAGCATGAAAAAATAGAGAGGTTAAAAAAAAGCCTTGATATATTCGCAATTATCATAGGATTAATCTCTCTTTGTAATTTTCTCCTTTTTTTTGGTTTTTACTTATCTGATTTTTTTCAAGGCATATTAACATTAACAACATACCTTTTAATACTAATTTTCTTAATTGTTGAATTCATTAGAATTTTTAGTATAACCGGCGTTAAAAAATATTTTCGAAATAACACTTTCGAGTTAATAATAATATTATTACTATTTTTTTTCGTTACTGATAATCTGTTTCAGAATAATCTATTAAATATTCTTCTTATTAAACTACACATTCCGTACGTGCAATTGATTAGTATGAGTACCATCAATTTTTTATTATTCTTTTCCCTTATATTAAAAGTGTTGAGATACAATCATCTTTTGAGGAAAATAAATCTAAATCCGGGAGTAATATTTACATTGAGTTTTTTTATTCTGATTTTGTGCGGAACAGTTTTGCTGCTTTTACCCAAAGCCACTTATGAGGGACAGAGACTGAACATAATTGATGCCTTGTTTACATCCACAAGTGCTATTTGCGTAACTGGCTTAACTGTAGTTGATACAGCTACCAAATTTACTCATGTCGGGCATTTGATTATAATGTTCCTTATTCAGATAGGTGGTTTGGGAATTATGACATTTACAACATTTTTTGCTATTTATTTTGGTGGTTCTTCGAGCATTTATCTCAAAATAATGATGAAAGATTTATTGAGTGAAGACAATATTGGTAAGGTTTCCACAATTTTACTTCGTATAATTCTTTTCACTTTTTTGATTGAATCAGTTGGGGCATTCCTGATTTATTATGGATTGAACAATGGTTTATCAAACTATAATCCCGAAAATTTATTTATCTCTATTTTTCATTCAGTTTCTGCTTTCTGTAATGCCGGTTTTTCTTTGTATTCGGAAAATCTAATGAATGAAAAGGTGGTAGGAAACTATATTATCACAATTACAGTAATGTTGTTAATTATATCAGGGGGGCTGGGATTTACAGTATTAAATAATCTTGCTGGACTAAGACCAAGATTTATGAAAAAAAAAAGAATCAGGAATCAATTAAGTGTTCACACAAAGATAGTTCTTGTAACAACTATATTGCTTATTATTATTGGTTCGATTATGATTCTATTGGGAGAATATAATAATCCACAAAATAAAGCAAATTTTTTTAGGTTAGTATATGATTCTTTGTTTCAATCAGTATCTGCCCGAACAGCCGGTTTCAATACTTTGCATATTGAATTTCTTTCTGCTCCGACATCATTAATAATAATTATCTTAATGTGGATTGGAGCATCTCCCGGAGGAACAGGAGGGGGGATAAAAACAACAACATTCTCGCTTACAGTCTTATCATTCATCAATATCTTAAAAGGGAAATCCAGAACAGATTTATTTCGCAAGACTGTAGCCGAAGAATCAATTCAGAAAGCAAATTTGGTAATTTTCGGTTCAATATCGGTAATTATTATTGGCTTGTTATTTATTAGTTGGATTGAACCAGATAAAAATTTGCTTGATCTTGCGTTCGAAGTCGTTTCTGCATTCGGAACAGTAGGGCTATCAAGAAATATTACTTTTCATTTAGGAGATGGAGGTAAATTCATAATTATTATTTTGATGTTTATTGGAAGAATTGGAATATTAACATTCATAGTTTCATTTTTTGCAGTCCAAAAGTATCCAAAATATGGATTACCAAAGGAAAATGTAATTGTTGGGTAAAGCAATCTTTTAAATAAAGATATTTATTCTTAATTTAATATTTTATAAATCTTAATTTATTATGGCAATAAAAAAATTTTGTGTTATAGGGCTTGGCTATTTTGGATATAATCTTGCTGTAAGACTAAATGATCTGGGAACAGAGGTCTTAGTTATTGACAATCATCAGGAGATTATTGATGAAATACACGAAAAAGTAACCCATGCAATATGTATGGATTCGACTGATCCGAAAGCTATGAAAGGGCTTGGTCTCGAAGAAATGGACGCAGTTATTGTTGCAATAGGAGAAAATTTTGAGAGTTCTATTTTAACTACGGCTCTGCTTCAAGAAATAGGTGTAAAAAAAATATATAACAGAGTAATCTCAGTTGTTCACGAAAGATTATTGAAGCTTATGAATGTTACAGAACTTTTAGTTCCCGAAGCTGAAGCAGCAGAACATTTAGTCAAGAGATTAGTTATGCCCGGATTAATTGAATCCTACCAGATTTCCAAAGAATTTGGAATTTTTGAAATACCTGTTCCGAAATCCTTTATTGGAAAAAACTTGCTGGAATTAAATTTACGTCAAAAGTATAATGTAAACTTAATTACTATCAAGAAAATTCTCAAGAAAAGAGGTTTTCTAACAATAGGAGAGAGGGATGAGGTGGAAGTTGGCGGTGTTCCTTCGCCTGATGATGTTATTCCTGAAAAATCAATTTTAGTTTTATTTGGAAGAGACAAGGATATTAAAAATTTAATCGAAGATTAGAATAGTTGAGAATAAGCAAATTCATAGAATATTCATTTTGTTTAGTAATATTTATTATAATTTCTGAAACAAATTTTGGACAGACAATTATTTCCAGATGGTCTGAACCCATAAATCTGACACAATTGAATTCGAAAGAAGATGAATTTGCACCAGCGTGGAATCAATTCGAAAATCGTTTGTATTATAATTCAACCAGAGATAGGTATTCATATTTTTTTACCTCAAATTTAACAGATTCAATTAATTTTTCTCAACCCGAGAAATTAAAGGCTGATTTAAATATCAATCGAAACAATCAGTCTTATATTTCATTTTATAATAGCAATAAAGCTTTCCTTTCAACTTTTAGGCTTACTCCCAAGCGGTCTTATCTTAATATATACCAGTCTGACAAAAAGAAAGGTGTCTGGACAGAGCCATATCTTTTGGATAGTTTGCAATTTAATTCATTTGTATCACACCTTACAATATCCAGTGATGGTTCATTTGTAATATTTTCATCTGACAAATTGACGACAGGAAGAGATACAGACCTATGGATAGCATATCTTCAGGACAATGGGTCATGGGGTAATATTACAGCAATAAAGGAACTTAATACTTCAGGGAACGAGATAACTCCATTTTTACATACTGACGACACACTTTACTTTGCAAGCGACGGTTATGACGGTCCCGGAGGATATGACATATATTTTTCAGTAAGAATTGGGGGCTTATGGCAGAAACCATTGCCATTATCTGATATTAATACAAAGTTTAATGAGTCTGACTTTATTATTTCACCTTCCGGATTGGCAATATTTTCGAGCGATAGACCGGGAGGATTAGGTAAGCTTGACTTATATGCAACTCGTTTCCAGACAATCGTAATTGAGAGGCCTGATGATATTTCGGAGCTTGAGCTTGGTTTTGCAACTCAGGTCAGCTCTATAAAGATTAGTAGAGAAAATTATTATAAACTTTTTCCACTTGTTCCATATATATTTTATAATTCTGAGGATGACAAGAATAATTCAAAGCAGGAACAGAATAAAATTCTTTTGATTGACAATGATCTTCAGTATGTGTCGGATAATTTTGATACTCTTCTGACTATTGTTTCCAACCTGTTGGGTAATCGGATAATGAATTATTCAAATGCTTCTATTTACTTATATCCTTTAGTATTAAAGCATGAAGTTGAATTATCAAACCCAAAAGATGTCCAAATTTTCAAAGAAAATTTTTTATCAAATTTCAAGATTAATGAGAATCGTTTAATAATATCTGAACCCATATACTCCAGTAGCGAAACAATTAGCAATAACATGCCAATTATATTCATTGACAGTGATGAACCATACATATTTAACCCGATAAGGGTTGGAGAAATAAAATATTCGCTTGATCCACCAGCAATTGATTGCTATCTTACTTGCAGACCAATTGATATACTGAAAAAATGGACTCTTGATTTGATAATAAATGATAATTATACGACGAGATTAAAAGAGGGTGACTCTTTGCCTGTTCAGTTCTCAATTAATCTTAGGGAATATGCAAATCTGCTTTCGAGATCGGATTCATTGGTTTTGAGATTTTCAGCCGTTGACATCAAAAACAGAACAGTTAATAAAACCACTTTGCTAAATATATCCTATTCCGAATCCAATTCAAAACAACTAATCGAGATAGATGGCAAGACATTCGATGATTACTATCTCTTTGATTTATCTGACAAGCTCGATGAG
>CAYYPE010000005.1:107958-242570 GCA_964473465.1 uncultured Hyphomicrobiales bacterium
TTAAAGCATTTCGATTTCTTGCTCAAGAAGCTGTTTTTGATAGAGGTCGGAATAAATACCATTAATTTCAATTAGTTGGGAATGATTTCCTGATTCAACTATCTCGCCATTTTTAAGAACTATGATATTATTCAAATCTTTGATGGTTGAAACTCTGTGCGAAATAACGATAGTGATTCTGTCTTGCATAAATTTCCTTAATTCATTAAGGATTATTGATTCAGTTTGAGTATCAACTGCTGAAAGAGAGTCATCAAGTATAAGAATTTGCGGGTCTTTGATTAAGGCTCTTGCAAGGGCGAGACGCTGTTTCTGCCCACCAGAAAGCGTGATACCACGTTCTCCGAGAAGTGTATCATAAGCTTCAGGAAATGTTAAAATATCATTATGTAGGGAAGCTATTTTACTGAACTTGATAATTTCATCCATGCTTGCATCGGGTTTTCCAAATCTGATGTTTTCGGCTATTGTCATGGAAAACAGAAATGAATCCTGCGGGACATAACCTATTAATTGCCTTAAAGTGTGGAGCTTAAGTTCTTTTATATCAATGCCGTTTATAGTGATTCTGCCTTTGGTTGGGTCAAATAAGCGAGGCAAAAGATTTACAAGAGATGATTTCCCACAGCCGACTTTACCAATGATACCTAAAGATGAATTTTCAGTAATACTCAGATTTATGTTTTTCAGGACATAGGGACCATCATCAGAGTATTTAAGGGAAACATTCTCATATTTTATTTCGAATATTTTTGAATTTGTGCCTATGTTATCGAGATGACCGTCTTTCAGGGTTGGTTCTCTATCAAGAATTTTTGAGAGCCTTCCAGCAGAAGCTGCAGCTCTTTGGACAAGGTTTGTAACCCAGCCGATTGCAGCAATAGGCCAGATAAGTAAATTTATATAGATAAAGAATTGAGTGATATCTCCAAGTGTTGCTTTGCCGTTAATTACCTGATAACCACCGTAGCCAAGAATCAAAATTTGTGAAGAACCTACTAAAATCATCAAAATTGGCATCATCAGGGATTGAATTCTTGCAAGTTTAAGATTTTTGAAAAGATAATCCTTGCTGAGATTGGAAAACCTTTCGCTTTCGTATTCTTCCCTTACGTAGGATTTTACAACTCTGATACCGGAAAAGGTTTCCTGAGCCTGAGTAGTTAATTTTGAAAACTGTTCCTGAACATTTTTGAAGGCGAAATGAACTTTGTGACCTATTTTATAAGTAGTATAGGCAATTAATGGTAACGGAATTAAAGCAATCAAGGTAATAGTTGGATTTAAATTCAGCATAAAGTATAGAGCAAAAATAAAAGTTGTTACTGTGTTCGCTCCATACATAATAGCCGGACCAAGAAACTCTCTGGCAGCTGATATATCGTTTGTAATATGTGCCATGATAGATCCAGTAGGATTTTGATTGAAAAAATCCATGGATTGTTTTTCAATTGAGAAGAGAAAGTCTCTGCGAAGGTCATATTCAATATATCTCGATACTACAATTATAGTTTGACGGGTAAGGAACATAAACAAACCGCTGGCTAATGTAAGTCCCAGTATCATTAGTATAGAAGTGGTAACCTGATCCATCGAGAAAGAACTTTCTTTTATTGTATCAATAGTTGTGCCTACAACACGTGGAATCATGGTTGAGGATATATTAGAGATAGTAACAAAAACAAAACCAAGTATTATTTTGAATTTATATTGATACAGATAAGGTAGAAATCTCTTTAGTTCCTTCATTTAAATTTCGAAATAAAATAAAAATATATCGCTGATTGTAATTGAATATTGTAAATCTTATGCCAGCTCTTGAAAGATTAATAACTTTTAGGCATATCTGAATTTTGTCATTCCCACGAAAGTGGGAATCAAAAATTAATAAAAATTAATTTGGAAATTAATGATTTATTTATTAAGATTTGTCTTGAAGGTAAGAAGTATTGTTATTGTTTTGTGATTGTTTATTTGATTTGATTACCAATACCAATACCAATACCTTTTTATGTTTTTTGAAATAATTAAAAAATAATTGAAAGGAGGGTTAGCCTATGATTTACATAAAAAGCCGAACTTGTAAATTGCAGTTACAAGTTCGGCAAGAAAAACGAAGTCAACTGCTTATTATAACAGGTAAAATTCCCTTTTGCCCGTTACTCATTGGGCAAATTAATAAAAAAATGTAACTTTTTTCAAATTAATTTGTTTATATTCTAATTGGAGAAAAAGATGAAAAAGATAACAGTAATTATAATCTTTATTTTCATTATTTCCTTCCATAATGAGGGTTTAGCATGTGAATGGCCAGATTTACCAGAAAATGTTCCTTCCATTTGTAACCCTTCGGGAGATATAGATGATTGGAGAGGTCCTTTTATTGGTATGATACAGACTCCTTGTTCTAGTGAACCTGGCTCTACTTATTGTTGTGTTAAATTCAGATATGTATTCAGAGTTCAAAGGGATCAACAAAATCAAATTACCAGTAGGGAGATTCAAATTCTTGACTATGCTATTGATTCTGATTGTCCATGCAAGGATGCAATTAGATTAGCTATGATGAAATATGTTTGGGAGCAACAAAATGTACGTGATTAATTTGAAGTGTCATTAAATTGTTACCAAGATTCATGTTATTATTATTTTCAAGTAGTAAATTCTGAATGTTGGATAATCGATATGGAGATGGTAACTGGTTGATATCGATATAGTTCACAGTGTGATAGCAGTGCATGTTGTAACTCAAAATATACTGTATGTTACAAAAGGTTAGGTTGTGGTGTTTATCTAATTAAAAGTATTACAAAAACAGATTGGTATGATCCAATGGTAAAAAACTGCGAACAGCCATGTACTCCAGATGGATGCCGTTTATGGAGACCTCAAGGAGGGACATGGGAAAAGAATATTGCACTTGACGATATAAATGATATTTATAGCAACTGTATCATAAAATATAATAATAAGGCTCAAGAGGTATTAATAAAACTTACATCCTCAGAAAATGGTAGAGTTACAGTTAAATTTATAAACTTGATAGGACAGATAATTTTGATTAAGGAATATGACAAAGCATCTCAGTCATTAGCTATTGCAATTCAGTTTGAATCTAAATATCCAATATTTCTTATTGTTAATTTGAATGGAAATCAAATTAGTAAAGGATTTATTTATTAAGAAAAAATTGTCGAATGTAAACCCATCGGTATGATTATACCGGTGGGACAATTTTGGAGGACAAATGGTTTATTCAAAAAAAATTGTTTTATTTTTTCTTATATATTTATTTTTTATTCCATTAGCATTATTGTCCGAGTGGATTCCACTAAAAAATTATGACTATAGTGTTGAAATAAAAGGAATTAAGTCTATAAACAGGGATAATTGCATTGTTATTGGGTCAATACATCAAGAATTAGCTTGTTTTATAGATCAAACCAAGGATGGAGGATTGAGTTGGAGGAGGATTTATTTAGATAGCTCATATCAAAAGAATAAGGATGTATATATTGCAACAAAATTATATTCTGTAAGCTATGTTGATTCCAACTTAATAATAGCAGTAGGTGATTCAGGTTTAATCGTTAGATCTACCGATGATGGACTTACTTGGCAAAAAATTCAACTGGAAAAAAATAAACTATTATATAAAATTAAGATGAAAGACCAATATAATGGCATTATCTTAAGCGGTTTTTATGATAGATTCTATGCTGAATTACATAAAACAACTGACGGAGGATTAACATGGAAAAAAATGAATATACCAAAAGAACTTAAATGGTTCTGCTATTATGATTTTCAAATGATTAACGACAGTACTTTATTATTAAATGGCAAACCCGAAGATGAAGAACCTTGTATAATTTACGTAATAAATGATTTTGAAAAGTATAATATGCTATTATACTATAAAAATCCAGATCATAAATATCAATACGAAAGCATGTCGTTTATAGATTCAAAAAAAGGTTGGATTGCAGGAGGAACAGATATTCTTAAGACAACAGATGGAGGAATTAATTGGAATATATTAACATTTCCAGGAAAATTGATAAGAAAAATAGAATTTGTTAATGATAATTTCGGAATAGCTATTGGCATGCAATTCACTAGCTTGTTTACATACAATAGCGGTTTATCATGGCATGAAAACAGTTTGAATGTAGGTAATAAATTAGTTGGAATGATAGATTTTGATTTTGCTGATTCAAATACTATATATTTTTGTACTTATCAAAATGTATTTAAATTTTCAGGGATTCTTAATAATGATGAAGTCAAATTAGATGATCCGAACGTTTTTAAGATTGATGATATGATTAAGTTGACAGAAAAAATAAGAATTGAATTATTACATAATGGGAATGCTATTCCTTACAATGTTAAAATATTTAATATACAAGGCCAAGAACTGTTTGAATTAAATAATCAAGAATCAGACATTGAATTAACAACAGGAAATTGCAAAATATTTCATAGTGGTTTGTATTTTATTATTATTTATACTGCTAAACATTCTTATTCCTTCAAGATTCTAATATTTTGAAACTCACCATTTCAAAAAGCTATGAAAAAAATATTGCTAATATTATCAATTATGCTTAGTTTAAATGTTCATTCACAAAACGGTTGGAGACAGGTATTTAATGCTAGATGGTTTATTAGTTCTGATTGTGCAGATAGCATGAATTGTATGGGATTGACATATAGTAGCTTCAGACCACGACTGTATTTTACAGGCGATGCAGGATTGACCTGGGGACAAATTTTTAGTGACTCAATTATTTATGATGACTCCGAAGAAAGAATGGGTGTCAAGGTACCAAGATGTATTTCATATTCAAGAACGAAGTTAGCATTAGTTGGTTGTGATTCTGGTCATGTACTAAGAACAACTGATAACGGTAATACCTGGTCGAGATCAAATGTAGGTAAAAAAGTAACTATCAGTAAAATTATAATGAAAAATGATCAAGAAGGTATTGCTTTTGATAATCTATATCTTCATAAAACCAATGATGGAGGATTAAGTTGGCATGAAATACTTTTTCCAACTAAAGAATACAACAGGAAATTTGAAGATTTCGCTTATGTTGACGGAAGAATTTTTATTTACTTTGCTCTTAGATACGACAACAATATGCATTTATGGTATTCAGACGATGATGGTGAAAATTGGTTTGAAACGAATTATTTAACAAGAAATGGGGGTTGGATTTATGCGACTGATAAATCAAAAATTTATGTTTTGAATAGGAAATTAGATATTGCTACTAATAAATGGTTTGATTATATTCTTTATACCTCAGATACTGGAAAGTCATGGATTGTTCAACTTGATACAATTATTGAACCTTCCTCGTTTACTTTAACATTTATAAGATTTTATAATAAAAACTTCGGAATAGTTTGTGGTAATAATGGTGAAATACATAGGACAACTAATGGTGGATTAAACTGGTTTCAAGACAGATGCTCAATCAATGATAAAGATTTGGTAATTAGCTCAGCTTCATTTTTAAGCGAGGATAAAATATTAGTATTTACAGAAAATGGAAAAGTTTTTAAATTTGAAAAAAATACAATAGATGTCCTTAATGATACATCTAAATTCTTTTTCTCCATCTCCCCCAACCCTGCATGGGAATATATAGAAATATACGGTTTGAACAAGGGGTTGCAACCCCTTGTTCCTGAGCAGGAAATCAAAATCTACAACCTGCTTGGCGAGTGTGTGTTGTCCGCCGTAGGAGCGGGAGGGACACACCCCTTAATCCCCTCTCAAGAGGGGAATATCAGGATTGATGTTTCGCGCTTGCCGGTTGGTGTGTATTTTGTCCGTGTTGGCAATTGGATGGGCAGGTTTGTGAAGATTTGAATAGCCACTACTGAATTGCCACTACTTTCAAGTAGTGGCGGATAGAAAAAAAAGAATCAAATAATCTCATCGGGAAGAATTGACGCCCCACTATGTTCTTCCATTTGTCATCTCCCAGAAGGGCATAAAAAAGAGATATATTTAAAACCTAATTTTTCTTATAAACCTTAGTAGAAGAAAGATGAATCAAAGCGTACATTATAACCTAATTAATTATTTTATTTTCATTTCTCTTCACCGAGTAAAAATAAGGTAATAAGGTTGTTTCAGTTTTTGTTTTGTTTTCTACTAAGGTTGAATACGGGAAAATAATGTTTTTTTTGGATTCCCTGACAAGCAGGGGGAAGGACATTAACTATTTTGGTTATTTTTATCAACTGAATTTTCGAAATCGGATTTAACTTCGTTGATATTCTTCGAAATTACTTCTTTGGGGGTTTCTATAACTGTCTTGAGGTCTGACTGGAGTTCGGAAATCTGACTTTGGAATTGAGCCTGTGCTTTTCTTACCTGGCGCATACCTTTGCCAAACATTTGTGCAAGCTCGGGTAGTTTTTTTGGACCGAAAAGCACAATAATGGCAATAATAATAAGAAGAAGTTCACCACCGCCTACATCAAACATAGCGAATATCTTTCATTAAGAATTATTTTTGTTCAATTTTATCTACTTTATCTTGTTGTTCTTCGGTACTGGCAGCTTTTTTGAATTCTTTGATGCCAGAGCCGAGCCCACGCATTAATTCGGGGATTTTTTTTGCACCAAATAAGACAACAATGATCAGGACAATGACTAAAATTTCTTGAAAGCCAATGTGTGGCATATTTAACTCCAGAAAAATTATAAAAAGTTGTTAACTAAAGATTTAAAAATTTTTAATCCTTCATCACTGCCGAGAATTATATCACTATACCTTTCGGGGTGGGGCATCATACCAAGAACATTTCCTTTCTTGTTAATAATACCAGCAATATTATCCAAGGAGCCGTTAGGATTTGAATCATCAGTAAATTCACCATTTAAGTTACAATATTTAAAAACAATCCTATTTTTAGCTTCCAGTTCCTCGATAATATCCTCCCCCGCATAGTAATTTCCTTCGCCATGAGCAATGGGTATAGTCAAAATATCTCCTTCCTGAAATCCAGACGTAAAAGCTAAAGAATTATTCAAAACCTTAAGGTGGACATCCTTACAAATAAAATGAAGAGATTTATTTCTCATCAAAGTGCCGGGAAGAAGACCGACTTCGGTTAAAATCTGGAAACCATTGCAAATACCCAAAACATAACCACCTTTGTTTGCGAAATTAACTACTTCCTGCATTATGGGGGAAAATCTGGCAATAGCACCACATCTTAGGTAGTCTCCGTAAGAAAAGCCACCGGGGAGTATGATGCAATCAATGTCTTCGGGGATATGGGTGTCTTTATGCCAAAGGAATTGGGTTTTGTTATTACTAACTTTATTGGTAGCGTAATAAGCGTCGTGATCACAATTAGAACCGGGAAAAACAACAACTGCGAATTTCATTTAAGTCTTTAAATAATTAAAAAAATCATAATTCAATGAGTTCAATTTCAAAATCCTCGATAATAGGATTAGCGATTAATTTTTTACAGGCAGAATCAACCAACAGATGAGCATTTTCTTTATCATTGGCATCAACTTCGAGTTCGACAAATTTTCCAATACGGACATTGTTAATCATTGGGAATTCGATTGAATGAAGAGCATTTTCTACGGCTTTGCCCTGAACATCAAGAATACCTTTTCTAAAAGTGATTTTAATTTTTGCTAAAAACTTCATAAATACTTTAAATATGTTTGATAATTAATTTCATACATCATAAGGACCAATTTCGGGTTCATCGCCTTCATCAATATCATCAACTGCTTCTCTTTTTTCCTTAATCCAAAGAAAAATATATCTGATTGTATTTCCAAAGAAGTATAGAAGCATAAACGGGAAAATTAATTTTCCTAAACTAATAATTGACGCTATAACGCCAACTAAATAAAACAAAAAAACAAATGGTTTACTTTTCAATGATAATAGCGTTGGTCTTGGAATTGGTTCAAATTTGATTTTGGAAATCATTGCCAGTGAAGTAAGAACGGTAACTGCAAATATACTTATGACCCTTATAGTTTCTGATATTTCTTTGTCTAAAAAGATAAAAAGTAAAAATGAAATAATGGTAAATGCTCCTGCTGGAATAGGTAATCCCGTGAATAAGGGTTTTTCGGTTAAACTTGTCAGATGAACATTATAACGAGCAAGCCTGATTATTCCCGTGATAGCAGGAAGAGCGGCAATAAGCAAACCGGTTTCCAGATAGTTAAAAAAGTATATTTTATAAAGCATAAAAGAGGGTGCAATACCGAAAGAGACTGCATCGGAAAGGGAATCGAGTTCGACTCCGAATTCACTCGCTGATTTAACCCATCGTGCAACAAGACCATCAAGCAAGTCAAAAATACCTGCAAATAGAATCATCAGCGATGCTTTAAGATAATCTGACTCAGAAATAGCAACAATAGCGGAAAAACCCATAAACAGGTTAACTAAAGTAAAAAGGTTTGGCACTATTGATTTAGTTATTTGCATAATTAAGCTATTTCATAAGTTTCAAATTTAAGAATAAAATAAGAAATAAATGATTTTAGTTGATATTTTTAAATCTTGCAATGATAGATTCACCAGCAGTAACTCTATCACCAATTTTAATAAAAATTTCTGAATTTTTATCTAAAAAAATATCCATTCTGGAACCGAATTTCATCATTCCGAATCTTTCTCCAGCTTTGATTGAGTCACCAACTTTTAGTTCGCATACTAATCTTCTTGCAAGAATACCTACAATTTGCTTGAAAACAACCTTACCGTAGATTGTTTTTACGCCGATAATGCTTTGTTCATTAAGTTCAGATGATTTAGGGTGATAAGCCACAAGATAATCACCTTTAATATATTTATAAAATTCAATTAAACCAGAAACTGGGGAGCGATTTACATGCACATCAAGAGGAGAAAGGAAAATGCTTATTCTTAAGCAATCATTTTTTATATAGTATTTTTCATAATCATCAGAAATTTCGACAATTTTACCATCAGCAGGGGCAAGAACAATATAATCAAATTCTGTAGCTTCAGGAGGAATATTTCTGTCAGGATCCCGAAAAAAAATGAAGGTAAAAAAAACAAATGATATTCCAAAAATAAAAAGCAAAATTGAAAGCCAGCCTCTGACAAAAAAAGCAGAAAGAGAGATTAAAACAAAACCAGCAGCTAACATAATAATTATATTATCAATTCCATATTTTGTAAGCATAAATAATTTTCCACATTCTTGTTATACGAAATCATTTTTTGTAATTTGGTAATCCAAAATTATGAAAATAAATTTAGTTTTTATCTAATACAAAATGAGATAATTATGAGGTTTTCAGCAAATTTAAGCGATTTTAACAAAATATTACAGAAGACATTACCAGCAATGCCAAGGAAATCAACAATACCTGTTCTGGAACATTTGAATTTTTCATTAACGGGAAACCGTTTAAGGGTAATAGCTACAGATCAGGACATTACTATAATGTCTATGATGAACGTTGATGGAATGGAGGACGGAAATGTTCTGGTACCCGGAAAAAGGTTGAATGACATAGTTAGAGCCTTGGAAAATAAAGGTACGTTTGAATTTCATTCTAATGAGGAAAATTTTGAGATAAATATTGTAACAACTTTTGGTCAGTATGGAATGAAAGGATTGAATCCTGAGGAATACTTAGATTTGCCTGAACTGTTCCAGTCAGAGAAACCAAGTTTAGATACAGAGACTTCAAAAGAAAATGAACCATCTGGCACAAAGAGTGCTTTTTTTACAAAGGATGAAATTATAAGGTTAGCTGATAAAACCTACTTTGCGGTATCAACAGATGAATTCAGACCGGCAATGACGGGTGTATTATTTCAATTTCGTGAGACTTATGTAAATGCAGTTTCGACCGACAGTTTTCGTCTGGTTAAAGCAGTATGTAAATCAGAT
Organism: uncultured Hyphomicrobiales bacterium; assembly: GCA_964473465.1. Taxonomy (GTDB): domain Bacteria; phylum Bacteroidota; class Ignavibacteria; order Kapaibacteriales; family UBA2268; genus CALHRB01. The sequence goes on from CAYYPE010000005.1 coordinate 117,898, forward strand.
AAGCCAAAATACCCTAATGAATTAAATGTGATATTACCCTCAAGAACCATAGATTTGCTAAGAAAAATTGACAGTGATTTAACAATGTCATTCATAGAAAACCAAAAAAAGATAACTCATGCAAGATTTGACTTCAGCGAGACAATTTTGATTACCCGTGTTATTGATGAGAAATTTCCACCTTATGAAGCTGTCATACCAAGCGAATATAAAATGACCGTAAAAGTTAATAAGTCAGACTTTTTATCATCAATTCGTAGAGTATCAATATTTACAAGCAGTATTTCGAACCAAATAAAACTTGAACTTGAAAATAATGAAATATCAATAACCGGCGAAGACGAAGACAGCGGCTCAAAGGCAATTGAAAAAATCAAGTGCGATTATAATCAAGAGAAATATTTGATTGGTTTTAATTTCAAATATCTCGAAGATGCACTTCATAATATTGATGATGTAAATGAGGAAGTAGCAATTTCTTTTACAGAGCAAAACAGACCGGCAATCATCAAAGCAAACGAGGATAGCGATGATTTACTGATGTTGATAATGCCTGTTAGATTAAATTAATAATCTATTATTTTTATTGAACTACTAAATTTTTAGTAGATTGTTAGCAGCATAACGATATGATACTTGATAACATTTTGATTAAAAATGTTAGAAACCATATTTTTACCGATATTGAATTTAACAGAAATGTTAATGTCATATACGGTAAGAATGGGGCAGGGAAGACATCTATTCTTGAATCAATTTCTATCGGAAGTCTATCGAAAAGTTTCATTTCCGGAAGTGACTCCAACGTTGTGGCAAAGGGAACCGATTTTTATGAAGTTAGCCTTAAATCAATTAATGAATTAGATTTGAAATATTTTGCAAAGGTAAAGTATCAGCTAAATAATGGTAAAGAAATTTCCAATTCATACGGAGAAAATTTATCCCCGAAAGATTTAATTGGTGCAATTCCCTTAATCATACTTACTCCAGACTATCGAATAATAACATCCGGTTCTCCCCAATGCAGACGTGATTTTGTAGATAGGGTATTATCCCAGTCTAATAAGGTTTATCTTGATGAATTGCTGAAATTCAAGAAGGTGTTAAAGCAAAGAAATAATCTACTGGTGCAAAATAAACTCAATAATTCTTATAATACTAAGCAGAATTTTGACATAGATTTACTTGATGCATGGACAAATCAATTTATAAACCATGCCTCAGAACTAATAATTCGTAGATTGAACTATGTTAAAGAAACTCAACCTTTTTTTTCTGAATTTTATTCTCTCGTATCGAATAATAGCGAATCAGTAACATTTGAATATCTACCAAATGTTTTACTGAATAATGGAAGACCAGGAAGTAGAAAATTAGAAGAAACAAATGAAGAAATCAATATTGAAGAAATTAAGGAAATTTTGAAAGAAAAGTATATTCAATTAAGGTCAGAAGAAATTAAGCGAGGGATGACACTTTTTGGTCCACAGAAAGATGAATTTATAATTAAACTGAACAATAATGTTGCTCGTGATTTTGCATCGCAGGGACAACATAAAACATTGCTGATTAGTTTAAAATTTGCCGAATTTCAATATTTAAAAAACAAGAAAAATGATACACCAGTTTTTCTGCTTGATGACATATTTTCGGAAATTGACTCATACAGAATCAAAATGGTTATAGAATTACTCAGACAGAATTCATCACAAATTTTTATAACAACTACAAATCCAAATCAGGTGAAAGAAGTATTTAATACCGAAAATATAAAGTTTATACATATCGCAGATGGGAAAGTTAACTATGATTAATGAAGATAATGGACCAAAACCGATAAGTAAGATTTTTTTAGAGTTTGTTGAAAGTAGAAATTTAACTGACAGACTGGCTGAATCGTCTATACCTATATATTGGAAGGAAGTTGTTGGCGATGTCATAGCCTCAAAGGCAAAAGTAAGAAAATTTGAAGAGGGGAAATTATACATAAATACAAAATCTTCTACATGGAAAGCTGAAATTTTATTAAGAAAAGAATCTATAATCGTTAGTATTAATAAAATTTTAGGGAAAGAATTGATTAAAGAGCTTGTAATAAAGTAAGTTCACTTTACTAACTCAAAAAAAATTCGTATTTTTGTAAGTTTATTAAATTATTATATCTTAAAACTATGGAAGACGAGAAAAATATTCAAATTGAGGACATAAAAATTAACTATGATGAACCTGAATTAGTTGATACAAATAATGTTGATGAATACGATGAAGACAGCATAAAAGTATTGGAAGGTCTTGAAGCAGTTCGATTAAGACCAGCTATGTATATTGGAGATATAGGTGAGAGGGGACTTCATCATCTAATTCAGGAGGTAGTTGATAATTCTATAGATGAAGCTTTAGCAGGTTTTTGTAAGAAAATTAAAGTTGTATTGCACTCAGATGGGTCCTGTTCGGTAGAAGATGATGGAAGAGGGATACCTGTTGGACCTCACCCGGTTAAACAAATTTCAACTCTTGAGGTAGTAATGTGCACACTACACGCAGGAGGAAAATTCGATAAATCTTCATACAAGGTTTCAGGTGGTCTTCACGGAGTCGGTGTATCATGTGTTAATGCCCTTTCCTCAAAACTTATTGCTACAATTCATAGAGATGGGAAGATATATCAACAAGAGTATTCAGAAGGTAAACCATTGTCTGATGTTAAAGAGACCGGAGTCTCTGATAAATCTGGCACAATAATAAGGTTTTATCCCGATGAGAATATATTTAAAACAGTTACTTTCAGGTTTAGCAAGGTTTCAGAAAGGTTAAGAGAGCTTGCCTTTTTGAATCCTCAGGTTGTAATTGAGTTGAACGATGAGCGGGACGGGAGACACGAAACTTTCCATTATGAGGGTGGTCTGGTTGATTTTGTTAAATATATTGATAATTCTACTACCCAATTGGTTAAACCAATCTATATTTCTGGTTCCGGAACAAATGGTTCAAATAGCTTGACAAAAGTTGAAATTTGCTTTGCATATAACACAGGATATAATGAAAATGTATTGTCCTATGTTAACAATATTAACACTATTGAAGGAGGGACGCACGTTTCCGGATTTCGTTCAGCATTGACAAGGACACTAAATGCCTATGCAATAGCTAATAAATTGAATAAGGAACAATTAACCGGTGAGGATTTTAAGGAAGGTTTGACAGCTATAATTTCTGTTATGGTTCCTGAACCACAATTTGAAGGCCAGACAAAGACAAAATTGGGTAACGGTGAGGTAGAGGGCATTGTCAGAACAATATTAAATGAAAAATTGACCGAATATTTAGATCACAATCCAACTGTAGCCAAGAAAATAATTGAGAAAGTAACACTTGCAGCAGAGGCTCGAATTGCAGCAAGAAAATCAAGAGAACTCATCAGAAGAAAAAATGCTTTGGATTCTGCAACACTTCCGGGGAAATTAGCTGATTGCTCCAATAGGAATCCAGAGGAAACAGAGCTTTATATTGTTGAGGGAGACTCAGCTGGAGGCTCAGCAAAGCAGGGTAGGGATAGAAGATTTCAGGCTATACTTCCATTAAAAGGGAAAATTCTAAACGTTCAAAAGGCAAGATTGTCGAAAATACTTGAGAATGAAGAAATCAGGACTATTTTTACGGCAATTGGGGCAGGCTTTAACGAAGAATTTGACCCAAATAGAAGCAGATATGGAAAAATTATTTTGATGGCAGATGCAGATGTTGATGGCTCTCATATCAGGACACTCCTTTTGACCTTGTTCTTTCTTTATATGAAAGACCTTGTAATAAATGGAAAGTTGTATATCGCTCAACCTCCCTTATATAAGCTGAAGAAAGGGAAGCAGGAATATTATGCCTATAGTGATAAAGAAAGAGATGAGATAATTAAACGAATAAAAAAAGATTTACCATCAAAAATACAGGAACCTGTTGAGCCCGAAACCACGGAAGAAAATACAACAGCTGATGGAATAACAATTTCGAGATTCAAAGGTCTCGGTGAAATGAATCCTGAACAGCTCTGGGAAACGACAATGAATCCAGAAACAAGAACACTACTTCAGGTTACTGTTGATAGTGCGGCTGAAGCTTCACTAATATTCGAAAAACTTATGGGTGACAAAGTCGAGCCAAGAAGAGAATTCATCGAAGAGTTTGCAATCTATGTTAAAAATCTGGATATTTAACAGATTCGTTATCACTCCAAAAAAAATTCTTCGGATATAATTCCTGAATTTATCGTTCAGGAATTTAAATACCGAAGAATCAATTACTTTAAAGTATATTCCTAAGAAAATATTGATGCTAAAGAAATTATTACGAACCGAAAAAATTCAAAGTTAAAGTGGTAATATCATCGCTTTGTTCAGCACCTTCGGCATGAAGTTTTACATCTGCAACAACACGACCCGAAATTTCTTTAGCTTCAACACTCACGCAATCAGCAAGAAGCTTTTCAAGTCTTGGTTCTGAGTATTGTTTATTATTTATATCCATAGCTTCGGAAACTCCGTCAGAGAAGACAAAAATAGATTCGCCGGGGTTTATTTGTATAGTTTTTGAATGGTAGTTCAGATCTTCGATTCCTCCAAGAACAAAATCACCAGTTTTTTCAATCATAACAACACCTCTATCTTTTGAAATGATATATGGAGGATTGTGACCGCCATTTGAATAGGTTAATAATCCGGTTTTCAGATTCAATATGCCATAGAAAACTGTAACAAACATAGAGTCTACGCTTTCCTGACAAAGCAGATTATTGACGTATTGAAGGCATTGGTCGGGGGATAATCTTTGCATTGCATTTGCTTTTAATAAAGTTTTACTGACAGCCATAAAAATTGCGGCAGGGACACCTTTTCCAGAAACATCACCGACAATGAAACCAAGTTCATCATCACTGATGAGGAAGAAATCATAGAAATCACCACCAATAAATTTAGCCGCATTCATAGTAGCGTAAATATCAAATTCTTTACGGTCAGGAAAAGCAGGGAAGTCTTTTGGAAGAATAGATGACTGTATTTCTCTTGCAATATTAAGGTCATGCTGTATAGCAACTAATTGATCATGCTCCTGAAGTGATCTTCTTAATAAATCTGCTTGTTCGAGAGTCTTGTTTATGGTAATCTCGAGATCATTAAAATCAATCGGTTTAGTAACAAAGTCAAAAGCTCCTCTATTCATAGCAGTTCTGATATTTTCCATATCACCATAAGCAGAAACAATGACAGTCTTTAGAGCAGGATTGTTAAGCTCATGAAGTCTGGAAAGAAGAGTTAAACCATCCATCTCTGGCATGTTAATATCAGAAAGGATGATACTGACGTCAGGATTTTCATCAAGCTTTGCAAGGGCTTCAAAGCCATTATGAGCAAATATGAAACTGTATTTTTTTTCTCTGATCTCACGCCGAAACTTTTGAGTAATCATAGGTTCGACATCTAATTCATCGTCCACATACATTATTTTAAAAGTCATTTAATCCTCCGTTTATTTAATAAATATTTTTATTTTTTGCTATATGAAATTTTTTTAGATTAATTTTTTAGATTCGATGGTATGGTAATAACAAATTCAGTTGATTCACCCGGAACAGAGCTTACTTCTAACTTTCCACGATGTATCTGAGTAACAATATCATAACTCATAGATAATCCCAGACCTGTTCCTTTACCAGTTGGTTTCGTGGTAAAGAAAGGTTGAAATATTTTGTCAATAACGCTCTGTGGAATTCCAGTTCCATTATCCTTAATCCTTATTTGGAAACTATCATCAAACTTTTTAGTGCTTATTTCAATTTTTGGAGAATAACCTTCCGTTTGTTTGATACTTTTCTCATTAACAGCATAGCAAGAATTATTGACTATGTTTAATATGACTCTGCTAAGGTCTTGAGGAACAATATTTGCTTTTCCAAGAGATTCATCATAATCAGAGATAATAGCGGTATTAAATTCATGATTTTGTGCTCTCATACCATGGTAGGCGAGATTAACATATTCCTTCACCATTGAATTTATATCGGTTAGCTGGAATTCGCCGGATTTACCTCTTGAGTGCATCAACATACCTTTTACGATACTTTCTGCACGTTTACCATGTTCATTAATTTTAGCAATATTATCATTAAGTGTGCTAATAATATCGAGAAGATTGTCATAATCATCTTGTGAAAAATGTTCTTTCCCTTTTTCAATTTCATCATTCAGTTCTTCGATTAAATCCTTTGACAGAGAAGAGAAATTGTTAACAAAGTTCAATGGATTTTGAATTTCGTGGGCGATACCAGCTGTTAACTGACCAAGAGAGGCTAATTTTTCGGATTGAACAAGTTGTTGCTGTGCCTCTTTCAAGTTATTCAGGGTAATCTGCAAATCTTCTAAGATTTTTGTTTTGATGAAAGCAGACACAAGATGTTCTTTTAAGTTGTTTAGCAGGCTTAAATCATTCTCTGTGAAAGCGTTTTTTGAAACAAAGTTCTCAAGGATGAGAAAAGCTTCAATTTTATTTTCAATACGAATCAGAATTGTAACAAAGGACAAAGGTTGTTCTAATTCGTTTAACTTTGAAAATTCTTCGCTCAGGTGTGGGTATCTATCAAAGTCCTTAGCAAGAAAAATATCTTCGAAAATTTCTTTAGAAATTGATATATAACGTTTTTCAGTTTCTTCGGTGGTGAGGGCAATCCCGTCAAAAATATTAATGTCCCAACCCAAACTTGCTTTGAATTTATATTTGGAGATATTATTATCCCATACGAGAGCAGTAGCTCTGTCAATAACCTTTAGAACCTTGACTCTTTCAAGAATTGAAATTAATAATTTATTGAAATTTATTTCATTGTTTATAGCCTGAACAATACCATTAATTTTTTCGAGTTCATCATTTTTGATAAATAGCTGGAGTGATTGGACTTCAATTTCTTCTTTTTGTTCCATGATTTCTGCCGTTCTTGCCTCAACAATTTCTTCAAGAACCTGTTTTTCTCGCTCAAGTTTTCTACCTCGCCATCTGATAATGAGGAAAATGGAAGCTACTCCAAGAATAACATACATAGAGTAAGCCCAGACAGTAGCAAACCATGGTGTTTCAATAGTGAAATCGAATTCAGCAAAATCTGATGTATCCCCATAAACATTTCTTGAACGGACTTTGAACTTATAAGTGCCGTAGGAAAGATTTGTGTATTCCTTTTTAGTAGTTGTTGTCCATTCGGAAAGAACTTTATCAAATCCTTCAAGGATGAATTGGTATTCATTCTTACCTAAAATTTCGTAGGAAGTTGAAGAATAGTAGAATGTAATGGTGTTTTCTTCAGGAAGAAGTGAAGACATTTTTGGTTTGCTGTTATTCTCGAGACCGCTAAAACCAAAAAATATTTCTTTTTCGTTGTTAACAATTATTTCTCTGATAAGGGTGCTGAAACTGGTTTTGTTGTTTAATCCTTGCTTTTCCTGATATCTGATAATACCATCGTTACCGCCCAGCCAGACAATGTAATTATTACTACCTTCTTCTTCATCAACAAAGATGGATTTGACGGTAAAATAAGAAATTGGTTTAAATCTTTTTTGGTCTTTTTTGTAAAGAAAACCATTTTTTTTATTTTTTTCAGGTATAAGTTGAGTAAAGTTTTTATCAGAACCATCTGTAGACCAAATTCGATTTTTCTTGTCCTGATAAATTTTATTAAGCCAATTAGATTTTGAATCGAGACTATCGGAAATGAATTCATTTGCAATGATGAACTTATCTTTTGATTCATCAAAGAAATGAACACCCTCAACTGTAGAGACAAATAATCTACCATTTACCAAATTAACAGTATTACCAGCATTAGAAGGTAAACCCTTTTGACTGTCATATCTTTTTAAGGAATTATTTTTTAAATCGATACAAATAATTCCGTAATTACTTGTTCCACACCATACAAGACCATCAGAATCTTCCTGAATGCTTCTGATTTCATCAAATAGTTCTGGTTGTTCGTAATTAGATTTTAAATATTCGTTTAACTTCTTTACAATGAAAGTATTATTTTTTTGTTCAATGATTTCCAGACCGTTAATTGTTCCGGCGAAATACAAATTCGGATTAATAATTGAATTTTTAACAACAAAAGTGAAATTATTAGATATTTTCTCCAATGAGACGTTATCTCTGATTTTGATAACTCCAGAACTTGTAGCGATTAAAAAATTATTACCAGATATATTCATATCCCAGCAGCCGGCATTTAACCCGGAGAATTTTTCGAATTTATATGGCTCAGAATCTGATAAATAATATAGCCCTTCCAAAGTTGTTACATAGATTTTATTATTGAATCTTATAATATCATTAATACTTCCTTTCAATCCATTCCTTTTATCAAAATATGTATAAGGGGAAAAGTAATCAATTCTCGAAATTCCGTTGTTCAAACCCACCCACAATCCATTATCATCAGATAGATAAATTGAATTAACATAATTGCTTATCAAACCCGCAGATTCATCAATAATATCAACAATTCTTAAATTTCTATCTAATAAAAGGATTCCACTTCTTTGAGTTCCTATAGCATATAATTCATTTCCTAATGAGACAGCGCAATTACTACCATAGTTTTTAATGAAATTGCTTGTTTCAGTATTAATTTTGACTATATTGTTATTTTCATATAGATATAATCCATCAGCATCGGTTCCAATAAGATTTTTATTGTTGTCCAATTGAAGAATGAAACTAATTCTTAATTCTTCATTGAATTTTTCACCCTGAGGCACTGAAACAGATTTACCATTTTCATTTATTTTTCTTAGGCCGCTATTTTTGTCGGTATAGAATATTTCATTATTGACTTGAAAGGCATTTAAAATTGATTGATCTTTTACTATAACGTTGAACTTATCATGATTGTATTTCAAAATCCAGTTATTTGAGATAATGAAGATTTCACCATTTATATCGAAAATTTTAATGACCTCGTAAAAGTTTTGAAGGCTACTGTCAATTTTAGCAGCAATATTTTTGAAAACCAAATTACCCGATAAATCAGATTCGAGAAAGCCGAATTCCTTTCTTCCTCCTGCATAGATCTTTGCATTTTTACTTTTAGCAAATGTTTTCACTCTATTAATGTTTTCGGTTAATATAGTTCGCCAGTTTGTTCCATCATACTCTAATATACCGGTAAAATTGGCAAAATACATAACTCCACGTTTATCCTGAACAATATCGAAGTTTTCACCTTCTCCATCATAATCAATGGGACTGAAATTTTTAATAAAAGGTAGTCCCTTGCTTGTTTTAATAATGTTAGTATTAAAACTACTATTAATACTTGACTTTGATTCATCTGATTTAGAGTTAAACTTTAAGGTCTGCCCATAAATGAATAATCCGACACATAATATGATAGTAATGGTCAATGCCGTAAAAAATAGTTTTTTTACCATTTATTTTTCCTTCCAATTACTGATTGGCACATAACCCTTAAAAAATAAATACATTATAAAAAATAAATATTAACAAAATTTAAAGTCTTGTTTGATATAGCAATTTCAGTGCTATTTTTTCAAATAAATTCTCTTTCTGCCAGAATATATTAAATTCAGAAATATAGTCATAGTCAATCTTAAGTATTTCTGTATCAGTTTTAGCAATAAAATTAGAACCTTTTTCAAAGCTTTGAATTTGTTGTGATGAAAAAATCAAATCGTTATCTTTAAGGGTGTATTCAATCTTTGTTGGTTCTTCATTATTATTATTGATTGTTTTCTTATAAGAGGCTTTGATTTCTCCGTTAAGAATTATGTATAAATTGCTTCCTACTAATTTTGAAGGTGATATTAGCTCATTTCCAGCTTTTAATCTGATAATTTGACTATTATCCACAAGGTATATACGATATAATTCCGGGATTTGACTGAATAAATTTATTTCACCTGATTTTCTTACTAAATCAGTCATTTTAGCAGATTTTCCTTTTTGAATTAGTAAAACATCTGTAACAAGATTACTGAAATGCTTTTTGTCTATTGAATCCAAATTTGTCTGAGCAAGAACTTTTGTTGTTTGTCGTTCGAATAAATTGCTGTCTAAATTTTTTAAACAAATAAGAGCTGTTTCTGAAATAATTCTATCTTTAGCAAATATAAGCCCGGAAATCAAATTTATTAATTTTAATCCATCATTTTTAGATTTTTCAACACATTCGATAGCACAAGCTTTTGTCCAGCGGCTAACTTCATTAAAATCTTTCATAATAATATCTTCGAGTCTTTCGATTAGAGGGAGTTCAGGCTCTGGGAAAAGAAATCTATAGTTTTCAATTACTTCATCTGTTAATCCTGAGTCGAAGAAATTAATTAAAAGTTCTTTTATGCCTTCGCTGAGTGTCATCTCGAGCATTTCTAAACCAAATGCCTTCGATTCGCTTCCGCCTTCTTCTATCCTGTCTTTTGCTACTCTGATGATGCCGGGATTATAAATCAGGGATAATAAATTGAATATTGAATTCTTTTTTTCGTTTAAATCATAATCTATTGAGTTTAGAAGATGTTGTAGCTTAATTAAAAGTTCATTTTTGTCCTTATCAAAGTTTTGATTTTTTGTTAAATAATTTTCGATGTCTTTTTTACAACTAAGTAACCAAATTATAAATCTCATCTCTTTTTCGATCAAATCCTGAACAAGACTAATTTCAGTAGATGAGCATTTATAACCCAGATTCAAGAGTTCTTCGATAATGATGTATCTGATTTCAAAGTCAGCAAAATTAATTTTATCTCTTAACCATTTGATGCTATATTTACTTCCGATTACACCTAAAGTTCGAATAATTTTTTTCATTTCTTTTTTTCCGATCCACTTTTTAGTAAGGAGTTCAATATCTCCCAAAGTAAAAATACTATCTGTTTTTACCTGAGTTTTCTGCTCAACGGGGACTGAATTAGCAGATGAATTCAACAGCAAATTTTTATCAACCTTATTATTGGAATAAGTCACTTCATTCGATTTAACGATAGAAGAATCACCATTGAGAAAATTCCCGTTGAATAGTTTTAATCCTTCGTAACTTGTAAGAGCATATTTATGAGTGAATAAATAATCAATCAATCTGCTTTTTAATTCTTTTCTGCCAGAAATACCTGCAGACAACAAAGCAGATTTCACAATTCTCTCGTCAGGATGATCTAATAATTTTTCAAGAATTGAATAAGAGCGATATCTGTTTGAGTAACCAGCCCACCTTGAGCATTCTAAAACCGTATTAAAATCCTTGCTTTCAGCCATTCTTTCCAATTCTGAGAGAGATATTTCCGTTTGAGTATTAAGAAATTTTAGAGTTTTCTGGTAATATCTCTTCATATCTTCGTCAAAATCTTGGTGGTATAACTTATTAATTGTATTAAATAAAGGTAATTTTTCTCTAATAATAAATTTCAAAATTTCAATTTTTTGTTGCTTATCACTTGAAATTATTTTTTTATAAAATAATGGTTCATAGTTAGATGGTTCGATTTTCAAAAAATTATCTATCCATTGAAAATCCTGATTTAACTGGAAATTGTATTGGGCTGTGCTTTTAAGCTCAATGTCTGATAAATCAATATTTTTATTTGGAGAAGATTTTTCAATGTTTAATTCATCTCTTACTTTTCTTCTATATTCCCTATACATATTCAGAGCTACTCTGATCCAGATTAAAATCACAGCTACATAAAAGTAAGTAATATGCAAAATATTAACAAATGACAAAGAAGTTAAGATAATCAATACTATACCAGCAAGGATATTACCAAGGGCTTTGGGTTGACCTTCAACCTGATTCTGGAATTTAGTCCTTATATTTTTATTAATTGGTTGAAAGAGAATTTGAAAGACAGGATCGTTCACACCAACTCTAACAATTCTCATAAAGAGTCTTCCAGCTGAAATAAATGAGAAAAATAGAATGCCCTGTCCTGCTAATGTTCCTATTACAGAAGGAAGACCAAAACCTAATAAAAGCATAGAAGGAAGTGCAAGCAGTCCTATTTTCAAACCATATTTTGAGACTAACCTGCCAGTTAACAGGCTTTTTACAGTAAGCTCAAGTATAGCACTAAACCCGAGGAAAATACCCAAAAATTGTGTTAGAACTTCTTTATCAGAAAATACAACTTTTGATTGTGTAAAGAAAATGAAGTCGGCATAATACATACCGAACATAGGCAATAGAGCTAAAAAGAAGATATAAGTATTGTATTTGTTTTCAAAAAAGATAGAAAATTTATTTTTTGATTTTTTTTGATTTGATTTATCATCAGACTTATCTGATTTTGCGGGAGAGTCTTCTTTGGTTGTTTCATCTAATTTATTTTTTAAATTATTTCTTAGATAGGCAATGAATAGGAGACTGACGGCAATTTCTACAATTCCGATATAAAGAAGATCTTCAGTTTTTATGACATTTAATAATAATGGGATAGAAAATTGACTGAAAATGGCTGCAAGGACTTCCCCTGAACTAATCAAACCGAACAGGCGTTTTCCCTGTCTTATATCAAAAATTTTAACTGCTATAGCCCAAAAACTGACCCCGTGAATAAAAGTAAAGACTCGAACCCAGACAAATAAAAGGAAAATCATCCATTTATTGCCAGTAACCAGATTTATAAAAATAAAAATTGTAGTTGAGACAAGTAGAAAACCGATATTAATCAGTAATACATTTGATAACTTATACTTTGACTGGATTTCTCTATTTAGTTCGCTAAGAAAATATACTATTATACCACCAGAAATATAAGCAAAGGGTAGAACAGAGCTATCAAAACGATTAAGTATAAGCGAAGTAGTCGAGGTGTAGAACAATGCGATTGCTGCTCCCATAAAGAAGGAATAAACCATTAATAATAAAACTGGTTTAATTTCTTGTTCTTGGAGTGAAAAAATTTTCCCGACTAATTTTGCCTTCATTTCGATAAAAATTTATAATTGATAAGTAAAAGCATATTACAAATACAAAACCATTAATGAGAAATCAACACCGGGCAATTCAACAGTTCGTTTGATTTTGCCCAGATAAATAAAACCAAGTTTTTTCAGACTTTCAATTCTGTTGGGAGCGGGTTGAGCAATAATAGCTGTTGCACCCAACTCCTTTGCCATATTAATTCGATGATAGTCAAGCTTTTTAGCTATTCCTAACCTTCTAAATTCTGGTTTAACAACCAGACGATTAATCGAAGCAATAGGGAACTTCAACTGGCTCAAGTCATAGTCACTCATAGCATAATACCATGGCATATTTTTAAATTCAAGATGGAAACTCATTCTTGCGGCAGCTACGACGGTATTAATTTTAGAGACAAACCAATGAAATCCCTTTTTATCATAGTCATCAACCCAATAAGAAGTTTTAAGTAATTTTTCATCAATTTCATCTTCTTTTAAATTAGCTTTCCAACATTCAACCCTTAGCCTTCCGATTTCATCAATTTTTTCGGGATAAAAAGCTCTAAAAATATCAAAATCATTATATTTTTCAATTAAAATCATTCGTTTTGGGTTATCTGTTAAAAAAAGCAAATTATTACTATAGAGAAAAACTAAATATTAATTGGAGATTGCGTCTTTCACCCGGGATTCTTGAAGAGAAATTACCAGTTGCTTCTCTTACGCCGGGATAAAAGTATTCTGTATCAAGTATATTATTCAAATTAAATGAAAGAGAAAGACCATTCCAAAGATTATCCCATCTGACACTTCCATTTAAAACAAAAAAGTCAGGGAACTCTGTTATGGGATTATTACTTCCTGAGGTTCCCTTGCCAGATAATCTTTTTCCTGTATAATTCGCTCGAAGATTAAAATTCAACCATTCATTAGCTTCAAAATTAATACCCGTATTAATAATAAAGTCAGCAATATCGCTTATTCTCAGCTGTGTAGTTTCGTCAATTGGTTCAATCATCGTAAAATTTCCCCATAAAGAAAAAGAACTGAGTTTATATTTGATATTAGCCTGAACGCCTGATATTTCCTGCTTCCCAATAGGTTGAAATTGCTGAGTGTAAGTTCCATCGGGCTTTTGAACTCTTGCTGTTCCGATAACATTGCTATAGTTTGCAAGAAATGCAGTCAAATCAATTTGCAAATTTTCATTTGGAATCCAATATGCTCCAATTTCAAAATTTCGAACTCTTTCAGGAGCAAGGGTTGGGTTGGGCAATTCTCTTGTACCAGTGATGGTTCCATACTTCTGCAAATTGGAAGCATCCTTGAAAGCTTCGCTAAAAATACCCTTTAGGACAAAAGTTTCCACGGGTCTGAAAATTGCGGCTCCACGAAAATTAAGAACTGTTCCGTAGCCACCACCTTCCCTAATCTTGTTATTATCGACACGAGCACCAAATGTTAAGATAAGAGGTTTCAAAATGTTATAACTCATTTGTCCAAATATACCTAAATCCATCGAACGAAAATGATCGGTACCAAGATAACCCTGTCTTCTCACCAGACCTGAGTCCTCTGGGTGAGGAGAATTAAATGTTAGATAATCACCCTGTATCATACTACTCCTGAATTCAATGCCACTTAGGACACTGATTTCGCTTGTTGGTAACCAATTAATTCTGGTTTCATTCCTTAATTGATTAGAAGCTCTAAAATAATAAGTTGGTGACCATGTGGGTAATTTCTCCTGATTAAGTTCAAGGAAGGACAATCTTCCATTGCTAAAACCACTGAAATTATAGAAGTTAGTATTACCGTCAATGATATGTAATCTATAGCTTAATAGATTGGTTATTAATAATTTATCAGATAAGGCTTTGTCGAAATTCAGGTATAAAAAACTATTCCAATAGATCCACCTTGAAACATCTTTACCAAACATAAAACTATTATCGTTATACCATGGGGCAGAACCTTCGTCACTTCGCCAGCTTTGAATACCCAAAGTCCAATCTTTGACCTGAATTTTCATTCTGATTAACCAATCTTTGGTTTGATTATCAAATTTGAACTGATTATTATTAAAGGAACTATTCTTAATAAGGCTATCGAGTTTGAAAGCTTGATTGTAACCTTTTTCAGTAAGTCTGATTTCTTCTGCTACACCTTTGTCATTATATTTAATTGAGTAAAATTCACTATTAGGGAACAGGCTGTCTAATTTATTTTTCTTTAGATATTCATTAGCTCTAAAATTTCCATTGGCATCCAATCCCGCAATATCCATTATTTTTTTCATTTCATCAAGAGAAGGGCTCAACATATCCCATTCTTTATACATACTCAAATTTTGTTCGTCTGATTCGAAATATCTTCCTGAAACAGAAATTGCAAGATCCCCAAGCCTCCATTTTGCCTCACCCTCAAGATTTTTTGTGTTCCAACTCCCAATAAAACCCCTTAAACCAAAACCAATGTCTCTATCCCCTTCGAGGCCATCAATGGCTCTGTTTGTAACAATATTAATGACCCCCACGAAACTATTAGCGCCATACATTGTTGAAGCAGGACCATAAACAATTTCAATTCTTTTTATATCTTCAACGGGGTATTGACGAGAGATATTAATTGCATCAGAGACAAGGTCGTTCTCTTCAACACCATCAATTAATAGCAAAGTTCTGTCAGTTAAAATTGATCTATAACCTCTTTGATAAATCATTGAGTAAGTAACTCCATTACTTTTAATAAGATCGAAGCCCGGAAGGTCAGCTATGGCTTCAACAACATCTTTATATCCTCTTCTTTTAATTTCTTCATCAGTAATGATGATAACGGTTGCTGGTGATTCAAGAATGTTTTCAGCTCTTTTCGATACCGAGGTTACGAGAACAGAACCTTCTTTTTCTTTTAAATCCCTGATAATTCTAATAAACCTTTGAGGGTCATCGAAAACATTAGGTTCATAAGTTGGGTCAAGATAAAGCAGCTCAATTGCAGCTTCTTTGGCATTTTGAATTGAGTCAAGAGCAAGGTAAGTGAGACTGAGAATTTTATATGCTTCAGCCTTTTCGTTTTGTTTGAATCCACCGTCAATGCATCTGTTAATAATAGAAATAACATCGTCAAAATTACCCGTTCGGTATTTTCTCCTTGCTTCTTCTAAAGCAACATCCCCGCAATAAGTCTGGCTAAAGGCAGAAATAGGAAAATAATAAATAAAAATATAAAAACAGAGAACAATTATTATTCTGAATTTATTTTGATTGAACATTATTCTACTCATACTTTATCTAAGAGAAAAATTAGCATTAAACCATTATTTAGGGTAAATTTGAACAAGTTTTTTCATAGCTGATATCGCTACCAATGTAACGATTCCATTCGTCAATTGTCATATTTCTCGAAATATCAACACAGATTTTACCGGCAAGTAAATCGATATTCGAGGTATAAACCCTTATAAATTTTTCTGAATCACCGGAAATTAATTGATTACTATTGGGACCAAAAGCAATTGAATAAATCCATCCGTCAATATTTGTGATTACAATAGGCTGGAGTGTCAAATCCTCATAGTTCCATAAACGAATGGAGCCATCGTAACTTGAAGTTGCAATCTGTCCTTGCTTATCACTAAATTTGATGTCACTAACGATAGATATATGCCCAATCAATTCTATAGGTTTAGCATTAAATAAATTTAAATTCCATACTTTTACCAAACCAGAAGAGTTACCTGCAGCAAAAAATTTAGAAGAACTATTAAAAGCAATAGAAGTTATTGATTTACCAGAGGATTCCATAATAATTGGTTTTTTTGCCAGGTCTTTGGCAAAGTAAAAGTAAATACTACCATCTTCGGAGGCTCGGGCAAGATAAACACCATCAGGACTATAAACCACATCGGTTAATTTAGAGTTACTTCTCTCGATAATTTTTGAATTTTGTGGGTTTTTTAAGTTCCATATTCTTAAAGTTTTATCTGTTCCAGTAGAAGCTAATTCCTGATTATCCTGACTAAAAGAAAGTGAAATAATGATACCATTGTGACCTGAAAAAACTTTTGGGTTCAAATCCGAATTTTTCTGGGGATCGAAATTTCCATCGAATTCCCAGACAAGCACAGCACCATCATTAGAACCGGCAGCTATGAATCTACTGTTAGGGCTAATAGCCACACTTCTGAAGCCATTTTTTCCGTAACCATTTGTATTTAGTTTGACAGACTCAGAATTATACCATTCAAGATTCCAAATTCTAACGGAACCATCATCACTGACAGAAACAAAATATTTGGCATTTTTGGAAAACTCGAGCTGCCTGACCCCATCCTGATGCTTTCTTAATTTTGGCCTGTCATCGGCAACACTTGCGAGAGCATTATAGATGTCAGGATTAATGATATCACCACCATTATTCTTATTAAATAAATAAGCTTGAAGTGCAAGAAGTGAGGGGAGATCACCTTTGACTGATGAATGAAGTTTATTAGCCTGAATAGCAACGTTTCTTGCAAGAGCTAGAAGCCTGAGTCTTTTGGCATTTTGTTCAGATTCTCTAGCTTTTTTTTGCTCATCTTCCGCTTTTTTCTTTTCCTTAAGAGCAAAAAGCCAGTTATCCTCGGCTTTTAGTTTTTGTTCATCAGCGATTTCTCTTGCTTTATTGGCTTCATCTCTGGCTATTTCAGCATTTTTTCTTTCTTTTTCGGCTTTTACTTTTTCACCTTCAGCAATAGTTTTTTGAATGATAGCATATTTTCTTTGTTCTTCGGTAAGTTTCCTTTGTTCAATAGCTATTTCGCCCTGTTGTTCGGAAATACGAGTTTGAATAACAGCTTTTCTTGTTTCTCTATCAGCTTCTTTGCTTCTTGAAAAAGCAATTTTTTCATTTTCCCTTGCTTTCTTTTCGCTTGCCTCGCTTTTCATAAGAAAATTTAGTGATACTATTAAGAAAATCAAAGAGACAATAGAAGCGGCACCTAAAATTATAACAAATTTTCTTGCTCTTTGTAGTTCCCTTTTTTGCTTGTTCTCTTTATTTATTATTTCCAGATTATATTGTTTTTTACTGTATTCAAGAAATGATATAGCTCTATCGAAAGAATAGTCATATCGTTCGCCCCATTCCCTGTTTGGTTTATTTCTTGTTTGCCAATCAATAGCGAACTGAAGGTCGGGATTGCCCCATAGACCTGTTTTTCCTTCTTCGTAGAGTTCGCCTGCTTTTGCTAATCTTTTATAAAGCTGGACAGATTTTTCTTCTTCCTCAACCCAATTTCTCATTCTATCCCAGACTCTCATAATGCTTTCGTGGGAAATATCAACAATACTCTCTTCAGAAATTCTGTCTTTGCCCTCAACAACGATGAAACCACACTCTCTATCCCTAAATCTGTCGATAATATCAATTACATCGTCAAAATTTGAGTCAGTGATTCGAATTATTTCTTTAACAGTAGATTTTCGTCTTGTAGCTCTTTTCCCTCCATCAATAAAAACAAGGGATTTAAAGATTTTTTCAGTTATATCAGCACCAATCTTACCTTTGTTTAAAACAATTTTTTCAAATATTTCTTCGCCGTGAAAAGAAATAGCTCTTTCCATAGTACCAATTGCTTCATAATGACGCATTTCAATAGTTTCATTAGCATCTTTTTTGGTTCTGTTCCAAAAGTCCCACATACGCATCATACTGTGCTGAAGAATAGGTAGCTCGTCAGATTTATCACCCACTTCATTTAAAAGCCTTAATACCAGATCGTCAGAAATAAGAGTTCCAGATAGTTCAAGTGGCTTTCTAATGACGTTTTCCATCTCTCCTTTTGTCATTCTTGGCACTAAATAAAGCCCATTGTTAATAGCGTCAAAAAGTTCTCTGTATTCAGTACAATCATCAAGGAAATCACTCCTCATGGTTATAACAACATAACTCGAAGCTTCTTCATAGTTTGAAAGATTAATAAGATTAAGGATGAAATTAGTTGTTTCTTTTTGATTTTCCGCTAATATGTTATCTTTCAATCTGAAAATTTCTTCAAATTGATCAACTAAAATGAGGGTGTTTTTTGGACTTTGTTCATTTAATAATGTAATGATTTGTGTCAATATGTTTGATTGTTCTTCTTTTTCAGTGTTATTTAGATCAGTTAACAATCTTTTTAATAATAAGCTCTTAGTTTCCTGATTAATTGAATTTATTTCATCCTTTAGGTTAGTTTCCAGGCTAATAGTGAGGTTTTCAATAGGATTTTTACCGGGTGTAAGAATAACTATACGCCAGTCATATTTTTGCAATTGATCATCAACAATTATTTTTTTATTATCATATTTGACTTTGTCTTTTAAAATAGGAATCAAACCGGCTCGAATTAAGGAGCTTTTGCCACTACCGGAAGCACCGGTAACAGCAAGTAGCCTGCTTTTGCCTAACTTTGATACAATCTCAGCAAGTGAGGATTCCCTACCATAAAATAAATGATATTCATTAGGCTCATAGCTTCTAATACCGGGATATGGATTAGAACTTAATATTTTAGTAACACTAATATTATCCATTTTAAAAATTTAATTAATGATATTTTAAATTCTAACAGAGTAATTAAGCAAATTAATTAATTTTATTAATATACAAAATTATATATTAGCTCAATCTAAAAATAATTTAGAATTATTTAAAAAATAAGTGTTAATTGTAAATAAAAAGTTTATGAATTTACGAAGTAATTTTAAAAGTTTGGATTGAAGTAAAAAATTATAATGATTGTTCTACGATTTCAATCATTTTTTTCAATTTCCATAGAATTTCTATGGCTTCTTCTTTGGAATGAATAGAAAAGACAACTTTTTTTGAAGAATGGTTTTCAAATATTTGAGCATCATCGTAGTTATTAAGAAAATCAGTTATAATTGGCTCAACATTAGTATAAAAATCGGGATTGCTGTAATCAGGAAGGACAAGAATCAGATGTCCGTTTTTTAACTGAACTTTTTGAATACCGGTGTTGTTGGCAAACATTCTGAGTCTTATAGCAAATAGCAGTTCCTGTACTTCATTGGGTAGCTTACCATATTTATCATTCATTTCTTTTGTTATTGAATCAATTTCATCACTACGCTGGACATTATAAAGTTTTTTGTAATAATAAAATCTTTCAGATTCAACACTCATATAAGTATCAGGGATCAAGCCATTCTTTTCGAGTTCTATGACAAGGTCAGGATTCTTAAGGTATTCCTTAGAAGTAGAACTTAAATTAAACACATCCCGAAATTCTTCGAGTTTAAGTTCAGTAATTGCTTCATCCAGTAATTTATGGTAAAGTTCAATTCCCATATCATTTATGAACCCGCTTTGCTCGTAACCTAGCAGGTTACCGGTTCCTCTGATTTCCATATCTCTCATAGCAAGATGGATCCCGCTTCCGAGTTCGGTAAATTCCTCAAGAGACTGTAATCTTCTAAGGGAATTCTTAGTTAATTTGTTAAAGGAATCGACAACGAGATAACAATACGCCTGTTCGTTGCTTCTGCCAACTCTCCCTCGTAGCTGATAAAGTTCGGCAAGTCCAAATTTATCGGCAGCATTGATAATAATGGTATTAACAGATGGAATATCTAAACCTGATTCGATAATTTTGGTAGAAAGAAGAACATCGTATTTTCGACTCAGAAACTTTTCCATAGTCCTTTCCAATTCATTAGAATTCATCTGACCGTGAGCTATTCCAAATCTGACATTAGGCATTAACATCTGAAGTTTTCTAAGGTAGTCTTCAATGTTTCCGATTTTATCGTTAACAAAAAAAACCTGCCCTTTTCTTGATAATTCAAATTCAATTGCTTTCTTAATTAATTTATCATCCCATTCAATCACTTCCGTTATAACAGGCAGTCTGTTTCTCGGAGCAGTTTCCATAATGCTTAAATCACGGGCACCCATTAGCGAAAAATTTAATGTTCTTGGAATAGGTGTTGCTGTTAAAGTCAATGTATCCACATTAATTTTTAATGCTTTAAGCTTTTCTTTTGCACTTACTCCGAATCTATGCTCTTCGTCAATTACCAATAAACCTAAGTCTTTAAATTCAATATCTTTGCTTAAAATTCTGTGGGTCCCGATAAGAATGTCAATCTTACCATTTTTAACATCTTCAATAATTTGCTTTTGTTCGTTAGATGATCTAAATCTTGATAGGACATCAACATTAATCGGATAATTCATTAGTCTGTCTTTGAAAGTCAAATAATGTTGTTGGGCAAGAATAGTTGTTGGAACTAAAACAGCAACCTGTTTGCCATTTTCTACGGCTTTGAAACAAGCTCTGATAGCTACTTCTGTTTTTCCGAAACCAACATCACCACAAACAAGTCTATCCATTGGATTTTCGCTTTCCATATCTAACTTGACTTCTTTTGTAGCTTTGGATTGATCGGGAGTATCTTCATAAATAAATGAAGATTCAAATTCTTTTTGCCAGAGACTGTCTGGTGCAAAAGCGAACCCCTTTTGTTTTTTTCTTTCGGCATATAGTTTAATTAAACCTCTTGCAGCCTGCTTAATCTTATCTTTTGTTCTTTGTTTTTTGCGTTGCCAATCAGAAGACCCTAAACGATTAATTTTGACTTCGACGCCTTCCTGAGCTCTGTATTTCTGAACTTTGGATAGATAATTAAGGTTAACATACAAAATGTCTCCTTCTGCATAAAGAATTTTTACAGCATCCATAAAACCATTGCCAACCTTGACCTTTTCGAAACCATCAAAAATTCCAATACCCTTATCGGTATGAACAACATAGTCTCCTTGATTTAAGCCTCTTAATTCGGTTAAGGACAATCCTTTATATTTTGTTTTGGTTGTTTTTCGGTCAATTATCCTTTTTCTGTTAAAGATTTGATGTTCAGTAAATAAAGCAATTTCGGGATTTTCAATAAGAAAACCTTCAGCAAGGCTATCAACAATCCAATTAATTTTTTCTTTTGTTCTTTTACTATTGTCAAGTGAATCGCTTGTTTTTAAGATAGTTTTGAAAGGTGTTAATTCGTTATTTAGCTCATCAATTGACAGATCTGAGAGGTCGTTTTCGTCCAATTCATTAAAAATAATTTCTTTTAATCTATCCATTCCATTAGGACTATCAGCTGTGATGAAGATATCACAATCAAAAAAAGAAAGACGCTTTAGCTCAAAAGCAAAATTTTTAATTTTGTCACCATATTTCGGTTGTTCAAAGCTTTTGAATTCGAAATCGGAACTGGATAAAGTATTGATTTCAAGGGATAGAAAGTTTTCTGGTAAATCAAACCATTCGTAAGAAGAGATTATTTCTTCAGGATTAATCAGAACTAAAACTGTGTTATTATTGAAAAATTCAGAGAAAGAAAGCCAGTGGTTCTTTTCTATCTCGTTTTGAGAAATAAACTTTGTATTAAAATCAATCTTATCGTAAAAATGGATGCTTCTTTGTGAAATTGTATTAAATTCCCTAATTGTATCAATTTCATCACCGTAAAATTCAATTCTAAGGGGATTATCCCAACCCATGGGATATAAATCAACAATGCCACCTCTGACGGAGAATTCACCTTGCTGTGATACAAATTCAACTCTTTCGAAACCATTAAGAGCAAGATCTTTTATGAATTCATCTTGATTTAATGAATCACCTTTCTTTAAAGCTTTTTGATAATCAGTGATAATGTCAATAGATGGGAATTTTGCTTTTAAAATATCTGGTTGAGCAATGGAAATAAAATTTGATTTTTTTGTATCATCGTTTACATTTTTTTGCTTTTGCATTAAAATCAACTTTAAGGCACTGTCGAAAACCATTGATTCGTTGAGAGGATTTTGTAGATCGGCTAACGGATCAAATCTTTTTCCGAACATCTTAATAAGGTTTTCATCATTAATCAAAGTCATTAAGTCATAAAATCTGTTGTCAGCTTCATCATAAGAATTGGTGATGATAATAAAATTTAAATCGGTAGATTTCCATAATTCAGCCAATAAGAAAGATTTCAGGGAGCCACTTAATCCTCTTATTTTGAGTGAATTCTTTGAGGAACTTTTATTATTGTTATTGCTCTTTAATTTAGTTTCAAGAGAATTGACTATGCTATTAAATTTTAACTTTTTGGTAACAAGTTCACCAAGATTTTTAATACTATTTCTCATCAAAATACAACAACCTTTATATTAATCAAATCAAAAAAGTAAAAACAAAGTTGTTTGTATAATTATGAAAAAGAAGTTATTGTTTGCTATCATTTGGGTAGATTTCAATTGTTGTACCGGGTTTTTGTTTAATGTTCAATGGGTTATAGTTGAATTTTTTCACTTCGTCAAGCATTTCCCTGCGTGACAGTTTGTGATCGGAATAAATGACATATCTTATGTCCCTCCGGGTATCTCTGATAATATTTTTTATCAAATTATCATCTGATTTCATTGGATTCGATGCAATGTCGTTTGAGTTAGTTTTATTAGGGTCGTTCTTATCGTTTATGATATCCATTATATACCTTGAAAATTGATTAATAAACTTATCTTTTTGCTCGTTAGAAACTTTAACTATGAGTAAGATTTTATTTTCTTCATCAAATCTGTTAATAACCTCCCATTTTGAATATAATTGGGAAAGTATATTCATTTCATTCCATTTAAATTCTAATTTGAAATAGTCAACCCTGTTGTTTAATAATTTTTGCATTTCACGAAGCAACTTAGGGATATTAATACCTCTTTGGGCAGAAATAAATATACCATCAGGGTTTGATTCCATTAACTGCTGTAAATCGTGTTTGTCCTGAATCAGGTCAATTTTGTTGAATACCTTAAGAATAGGTTTTTCTTTGATGTTAAGAGATTTAAGCGTTTCCTCAACGGTTTTAATGTGCTCAACATATTGTTTTTCGCTGGAATCAATGACATGTATAAGATAGTCAGATTCCCGAACCTCAGCTAAAGTGCTTCTGAAAGAAGCTACTAAATTTGGTGGAAGTTTCCTTATAAAACCAACCGTGTCAGAAATCAAAACTTTTATACTTTTTCCAAAATCATCAGTAAATTCGAAGGCTCTGACGGTGGTATCAAGAGTGGCAAATAATTTATCTTCAATGAGAACTTCAGCATTAGTAAGCAAATTCATAAGTGTTGATTTTCCAGCATTGGTATAACCGATAATAGCGAAGCGGGGTAAGGTGTTCCTGCCTTTTCTTTGCTGCTCTTTTTGAATATCTATTTCATTAAGTTTTGCTCGAAGCTTCTGAATTCTGCGTCTGATTAATCGTCTGTCGCTTTCGATCTGAGTTTCGCCCGGACCTTTGGTTCCAATACCTCCATATTGTTTTGAAAGGTGTGTCCACATACGGGTAAGCCGTGGCAAAAGGTATTCGAGCTGAGCTAATTCAACTTGTGTTTTGGCTTCGTTAGTTCTGGCATGCTGGGCAAAAATATCAAGAATGAGACCAGTTCTATCCATAACTTTAACATTAAACTCTTTTTCAAGGTTTCTGGTTTGAACGGGCGTTAAATCATCATCAAAGATAACTAACTGAATGTTTTTTTGCTGAATTATCTCTTTTATTTCCTGAACTTTGCCTTTGCCAATGGCAGTAGCTGGGTTAGGTTTATCAAGCTCCTGATAAATTCTATCAATTACTTCTGCTCCGGCTGTTTTTGCAAGTAGTTCGAGCTCATCAAGATGCTCTCTGGCAACATCACGATCGGAATTTTTTCTTCCAATACCGATAATGATACATTTTTCAGGGATTATCTTGTTATCAATTAATTCCATAAATTAAAAAATAAAAAACAAATTAATCTAAATTAAAAAGACGTTTATTTAGTAATTTAATGACTTTAATTTTTTCTTGGGTTATTTAATGAACCCATCAATGATTATTTTTCAACTAAAGGTTATTCAGGTTCGTATTTAGACTTGACTAAAATTTGACTTTAAAGCTTATTAAATCTAAATAATAAATGAAATGAGTAACAGATTAAAAAATGAGTTGAGTCCATACTTGCTCCAACATTCTGAAAATCCGGTGGATTGGTTTCCATGGTCAGATGAAGCTTTCGAAAAATCAATTAAAGAAGATAAGCCTATTTTTCTTTCAATAGGTTATTCTACATGTCATTGGTGCCATGTAATGGAAAAAGAGTCATTTGAGGATAAAGAGGTTGCTGAATTAATGAACAAGGCATTTGTTAACATAAAGGTTGATAGAGAAGAAAGACCAGACATAGATCATATTTATATGGAAGTATGTCAAATGCTTACTGGAAGTGGTGGATGGCCCTTAACTGTAATTATGACACCAGAAAAAATCCCCTTTTTTGCTGGAACTTATTTTCCAAAACACTCTATGCAAGGCCGAATAGGAATGATTGACTTAATCAATAGAGTTCAGGAGCTATGGAATACAAACAAAGACTTGATTTATAAAACATCCAATGAAATTATTCAGAATTTACAAGGTGACATAAAAACAAATTCTGATTTTAGTATAGAGCCAATAATAACATCTGCAATTGATTCGCTTCATTCTTCTTATGACAGGCAATATGGTGGATTCGGGTATGCTCCAAAATTTCCAATCCCACATCAATTATTTTTTTTACTTGATTATTCCCAGACCAAAAATGACAGATATTCACTGGAAATTGTTAAGAATACATTATTTAAAATGCGTCTTGGGGGAATTTTTGACCAGATTGGATATGGCTTTCATAGATACTCAACTGACAGGCAATGGCTTGTTCCACATTTTGAAAAAATGTTATACGATCAGGCTCTGCTTGTTCGGGCTTACCTCGATACATTTTCTTTTACAAAAAATAATTTCTTTAAATTATCAGCTGAACAAACATTAGAATATGTTTTGAACAATCTGACTTCACCCGATGGTGGCTTTTATTCAGGGGAAGATGCTGATAGCGAAGGAATCGAAGGAAAATTTTATTTATGGAGAAAAAACGAGTTATTTGACATACCAAATCTGGATGTGGAATTTATTTCCAAAGTTTATAATATATCAGTCAATGGAAATTTCGTTGAAGAACACGAAAATACAAGTAATAATTTAAATATTCTTCATTTAACAAAAAATTTTTCGGAATTAGCCGCTGAACTGGAAATCTCCGAAGATGAATTTGTCAATCAATTAGCTTCCCAGAATAAACTAATGTATGATTACAGGGAAGAAAGAATACATCCATTCAAAGATGATAAAATTTTAACTGATTGGAATGGTTTGATGATTTCAGCATTTTCTCAAGCAGGAAGAATACTTAATAATTTTAATTATATAGAAATTGCAAAAAAATCAGTAGAATTTACTTTAAATAATCTGACTTATACTATTGAAGAAAATCAAGATAGAACGATTTATCTATATCATCGTTTTAGGAATAATCAAGCTGGAATAGAAGGTAATATAGACGATTATGCATTTTTTGTTAGTGGACTTCTTGAATTTTACAGATCTTGTCTTGATTTAAGTTATCTGAGATTAGCAAATGATTTAACAGAAACTATGATAGAATTATTCGAAGATGCAGAGAATGGGGGTTTCTATTTCACTTCCAACGGTCAAAATGACTTAATAATAAGGAAAAAAATTATTTATGATGGGGCAATTCCCTCAGGAAACTCATATGCGCTGAATAACTTGATTTCACTTTATCATTTGACTGGAAACCCAGAATTTATGAACTCAGCAGACAGGTTAATTCATTTCTTTGGTAATGAAATCAGCAAAGCACCATCTGCATATACTTATTTTTTAAAAGGAATCTTAAGATACATTAATGGAACTGTTGATATTATTTTAGTTGGTGATATTGATAATCCTAAAGTTAAAGAGTTTCTTGTGATAATCAATAATAATTATATACCGGGGGTTACATTGCTAAACATCAATGAACAAAATAAAAATGAAATGAGAAAATTAAGTAAATTTACTGAAAACATTGAGATAAACCCGGAAAAGCCAGCGGTATATTTTTGTAATAATTTCCAATGTAGTTTACCAATATTTACTACTGAAGAGCTTGAACATGCCCTGAGCGGAATTAACAATAAACAGGATTAATCTGAAGATATTCCTTATAATTATACAAAATTTCAACAATTTCATCATATGATTGGGTCTGAACTAATTGCTGACGTATTGGATGGGAATCAGGCAAGCCTTTTAAATACCCGGAATAATTCTTACGGAATTCAATTAAACCTCTATTAATGCCTTTGAACTCAATTTCATTACGCAAATGTTCAAGACAAATTTCAATTCTTTCATTTATATCGGGAAGAGGAAGTTCATTCCCTGTTTCGAGATAATATTTAGCTTCACGAAAGATAAATGGATAACCAATTGCAGCTCTTCCAATCATAACGGCATCACATCCGGTTTCCTCAAATGCTCGTTTAACATCTTTGTGATTTTTAACGTCCCCATTGAGAATGACCGGTATGCTAATATTTGATTTAATCTTTTCAATCCATGACCAATCAGCTTCTCCTTTGATGGCTTCTATTCTTGTTCTGCAATGAATAGCTAATGCGGCTATACCGATATCTTCGAGCCGTTTTGCTAAATCAACAATTATTATTGAGCTTTTATCCCAGCCAAGTCTTGTTTTTACAGTTACAGGAACAGATACAGAATCAACAACAGCTTTAGTCATAGCAACCATTTTATCAGGTTCTTTGAGAAGTGCAGCCCCTGCATTATTTCTGACAACATTTTTAACCCAGCAGCCATAATTAATATCAATGAAATCTACACCAATTTCTTCAATTATTTGAGCTGATTTTACCATTGCATCAATGTTACTTCCAAAAATCTGGAGGGCAACAGGTCGTTCTCGATCGTCAATCAGCATTTTTTGTCTGGATCGTTTGGCATCCCTGATTATACCTTCTGAAGCAATAAACTCGGAATATACAATATCTGCACCTAATTTACGGCATATAAGACGGAAGGGTAAATCAGTAACATCTTCCATAGGTGCTAATAATACAGGGTTAGTAACTTCAATATTACCAATTTTTAAAAAACCATATTTATTATCATTTTCAAACATTAATTTATAAATGAACTTTTGATTGTTTTTAAAATTTGTTTTTAAATTGTATATTATCTAAATATTTTAAAGACGTAAAATGATAGAAAAACTAATAAAGATTGAAGAAGTAAAATGGAAAATTTCCAAAGAGACTTCAAAAAAAATGAAAGTCCCTGCATATATTTTTGCAACCCGTGATATGATTGAAACAATATCAAAGGATAGGTCAATATCACAATTAATGAATGTTACATCACTGCCCGGAATTCAGAGTCATGCCCTCGTAATGCCGGATGTCCACGAAGGTTATGGCTTTCCGATCGGTGCAGTTGCAGCTACCGATCTGGAGGAAGGGGTGATTTCACCCGGTGGTATAGGTTATGATATTAATTGTGGCATTAGATTGCTAATAACGGATATAAATAAAAATGAAATAAAGAATTACATAAAAAAAATATCATCTGAAATTTATAATGCTGTTCCCTCCGGGGTTGGTAAATCGGGTTTGATAAAGTTGAGCATAAAAGAGCTTGACCATGTATTAGATGGTGGTTGTAAATGGGCTGAAAAAGAAGGATATACAAGATCGAACGATACAGAATTTATTGAATCCAGAGGATTTTTAAAAACCGCCGATAGCTCAAAAGTATCCAATGAAGCAAAAGAGCGGGGGAGAGATCAGTTAGGAACAATGGGAGCAGGAAATCACTTTATTGAGATTGACTTTGTGGAAAAAGTTTTTGATGAAGATGGTGCAAAGATTTACAATCTGAGTGAGGGACAAATAGTTTTACTCATTCACACAGGCTCAAGAGGCTTAGGACATCAGGTAGCCACAGACTATATCAGATTGATGACAAAAACATTGAAGAAATATGAAATTGATTTGCCTGATATAGAATTAGCCTGTGCTCCTTTTTATTCTGATGAGGGGAAATCTTATTTTTCTGCAATGAGTGCCGCAGCTAATTTTGCATGGGT
Organism: uncultured Hyphomicrobiales bacterium; assembly: GCA_964473465.1. Classification (GTDB taxonomy): domain Bacteria; phylum Bacteroidota; class Ignavibacteria; order Kapaibacteriales; family UBA2268; genus CALHRB01. The sequence goes on from CAYYPE010000005.1 coordinate 146,911, forward strand.
TAACCGTCAGATAATAACATATCAAATCAGGAACAGCTGGGAAACAGTATTTGGTAAAAACAGCAAAGTTAATATTCTATATGATGTAGCCCATAATATTGCAAAAATTGAAAAACATAGAATAAATGAAGGAGAGAAAGAGGTTATCGTTCATCGAAAAGGAGCAACAAGGGCTTTTCCACCGAATCATCCTGAAATTCCGACAAAATATAAGAAAGTAGGACAACCGGTTTTGATTCCCGGGAGTATGGGAACAAAGTCCTATGTTCTTGCCGGTCAGGAAGCAAGTATGAGAGAATCCTTTGGTTCTGCATGTCATGGAGCTGGAAGGTTATTATCAAGAACTACTGCCAAAAAAAACATCCCTGTCGAGTCATTATTAAATGATTTAGCCGATAAAGGAATTTTAATCCAGACTGGTTCGATGAAAGGAGTAACAGAAGAAGCCCCGCAGGCTTACAAAAATGTAGAGCAGGTGGTTGATGTTGTTTGTAGAGCAAATATTGCAAAAAGAATAGCAAGATTAAAACCGATTGCGGTAATTAAAGGTTAGAATTATAATCTTGCTTTCAAATGATTTTTATAGTCTAAATCAACTTCCTGATGTAAAGATTCTGAATAAAAGTATGAATCAATAGAATGAAGAAAATACTTTGAGTTATCTATAGCATCAAAAAGAATCCTAATCTCTCTTTGAGTATTTTCGTCAAGAGCAATCCAAACTGGATCGTCCATTTTAACGCTCAGAATAAAGTTCACACAAATAGCTTCATCGTCATCAAATCTGGCAAATTCCCAATCTTCGAACAAAAGTAAATCAGTATCGTATAAATTATTAATTTTTTGAATGAGATAATACCCAATTTTCCAGTGCATTTGGTCAACTTCATCGTAAATCCATTTGGAGGCATCAGGAGAGAGAGGTATGTTCACAATTTCCGGAAATGCAGTGCCTTTAGGGCAAAGTTGGACATATTCACCTTTAACCCTAAAAAGCCCGTCAAATTCAAGATAAGCAATCTTTTTGGATATCTTGTCTGCCTTGCGAACTGCCTGACTTGTATAATCTGCTATTAGTTTAATCCTAAAATCATCAACTGTTTTCATATCTTATTCAAAAATTAACACGATAAAAAAACAAAAATAAAAAATAATTCAGAATTTAAGGTTTTTAAATTGATTTAGTGATTCCGGATTTGCAAGAGCTTCTAAATTATCAACGGGTAATCCGTTCAGAATTTTTGTAACAGCAATTTCAACTTTTTTCCCGTTCATAGTCAAAGGGATTTCATTAATTTGAAAAATAAAATCGGGAATATGTCTGGGTGATAAATCATTTTTAATTTTGTTTTTTATTTTTAGCTTTAAATTATCATCGAGATTAACACCATTCAGAACGACAAAAAGAACTATTCTTGAATCACCATCAATAATTACTGAAGCAGCAAGGGAATCAGATACTTCGTCTAATTCTTCAACAGAACGATAAATTTCGGCAGTGCCAATCCTGACTCCACCGGGATTAAGAGTTGCATCAGATCTTCCATATACGATGATTCCGTCACGTGGAGTGATTTCAATCAAATCTCCATGCCTCCAAACATTAGGGAAGTGATTAAAATATGCTTGATTGTATAGCTGGTAAGAAGAATCATTCATAAAATAAATTGGCATCGAGGGGAAGATTTCGGTGCAGACTAATTCTCCTTTTTCACCAGCAATGCTTTTACCTTCATTATTCCAGCATTCAACTTTCATACCCAATCCTCTGCATTGAATTTCTTCGGAATAGACAGGTAAAATAGGATTTCCAAGCATAAAACAAGAAATAATATCTGTTCCACCGGAAATTGATGCCAGATGAACATCATTTTTGATTTTTGTGTAAACATACTCAAAGTTTTTTTGGGTAAGAGGGGAACCGGTTGATAAAATTGTTTTCAATGAGTTTAAATTATTTGATTTAATAGGTTCTAATCCTGCTTGATGACAAGCTGAAAGGTATTTTGGACTTGTCCCGAAGATGTTTATTTTAAATTTATCAATCAAATCCCAAAGTATTTTTGGGTAAGGTTGAAATGGACTTCCATCATACAGAAAAATGGTAGAACCAATCTGTAGAGAACTGACCAGCCAGTTCCACATCATCCAGCCGCAGGTTGTGTAGTAAGTGATTGTATCTTCTGATTTTAAATCGGTATGAAGAAATAGCTCTTTAAAGTGCTGTAGAAGAGTTCCCCCAGCCCCGTGAACAATACATTTTGGCTTGCCTGTTGTTCCAGATGAATAAAGGATATAGACAGGGTGTTGAAATGGAAACCGCTCGAACTCAACATTTTCAAAATCAATTTCGTATATTTTATTAAAAATTTCTTCCCAAAGATAATCAAAGCCAGAATTTGTTTCATTATTTTTTTTAATCAATAGCAATTCAGGATTAGATGGCAAAGAATTTGAAATTTCTTGAATTTTGCGGGAGATATCAAAATACTTCTGATTGTAGAAATAGCCATCAACTGCGATGATTAATTTGGGATTTATTTGGGAGAACCTGTCAATGATGCTATTTTGACCAAACTCAGGAGAAACCGATGACCAGACTGCACCAATGCTTGTAACAGCTAACATAGCTATAACAGCTTCTGACGAGTTAGGTAAAATTGCGGCAACGGTGTCATTCTTTGATATTCCGATTTGCTTTAAAAATTCCCTCAATATAATTACATTATGGTATAATTCATCGTAGGTGATTTGAGACTCTAATCCATTTTCATTATAACTAATAATAGCATATTTGTCACTACGATTTCTTAGTAAATTTTCGGCAAAATTAAGATTTATACCATTGAACCATTTTGCACCGGGAGCGACTTTTTTTCCCTTGTATTCATAATCCAGAACGGATTCAAGATTACCTGAATATAAAAATTTACCATATTCAAAAATGGATAACCATAAATCTTCGATTGAATTTATAGACCATGAATAAAGTTCTTGATAATTATTAAAAGATAGGTTAAAACGGTTGTTAACCCAATGAATGTAGTTTATTAGATTGGATTTTTCAATTCTATCTTTTGAAGGAATCCAAAGAGGTTTTTTATCATTAATTGTCATGTATCATTCCGTAATAAATAACTAATAACCATGCTTTTTCAATATCATCATTGTTCAAAGCCTGCTGTATCAATAATTCAATAAAGATTAATGAATTATAAAATCCATTTAAAATTAGATATTTCAAAGATGAAATTGCTTGCTCAAAGTTATTATTGTAATAATGAATCCAAAAAGTATTTTCAGTGCATTCAGTTGTTGCGATGGAATCAAAGAATTTTTTAGCTTCATCATTAGAAGGAATTACTTGACTTATGGCAAGTTTAGCTAAATTATTTGCAGTGAGAATTCTGGATTTTAATATATATTCTGGCAAAGCATTATAACCAACAGGATTAGAAGGTGGCTTTTTTAAACTGAACAAAGAATCACCAAAGGCATTTGTATAAAAATCGGCTCCATTTCTTCCGATGTGGCGGATTAGATTAGGGTGGATAATCCCATCTTTAATGATTTCATCAGCAATATGAAATTTAATGACCTCACATATAGCGATATTGCCAGCTCCAGGTCTGTCACTTGTATGAAACATATTAATCATTTTGCATTCCATTTGAAAAGGTGATTCTTTTACTCTTTTGGGTTTAACCATGTCTGAGTCAATAGGGGTCAATCCTGATTTTTCAAATTCATTTACTTCAGGTTCGAATTCAGCAGAGGCTAAATTGATCTGATGGGTCATAAATTCAGTTACTGCATTAACAACACATTCCTTTGTTGAAATTAAGTTATTATAGGTATCTTTCAAAGTATTATCCCGTCCTCTTCTTGCGGGTGAGAAAGCTATTATAGGAGGGTTAGAGCCAAAAGCATTATAAAAAGAAAAAGGCGAAAGATTGAGAATTCCATCTTCGGAAATCGTAGAGACAAGAGCTATCGGTCTTGGAGCAATTCCACCAAGCATATAACCATGAACTTGCCTTTGTGTCAATTGATTTGGTTCAAAACTAATCATAAAAAGATCTCTTATTGGTCAGCTAAAAAATATTTTAAACTTGCAAAAAAAATTGTAATTTGTATTTAATTCAAATCAAATTTAACAATTAATACTAAAATTTATTATATTTTAACATTGATTTATTTAGTAATAAAATAAACTAAGTTTGAGGATAAAATTTAAATGAGGTAAATCATGCAAATGGATATATGTTATGGTGGTATCCCAAGCAAAATACCACAAAATTCAATGGGAATCAGGTGCTATGATTATGTTGAGTTTTACGTTGGTAGTGCTAAGTTAGTAGCTTATTGGTTTGCTAAAGCTTTAGGGATGAAAATCTCAGCATACAGAGGACCCGAGACTGGAGTTCGGGATAGGATATCCTTCCTTTTGAAGTCAGATTTTGGAATGAAGTTCTTGATTACTTCAGCATTGCAACCCGAAACATTTGATATTAATTCTTTTGTTGAACTTCATGGTGATGGAGTAAAAAGATGGTCTGTTGAAGTAGTTGATGTAAAGGAAACCTTTAATAAAGCCATCAAAAATGGAGCTATCCCGGTCAGACTACCACAAAAAAGCGAAGATAATCAGGGTTATGTTGAAGAAGCTGCAATAAGACTTTATGGTGATTGCGAGATTAATTTTGTTAATTATGATAATTATCAAGGATTGTTTAAGCCGGGATTTGGCGAGCCAATTCAGAATATTGAAATTAAATGCGAAGAAACAGGGTTAAAGTTAATTGATCATATTGTTGGAAATGTTCATATAAATGAAATGGATTACTGGGCTGATTATATAAATAAATCGTTAGATTTTGAAACATTTATATATTTTGGTCCGGGCGATATTTCAACAAAATATTCTGCATTACTTTCAAAAGTTGTCAGGTCAAAAGATGGGATAATCAAAAATCCAATTAACGAACCATACGAAGCAGAGCGACTTTCGCAAATTGAAGAATATACACAACAATATAGAGGTTCAGGTATTCAGCATATAGCAATCAGCACGCTTGATATCATTAAGACGGTCAGTGCTTTGAAAGCAAATGGAGTAGAATTTCTGGATGCACCTCCTGATACATATTATGAGGCATTATCAAAACGTGAATTTGGATTAACTGAAGATATAAATGAATTACAGAAACTTGGCATTTTATGTGATGTCGAAGGACAGGGATATTTACTACAAATATTTACAAAACCAGTATTCAATCGTCCGACGTTTTTCTTCGAGATTATTCAGCGAAGAAATGGAGCATCAGGTTTTGGTCAGGGAAATTTTCAGGCATTATTTGAAGCTATAGAAAGAGATCAGGAAAAAAGAGGTAATTTAATCAAAACTAAAGTCTAACAATTTTTAAAGAACATTATGGCATTCTATCATAAACTTGGTTTAATACCAACAAAAAAACATATTACATTTTATAAAAAAGATGGAAAATCTTTATTCAGGGAGGAATTGGTCAGTACAAAAGGTTTTTCTGGTATTTACAGCACAAAATATCATATAAATGCACCAACAAAAACTTTAGAAATTCGGGAGCTGGATAGAATACATATGGATTTATGGGATGATATGCCTTTACAGCATATACATTTCAAGACAGACCTGAAAAAAAGTGAAGGTGATTTTTTTAGCTCAAGGAATATTTTTCTTCAGAACCCACATTGTTTGATAAGCACTGCCCATCCGACTAAAAACAGTGAATATTTTTATAAAAATGCATATTCTCATGAATATATATTTGTTCATCACGGAGAAGGCATTTTTTTATCTGAATATGGAAAGATTAAATTTGAACCCGGCGACCAGATAATCGTTCCGATGGGTACAATATATCAAATGAATTTTAATAGTTTCGAAAACAACAAGCTTTTTATAGTTGAATCTGACACTGCTTTCGAAATTCCCAAACACTACAGAAATGATTACGGTCAATTAACTGAAGATGCACCATATGGCGAGAGAGATTTTAAACTTCCAGAATATTTCGAACCTTATGATAATGATGGTCGTTTCAAATTATTGATAAAGACAGGATTGAGAATTTTTGAATACATCCTTCCACATCACCCTTATGACATTGTTGGATGGGATGGATATTTATATCCCTTTGCAATAAATATAAAGGATTTTGCACCAAAGGTTGGTAAACTTCATTTACCACCTCCTGTTCATTTATTGTTCGACACACAACATTTTGTATTATGTAATTTTTGTCCGAGACTTTTTGATTTTCATCCTGAGGCTATCCCTGTTCCTTACTTTCATACCAATGTCGAAAGTGCAGAGGTTCTATATTATGTAGAAGGGGATTTTATGTCTCGCAAGGGGGTAGGAGAGGGGTCTGTAACCTTACATCCACTTGGTTTACCTCACGGACCTCAACCCGGCAAGATTGAAGAATCATTAGGAGCCAAAGAAACATTTGAATACGCTGTTATGATAGATACATTTGCCCCATTAGGAGCAACAAAAAACGTAAATGAAACTATGGATGAAAAATATTATTTATCTTGGCTCGATTGAATAGTTTTTAGTTAATTGATTTTATTTTTTATGATAAAAATTCCTGATTATATTCAGAATCTTAGTCCTTATAAACCCGGTAACAAGTTAAAATCAGGCAGGAAGCAAAAAAACATTAGTGATTTCATTAATCTTGCATCGAATGAAAACCCTCTGGGAGCATCACCAAAAGCTATTGAAGCATTAAAGGAAACAACGAAATATTTATCTATCTATCCTGATGTTGGAGCCACCGAACTAATCAGCTATTTGTCTGAAATGTTAGGGAAGCCAGAGAAGAATATCATAGCTGGTAGTGGTTCTGATGCGATTATCGGAGATATAATAAAAGCCTTTTCAGATTATGGTGATGATATTTTAACTGCCGAAGAGACATTTATAGGTTATTTTGTTAACATATTAAAATTGGGCAGAAATTTGATAAAAGCACCAATGAAAAATCATCAATATGATCTCGAGGCAATAATTAATTCAATAACACCAGAAACAAGAATTATTTTTTTATCAAATCCAAATAACCCCACGGGTTCGATGTTCTTCAGAGATGAATTCGAATCTTTTTTAAGACGAGTTCCTGAAGATATATTGATAGTATATGATGAGGCTTATTCCATTTATGCAGCATTATTTGAAGGATATCCTGATGGTTTGGAATTTGAGCAGGAAAATCTGATAGTCATAAGGACTTTTTCCAAATCACATGGATTAGCAGGAATCAGAATAGGTTTTGCTTTTGGTCCTGAAAAACTGATTTCTACTTTATATAAAGTAAAATTACCTTTTGAACCTAATTCAATTGCTCAAAAGATAGCTCTGGCTGCACTGACCGACTATGACTTTATTTTTCAAACTATAAAATTGAATACTATTTCGATAGAAAGGCTGACAAATTTACTTGATGAATTAAATATTAATTACGTAAAACCTTATGCTAATTTTGTGATGATACTTTTTGAAAATCAGGAGTTAGCGAGCAATTTTGTTGATAAATGCTACGACAATGGTATTCTGGTTCGTCATCTGCCTCCGTTTGGTGTTCCTAATGGAGTGAGAATAAGCACTGGCACACATACACAAATGGATTACTCTTTAAATGTATTCAAAAAATTATTAGGAAAGAAATGAAGCTCGTCACATATTTAAATGAACAAAATCAACCAAGATTGGGTTTAATAATAAATGACAATGTAATTGACCTTGCAAATGAAGCAGAGAAATCAGGAATAATTCTGCCTTCAGATATGTTGGGTCTGCTTAAAGACTGGGAGAAAAATTATGAATTATCAGGAAAAGTATTTGAAGAGCTGAATTCAAATCAAAATTACAAGGTAGAAAAACCTATTAAATTTTTGTCTCCTATACCCAATCCACCTTCTTGTCGTGATGGATATGCATTCCGTCAGCACGTTGAAGCAGCACGAAGAAACAGAGGATTGGAGATGATTCCTGAATTTGACCAATATCCTATCTTTTATTTCACTAATCACAACTCTGTTTTTGGGGAGGGGGAAATTGAAGTCGAATACGATCATCTTAACAAACTTGATTTCGAACTTGAGTGGGCTATCATAATCGGAAAAAAAGGCAAGAATATAAGCTCTAATGTTGCAGACAGCTACATTGCAGGTTTTACAATTATGAATGATTTCTCAGCAAGAACTCTTCAGATGGAGGAGATGAAACTCAATTTAGGACCGGCAAAGGGAAAGGATTTTGCAACAACACTCGGACCATGGTTGGTTACACCAGATGAATTAGAAAACAAAATGATAAAGACTGATTTCGGTAATAAATATAAACTTGAAATGAAAGCCAGACATAATGGGCTTGAAATCTCGGGAGGTAACACTTCAGATATGAACTGGACTTTTGCAGAAATAATTGAAAGAGCATCTTATGGAGTAGAAATTTTGCCGGGGGATGTTATCGGTTCGGGAACAGTTGGAACAGGTTGTTATCTTGAATTAAACGGCACAAGAACGAGATTAGCCAAAGAAAGGGGAGAAGAGTATGATCCCGTTTGGCTAAAAGATGGAGATACAATTGAATTAGAAATTGAAGATTTAGGAATATTGAAAAATAAAATAAAATGGAACGGCAGTTACCATTCCATTTTAAAGAAAAAGAAAATTTAAGATAAGGTATTATTTAATTTTTAGAACACTCTTGATTTTACTAATAAAATCATCTTTATCAATAGGCTTATCAAAATAAGCAACGGGTGGAGGCACCTGCTTCCTTGTTTCAATAAAGTTTTTGAAATCATGAGCAACACCGGTAACAATAAAAATCGGTATATCTTTAGTAACTTCGTTTTCAGTCAGATTTCTGTAAGCCTTAACGCCGGATTCTTCGGGCATTGAAATATCAAGACATATCAAATCGGGCTTTTCGGATTGTGCTTTTTCGAAGCCTTCTTTTCCGTTAAGAGCTTCAATAACATCAAATCCATTATCTCTCAGAAGTGTTCCTAAATAAATAATAATATCGTTATCATCATCAACAATAAGAATTTTTGCCATAATTTTAACCTTTAAAAAAAATTACAACTTGGATAAAGGCAATTTAATAATAAATTTTGAACCTTTTCCAATTTCAGATTCAACTTTTATTAATCCATTATGTTCATCAACAATTTTTTTGACAACCATGAGTCCAAAACCAAATGTCGTCATATTTTTTAAAATTATTTTTTGTAACTTTTCTTGTAGTTAAATTTATTCTTTTATAAATGGTTTAAATACGATTTTCCCTGTGTTTAGCTTAATTTGACCCAGATAGATACCGAATGGATAATCAGAAATATCAATTTTTAAAGAGGTTTTGACCGAGTTAATTTCACTAATTTTTTTTCCATCGAGAGAAAAAATATTAACTGACTGAATAAGATTTTCATTGTTTGAATTGATGTTAATATAGTCTCGGGAAGGGTTAGGACGCAATGAAATGATATTATCAACAACATAATCGTATTCTTTGCTCAAAGTGTTTTCTGCGATAGTGAAGGTAATGTCGTCAGAATTGCCTGCAGTCAATGAAGGAAAGTCAAAATTTGGGCTATTTTCGAGCATCAAACCTTTTGTGCCATCTTCATTTTCAATTCCGATGGTGCCATTTAAACGGGAATTTTTTCTACCAGCTACATAAACAATATTCATAACACTATTTTTTTCCATTAAAACAACAGCAAAGCTTAAACTTGCAGAAGTAAATGTTTCTTGTTCGGGAATAGAAGAAATCCACATAACAACATGGAATCTTTCTGGTGGTTCTCCGAGTGTTATACTCCTGATTTCATTAGACCACATTGTCATAACATTTTCTAACTTAAGTTTTTCCCAGAAACCATAAATTGCGTTGTTTGGTTCTTCGCTACTTGGAATTGGTTGATTTTGATAAGATGTTTTTTTGGCATTTTTTGAGAAAGTTATATATCCGTCATCAGATATAAAATACCCATCAACTTTTTTTCCGTAAAAGTAGAAATCAAAAGGAAGGCTTTGCCACTCTGTAAGAGTGTCGTTTGCCGGTCCTTTTAAAATTAATTTTCCGTTAGGTCTGATATTAGACGTGTAATCCTGTGGTCCGACATATTTTTCACTTTTGTATTCAGTTTGAGCAAGTATAAAAGAGCTGTAAAATAAAAAAACAGAGAAAGTAAAAGTAAGAAATTTCATATTCATTCCAGATTTGTAGAAAAAAAATTGAAATTCAAATTTAATTATTTGCAATTTATAAAAAAAAGCCTGGAATATCCCTGCTATTAATTTTATTTTTAATTTTAGATTATTAATTATTGAATCAAATTTGTTTTAAGATGATAGAAGCAAAAGATGAATATTATTCACTTACTCTTTTGAATAATATATAATCCTGAATCCATCCCTGTGGGTATTCTTTCATATTCTTGCTTATTTCTTTATCACCTGATTTGGAATATCTTGCAATTGGTTGGTAATAATTATTTAACTCAGTATTGAACATAAGGTCAACATTTTCCTGATTGGAATTAAGAAATAAAAAATCTGCCTGTGTAGATCTAAAAAAATCAAACCTTTCATTTTTTTTAACAAATCTTGAAGATACCAAACCTTGAGTGTCATGGATATAACCTTCGAAATGAAAACCTATAATTCCGATGTCATCAGCTATCAAATTTTTATCGCTTGTTTTGTTAATTTTTGCCCAATTTTTCAAAGGGTAATAAATATGTCTGGTAACTGGCTTGAATCCTTGAAAATATCCGGTAGTTAAGTTAGATGATAAGGCTACAATGGCTGAGAAGAAAATGATTTTTCTGAAAGTTAAAAAATTTTCGAATTTTTTCAAGTAACTCAAAATATAAACAAATCCTAAGCCAGAAAATAAGGCAAATCCAGATCTTATTACATAACTATACCATGGCCATGGATGAGGTCTGATGACAAGATATGAAATTATTAACAATAGAATCCAGTAACCAAAAATTTTTAAGAAAGGTTCTGTTTTGTTAATTCTTGTAAATCCAATCAATGCAAAAGGGAGTGTTATTATTGAAATTGGATCTCTTAAGAAAAACATATTTATGAGTTCATAAATTGAGCCTCCCGTCAATTCACTTTTTGCAAGAACAGATTGTGGAAGTATATTCCCATAAATATTATAAATAATAAATAGGGGGATTAATAGAGTGACAAAGCTTATAATTGCTAATACTATTGCATTTTTATTATTTTTAGAAAAAAATTCATTAAGTAATAAGATAACTATCAATGAAATAGACTCTGGACGAACAAAATAAGTTAATGAGCAAATAATAAAAGCATAAATTTTTTTTTCTTGTAGATAAAGAAAAATCGTTAGAATTGATAGCAGAAGAAACAAATTTACTTCCATTCCACCAGAAGTTATTCTTGAAATTAGAACGCTGCCAGAAAAAACAAATAAGAAAATACCGAGTTCAATTATCTTTTTGTTGTGTATAAATACTTTAGAAATGATAAAAACAGTTAAGGAATCAAAGATAATATTTAAAATGACAACCGACTCTGGTATTGGGAGGCCGATTTTATAGATGAATGAAATAATAATAGCAAATAGGGGAGATGTTGTTCCAAGAATATATTCACCGGGATTATATACCAATCCGTTTCCAGAAGCCAAATTTTGGGCGTATCTGAAAGTTATAAAAGCATCATCATAAATATCATAGATAAAAAACGATATTAAGCGGATTGCAAAGACTAATAAAACTGAAAAGAAAATTATGGTTGATGATCTAAACTTATCAGACATTAATTATTTAGTGGTATTCTTTGGAAAAAGTGCCCGGAACAGGACTTGAACCTGCATGAGGTTACCCTCACTACACCCTGAATGTAGCGCGTCTGCCAATTTCGCCATCCGGGCTAAAAAACAATTACAAAAATAATAAAATAATTATAACTCAACTATAGTTACTCCAGCTCCGCCTTCCTCAAGCTTTCCTAATCTGAAGGAGGAAACTGATGGATGAGCCTTAAGGAATTCATGGATAGCCTCTCTCAAAGCTCCTGTACCTTTGCCATGAATAATGGTAATATAAGGTAAATTACTGATTAAGGCATCAGAAATCAGCTGGTCAACTTCTCTTATTGACTCTTCTGCTCTTTTGCCACGTAAATCAATAGTTGAAAAAGTCCCGAATTTAATTTCGGAAACCTGTTGGGATTTTGTTGGTTGAAAGAGAGCTTTAAATAATTTATATACTGGTAACCTGAATTTCATTCCCGAAAAGTCAACCAGAGCAGTTTTATTATCCTCGGAGATCTCGAGAACAGTGCCAATGCTTGATGGATCTTCGTAATAAACGTTATCACCGATATTAATCTTATCTTCAGTAGTTGACGGAAAATCATATTTATCGCTAAATTGTTTTATTTCAGAATCCAGTTGGGCTTTATTGTAATTAAATTCCTTCTTAATATCAGATATTGATTTTTTTTCTTCCCGTATTTCACGAATTGTATTTTCAATTAACGAATTAGCTTTTTGAAGCAGCTCATTAGCTTCCAATATTCCTTCATTAATTAATTTTTGCTTTTTTTGCTTAATTTCTTTGAGCTGTGTTTCAAGTTCTTTTCTTAAGGCTTCTACTTTTAAATTTTCCTGAGCTAATGAATTTCGAAGAGTCTCGGTTTCGGATTTATGTTTTTGAAGAATACTTATACTTTCTTCGATTTCACTATGTTTATCACCAATAAAATTTTTGGCTCTTTCAAGAATCAGGTTAGACAAACCAATGTTTTTTGCCATAATAAAGGCATAACTGTTCCCGGGAACACCCTGAAGAAATTTGTAAGTTGGCTTCATATTTTCTAAATCGAATTCCATTGAAGCATTATCAATTTCATTTTTTCTGAGGGCATAACTTTTAAGAGATGATTGATGAGTTGTAACAACGAAATAAGTATTCATCTCGAGAAATGACTCAAGAATTCCAGCAGCTAAAGCAGAGCCTTCTTGTGGATCGGTCCCGGAGCCAATTTCATCAATTAAAACAAGGGAGTCAGATGAGCTATTATCAAGAATTTTTTTTATCTGTAACATTTGTGAACTAAATGTGCTCAAATCGTTTTCAATAGATTGATTGTCACCAATAGAAGAAAAAATTCTTCTATATCCAGTGGAGCAATAACCTATCGGAAAGATTCCGCTCAATGTCATTAGTAAATTTAAACCAATACTTTTCAATGCGACAGTTTTTCCGCCTGCATTAGGTCCAGAAATGAGATGACCTCTTTTATGTTTTGAGAAGGAAATATTAAGAGGAACCACATTTTTTAATCCTTTGCTATGAACAAGTAGGGGATGTCTTACATTAGTCAGTTCAATCTCGTCTGAATTGTGCAATGTTGGTTGAATTCCACCAAATTCAATAGAATATTTAGCTTTGGCGTGAATTGAATCAAAATGGGCTATGATTGATTTTGAGACCTGCAGTTCACGATAATTTTGTCCAATTTCCGAAGTTAAATTAGAAAGGATTCTATACACTTCCCTTTTTTCCTCATTTTGAAGAAGGGAAATATCATTATTCATATCAATAATCTCGGTCGGTTCAAGAAAAACAGTAGCACCGGTTTGAGAAACGCCATGGATAATACCCGGAATCTGTCTTTTGTTTTCTGCTTTAATCGGTAATACAAACCTGCCTTCTCTGATTGTAAAGAAATCTTCCTGAATCAGGTTGTCTTCACTAACTTTTTTTAGTATTCTTTGCAATCTGTTTCTTAATCTATTGGATTTTTCCCTTATTTCAGACCTGATTCTGAAGAGTTCTCTTGATGCTGTATCTTTTATTTCGCCAGTAATATCAATGGCATCAGAAATATGCTTTTCTAATATTTTATTAACAAATAATATTTCACTTTCACGAAATAATTCAGGATATTTTTCTTTCCTCTGATCGAAATAGCTTTTGATTAACCTTGAAAGCTTTAGCATGTCATAAATCTTGAGAATTTCTTCGGAGGAAAGACAGGCATTATTGACTCTTGCTTTGTTAAGTTTCGTGCTAATGTCATTCATTCCTTCATTTGGCATTGGATCGTCTTCTGTCAGAACAATAACCATTTCCTCGATCAACTGGAATTCTTTAGTGAGCCAGTTAAGGTTATCTGTTGGATAAGATGATAATATAATGGAACGACCAAGATCAGAAAAACAATACTTGCTTATTTTTTCAAGGACAGAATGGAATTCTAATTGTTTTAGTGTCTGATTTGTTAAATTGTCTTCAGAATAATTTCCTTTGCTCAAATCACTGTCAAAATCATAATAGGCAGTGTTATTATCAAATGCAACAGTATCATTAAGATTATAATCAGTAATGGAAAGGTTTGTTGATTCATTATTCGATCTTGGTGCAATATTCATTTATGATTAAACCTTTCGACTAAATTCATCCAAGTAAACTGCGGACAATGTTTTGAACAATCTGACCATCAGCTCTGCCTTTCATTTCTTTCATAGCGATGCTCATCACTCTTCCTAAATCTTTCAAATCTTTGGCACCTGATTCAACAATGATTTTTTTTACGATATGTCTTATATCATCTTCAGATAGTTCCTGAGGTAAATAAGATTTAATAATTTCAAGTTCACTTTTTTCCCTATCGGCAAGGTCGAATCTATTACCTTTTTCAAACATTTCAATGGAATCTTTTCTTTTCTTAGCTAGATTCTGGAGGATTTTAATTTCGTCTTCTTCATTCATTTCCCTCCCAAGGCCACTCTTATTAAATTCAATAATGCTTGCCCTGATTGATCGAAGTGTTTCCATCCTTAATTTATCACCTTTTTTAGTAGCTTCTTTAAGGTCTTCGATTATTTTTTTTTCAAGACTCATAAAAATACCAATGATTATGAATTACAAAATTTCTCTGAAAATAACGCTTAAACTTGTATATTATTATCTCTACTGCTATATTGCATTTTTCTTATTAATTAAATCAGATTTAAAAATTAATTAATTATTTTTAATGCAGGAAATAGTATATCATACTCAATTTGTTCAGGAAGATAAATATTGGTGGTTTGTTGCTCGAAACCAAATTGTTAAAGAATTAATAAATTACTATGCACCTGAACTTAAAGGCAAAACAATTCTTGATGTTGGATGCGGAACTGGTGGTTTTTCAAAATTAATCTCAAACGAATATGATGTGATTTGTCTTGATACTTCAGAAATAGCTTTGGAATATTGCAAACAAAGAAATCTTAATAATTTATTCCTTGGGACACTCGACGAATTTGAATCAGGCAGTTCAAAAATATCGGCAACTCTTTTTCTGGATGTTATTGAACATATTGATGATGATAATTCTGTTGTTAAGCGAGCAAATGAGATTCTGGAAAAGGACGGATATTTAATCGCAACTGTCCCGGCATATCAGTGGTTATGGAGTAATCATGATATTATTCATATGCACAAAAGAAGATACACCCAAAAAAGGTTTAATCATCTATTAGAGGAATCAGGTTTTCGTATTATCTTTTCATCTTATTTTAATTCTTTTCTTTTTTTTCCAGCAATTTTAAAGCGTTTCTATGATAATATCATGAATAAAGAAAAAACACCGAATAATCCGGAAGCTGATGTTATCGAACCAGTATCACCTTTTATAAACAAATTATTCTTGAGAATATTTGCATTCGAGAAACGTATTTTAACAAAAACCTCTCTACCTTTTGGTTTATCAATATTTACAATTGCACAAAAAAATGATTAAGGAAAAAAATTATGTCTAAACAAAAAAACTATTCAAGTAAAATCAAAAAACAAACTAAAATAAACAAGGATATAAAAATATTAGCTCCAAAAGAGATTCCTCTTTGGGTTGTGATTCCTTTTTTCATTTTATTGACGGTAATTTTCTTTTGGGATCAATTAATTGGCAATTCCTTTTTCTGGGAAGATTTTTTGGAATATGTATTGCCAGTTCAAACTTATGCCGCAAGAGAATTAGCAAAAGGTAATTTACCGTTCTGGAATCCATATTCATTTGCCGGAATGCCATTCCTCGCAGATATTCAGGTTGGATTTTTCTATCCCTTGAATCGTCTGATATCAATTTTTAATCCCGGACCAGATGCATTACCAGTAGCTATTACTCAAATTGTAGTTATTTTACATTTCTTTATATCTTTACTGAACTTTTATATTTTGTCAAGGTATTTAAAAATATCTTCAATAGGGTCAATAATTGCAGCAATATCATATACATTTTCGTTGGAATTAGTTTTTCATGTTATTCACCCAATGATTGTATATCATTTATCATGGCTCCCATTAATAGTGTTATTTTTTATAAAAGGGATAATTGAAAAGAAATTTTATCACTCCATAATATCTGGAATTATATTAGGTTTTGTAGCTCTTTCAGGGCATCCACAAACAACCCTGTATATGAGTCTGCTCCTTTTAATATTATTTTTATGGCTTTTTATTAGTTCATTTTTTAGTAAAGATATTAAATTATTAACAAATGAAGAAAATTTTACATCAAAACCATTATTGATATTCAAGACGTTGATATTAGCCTTAATTCCAATAATTGTAGCATTTGGAATTTTTGCCATACAATTTTTACCATCAAGAGAATTAGCTTCTCTATCTCAAAGGAACGAAATATCTTACGAAATGGCAAACGAAGGTTCATTGCAATTAAAACATGTCTATGCTTCAGTTGTTCCAAAGGTTTTTGGTTTTGTGGACGGACAAAACACAAAGAACCCTTCGTATTACTTAACCTGGGATGGAAAATATCAAAGTTATTTTTATTGGGAAACCAGTTTTTATTTCGGTTTAGTGGCATTGATACTGGGTCTGATAGCAATTTTTTCGACATTTAAAAATAATCTTACAAAACTATTTACATTTATTGCTTTATTTGGATTTCTATTTGCTCTGGGTAGAAGTGGAGTAATATTTGACATTTTTTACAATTTTCCAATGTTTAGTAGCTTTAGAAATCCGGCCAGAATAATGTTCTTTACAATTTTATCATTTTCAATTCTTGCCGGTTTTGGATTTGATGCTTTGTGGAACAAAGTTAAAGAAAAAAGCACTTTGATTGGAATAATTATTGCACTTGCTATTCCAATGATAATAGCAATATTAGTTAGTTCTGGCTCAGCCGCTAAATTTCTCAATACACCAGAAAGTTATCATTCTCAGTTAATTGAATATGGAAACATTGCTTTGATTTTATTGTCTATAATTACTCTTTTTGTATTTTTGATTAATAGATCAATAATTTCAGCAACTTCAGGTGGAATAATAATAACTATCATCGTTATAGTTGACCTCTTTTTAGCGGGTATTTCGTTTAATAGAAGCCCACAGAATCCCGCAGAAATCTATAAGCTTAGTCCACAACTAAAATCTTTATTAGAACCAAAATTACCAAAGGACATATTCAGGGTTAATGCCAGAATCTATCAACCTGTAAGTTTTATGCCATTCCAGAGAAATCAAGGAATGGTAGATAATATTATGCTAATCGAAGGTTATAATCCATTGGTTTTACAAAGAGCTAAGCCTCCAATTAATGATACCAAAACTATTTTCGATCTCTATAATATCAAATATCAGTTGAATGTTGATCTGGAAAAAGGTTCATGGTCTTTCGCGGAAAGAGACAGCTATTTTAACCGTGCTTATTTAGTAAATCAATTTAGGGTTATACCTAATGCTATATTGAAAGAAAAAATGGCAAATGAGCAGATTGATTTTAGAAATACTGTTGTTTTGGAGGAACAACCCGGTATTAAAATGCCTGAAAATAAAGACACAATTACTGATATAGTTTTCTGCGAAGATTTTCAAAACAATTATTCAAGGTATTCGGTTAAAAATTCCCAATCTTCAATTTTAGTTATTAGCGAAATTTGGTACCCAGGATGGAAAGTTTATGTTAACTCGAAACCTGAAAAATTGTATAGAGCAAACTATTGCTTTATGGCTGTTAGTTTAAACAAAGGAAATAACAAAGTGGAACTTAAATTCGAGCCAGATACATTTTACACAGGATTATATATTTCCTTGATCACAATATTTGTATCAATAATTGGAGTTTTGATTTCTTTTAGATTTGAAAACAACTTGGATTTATTAAATTTCAAGCATAAAAAAAGAGAAGAAAATTAAGATATTTTTTTTGCAGCTTCTTCAATACTTGAATATAATGTAAATATAAACGTAAGCTTAGTAATTGAAAAAATATTTCTTAGATAATCATTGACATTACAAATGAGAAGTTTACCATTATTTCTTTCGAAAAGTGCATTAGCAGATAAAAGAACTCCTAAAGCTGTTGAGTTTAGATAGGATACTTCTTTTAAATTTAAAATAACATTATTTTTTTCAGATTTAGCTAATTCTTTTAACTTTTCTCTGAATAAATCAATATCTTCTAAAGCAACATAGTCACCAACCAAATTCATAATCTGATAATTTTCTCTTTCTTCAATGTTAAAACTTGGCATATCAAATCCTAAATTTAGAAAAAACAAAATACAATATAAGAAAATTTATTAAAAAATCAATCATTATCAGGAATTGATATATCAAACATAGCTGATATAGGACAGTGGTCAGATATTTTTTTTGCCTCTTCGTCGGTCAATATGCTACGAAAATCCAAACTTCTAAGGCTGTTATTAATATACCTTTTATTAACTGATAATGAAATCAAAATATGATCTATAGAGTAAAATGCAGGATATTTACAGCTCTTAAGATTTTCGGTTAAAAAAATAAAATTTGTATCATATTTTAAAATTGCTAAAAGATTGTCTTTTTTTCTAACTGGCGTGTCGTTGAAGTCTCCTAAAATTATGATATCTTGTTCCTTAGTGTTCCGAAGAATTGAATCAGCCCAGATATGAGTTTTTTCAATTTGTTTGGCTCTTAATTCTCTTGATTTTTGAACCTTTTCTTTGGTATCATCATATCTGGAACTTGACTTATAGTGAACCACCATTCCAATGAAATCAAAATTTGCAGCCTTACATTCAAAAACGAGTCCCGGTCTTGTTCTGCCTTCTTCAATAATCAGAGGGGTATATTCACCATTAATTTTTATTTTTAAATCTTTTTTATAAAGAAGACCGAGATTTTGTTTGCCACCTTTTTTACCAATGTAATATTTAAATCCGGTCAAATGTTTGGTAAGCAACTTTAAAGCATTCTCATTTTCGATTTCCTGTAGTGCAATGATATCAGCATCTGATTTTATTATTATATCAGCAATTAATTTGTAGTCCTCAGGCATTCTATCAACCCTGTCGTTGACCATATCACCCAGCCATTCAACATTGAAAGTAGCAACAGTAAGATTCTTCGATGGAGACTTTGAAACTTCAGGCAAATCTCCGTTACTACAGCCAATTAAAAAGGCTAAAAGACAAAAAATGTATTTTGTATTGATTAGCTTTATCAATTTTTAAAAAATATAGCTTTGAAAATATAACCAGCTATATCTGGGTTTTCTTTTAATCTTCTCGTTGAATAACCATACCAGTCCTTTCCGAAGGGAACATAAATACGAACGTTATGACCTTTGCGGAGCAATTCATTTCTTTTTTCCTCTCTTACACCCAGAAGCATTTGAAATTCATAATCGCTCTTAGAAATTGATCTTTGTTGAATTAAATTTTCTGCATCCACAATAAGAGGTTCATCGTGAGTAGCAATTCCAACATACATACCGTTATCAATTATCAACCTTAAAAGTTTTTTATAATTATCCCTGATTTCCTCACGACCCTGATAGGCAATTTCGGGTGATTCCTTGTAAATTCCTTTGCAAAGCCTGATAGAAGGTTTATATGACAATAATGATTTTATATCGTTTTCACTTCTTCTCATATATGCCTGAATGACTATTCCGACATTACTTAATCCTTCGGCACGTAACTTTTTGTATAATTCAAGAGTTAGAGTTGTATATGGTGAATTTTCCATATCGAGACGAACAAAAATATTAAGCTCACTGGCTTTTTTAACAATGAAGCTTATATTGTCATAGCCGAAATTTTCATCAATACCTAAACCTAATGAGGTTGGCTTTATTGATAAATAGCTATCAAGAGAATATTCATTTATAGCATCCAAAACCTTTGATACCATTTCTTTCTCGTGCAAGGCACGTTCTCTGGTAGTTACAAATTCACCAAGAACATCAATGGTAGTTTTCCCTCCAAGTTTTTGGAATTCCTGTGTAACTCTAACTGCATCGCTAAGTTCATCTCCTGCGATATATTTTTTTGCCACCTGATGAATAATACTTTTAGGGATTAGTGGCATTGTTTTAGTAATTAATTGATTTAACATCTTCATATCTTTTTAATTTATTATTTTAATCATAAATACTTTATAATCTTTTTCCGATCGTATAACAACAAAATAATTACCATTAGATACTTCTGGTAATTCTGTCTCAGTTTCAAAATTTCCTAAAGATTGATTTTCAATTTTGAATAAATTTGCAATCTTTTTACCCATTAAATCGAATAAATCTGCCGAAAGGTAATGCACTTCTGTTTTAAAATTAATTTTCAAGTTGATTTTATTTAGAGAAGAGTTGTGAATAAGCTCAACCGAATTAAAAGAATTTTTAGATTGTATTTTTTCAACAACGCTTGTCAGACATGTATCAATGGTAAAAACATAATCACTTGTATCGAGGTAGATTGTTGAATCAGGTTTTGTATAGATCCTCAATAAAGCTTGTTTGGTTGGCTTAATTGGAACTGCCCATGTGTAAGTGTTTGTATTAGGTTTAAAAGAACCGAGAGTAACTCTTTGCCAACTTTCACCATTATTAACTGAATATTCAATGAAAATTGTGCTGACAAAGTCAGAAGTCCATTCAATTTCATAAGTTGAGGAAGCACATAAAATTTCACCACCATTAGGCTTGATTATTTTAGCTCTTTGGGCACCTATAGCAAAGATGGGACTTTCAGTAATAACTGTTTCATCAGGTAAAGATATTAATCTTAATTTACAATAGTTGCTATTAATTGTTGGTATCTTCCATTTATAAGTAAAACCATTGACACTGTTGTTAACTATTACCCAATTTTTACCTGCATCAGATGAAAATTCAATTCTGACACTATCTACAAAGTAGGTAGTCCAGCTCAGATTGATTGTTTCTCTGTGACCAAATTTTTGACCTTCTAAAGGATTTTCAAGAACAATAGAAGGGGCTACTATTGCAAATGTTTTTACCGACCTATCGTTCACAGAAGGATTATCAGCATTTTCGATTAAAACCAGAACATTCCATTTGGTAATATTTGGAAGTTTCCAGATCATTTCGTTATCATTTGCATTGACTCTGTTTTTTAGTTCAATCCATGTTAAGCCACTATCGAGAGAATATTTGATATTCACGTAGTTAACGTTGGTAACTCTCCATCTGATTTTTAGGTCAGTATTAGCTTTGTATATTTTTTCGCCAAGGGGATCAACTAAAAATACTTTTGGAGATTGAGAGGTATATAAACATCTTGCATTTTCAGCAGCTTTTCGCATTATGGTAATGCAGCGAGGATGAAAATTGAGGTCAACGCTTCTGGTTGAATGAGTCAAATGGCAGTAACTCATTAAAGTACCTAATATTGGTTTAGCTTTTCCGCTTTTAATACAAGCATCATAAATTCCTCCAGGATCAGTTCCAGTAACACAGGTGTCAATTGGGGGAACAAAATAGTCGCAATTATGAGTGTGAGGGGAACTGAAATTATGTCCTATCTCGTGAGCGGCACAATTAACATCCCATGTGTAATTCATAGTTGGGTATTTCTCGTTTCCTCTTATTCCAAAAACAGAATATCCTAATGATTTATTACAAAGTGTACCATAATTAGGTGAACCGCTGAAAGCTATTCCTGCAACAGTAGTATTAGCTGGTTGGTTTGATAAATCTGCAAAAAGGCATGTTATGGCTCTGTCAACAGATTTATTATACCAAAGATTGGGCATTAAAGACAGTTTATCAAAGAGATTTTCAGTAGATTTGTAAGGGTCTTTGGATTCTTCCTGCCAAATTAAAACATAAGAAATAATCAGATTAACATTCAAATTGTCCTGATAAATTTTTGAAACCTGTGTCATAACAGCAGCAATATAAGCCGAAGCTTTTTGCAGATCGCTACCCATTAAGGCAAAAAAATCATAAGTTCCCTCACAGGCTATTTTAAGCTCTAACATATTATTGGAGAGTGATTCATCTTTCTTATGATTTAGAATATCATCAGCTTCATTTGAAGTAATCTGGCTGTTATCAGTTAAACAAACGAAGTTATTTTGATTTTCATTAGAATAATGAGATAATAGAATATGAGAATTATCGCTTTGTTTTTCGTTCAAAGGAGAGATGGAATAAACATAACCTTCTTCATTTTTGATATAACTGAATAAATACCCATCAGTATAATTTATAAATACATAGGAATTAGGTTGATTTTTAATAATACCTTTATATGAAACAAGAGATGGGGGAGGGATTTTAACTATTCCGTTTTCCGTTCCTGCATACCACTGAGTATTTGAATCTATAGCTGATTGAACAGATGTTAATACTAAATCGTCGAAATTATTAACTGAAACTGGAAAAGAATTAATTTCTATTTGTGGATAGTTTGATTTAAAAACCTCGTCGGCTTTTGATTTTATTAATGAAAAATTCAATCCTTCGGAAGTAGTTAAATTTAAATCTGATTTATGATTGAACATTATAAAATCAGATGCTTTGACTTTGTATTCCTTTGAAATAGCATGCAAGTATGGAAATAAAATGAGAACAAATAAAATGATTAATTTATTTTTCATAGAACTATTGATCATTGGTTAGGAAAAAATTTTTGGTTGATATGATTAATAATTTGATTATAGGTATCTTCAATTGAACCATTAGCATTAATAATTACAACTCTTTCTGGTTCATCTTTTGCAATTTTTTTATACCCGTCGACAACTTTTTCAAAAAAAGAGTTACCGGATTTTTCAATATTATCAAGGATTCTATCTTTGGAGCGAGACAAGGCTTCATTGATTTCTAAGTCAAGAAAGAAAGTCAAATCAGGTTTTAATCCATTAGTAGCAAGATGATTGCAGATTTTGATTATTTCCATGTCGATACCTCTGCCATAACCCTGATAAGCTGTGGTTGAATCAAAAAATCTATCACTAATAACAGCAGTTCCAGATTGAAGTTCTATATTTATAACATTTTGAGTCAGATGGCTTCTTGCAGCTTCAAAAAGTAGTAATTCAATCTGAGGATTTAATTCGTAATCGGAAGTCAAAAGAATTTCTCTTATTTTTTCTGAGAAGTCAGTTCCACCGGGCTCTCTCAGAATTAAAGTTCTAAACCCTTTCTGATTTAGGAAATCTGATAATAACTTAGCATGAGTTGATTTCCCACAGCCATCTATTCCTTCAAAAGTAATAAACATTTCTAATCAAATAAAAAGACAAAATTAAACATAATTTTCATATATAAGACACTTAAAGAAGTAATTTGTTACAAAACGCAGTGGTTTAAGAGGCACTTGAAATAACCACAACAAATTCGCCTTTGATATTTTGTCTTTTGTTGAGTAATTCAATTAGTTCGACCGGGGTACCTATTAGGAATTCTTCATAAATTTTAGTTAATTCTCTTGCTAAACATACCTTCCTTGTATTTTCAAACACATTGTATAATTCATTCAATAATTTAATAATTCTATTTGGGGACTCGAGAATAATTATTACACTTGATTCTTGTTTTAAATTATTGAGAAAGGTCTGTCTTCCCTTTTTGTGGGGGGGGAAACCGACAAATTTAAATTCGTTAAGAGCAAAACCTGAACCCAGTAAAGCAGGTATAATCGAAGTAGCTCCCGGGAGAGGTATGATTTTTATATTTTTTTCTTTTGCCTGTTTAATAATTCTGAAACCCGGGTCAGAAATTCCGGGAGTTCCTGCGTCAGTAGTAAGAGCAACAGAATAACCATTATTGATGAGCTCTATCAAATATCCTGCTTTGGTTATTTCATTTTGTTCATAATAACTTTCAAGCCGTTTTGATTGAATATCATAATGTTTTAATAATTGACCCATTCTTCTAGTGTCTTCGCAAGCGATAATATCAGCTTCTTTTAGAATTCTCAAAGCTCTTAGTGTTATATCCTCCAAGTTTCCAATTGGCGTTGGGACGATAAATAGTGCTGGTTCAATTAGATTTTTTGTAGTCTTATTCATTTATTTGCCCTGATGGTTTTAAAGAAATTGCTAATTAGTTCAGAACATTCATTTTGCATAACCCCTGAAATAACTTCTACCCGATGATTCAAGTGTTTACTATGTAATATATTAAAAACACTTCCACAAGCACCAGCATTCAAATCATAAGCACCGAAAACTACCCTTTTGATTTTTGCTAAAACAATTGCTCCTGCACACATTGGGCAAGGCTCAAGAGTTGAATACAAGGTAGCTTCGGTCAGATATTTTTCGCCAAGAATTCTCATGGCTTTATTAATTGAAAGAAATTCGGCATGGGCATTTGAATTTTTGAGCTTTTCTACCATATTATGAGTTTTGGTAATTATTTCATTGTCAATAATAATTACGCAACCTACAGGAATATCATTATGTTTAACTGACTTTTTTGCCTCCTCCAAAGCAATTTCCATAAAATATCTGTGAATATTGAGCATAGTTATATTTTATACTCTTTCAACCTTTTAATACCACTTTTCAATGTTTCATCCTGCTTTGCAAAACAAAGCCTGAGCATAGTTTTACCTTCGTCAGATTTTGAATAGAAGACCGATGGCGGTATGGTTGCTACTTTATAATCTCTGACTAATTCAATAGCCAAATCCATATCATTTTTCCCAGATGGAATGTCAACCATAATAAAATAACTTCCATAAGGAATAGTAGGAGAGAATAAGCTGTCCTTTAATTCATTGATAATCAAATCTCGTTTTGCTTGATATAATTTCCTGAATTCAGTTAAATATTCATTTATTTTTGTCAATCCATAGGCTATTGCGTGTTGACATGGAGTATTAACTGCAAAGGTTGTCCATTGTCTAATAGAATGGATACCTTTAATTAAATCTTTAACCGCACAAGCCCAACCAATTTTCCACCCAGTAAAACCAAATGTTTTGCCTGCAGAGGAAATGGTTACTGTCCGTTCTTTCATACCGGGCAGAGTTGATATCGGTATATGAGAGACATTATCATAGGTTAGGAATTCATACACTTCATCGCTAATAACAATTAAATTATTTTTAATTACGAGGTCTGCAATAAATTTTAGTTCTTCAAATGAATAGACTTTTCCTGTAGGATTATGTGGATTATTGATAATGATCAGCTTCGTTTTTTTGGTTATGGCTTTTTCAAATTCATCAAAATTGAAAGAAAAATCTGGTTTATGTAGTGTAACGAATTTAGGTATTCCATTAGCCAGAAGAACGTCATAAATATAAGAATCATAATAAGGTTCAAATATTATTACTTCGTCACCATCATTAATAATTGAATGAATAGCTGAAAACAAAGCTTCGGTTGCCCCCATGGTAACGATTACTTCACTATCATAAGACCAATTAATATTATAAATAGATTTATATAATTCAGTAATATTTTTTCTCAGAGTTAATATACCAATTGATGGGGCATATTGATTTTTTCCTTGTTTCATAGCTTGATATACTTCTTCGATTAACCATTCAGGACCATTAAAATCTGGAAAACCCTGACCTAAATTTACAGCATGATTTTCAATTGCCAAGCGGCTCATTGTAGTAAAAACAGATTCGGGAATTTGTTCAATCCTTTTTGATAATTTTAAATTCATATAATTTCTAATGATGTTAAACATTTTCAATTACAAAAATAGATATGATTGATAACATTTTACAGTTTTTTTCGTTATTTGATGAATTATAAACTAAAAAGATTATTAGATGGAAGAAATTAAACATAATTTAAATCCCACGAAAAACAGCAATGGAAAACCTCAAAAATCATACGATAATAAAGAATTTATTCATTCTGGAAATGGAAGGCTAATTAGAATTCTTTCCGAATATTTATATCCCGAGCAAAGATTCAAAAAATTTAATATCAATAAGACTATAATTTTTTTCGGTTCGGCAAGAATTAAACCGAAAGAGACAGTGCAAAAAGAAATCTCAGAGATTGAAAGCAAACTCTTAAGTGTCAAAAATAATCCTCAAAAAGAAAGATTATTGAATGAATTACATTATTTGAACAAGAAACTTGAAATGTCAAGGTATTATGAGGAATCTTATGAGCTTTCTTATAAGCTGTCAAAATGGTCTGAAACATTACCCGGAAAAAACAAATTCTTCATCTGTACAGGAGGAGGACCCGGAATTATGGAAGCTGCCAATAGGGGAGCATACGCAGCGGGAGCCAAAACAATTGGACTAAATATAAGTTTACCAGTTGAACAGGACCCAAATCCATATATTACACCTGAACTTAATTTTGAATTTCATTACTTTTTTATGCGAAAATTTTGGTTAGTTTATCCTGCTATCGCTTTAATTGTCTTTCCGGGCGGATTTGGTACTATAGATGAAATGATGGAAGTTCTTACATTGAGACAAACAGAAAAATTTAAAAAGCCGAGATTGATTTTGCTTTACTCAGAAGAATATTGGAAAAAAATTATAAATTTCGATGCATTAGTTGAATATGGAATGATAAGCAAAGAAGACACAAAACTTTTTTTTACCGCAAATTCACCAGATGAAGCTATGTTAGTTTTACAAAATAATTTATATAATAGTAACTTATATTAAAATTTTAATTATTCTTCTTAGCATATTTCAATAACTCAATATAAAAATGAATATAACGATTTATTTTGACAATTAATAAATTTTTATAAATTTATTATAATTTAGATATTTATAAACAATAATTAAAGCTAATCAAAATAACTAAAATATATTAAAATATTAAATTAACAATTATGTTTAATACTTTACTTAAATTATTTCTTCTATTAAGTTTATTAAAATTTGATTTATATTCAGGTCATTTAACAATTCAGCCTGATAAACCAATTGAAAATCAGGAAATACAATTTCGTTATTTTCCTGACAAAAATATTGATACGACAGAGGTAAAATTAATTTTATATCTTTTCAAATCTGGTTCTATTGAGCCTGAAGCTGTTGAACTAAATTTAATTAGGCAGGATTCTCTTTATTTTAATAAATTTATCTTTGATAGCCAGATAGCTTTTTTATTGATTAAAGTATTAGCAGGGGGGAATTATGTTACTAATTTCCAGGAATTTTGGGATTTTGTGATTTATACAAATGATGGAATAAAGCCAAAGAAAAATGCTTTATATTTCAAAGCATACTCTTATTTAGGCTCTCTTCCTGAAAATTGTCAGCGATTAGCAAGTTTTACAAAAGCTATTGAATATTATGAAGAAGAATTAAAATTTTACCCAGATAATCATACTGCTTTACTTTCTTTATTATTGCTCAAATTTGACAGAAAAAGAATTTCTAAAAACGATTTTCAAGCTTCAATAAAAAAAATATATGACATTGGGCAAGAGGATCTTGATGAATCTGCAACGATATTACTGATTAGAACCTTAAAACTAATTAAAGAAGATAAAAAAGCTGAGAAGATTGAAAATTCATACATCTATAAGCATCCGTCAAGTAAATTATCACAGGAAAAAGAATTAAAGCAATTATCTGTTATAAATCACTTTCGTGAATTTAACTTTCAAGCTTTTGAATTTTTGAGAAAATACCAAAATTCACACCTTAGAGAAAAAATCTGGATTGCTCTTATTCAAAGTTATTTACAAAATAATAATTTACGAGATTTAGTTGATAAAGTTTTTCAATACGATTATATACCTTATTCAATTTACACAAGACTGGGGTTTAATCTTTTAAAAAATGACAATTCATATTCTGATTTCGAGCTTGATAGTATCATCAATACATTAACAATGAAAGCCCTATCAACATTGAATGAAGATATTAAATACCAAAAACCTTCATATTATTCTCTAACTGAATGGGAGAAGATTTCCAGAGTAAATAAGAGTAAATTATTTCAGGAATGGGGAGATTTATTGTCTTTATCAAATAAAGATAAAGAGGCAATGGAAAAATATCTGATAGCAATTGACCTCTTGAAGGATGATTATCCTATTTCACTATCTGAATCTTCAATTTTACAGGCTTCTAAACTAAATCAAGATAGTATAGCTCTGCAAATTGCCTCACAGGCTATTCTTGATTCAAAATCAACTAATTTTATTGACAGTGTTTGCATAAATCTACAATCAAAATATAAGAAAGAGAATTCAAAGGAATCGCTTGACTCTCTTAAAAGAATTGCTGATATAAATAGGAGAGCAAGAATTACAAAAAATCTTCTAAATATTTATTCAGAAATTCATTTACAAACTACAGAAAACTCAATAATAAATCTAAATAACTACAAAGGAAATGTTATTATTTTAGCACTCTGGGCAAAATGGTGCGATCCGTGTCTTGATTTATTGAAATTTTTAGAGACATATGATAGGAAGGGTTTGATTAATCGAAACATAATAATATTTCCGGTTAACTCTCTTGACACTGATTATAATTCAAATACAAATTTTCTAAAGCAAAATAAAATTTCTCTTAATTATTATATTGATTTAAAAGATGAAATTTCCTTGAACTTAGGTTTGAGCGGTTTACCAGCAACGATATTCATTGATAAAATGGGTAAAATTAGATATATTGAAAAGGGATATATTGACAAAAGTAGTTTCGAACAACTTTTGAATGACTTAATTAACATTTTAAATTAAAAATAAAAATGGAAATCATACAAAGATGTGACTGGTCTTTAGGAAACCCAAAGATGATACATTATCACGATACAGAGTGGGGGGTTCCTCTTCATGATGATAACAAATTATTTGAATTTTTGCTTCTTGATACTTTTCAAGCTGGTCTTAGCTGGTCAACAATATTGAATAAAAGAGAAAATTTCAGACTGGAGTTTGATAATTTTGATTACAGGAAAATCTCCGAATATGATGATAGCAAGGTATATGAATTATTAACAAAACCAGGAATAATTCGAAACAAGCTAAAAATTAGGGCCAGCATAACCAATTCAAGAGCTTTTATAAAAATACAGGAAGAATTTGGAAACTTTGATTCATATATATGGCAATTTACCGATAGAAAAACAATTAAAAATGAATGGTATTTTATTGAACAAATGCCTACAAGATCAGAAATTTCTGACAAAATGAGCAAGGATTTAGTCAAAAGAGGTTTTATGTATGCTGGTTCAACAATTTGCTATGCTTTTATGCAGGCTATTGGAATGGTAAACGATCATTTAGCAACCTGTTTCAGATATCATGAGGTATAAAAAAAGCATTCCTTTAAGAAGGAATGCTTATTAACTTTATACTTGTTCAAATAAATTTATTTATTTACAGGGTTATCATAAAATATTTTTTTCCCATTAGAAAATTCAATTGATGTTGGTTGCCACAATGTATAAAGATTGGGTGATTTGGTTTCGAGTAACTCTCTTAAAGTTTTTTCCAAAGGATCGTTATCCCTGCTGGGATAAGAAGTACTAAATGAATAAGTCAATCCGGATTTCACTTCTTGATTAATTTTAATAGGAATTGTTCTTATTGTCTGATTTGCTGTTGTAACAAAGCTAAAGATACCTTCGATGGCTTTAATGTCCTGCTTGCTTCGATTTTGAATGGCATAGTTTACGACAGTGTATTTGGCATTATTTGTATCCTTGAATTCCCAGCTTAAATATCTGTAATTAATAACACTATTAAGAGCAGAGCTAACTAAAGAAGTGATACTGTTTTTTCGTAAAAGTTCTTTCTCTTTTTCAATCAAATCAGATAACGTTTTACCATTAATCGAATCAGGTGTCTGAGCATATTTAATAACTATTCCGGATAATAAGTCAATACTTTCTTTTTGAAATTTAGTATCATTTTTAATCTTATCAATCATATCGGGTAAATTTGAGTAATCAAATTTTTCTTTAAGGAGAGGAGACTCATTTTTTTGATTGCAGGAAACGAAAAGAAAAATGGAAAATAAGCCAATAAAAATGCTAATCTTGGTAAAGTTCATCATATACCTCAAATAATAAATCAAAAATTGTTTAAAAAATAACTTGCAAATTTAAACTTTTTTATAATATTTTTAGCTAATATTTTTGAACACTGATTTAATTAAACCGAATCTTAGCCCATTTGCACTGACAATAACGCTGTCCTTTTCTAATTTTTCCATAATTAATTTCAAAATCAATCCACCAGCAGATATAACATCTGCCCGCATTGGATTAACACCAAATTTTTCGATTATATCATTTAGTGAAGTTTTAAATAGCAAATCAACTAATTGATTAATCTTGTTTTTGCTTAACTTATAAAGATGAACTTTTTCTCTGTCATAATCTTTCAATCCGAGAGAAATAGCAGCTAATGTTGTTGGTGTTCCTGCCACAGCATACAATTTACAATCATCGCAACCAAATTTAACTGAATCTAAATCTTGCCAGATACTTGTAATAGCTAATTGAATATTAGCGGATTCTGGAGGGTGGGGAAGAAAATATTTTTCTGCTAATCTAACTGCACCCATCTGAATGCTGATATAATTAAATATATTTGACTCTTTTCCATGAATAATTTCGGTACTTCCACCACCAATATCAACAACCATGCTTTCCTGATCATCTTCCACAGTACCCAGAAAACTAATCTTTGCTTCTTCAGATCCTCTTAATACCATTATATTATTATTTAACGTCTCTGATAAAATTTTCAGAACTTCACCTGAATTTTTTGCATCTCTCAAAGCACTTGTTCCGGCAGCGTTAATAAGATCGACATTTAGATTTTCGCAAATTAATTTATAATTTTCCAAAATTTTTACTGCTCTATCGAGTGCCTGTTTTGAAATCACACCAGTCTGGTTTAGGTCCTGCCCAAGCCTTGCAAGGGAATGTTCATCTCTGATTAATTTTAAATCAATTCCATCATAGTCAGCAATAGTCATAAGAATAGTATTAGTTCCGATATCAATCCCAGCAATTCTCATTTTAAAATCCTTAAATTATTTTACTGAAAAGTGGAAAGCACACCATTCGTCTTCATATATAGTTTGAATATGATTGAAACCAACCTCAGTAGCTTTCTGTAGTATCAATTCTTCATCAAAGGACAATACACCTGAGGCTAATAAAAGACCATTTCGATTTTTTAAAGAAGAATAAAATTTGTCAAAGTTTGAGATTAAAAGATGAGTATATAAATTTGCCATAATACCATCAACATCTGGTAAAAAAATTTCTTCAACCCCACAAAGTCTAAGATCAATACCAGAATTGATTGAGTTTAGTTTGAAATTTTCCCGGGCATTATCAATAGCCCAGTCATTGTTATCTATTGCTAAAACAGAGTTAGCTCCGAGTTTCAATGCAATTATAGATAAAATTCCAGTACCACATCCTGCATCAATCCACGAAGAACCTTTTTTAACATTATGGAGTAACAATTTAGCAACTAATCTGGTTGTTGAATGATGCCCAGTTCCAAAAGACATCTTTGGATTTATAATTATATTAATTCTTTTATCGCCATCAATTTGCTTTATCCAGTCCGGTCTGATAAAAATTTTATTTTCAATGTCGATTGGTTGAATGCTTTGCTCCCATTCTTCGTTCCAATTAGTTTCTTTGATTGTTTCCACATCAGTAACTTCAGTTTTTTCATAGACTTTCTTAAGAGAATTAATGATATTATCGAGAATGTCATCAGAGAAATCTTCGGATAAGAAAGTAACTATCAATTCGTCAAATTTTTCTTCAATTCCAATCGGGTTATAAAGAAAAATTATGCCGTAAGCTGTATCATAATATTCTTCAGGAATTATAATTTTAATACTGGTATATTTTTTAAAGTAATCTGACTGTTTCATTAATTTATTTTAATTTTAAACAAAATTTGTAAAACTATCGTTTATTTTTCATATTTATACTAAATTGTATAGATATAATTCGTAAATTACAAAATATGTGATAAATGGAAATATCTAAAGAATTAAGAGAGAAAATAAAGAATATAAGATTATTCGTAATGGATGTAGATGGAACTTTGACAAATGGTAAAGTGTTTTATTCAAAGAACGGAGAGGAATTAAAGATTTTTTCGATTCGAGATGGAATGGGCATAGAATTGTTAAGAAGAGGAGGATTGGAAATAGGGATTATCACAAGCGAGAATTCTCCAATAGTTATTGCTCGAGCTGCTAAATTAAAAATCGAAAATTTAATTTTGGGTTCCCGGAATAAGAAGAAAGATTTGAGTGAATTACTTAACAAATTATCAGTCGATAAATCAGAGACAGCCTTTATTGGCGATGATGTCAATGATATAGAGGTGATGAAGTACGTAGGATTATGTGCTTGTCCATCGGATTCGAATAAGAATGTAATCGAGATGGCCGATTATATTTGTTCAAAACCCGGTGGGGAAGGAGCAGTAAGAGAATTTGCAGAATTAATTTTAGTTAACCAAAATAAATCAATTATTTTACCTGAAAATTGGTAATATTAGGAGGTGTTTTATGAGTGATATTAATAATCAATCGGGCTCTTATACTAAAGGTTTTGTAATTGGAGCCATAATTGGTGGTGCTATTGGTGCCATAACAGCTTTATTGCTTGCCCCAAAAAGCGGTAAAGAATTACGACAGGAGCTTGCCGAAAAGTCAAATGAATTATATGGACTGGCGTCGGATTACGTTTCCAAGTTTGAAGAAAATATGAGTTCCTCAATTTCTGCAACTGTTAATGAAGGTAAACTCAGGGCAGAAAATATCATTGCAAGTGCAAAAAGACAAGCCGGAGAGATTCTCTCCAATGCTGAAAAAGTTCTCAGTGAGGCTAAAACCAAAGCTGCTACTATTAAAGAGGAGATTCAGGATAAGATTGATACCATTAAGGATGCTGCTAAAGCCGGAGCAGATGCTTTCAAGGCAGAACTTAATGCTCCTGAAGAACAACAATCATAATCTATTTATGGAGTGAATATGGAACTCGATTTAATAATTAAAATTGCAGTTGTTGTTACTCTATTGGTTTTCATTATATTGTCCATATATTTAATTGTTACTCTTGGTGGCACTTTAAAATTACTGAAAGAAACCAAGATTACGATTGATAACTTAGCAGAAGATTTGTCGAGTTCTTTGAAGTCTATTACTGCTGATATAACTGAACTAAAAAATCAAATGCTTCAATCTCTTAATAATTTAGATACTGTTTCAAAGGAAGTTGTTGATACAACTCAGAGAATAGAAGTCGAAGCAAAAAGTTTTTTCGAAATTTTTACTCCACTTAATTACCTTGTTAAGAATTTCTATGAGAAAGTTGCTCCTCCTGTCAATTTTGCAGCATCTTTAATATCAGCCTCATCCAAAGCAGTAGCAACTTTTGTGAACTTACTGGGAAAGAAAAAATAATACAAAAAAAATATTAATCAACCCTATAATTAACCATAGGGTTGATTTTTTTTATACGGATTGTAATTTTAATTCCTTGATCTTGAAAGAAGCTAAATAATAGCTGCCGAAAAGAACCCCACAATATACTAAATCGCCTAACACAGTGTTTCTGAAAAATGGTATTGCATCAATATAACATTGAGTTAATCCCTGAAATGTATGGGGAAAATAAATCAAAAAATGAGCAAAGTTTGTTATTATAAAGAATAATATTGAGCTAAGTAGGGAAGAAGCTACTATTCTGGGAACACTATGTCGCTTTCGTAAATTAAAACCTATAAGTACAGTCAATCCAAAACTTAAATAAACTGCCCACATAGTTGGATGAAGCCCAATAAATAAATCACTAACAAACATAGCTAAAATTGGAACAATAAAAGCGTCTCTTTTGTTTGAAAAATAGGTAGCACCAAATAATGCAATTGCTGCGATTGGGCTAAAGTTTGGTATGATTCCAATAAATCTGCTAAAGACTGCAAGAACAATCAAAGAAAAAATAAACAAAAACTTTATATTTAATATGTTTTTCATATAATCCTCAAATTATCATTTTTAAAAATACAAATTTATTCGAAATGATGTAATTATCCTAATTGATTTTAATAGGGGGTAAGAATATATTATGAATTAAAAATGTTAGTTTACATAATATATGTTATATTACATATTTAATGTGTGTTATTTCTGCTCTATTTTTGAGTGTCATCACTGTCAGACCTAAGCAGTGTCTTTAAAGCTCTGATAAATTTTTCGTCGCCTGTTTCTATGTATTTTCTAATTTTACTTTTAATATCTTTAATATAGTATTCATTGTATATAGTTTCATCCTTGGTGTCACTCTGCTCTGGTAATATAATTTTGTCACTCATGTTCGAATCCCTTTTAATTCATTAAAATTGATTAATTAGATAAAATATTTATATTTCAATAGTATATCTAATCTAATTAATACTAAATATTAGATGCTACTCATTTAAATATTAAAATATAATAAATTACTATATCTATTTAGTGTTTAAAGAGTAGATTCAATCGCTTGACAATTATTAATAACAAACTTGGGTTTTCCCTTTAATTTAAAACCGTTAAATGGTGTATTTTTTGACTTTGATTTAAACTGTCTTTTGTCAACAATCCATTCCTCATCGGGATTAATAATTGTCAAATTAGCTTGATTACCCTCCTTGATAATTATCGGCTCTAATTTAAGAATCTTGCGGGGATTTGTGGATAACTTGTTAATTATTTCATTCAAAGTCAAAATATTTGTATGATACAGATAAGTAAAAGTCAGTCCTATAGTTGTTTCAAGACCGACTATCCCATTGGGTGCTCTTTCGAACTCAACTTCTTTCTCGTGGAGTGCATGTGGTGCGTGGTCACTGGCAATACAATCAATTGTTCCATCTTTGAGACCTTCTAAAATTTCCTTGATGTCTTCCTTTGTTCTCAATGGAGGATTCATTTTATAATTAGTATCATAGCTTGATAAAAATTCTTCATTAAGACAGAAGTGATGCGGTGTAACTTCGCAAGTTACATTAATCCCTTTTGATTTAGCTTCACGTATAAATTTAACTGAGTTCTTTGTGCTAATATGAGAGACATGATAGGGATTATTACCACAGTATTCATTAAGTAAAATGTCTCGTTGAACAATTATATCCTCTGCAACAGACGGATAACCTTTTAAACCTAAACTTGAAGACATCATTCCTTCATTAACAGAGAAACTATCAGTCATGCAATGTTCTTCGCAATGCTGGGCTATCAGTAATTTTTTTGTTGATGCATAATTAAAGGCTCTTTTCATTACTTCAGAGCTGGTAACGCATCTTCCATCATCAGTAAACATTACAACACCGGCTTCATGGAGCTCGTAAAATGGACTAAGGAGCTTTCCTTCGCTTCCCTGAGTTATTGTAGCAGAAATTTTAACTTCAACAGGTAAATTTTGAGATTTTTTTCTTATTAATTCAACAACTGAAACATTATCAATAACAGGTTTTGTATTGGGCATACAGCAAACTCCGGTAAATCCTCCATTTGCAGCAGCAGAACAACCCGACTGTATATCTTCCTTATATTCAAACCCCGGTTCTCTAAGATGAACATGCATATCAAAAAAACCGGGCATAGCAATTAAATCTTTTCCGGGAATAATTGTTGAATCTGGCTCATTCATTGTGTTTGATGGAGCCATCGAATGAATCATGCCATCTTTAATAAATAAATCAAAGATACCGTCAAGGTCTTGTTCAGGATTAACAATCCTAATTTCTTTAAATATTATATTCATAATTAATTACAAATTTAAATTGAGAAATTTCGAAATATAATTAAAAAAGTGTGAATTTTATACTGAAATTTATTCACCAAATAAAGTATTTTGTTGAGATAAGAATTTTTTCAGAAATGAAACACGATGGTATTTGCATATACCGTATTTCTGTATTGCCTGAATGTGTTTTGGGGTTCCGTAACCCTTATTGTTTTTGAAATCATATTGAGGAAATTCCTTATCAGCCACATTAATCATCCATTTATCTCTTTTCACTTTAGCAATAA
This sequence comes from uncultured Hyphomicrobiales bacterium, assembly GCA_964473465.1. Lineage (GTDB taxonomy): Bacteria > Bacteroidota > Ignavibacteria > Kapaibacteriales > UBA2268 > CALHRB01. The sequence continues at coordinate 183,242 of CAYYPE010000005.1, forward strand.
TTGATGATGCTGCAATTGAAGGAGAAATTGAATCACCTTTTATGATTGTTCTGAAATCAAAAGATTCGTTTAAAAAAATATTTCCGTCAATAAGTAGATAATGTGGTTTATTCTTCAAACCAAATACAGAATTTTCCATTGCCAACATAGTTGCTTTAAGAATATTGATTCTGTCAATTACCTTATTATCAATAAAGCTATAAGAAAATTCCAATGCAGTATCGCTGATTATTTGAAAAAGTTCTTGTCTTTGGTGTGAATTAAGCTTTTTTGAATCGTTGATTCCCGGTATAGGAATCTGATTGAAACGGAATATTACTGAGGCAGCTACTACAGGACCAGCAAGGCACCCCCTCCCCGCTTCATCAATACCGGCAACCAATGAGCCTTTTTGCCAGTATTCATTTTCGATATCAAACGTAAGTCTGGCAGAGCTGATGATTTTACTCAATTAATTTCAGGAATTCATTTCTTAGATTGAAATCTGAAAGCAGATAACCTCGCATAACCGAGGTTACCATCAATGATTTTTCTTCGGAACCTTTCACTCCACGTGCGATCATACAGTAATGACGTGCTTTAATCACAACACCAAGAGCTTTAGGATGAATTAGATTTTCGATATAGTCGGCGATTTGCTCACCGAGTTCTTCCTGAATTTGTCCTCTTCTTGAATACCATTCAACAATTCTTGATAATTTTGATAAACCCATAACATAGTCGCCGGGTATATAACCAATGGCACAATCACCTGATATGGGTTGCCAGTGATGAGAGCAAACAGACATAACAGTTATCCCCTTACTTATTATCAGCTCATCTACTTTCTTTCGATTTGGGAAGACAGTAATAACAGGTGGTTTTTGAAAACGTCCTGCAAAAAGCTCATTAACTAACATTCTGGCAACTCTTTTGTTGGTATTAGTCGAATTTGGATCATTCCTTGAAATTCTTAAAATTTCCATAACCTCAATAAACTTTTCTTCGAGCCTTTCAACCATTTTTTGACGTTCTTCTTTGCTCAGGTCCATAGAGCTATTTGCATCATAAAGGACTTCGCCATATTTGTTTTTTTCCGGGAAATCGGTTGAGAGATGTTCTGTTTCGCTTTTGATTAATGATCTTAATTCATCATCGGATTTTGTTGTTAAATCATCGAGTAAGTTTTTTTTAGAATTTTCCATATTTTCCTTTAAAATCTTTTTATTTCAACAGGTTCACCAAAGTATTCAACAAAGCTGTTTTCGGTTTCAAAAAGTCTAATTCTAAATAATTCTGCTTCTTTAATTTCTTCTTTAAGTAAATTCCAAAAAATTACAGCTAAATTCTCAACACTGGTGATGACACCTTTAAGAAAATCAACATCAAAATTAAGATGCTTGTGATCTACTTTATCAACAATTGTTTCATTCAAGATTCTTTTTAACTTTTTTAAATCAATTACATAACCGGTTTCAGGGTTTGGAAGCCCCCTTACAGTAACTTCAAGGACATAATTATGTCCGTGACCATAATAATTATTACATTTGTCATAAATTTCGTCATTCTTCTCATTAGTAAAAGAAGGATTGAATAATCTATGAGATGCCGAAAAATGAACCTTTTTGGTTATATATAACATTTTTTCCTCGTTTTTTTCTAATCTAAAAAAATTTATGTTTAAATTATATGTCTTAAAAGATGTATAGACGTAATTTTAGGTATAAATTGATGTATAAAAAACATTTTTTATTTATAATAAGTTTATTCCTTACAATTTCATGTTCATCCATTAAACAAAAATCGGATGAAATCTCTACTTTTGAAAAATACCAATTCAAAAAGGAAAAAGTCAATCAACTTGTAATAACCGGGAAACTCAATTCAAGTCAAAACAATGCTGGGTCTGCCAATTTCAAGATTGAAATTTTTGATAAAGATACTTTTGCTCTTTCGCTTTTTGGACCAATGGGAATGTTGTTGATAAGATTCTATTCAACCGAAAATGAATTCCTATTATATAATTCATTCACGAGTGAGGCTATTCAGGGTTCACCAAAATCAAGTGCAATGAATGAATTTCTTCCAATACCTGTTAGTTTTATTGATTTAATCTCGCTAATCAGGAACGAAACTCCTTTTTCTGAGAAAGATTACACTGAATATAATCTAAATCAGGAAAAAAAGGAAAAGATTTTCAAGTATAGCTCAGAAAAGGATTTTGTTGAATATGTTGTTTTTGATGTTGATAGTAAGCAGCTGAAACAAGTTCAGCGAAAATCAGTTGAAGGCAAAGAGGCAGTTAATGTGTTTTTCAAAGATTATGAAAAAACTGAAGAATTTTATTTTCCTAGAAAAATAATTTTTGATTTAAAAAAGGAAAATATTCAAATGAGTTTCGATTGTGAAAAATATGTAATTAACAAATCTTTTGATAAATCATTAAAGTTTTCTCTCCCAACCGGTGTTAAAGTAAAAACGATATAAATATTATTTTGAAAAAAATATTTAAAAATATAATATTAGCAATATTTATTTTAAAATTAGCACTTCTAACTAATATATTCGCTCAAAACGAAGTTAAATTAACCAATCAAAATAGTCAGAAACTTGATTCAGATACAACTTTAAAAATTACTAAAAATAAGACCGGGCTTGATTCCATAGTATATTTCTCGGCTAATGATACGATTGTTTTTGATATCAATTCTAAAGTTCTAAGGTTAAGAGGAAATTCAAAACTTAGATACAAAACACAATTTCTTGAATCAGAAGTTATTGAGCTTTATTTTAATGAATCAACTTTGAGTGCTGAACCTGCTACAGGACACGATAATAAGCAATTTGGATATCCTAAATTTACTGACAGATCAGAAAGTTTTATTGGTGAAAAGATAAAATATAATTTTAAGACCAATCAAGGATTGATTTCTCTTGCAGAAACCGAAATAGGTGATGGATATTATCAGGGAGCCAAAATTAAGCGTGTTTCAGAAAATGAATTATTTGTTAAAGATGGAGCATATACCACTTGCGACGCACCTGACCCCCATTTTTACTTTGGTTCTCCAGAAATGAAGGTAGTTATGCAAGATAGAATTTTTTTAGACCCAATAATATTTTATGTTCAGGATTTACCAATATTTATTTTGCCAATAGGACTATTTTTCCCGAGTAAAACTGGAAGGCAGTCAGGTATAATAATACCCTCTTTCTTTCTTTCCACATCAAGAGGAGTTCAGCTTAATGATATTGGTCTTTACCTTGCATTAAGCGATTATTATGATACAAAATTCACTGTGGATTTTTTTTCAAAGGGTGGTTATACCTTAAAGAACTACACACAGTGGGTTAAGCGAGATGAATTCAGTGGAAATTTAAATTTACAATACGGAAAAACAAGGTTCAACCCTGACGATGAATATACACAGAATTGGAGAGTTGATGTCCGACATAATCATACACTAACCCCAACAGAGAAAATCTCGGCTAATCTAAGCTTTTCAACACCTGATTTTAACAGAAATACTTCATGGAATCTTGCTAATAGAGTGGTTCAGGATATCAGGTCTGATGCTTATTATAATAATCAATTTGATAATGGTTCATCTCTGTCTCTCTCCTATTCAAGATCTCAAAATATTATAAATAATACATATAATGAAACTCCCTCAATATCATTTTCAATTCCACAATGGAATTTCCTTAAGCCTTATGTCTCTTCAACAAACTGGTTAAAAGATTTTTCATTTACTTACAGTGGCTCTGCTCAATATAATACCATCAAAAGTATTGAAACAAAGCCAGTTATAGTCAACGATTCAGTAGTCAGATATGATTCTACGTTTAAATACACATATTCATCAAGAATAAGTCACAGCCCAAGAATCAGCCTTTCACTACCTAAATTATCATATTTTTCTATTACTCCTTCTTTTAGTTTTAGTTTTAATAACTATTTCAGGCGATTGAACCGAAATGTCAATTTAGTTGATTCAACTATTACAGACAATCTTGAAAGAGGCTTTTTCACTGAATACACATATAATCTTGGTCTAAATGTATCAACAAGGCTTTATGGCACCATACAACCAAACATTTTAGGCATAAGAGCATTACGTCATACTCTACAACCAAATATCGGATGGAGTTATTCCCCAGACTTATCGACAGAAAAATTAGGTTTTTATGGATATTATAATGATCCAAGAAGTAACAACAGAGTTAGATATTCAAAGTTTGAACCCGATGGTGGTGGTCTTGCATCGAGCAGATTGTCTAATTCATTAACATATTCACTTGCTAATAGTTTTGGAGCAAAAATTATTCAGGGAGACACTCTTGATGATTTAACAGTTGAGTTTCTAACAATCAATCTTAATGGCTTTTATAATTTTGCAGCTGACTCACTTCGAGCAAGTGACTTAAATTTAAGCTTCTATACTCCATCTTTTGCAAATATTAATTTTAACGGCAGTGCCGCTTTTACTCTTTATGATGAAGAAAGAGATTTTGACATTAAAAATAACATTCTACTGAATTCTTATCACAGAATTAATAAATTTTTATTGGAAACACAGAATGTTCCAGCAAGACTGACAAGTTTTAGTGTTAACCTTTCTACTTCTTTTTCCTCATCAGGTTCTGTTTCTTCTTCAACAGAAACAGAGAATAAAATGGATTCTATTGGTTTAGGTGAACGATTCCAGCAAAGAATGACAGGAGAAGAAGAATTTTTTGACTTTTTTGGTGATAAATCTCCGGGATATTCAAATTTCAATTTTCCATGGACATTATCTCTATCACTTAGATATTTGTATTCAAAACCATATAAGCACCTTAAAAGCGAAACTATAGACCTGACAGCAAATTTTTCATTTCGATTGACAGAAACATGGATGATAACAGGTGGAGCCCAATTTAATTTTGTATCGAAAGAATTAATCGTTCCAAATTTTAACATAACAAAGGATTTGCATTGCTGGCAGTTTAATTTCACATGGTATCCAATTGGGATTAATAATGGTTTTTACTTGATGTTTGGAATAAAAGCACCTCAATTGCAGGATTTAAAGATTGAAAAACGCAGCAGCCCGTTCTTTTAATCAAATAAATTTCCCTTTCCCAAAAGATTTTTGGGGTCAAGAACATTTTTTATCTTCTTCATTGATTCAATACCCGCTACACCAATCATTTGCTGGAGATATTTCTTTTTGATTTTACCTATTCCATGTTCAGCAGAGACAGTTCCACCCAAATCAATAGCTTTTTGCATGATAATCTCATAGAATTTTAGAGCTATGTTCTTTTCTGATTCGTCCTTTGGAAAAATATTTGCGTGTAGATGACTATTACCAATATGTCCAAAAATAACATGTTCCAATTGAGTTGCTTGTAACATTTCTTTAAGATAATAATAATACTCTCTGAAATTTTTAGACGGGACTGCTGTATCAGTGCCGATCTTTCTCATTCTGTTCTTTACGATGATTTCATTTATAGTCAGGGGCAGTTGATGTCTGAAATCTCTAAAATTATTATGCTGATTTTCATTAGTAGCAACCCATGTTGAATCTGCAAAAGAACTGAACAGCGAAATTACTTCAAACCACTTTTCAAGAATTTCATTTTCTTTGTTTTCATTATATTCCTGTTCGATCCAAATAGCTCCCTTGCTGCCTTCAGGTATTTGAGGATATTTATCCCTGAGAAGATTCAAAGAATTTTCATCAAAAAATTCAATTAATCTGGCAGCAATATCATTATTTTCTTCAATACTTTTTTTATTATTAATTATGCTTTTCTCTCTTATGGAATCAGTAAATTCAAGTAAATGATTTTCGCTGTCAAAAAAAATAATTAAACCCAAAATCCTATCCGGTTGATTATTTACTGATAAAGTTATCTCTTCGATAACACCAATAGTTCCTTCAGAACCAATGAAAAGATCAATTACGTCCATGTTTGATCTTAAAAAATATCCACCAGAGTGTTTTGTATCGGGAGTTATAATTTCTTCAAACTCAATAATGATTTGTTTATTCTCATTGGTTATTAAAGTCATTTTATTTTTATCGGCAAAATTTTCGTCTCTTGTTAATTTCAGCTCCTCCCCATCAGGTAAAACAACAGAAAGTCCCTTCACAAAATTTCTAATCGGACCATATTTAAATGACCTTGAACCTGATGAATTATTAGCAACATTGCCACCTAAGGAACTGTTTTTTTCAGTAGGATTCGGAGGTAAGTAAAGATTATATTTATTAAGAGCATCCTCGAGTTGAAGTAGTGTTACACCCGGTTGAACTCTGACAAATTTTTTTTGAGGATTGATTTCAATTATTTCGTTTAATTTTTCGATGGACACTATAATATCATTATTGGGAACTTTACCTCCAGTTAAACCTGTCCCAGCTGCTGAAATCACGTAGCTTTTATTGGAATTGAAAAGTTGGATGATTATTTGCTTTAATTCATCTTTGCTTTCGGGAATGATAACTTGATTACTAATTCCTTTAAGATTTGAAGCATCACTTAGATAAGTTTCAATTGTATCTGAATCTGTTTTTATAATCATTTGTTCTTTATTTGGATATAATTAAATCTATCTTATCTAATTTCTTTAATGTACTACCCGGTTCCGGTTTTTGATTTATGACAGTGTTCTCGATGTATGTATGATGTTTTTCGAAAGATATATTACCTACACTAAGACCAATTTCATTTATTATTTTAACTGCTTCATCATAATTTGACCCAATGAAATTTGGGACTTTAACTAAATTTTCTGGTCCTTTACTAACAATTAAATTAATACTACTACCGTAAGAGACTTTGTTGGGGTAGCTTACACTTTGGGAAATAACAGTGTCAACTCCATATGTGTCATTAAACACATATTCAACATTACCAACTGATAATCCTTTGTTAGTCAAATTAACTCTTGCAGTTCTCAAGGGCATGCCAACCAGATAAGGAACTTCAACAGTTTCCTGCCCTTTACTCACAGTAAGGTAAACACTTCTTTCCTTCTTGACTTCCATGTTAGCACGTGGAATTTGACTGATGACATAACCTTGTGGAGCTTTATCGCTACTTAACTCATTTATTTTGGCAACAACCAAACCAGCTTCCTCCATCAAATTAATAGCATCTTTGACATCTTTACCTACGACATCCGGTACCTTAACAACTTCACGATTGTGAATTAATGAAGGTAATAATGCCAGATCAAGTATGATAACTATTATAAAAATCGTTACACTAAAACTCAGAAGTACTATTGCATAGGGAATTAATTGCTTAATCTTTTCATTCAACTTTTTTACTCCAAATTTTTTATGCTTTCAAAAATAAATTTATTTTAGCAAAAATTCTAATAGAGATTTATCTCATTAAAAATTCAATTATATTTTTAACGTCTCAAAACCCTTAAAATATTTAATTAAAGACAATATTGAAGAATTTGAATGAATAATATTGATGTTCCATCATTAAGTAAATTGATTCTTAGCAATACCAACATTTTATTAACCACACATCTCAATCCAGACGGAGACGCTATTGGTAGTGTTCTTGGTTTATATCACTATTTAAAACTAGTTAAGAAAAATGCAAGAATTATTATGTCAGATCCAGTTCCAGAAAACTTGAGGTTTCTCACTGGAGTATCAGAGATTGAGCTATTCAATGCAAATTCCGATTATGATTGGCTTGGCTCTCTCGATCTGATTTTGATACTCGATTTAAACGAGATATCAAGATTGAAAGGACTTGAAAAATATATATTGAACTCAAAAGCTAAAAAGGTTGTAATAGATCACCATCTCGAACCTAAAGATTTCGCAGATTTTTATCTTGTTGATACAGATGCATCTTCAACTGGTGAAATGATTTATAAAATAATTACTCAGGATAAATCAGTTGAAATCAATAAAAGTATTGCTGAAAACCTTTATGCTGCAATTCTAACTGATTCCGGATCATTTAGATTTCCAAGGACTGACGAGGAAGTTCACATGATTATAGCTGATCTGATTCGAAATGGAGCAGATCCAGTAAGAATTTATGAGGAAATCTATAATAAAAATTCATTTAACAAAATAAGACTCCTCGGAAGAGGATATTCGAACTTAGAGTTATTTTTCGATGGTATATTTTGCCTTATGACACTCAGAAAGGAAGATTTTTTAGCAACAAATACAAATAACTCTGACCTTGAAAATTTCGTTGAATCTTTGATGGCTATTGATAAAGTTAAAATTGGTGTTCTATTAGCTGAAATCCCAGATGGAGATGAAATTAAGCTTTCCTTCAGGTCAAAGGGTAATTATTCAGTTCGTGATTTAGCAATGAAGTTCAACGGTGGCGGTCATTTGAATGCATCAGGTGCAAGAATTCAATCTGTTTCATTGGAATCTGTAAGAAAGAGACTATTAGAAGAATCTGAAAATTTATTTTTTAAAAATAACAAAGAATAATTTAAAAATAATTAAATTACCTCCACCCTACCCTCTATAGCCCTTGTTATAGTAGCATCATCAACAAATTCGAGCTCTGCTCCAACAGGCATACCTCTTGCAATTCTTGTTGTTTTAATACCAAGAGGGGTTAGTAGTTTTGCAATGTATTGTGTTGTAACCTCGCCTTCGATGCTTGGATTCAATGCTACTATTACTTCTTCGACAGAATTAATCCTTTCCATTAATTCTTTTATCTTAATGTCATTTTGAGTAATGCCCTCAAGAGGGTTAATCACTCCGTGCAAAACATGATATAAACCTTTGTATTCACTTGTTTTTTCAATAGCAATGACATCATTTGGAGCTTCAACAACACAAATAGTTCTTCTGTCTCTTCGTTCAGACGAACAAATCGGGCAGGGATCAACTTCAGTATAATTAAAGCATTGGGAACAGTATTTAACTTTTTCTTTAAGTTCTATCAGGCCTTTTGCGAACTTAGCAATAAAATCATCGGGTTGTTTGACTAAATAATATGTTAATCTTTGGGCTGATTTTCTACCAATTGAAGGCAAAGATGAAAGTATTTCAATCATTCTTTCTATACTTTCGGAAGTATATAGCATCAGGAGTTCCTTAAAATCAAAAAAAGGTTAAATATTAAAATTAAGTCCGGGAATGTTTGGCAGAAAATTTGTAAATTTTGACATTTCATCTTTCATCATCTTTTGAGATTCATTGAAAGCATTATTAACTGCACCTCTTACTAAATCTTCAATCATTTGTCTGTCTTTGGTGTCGATTAGTTCATCGCTTATATTAATCTTCAGAATTTGCTGATTACCATTAATAGTAACTGAAACCATACCACCACCAGTTTCGACAGTAACAGTTTTTCTCGAAAGTTCAGACTTGATTTTTTCCATCTCTTCCTGAATCTTTTGAAACTGACCTAAAATATTTTTAAAATCAAAATCCATAAAAATCCTTACAATTAATAATCTCAATTTTCGATTATATTTTTTTAATTTCTCTGAATTAGTATTATTTTTTGCAACCATACAAAAACAATTACGTTATGAATTTGACGAAACTAATAATTTTTTAATTTTTATTTTGAGGTTATTATGGGTATTTTCAGTAGAATAGCTGATATTTTTAAATCAAATGTGAATGATGCACTCGATAAAGCAGAAGACCCCGAGAAAATGCTTAAGCAAATGGTTCTTGAAATGGAAGAATCGGTTAACAAAGCCACCCTCGCTGTCGCAAATGCCATAGCCAATGAAAAGTCACTCGAAAGAAAGCTCGAAAAGGCACGTAATGAGAAAAAAGATTGGGAACAAAAAGCTGTTCAGGCTCTTCAGGCTGGGCGTGAAGACCTTGCAAAAGCCGCTCTTGAGAAAAAAGCAATTGCTGAGAGAAATGTTATTGACTTGGAACCTATTTATCAACAAGCTAAAGCTACTTCTGACAAAATGCGAACACAATTAAATTCTTTAAAAGCTAAGTTAGAAGAAGCAAGAAGCAGACAAAGCACATTAATAGCCCGTTCTCAAGCAGCAAAAGCACAAAAGCAAATTGCACAATCTTTTTCAGGAGTTGGCTCTGATGCATTCAGTAAATTTGATAAGTTTGAAGGAAAAATCGAGAAACTCGAGTCAGAAGCCACAGCTTTCGAGCAACTGGCTGGTGAGAACACAAAATTAGAAGATGAGTTCAAAATGCTCTCTACTTCCAGTAATGTCGATGCTGACTTGCTTGAGCTCAAGGCAAAGCTTGGTATGCTTCCTGAGTCAAAGGAAGAAAATAAACCTACCGAATCTTAATTAGAGATGTGGTTTTTTCGATTTCACGCACTTTAATCATTTGCTGTATTTAAATTAATTTTATTTTCAATGGAGAAATTATGAATACCGAAACAAATTCAAACACTAATACAGATACATTTTCAACCGACACACCCAAAGAGTTAATACAACAAACAATAGAAAAAGTATCAAATTATCTTAAAGAAATTTACCCAAATCACATATCTTTTGGTGATGGAACTTTTACTATTGCCAGAGGATCTTCGCAGGTTATGATTGTTGTTCGACCATTTACTGATACTGAATCTTGCGTAGAATGTATTTCAAATGTTGTAACATCTGCCAATGTTACGCCAGATTTAATGAGATTTTTATTAAGAAAAAATTCTGAGCTTCATTTTGGTGCTTTTGGTTTACTTTTCGATGACACTATTACTTTTTCCCATTCATTGCCGGGTGCCAATCTTGACCCTAATGAACTGAGAACTGCTGTTGATGCTGTTGCAATCATCTCGGATTATTATGATGATATTATAGTAGAACTTGCAGGTGGAAAAAGAGCTTCCGATATTATTGAGGATTTAGAATAACTTCATTCATCAGTTTTTATTAAAAAAGCAGTTGAGGATAATTCACAACTGCTTTTTTTTTCATATATTAATTTTTTCAAATTACCTGACAATATTAAATTTTGTGGCTATTTTATCTTTGCCTGAATTAATAATACAAAAGTAGTTACCAGAAACTAAATTGGAAACATCAAGATCAATCTCAGTATTTTGCACACTTTCATAATTTTCAAATTTCTTTTCGAGGACAACATTTCCTTTTAAATCAACAATAGCTATGGAAAGAATCAAATTGCTTTCAAATGAGGATAATCCAATATTTAAGTTTGTTTGATTATTATTTAATATGATTTTTTCAAGGGTAAAACTGTTGAAACTAATATAATCATTAACACCTGAAGTTCCCGTGTTGACTATTGGTATAATCATTGGGTCAATATCAATCGGAACCCCCTCTAATTGAATTAAACTGCCTAAATTTGAGGATACCCAGCCATTCTGTGTATAAATCAAAACACAACATCTTTCCTGATTAGCTCCATCCCCATGTTTGTTAGAAAAAACAACATAACCGTTGTTATTTACTCTTACACTTCTGGTGAGAACCATTACAACAAAAGGACCAGAATAGTTAATTGGATTATCAAAGTTAATATAAGAAAATTTAGGACTGGTTAGATTTGTATCAAGATTTTCAAGGAAAAACATCTGATTCCCAATTGGAGAACCTTCGGGAAGCCCATTCATCTGATTTGAATTATATATTGAAACCACCAGACTGTCTTCCATTGTTCCAACAACTTTGAATGCTACAGCAATAAGAATCCCCTCGATAGAACCGCTTGTGGCAACTGGAAATTTTTCCCCTAAAAAATAATATATTGGATTAGTTCCTGTTATTGGATAATTGTTTCCCTGAATATTAACAGCATAAGTTACAAATTGAGTTGCTCTTAAAAAGTGATCATTCAAAGTATCATTAGAAGAAAGCAATTTGTTTGCTTTGGAAAAATGCTCAATTGGTTTGACATAGATTTTTGAATAATCTAAATCTGATGGCACAATGCATGAATGAGCATTGTAATTTACAACTAATGGTTGTGAAAAAACGGTAAGCGAACAGATTAACCCCACTGCTAAAAAAAGTAAAAATCTTTTCATAAGACCCTTTAAAAAAATTAAAAATTAACTTAATGTAAATTAAAAACAAAATTAATAAGAAAAAATTAATTTCTTGGTCTTGATGGACGCCTTGAACTTCTTTCACTTCTATCACTTCTTTCATGCCTATCCCCTCTGTCTCTATGCTTTTGATGACTTCTATCGGTGCTTTGGGGGGGCTCTTCATAACCTTCGGGTTTTGGCAGCAGGGCTTTTCGGCTTAATCTAAACTTACCATCAGGAGTGATTTCTAAAAGTTTAACTTCAATTTTTTCCCCAACTTTCAGAATATCAGAAATATTAGCAGTGCGTTCATGGGCAATTTGCGAGATATGAAGTAAACCTTGTTTTTTGGGTAAAATTTCGACAAATGCACCCATACCTTCTCTTATCTCTTTGACTTCACCAATATAAACTTCGCCTTCTTCAGGATTTCTGATTTGTGAAATTATAATATCTTTGGCTAATTCGGCAGGTTCTTTTGAAGAAGAAGCGATAACAATTTTACCATCATCATCAATATTAATCTCAACGCCTGTTTCTCTAATAATGCTTCTAATATTTTCTCCACCGGGACCAATAATTAGTCCAATTTTGTCCTGTGGAACATTGAATACTGTAAATCTTGGAGCATAGGGTGATAATTCAGGATTAGGTTTATCCATAGTTTGGTTCATTATTGATAATATATGCATTCTGCCTCTCTTAGCTTGTTCGAGAGCTTTTCTCATAATTTCAACTGATAAACCCTGGATTTTAATATCCATCTGGCAGGCAGTTATTCCGTCAGCAGTGCCAGCAACTTTAAAATCCATATCTCCAAGAAAATCTTCATCGCCGAGAATATCGCTCAATACAGCATAGTTATCACCCTCTTTTATTAATCCCATTGCTATACCGGCAACTTGTTTTTTCATTGGAACACCAGCATCAAATAATGCAAGGCTGCCAGCACATACAGTTGCCATAGAAGAAGACCCATTTGATTCGAGAATATCAGAAACCACCCTTATCGTATATGGGAAATCATCAAATGAGGGAAGCATGGATTTTAATGCTCTTTCTGCTAAATTACCATGACCGATTTCCCTCCTGCCAACTCCTCCTATTCTCCCAACTTCACCGGTGCTGAAAGGTGGAAAATTATAATGCAGAATAAATCTTACTGTATATGTCGGTAATAATCCATCTATCATTTGCTCATCTGATTTCGTTCCCAAAGTAGCTGTGGTTAAACTCTGAGTTTCGCCTCTTGTAAATAATGCAGAACCATGAGCTCTTGGAAGAACGTTGGTTTCGCAGGTAATTTTTCTTATATCTTCAAGTCCCCTTCCATCAAGTCTTTTGTTTTCTTCCAATATCATAGTTCTCATAGCTGATTTCTCTAATTTGTTAAGAATTTCAGCCGTGATTCTTTTGTATTTTTCCTCGTCATAATCCTCTGATTCGGAATACTTTGCCTGAACATTTTCAAATGCTTTTTCGAGAAGTGAGTTTCTTAGCTCATGTCTCTCAGTTTTTGATGTTATAGTATGAATATATGAATCAAGATCATTATGAATTGCATTTTCAATTAATGAAACCAATTCTTCATCAGGTTCGTTCTTGGCGAACTCACGTTTTTTAACATCGAATTGTTCGACAAGTTTCTTTTGTAGTTCATTAAGCTGCTTAATTTTTGAATGTGCAAATTCGAGAGCTTCAATAAATTCTTCCTCAGAAATTTCCTTGCTTTCACCTTCAACCATAACGATTGAATCATCTGTTCCAGCTACAGTAATATCAATATCTGAATTTTCTAATTGTTTGAAGGAGGGATTAGCAATCCACTGACCATTAACTCTGCCGACCTTTACTTCGGAAATAGGACCCTCGAAAGGAATATCGGAAATCATTAAGGCAGCAGAAGCACCAACAGCACCAAGTGTTTCTGAGTCAACTTCAATATCGGCAGAATAGACAGTTGCAATTATTTGTGTTTCATAGTGCCATCCTTTTGGGATCATAGGTCTTATAGGCCTATCAATCAATCTTGAAGTAAGAACTTCTCTATCGCTGGGCTTACCTTCACGTTTTAGGAAACCGCCCGGAAATTTTCCTGCTGCAGCCATTTTTTCACGGTATTCAACTTGTAATGGAAGAAAATCCACATCTTCAAGTTCTTTTTCAGCAGCAACAACAGTAACCAATACCATAGTATCACCGCACCTGACCATTACACTGCCGCTGGCAAATTTTGCAAATCTTCCACTTTCGAGCGAATACTCTTTTCCTTCGAAATCAATACTAACTCTCTTCACTTTGTTTTCATTATTCATAATTTCTTTCATTTTTGATTATAAAATAGTCAATTGTAAAAATACAAATTAAAAAAGCGGTAAAATGTTTACCGCCTATAAAATCTCATCATTTATAAATCTTACTTCCTTAATGATAAAGCCGAAATAATACTTCTATATCTGTTGATATCCTTTCGTGAAAGGTAATCAAGAAGTTTTCTTCTCTTACTGACCATAGCAATTAAGCCTCTTCGGCTGTGATGATCTTTTTTATGAGTATCAAGATGATGAGTCAAATCATTAATTCTTGAAGTTAAAATTGCGATTTGAACTTCACATTTTCCAGTATCCTGATTGCTTTCACCATATTTTGAAATGATGTCGGCTTTGTGTTCTTTGTTGATCATTAAATCTCCGTAAAATTTTCGTTTTAACTAAATTAGTTCATTACAAGATTACAAATATAATATTAAATCCTTAAAAAATCAAAAGAATATTAAAAAAGTTTCCGAATTAATTCCCTGCAAATTCTTTCATCTTCGTTCATAGCATCTATAAGTTCTTCTATACCATTGAATTTTTTTTCGTCCCGTAGATAATTATGAAATTCAATTTTTAGTCTTGAACCATATAAATCTTCTTCGATATCAAAAAAGTAAACTTCGAGAACAAGCCCCATATTATCATCGAAAGTTGGTCTATAACCAATATTAGCCATACCGAATACTTTTCTGTTTTTAATATTAGACGAGACAAAATATACTCCGACTGGTGGTATGAGCTTATACTGATTTTCGATTTTTATGTTAGCTGTTGGATAACCAATTTTTCTTCCACGACCAACACCGTGAACCACTTCGCCAATAATAAAATAATAATATCCAATCATTTTATTGGCATCCTCAATCCTCTTCTCATCTAATGCTCTTCGAATTTTAGTGCTTGAAACAAATATACCATCTTTTTCGTAACCTTCAATCCTTTCAACAGAGAAGTTAAATTTTTTTCCTAATATTTTTAAAAGCTCTTCGTTGCCACCACGATTTTTCCCGAATAAATGATCATATCCCATTAAAATTTTTTCAACGCCAATGGTTTTGACCATTACCTGCTCAACAAACTGCTCGGCATCCATATTAGCGATTTCCCGGTTAAATTCGAGAACAAAACAATTTTGTATCCCTAATTCTTCAAACAATTGTAGTCTTTCCTCAATAGTTGTTAGAAGTCTGATAGGTCCTTTGTCGGGCTTGTTTAAAACAACCTGCGGGTGTGGTTCCATTGTAATTATTAATTCACGAAGATTATTCTCCGCTGCTGTTTTCTTCAGTCTGTCAATAATCACCCTATGTCCAAGATGAACTCCGTCAAATGTCCCAAGGGTAAGAACGGTTTTCTTATCGTAAATTATCTCATCAAGCTTTTTATATATTATCATTGATATTCTTTTTAATACAATTCCAGAATTATTAATCAATTACAAGTTAAAATTAATTTTTCAAATTCATCTACCGAAATAGCCTGTTCAAGTTGATAATCTCCGATTCCTGTTCTGGTCAAATCCAACAAATAAGCTCCACATCCCAATTTTTGACCAATATCGTCAGCAAGTGTTCTGATATAAGTTCCGGCAGAGCATTTAACATCTATTAAAGCAATACCATTATTAAAATTAATTAGACTGATTTGATAGATTTCAATTTCATTTTGTTTTATTTTTCTTATTTCTTCAATAGCGTCAATATCAGGAGTTTTTTTATCTCTGATAAATTTATATAATTTCTTTCCTTTAAAACTTTTTGCGGAATAAATAGGTGGTTTTTGCGAAATAGTACCGGTAAATTCTTTTAAAGTCTCAAGAATCTTAGTTTCATTTAGATCTTGAATACTTTTTATATCAAATTCCGGCATTTCACTATCAAAGCTGGCAGTTCTTGCTCCAAACTTTATTGTTGCCAAGTAACTTTTTGGTAAATTTGAAAATTCATTCAGTTTTTTTGTAGCTTTTCCAAATGCAACTATCATCAAACCATTTGCTAAGGGATCAAGTGTGCCGCTATGGCCTACTTTCTTAATTTTGCTTAATTTTCTAAGCTTTGCAACAAGGTCCATTGAAGTCCAACCCTTGTATTTGACAAATAATCCAAAACCTCCATCTTGTTCAATATTCTTATACCATTCTTTGAAGTAATCAATATTGTCCCTTGTCAGCATAAAATTATTATCAAGCATTTTTAGATAAAGCATAAAAGGAACATATGAAGGTTGCAAAAATTAAAGTGGGTTATCTTAAGAATTAGTATTAAACAAATCATCGTTTTTACCGGGCTCTTTGCTTTGAACTTTTTTCAGAACATCAGATATATGTTCAATTGTATCCAGAGTGTCATCATAAAAAAACTTAAGCTCCGGAACAAATCTCAACCTTACGCTGTTAGCTAATGACTTTCTTATTTCGGATTTATTCAGTTCTAAAACTTCCAAAAACTTACTTTTATTTAAAGTTCCACCCATTAAGCTAAAATAGATGCGGGCAACCCTCAAATCTTTTGAAATCCTGACTGATGTAATTGTTAAAAGACCGGCTTTATGTTCAACTGCAAGATCATTAATTGGTCTGACAATTGCCTTTCTTATTTCATTACTTACTTTTTCTGCTCTGATTGACATATAATTATTAACTTTTAAATTAAAAAATCTGATTAAATCTATTAATTAAAATATCAATGATTTTGGCGTTTTAATAAATCTTCCTTTTCATTTCGATAACTTTGTAGCCTTCAATAATATCACCAACTTCAATCCCATTAAACCCTTCCAGAGAAATTCCACACTCAAATCCTGTGTCAACTTCTTTAACATCGTCTTTGCCTCGTTTCAAGGATGAAATATAACCGTTGAAGATTGGGAAACCATCTCTTAACACTCTAACTTTATCATTTCTTGATATTTTACCGTTTAATACGTAACAACCTGCAATATTGCCAAGTTTACTAATCTTATATACTTTTCTGATCTCAACTGTAGCAGTAATATCCTCTTTTATTTCTGGGGTCAGAAGACCTTCCAAAGCAAGTTTGATTTCATTAATGCAATCATAGATTATGTTATATATCCTTATGTCAACAGATTCAGTTTCAGCAAGCTTCTTTGCTTTACCAGTGATTCCAACCTGAAAGCCAATGATAACTGCACCCGAAGCATAAGCCAGCATAACATCAGATTCGTTTATATCTCCGACTCCTTTGTGAATAATCTGGATTCTGACTTCATCCCTTGATAATTTAAGCAAAGAGTCTGATAAGGCTTCTATTGTTCCGGCTACGTCACATTTAAGAATCAAATAAAGATCTCTTACTCCACCAATTTGAATTTGTTTTGAAATATCATCAAGAGTAACATGTCTTACTTGTTTGAACTCTTGTTCCCGTCTCATTTGTTTTCTTTGGGATGCAATCATTTTTGCCTGTTGATCGGAATCAACAACAGTTAAAATATCTCCTGCTTCGGGTAGACCATCAAAACCAATGACTCTCACAGGCATTGAGGGAGTAGCTTCTGTAACTTTATTATCTCTTTCGTCAAACATAGCTCTTACTCTTCCTGCGTGATGACCAGCGACAAAATAGTCATGAATCTTCAAAGTTCCTTTTTGGACAATAACAGTAGCAACAGCTCCGAGTCCTTTATCCAGATTTGCTTCTATTACTGGTGCTACAGCTTTTCTGTCATATCTTGCTTTCAAGTCTAAAAATTCAGCCTCCAATAAGATTTTCTCTAGTAGGACATCAATATTGTCGCCTCTTTTTGATGAAATTTCAACTGACTGATACTTTCCACCCCATTCTTCTACCAAAATATTATGCTCAGATAACTGTTGTTTTATCCTATCAGGGTTTGCATCAGGTTTATCAATTTTATTAATGGCAACAACAATAGGGACATTTGCAGCGAGGGCATGACTTATGGCTTCTACTGTTTGAGGCATCACTGAATCATCAGCTGCAACAACGAGAACAACAATATCAGTTACCAAAGCACCCCTTGCTCTCATAGCTGTGAAAGCCTCGTGACCGGGAGTATCAAGAAAAGTAATAAATTTTCCATTTGGTAATTCCACCTGATATGCTCCAATATGCTGGGTTATTCCACCAGCTTCACCGGCAACTACATTGGTATTTCTGATGTAGTCCAATAAAGATGTTTTTCCATGGTCAACATGTCCCATGATAGTAACAATTGGTGGTCTTGGTTTTTTGGTTTCTTCTGGATCATCTTCATCGGTAATTACCTGTATTTCTTTGTCATCAAGAAAAGTTACTTCAATGCCGTAATCATCGGCTATTAATGTTATTGTATCTTTGTCAAGCCGTTGATTAATAGTAACAAATAAACCCAAATCGAAACATTTCTTAATAATGTCATTAGAACTTACCTTCATTAAATTTGCAAGGTCGTTAGTAGTAACGAATTCTGACAGTTGTAGTTTTTTCGATTCTTTTTCTTGTTCTTCGATTCTTCTTAATTCTTTTTCTTCTCTTTCCGCTTTTTTCTTTTGCTTTAACTTTGTTCTTTTAGCTGTTAAAGCAGCTTCGGAAATGCCAGTTAAAGTTTCTTTTATAGCTCTGTCAACTTCATCTTTGCTAATCGTATCTCTTAAGCTTTTTTTCTTCTTTTTTCTTTTGTCTATGGTAACTTTTTCTTTAACAGCACCATCTCTATCTCTTCCCTTGATTTTATATTTTTTCTTAATGCTGTCGTATTCGATTTCAGTTCTTCTATCAACACTAATCTCAGATTCTTCTTCTTTTTCTTTTTTTCCTTTTGGCGATTCTTTGAGTTCATCAAGATCGATTTTCCCAATTATCTTCAAACCTTTTGGAGGTTTTTTGAATGAAGTAATGCCATCTTCATATTCGACTTCGACGATTTTTTTCTTCTTTTTCTTCTTTTTCTTCTTTTCGGAAATCTCTGATACCTTTTGTTCCTCTTCCACAATTTGAGGCTCAGGTTGAACTTGTTGTGTTGGAGTTACTAATGTTTCTTCTTCCTTAATTGTTTCTATCTTTTCAGGAACTTTTTCAATTTCAATACCAATGATTTCTTCTTCGACTTCTTCTATAGCTTTAATTGGTTCTTTAACAATTTCCTTTTTCGGTTCAGCTTTTTCTTTTTTAATCTTTGTTTCTTTTATAGTTTCAGCTTCTTTTTTAATCTCTCTGGCAGTCTCTTCAATAGCTTTTTCCTTTGAAATTTCTTCTGCCTTTGGTGGAACAATTTCAGAAGCAGGCTCAACATGTTTCAGAGGAACTCTCTCACGTTCAACCTTTATATCTATGGTTAGATCCTGTATTACTTCTTCTTCTTTTTTATCTTTAAGCTCGACTGTTTTCTTTGGTGCCTTGTATTTTTCAAGTTTTTGTCTTTGTGTATCAGCGGCTTTCTTTTCTTTCTTGAATTTCTCAAGCACAAGATCTACCATTTCATCAGTTAAAATGGAAGTAGCCTTATTTTCAATTTTAAAACCTTTACTTTGAAGAAATTCAACAATATTATCTCTTCCTATGTTAATTTCAGAAGCTAACTTAAAGAGTCTTATTTTTTCTGTTGTAGCCATAAATACTTAAATCTTGTTAAATTTTTCCAAATATATTAATGTCTTTGAATCTTCTGTAATTTCATAAAAATTATTCTTCAAAGTCTAAAATTATCTCATCATCTTTATTTTCGTTATGAGTATCTTGATTTTCTTGCTCCGAAACAGGTTCATCATCTTCTTTAATCTCATAATTATTTATTCTATCGAGCATTTCCTGAGATTCTGTCTCATCAAATTCAGCTAAAATTATGCTTCTCATTTCAATCAAAAGATCTTTTGTCATTCCTTTAACCTTTAGAAGTTTGCCAATATCATACTCAAGGAATTCCCTTGCAGTCTCAATTCTAAGAGCTTTCAGTTCCTGAAAGAGTGCCAAGCCCAATTCTTCTTTGAATTCAACAAGTTCGATATCTTCTCCACCCTCTTTAATCAAAGTTATGGAATAACCAGTCAGTTTAGATGCTAATCTAACATTCTGACCATTTTTGCCAATTGCTAAAGGTACCTGATCTTCTGAAACAACAACAGTTGCAGTTCTTGTTTCCTCAGAAATTGTAATTTCCTTTATTTTTGCAGGTAGTAAAGCTTTAGCAATGAAAACTTTAGGATTATCTGAATATTCAATCAAATCAATATTTTCATTATTCAGCTCTCTGACGATAGAATGTATTCTTATTCCTTTCATTCCAACGCAGGCACCTACGGGATCTACTCTGTCGTCTGTTGACATAACAGCAACTTTAGATCTTTCACCCGGATCACGTGCAATAGCTTTTATAACAATAATCCCATCGTAAATCTCAGGTATTTCAACTTCAAAAAGCTTTGCTAGAAATTCATCAGATGCTCTTGAGAGAATTAATTCGGGGACACCACTGCTACCACCACGTCTGACTTCTTTCAGCAATGCCTTGATTGTCTGATTTTTTTTGCCTTTGTAAGTTTCATTGGGTATTTGCTCTTCTCTTGGTAATCTTAATTCAACTTTATTATGCATAACAAGAATATCATTACGACGTATTTGATAGACCTCTCCAACGATAATCTCTCCAACCCTGTCAATATATTCATTATAAATATTTTCTTTTTCGATATCTCTAATTCTTTGATTCAAACCTTGGGAGGCAAGGGTAATTAATCTTCTTCCAAAATTTTCACCAATGTTATCCAGCGTTATTTCTTCAATGAATTCATCTCCAATTTCGAGTTGTTCACCACTTTTCTCAATAGCTTCCTGCAAACTAATCTCTGTTTCTTCGTTTTCAACTTTTTCAACAACTTCTTTCATCAAATAGATTTCAATGTCGCCTTTGTCCATATTAACAACAATTTCAAAGTTAGAATCAGCACCGTATTTTTTTCTTATAAGCTGAGATAGAGTTTCTTCGAGAATACCTTGAAGGAGATCCCTATCGATGTTTCTCTCCTTGGCCATCTCTGTGAAAGCCTCAATAATCATTTTTTTGTCACCACGTGCTTTTTCTTTAACTTTTGCCATTATTTTAAATCCTTAATTTTTCTACAATAGTTTTGAAAAAATCAAAAATATTTTAAAATGGTAAATAAATTTATTATTTTAAAAAACAATGGGCTCCAACCTCCTGTCAAAGCCCATCCCAAAATTTTTCCACCATTAGTCATACAAAATTACAAAAAAATTATGGCTTTTTCAAATATATTTTATAAATATAAAGTAATATTGAACTTGTATATTATAACTTCTTGAAATATTAGTATATTGAGATTTTTATTTTTTGATAATTTCATTTTTTTACAATTATCAGGGCTTTGAAACTTTATTTATTTATTTCCGTTTTGTTTTAATGTATATTTTAAAATTTGTATTTGATGATAGAGTTTTTAAGAGATATATTTCAAAATAATACAAAGGATAACATCAATAGGCAGTATAGTCCTTTGCCAAGATATCAAATAACAACTGTGTATATATTGCTTCTGGTATTTATATTAGCTAAGCTAATTATTGACTCACTTTTCTTCTTAATTGACCAATTCGATTTAAATATTGCTATTATCATTAGAATTTTTCTTTCAATAATCATTACTTTAACGATAGGATTCTTATTTCTCATCCATTTTTTAAATTCTATAGAAATAAATAATAAAGACGATGAAAGTAAATTCTTTTTTGATTCTATAAAAATTGTATTAGTTATATTATTGATTCCACTGGCTAATATTTTTCTACCTAAAGTATCAGATGAAGAACTAAGGCCAATTCCAAATCTATTATCGCTGATTTATATCCAAATTTTTTCCATATTTATTGTTATTTCAGGTTTCTTCATTATATCATCTCTTTTTAAATGGTTAATAAAAAAAAGGCACCGAAAAAGTAAATTTCATCATACATTGATTTTGACAGCTTTAGCATTTGTTTTTTTAATTGAGCTTTACAAAACAATCTTTGTTTCCAAAAATGATGACTCATATACAATTTTGTCGGTATTGAACGGATTTATAATAGCCTTCGCAATGATCGTTACATTTATTACCGCAAAGAAAAACAATTGGATTGCGGCTTTACCAAAAAAGGATAAATGGAAAATACTTGGTATTACTATTTTTGGAATTATCATTTCCATAACTTCATTAAATTTGGTTGATAATGATGGAAATATATTTATTAAAAGTATTGTAATTTTTAACTCAGCTGATATAGTTCTTAGCATTGCCCTTTCATTAATAATAGCTTTTTATGCCAGAATTGCTTTAGCCACTATTCTGACTTTTCCTACATCAAAAATTGTTGAACGAAGGACTTATGAACTCAGCTCATTAACATATTTAAATAGACTTGTTGCAAATTTTACAGAATTTGATAAGTTAATCAATACAATTACTGATTTAGCTATGAAAGCCTGCAATGCATCTGGTTCTTGGATTGAAATTTATGAAGCAGACGGAAGTATATCTGTTGTATCCTCAATTATGATAAAAAAAGAAATTATAAATAAACTCCATGTTAAGTCCGATATCGTTGACCTTTTTAAAAGTATAAATGAGACCACAATTATTGAATCAATACCAAATAAGATTAATGAACTACCTGAATTAATTACAATAGATTTCGCAAAATCAATAATCATTACTCCATTGAACAGAGGAAATGAAAGAATTGGAACTCTTATTGTATTTAAATTGAATGAATATGATTTTGAGCAAGAAGAATTGCTTTTGATGAAGGCTTTTAGTGACAACGTCAGTATTGCACTGGAAAATTCAAGATTGCTTGAAGAATCAATTTTAAAAGAAAGATACAGACAGGAATTACTAATAGCTCGGGATATTGAACAAAAGCTGATTCCAGCTGTTCTACCTCAAATCCCTAATTTTTCTATTGCCGGTTTTATGATCCCTGCCGAAGAGGTTGGTGGGGATTATTATGATGTTATCAAATTAGGTAATGGTAACACATGTATTCTTATTGGGGATGTTTCAGGCAAAGGAATGAGTGCTGCTTTTTATATGGCTTTGCTAAAAGGGGTTGTTTTGGGGGTAGCTCATGAATGTAATTCAGCTAAAGAAATTTTATGCAAAATCAACTCGATTCTGTATGTTAATATGGAAAAATCAATGTTTATCACACTTCATGCAGTGTGTATTGACAATCATAATGGTTATATAAGTCTTGCCCGAGCTGGGCATATGCCAGCTTTTGTAAAATCAGATAATAATATCAAAATGTTGATACCAAGAGGTATAGGTATAGGTCTTGCAAATGACGAAATTTTTAATTCTATAATTGAGCAAGAGACAATTAAATTAAATAAAAATGATATATGTTTACTCATCAGCGATGGCGTTAATGAACTCCAAAATGAATCAAAGGAAGAATTTGGTTTTGAGCGTTTAAACGAATCATTGTCCAATTTTACTGGTGATAATGCTGAATTGTTACTGAATCATATAATTACAGAATTAAAGAATTTTGCCGGAAGAGAACCACAAAAAGATGATATGACAATTTTTGCAATTATTTTTTCTGGTAGTGATTAATTAATGTTTTATTATGATTGTTAAATTACAATACATTATATTTGCTTTATGTGTAATTAATTTTTTATATAAGAGGCAATAATGTCAGAGAAGAACAAATTTAATGTATCTCATAGCGAAATTGACGAGATTAACCTTCTATATTTAAGTGGTTTTCTTGATGCTCACACTGCCCCTATTCTCGAAAATAAAATAAGCGAGATTATCAATTTTGGGAAGAACAAAATTATAGTAAATTTTCAAGATTTAGACTATATATCGAGTGCGGGATTAGGTGTTTTTATGGCTTTCATCGAAGAGTTAAGACAATCTGGAGGTGATATTAAAATGGCAGCTATGAAACCCAAAGTATATAATATCTTTGATTTGCTTGGTTTTCCGATGCTATTTGATATAGAAAAGACAGAGCAAGATGCATTGTTAAAGTTTAAATCTACACAGTAAATACTTAGATGATGTCTAAACAGGATAGATATAATAAAACAAAAGTATTTAATTTTTCTGGTGATTTCAAAAATCTCGAAAAAATCAGGAAACTTATTAAAGAATATGCCATAAACTCGGGATTCACTGAAGATGAATCCGATAAAATAGCTCTTGCTGTTGATGAAGCATGCACTAATTTAATTCGATATTCATTCAATTTTGATAAAAAGCATAAGATTACCATTAGTGTTAATAATGATGAAAAATATTTTATAGTAAATATTGTTGATATAGGAAAACCATTCAATCCTTTAGATGTTCCTAAACCAAATATGAAAGAATATTTACAAAATTATAAAAGAGGTGGCTTGGGTATTTTTCTTATCCGTTCAATTATGGATGAAATTGAGTATATTCCTTCTAACCTCAATAATCCTCACAATACTCTAATCCTAAAAAAACTTTTAGCTTAGATTATTAATTATTTCTTAATTTTGTCATTTTAAAAACTTATAAGTATAAAGTAGTGAAAACACTAATTTTAATATCGGGCATTGTAGTTGGGCTTGTTTTGGGTTTATTTCCAAGCATACTCAAACCTAAACCAATTTTATGGAAAGTGTTAACAATAGTTTTGGTAACTGTTACCATCTTGTTGTCTTTTTTACCCCCGATAGGTGCTGATATTGATACTGCTTCCTTCATTCTGAATGCAAAACCTAATCATCAACTTAACCTTAAAGGCTACGTAACTAATATAAATATTGAAGAAAACACAAAATCAATAAGAATAAAAGACAATTTCGGAAAAATAGCTGTGATTACAATTAGCAATAGCGAAAAGAACAATGAATTTAAAACCGGTGATTTTATTGTAGCGGCTGTATCAAAAGGCAGTTCCCCTGATAATTTTAATTTTCTCAGGATAGTCTCTGTAAACCCTCTTCTAACATTACCTTATGTTCCTAAACTTGAAGAACAAATCCGAATATTAAATTTTCATGTTCCAATGGCATGGATATCTGTTCTGGCATATTTGCTTGCAATGATTTATGCTATAAAATATCTTAAAACGAAGGACTACACAAATGATGTCTTAGCCGCATCCGCAGCAGCAATAGGAACACTGTTTGCTATACTTGCCACTACAACAGGAATGATATGGGCTAAGTTCAACTGGGGTTCTTTCTGGAATTGGGATCCAAGAGAAACCTCAATTTTCATTCTACTTTTGATTTATGGGGCTTATTTTGCTCTAAGGTCTGCAATTGATAATCCAGAGTTAAAAGCACGATTAAGTTCTGTTTATTCGATTATAGCGTTTATAACAGTTCCTTTTTTGATTTTTATACTTCCAAGACTTGTGGATAGTCTTCATCCCGGTTCTGCTAATGATGATACAGCCGGGCCAATAATAAGCACAAAAGAAGGAACATTAAACGTGTTTCAACAAATCACATTCAGCTTGGGTTTTGCCTCGTTCACAGCAATTTTCTTCTGGATGTTCAATATCTGGTCACGGATTGTATTAATTTTTCACAAAAAAGAAGGTTATTAAGCTTTTTTTGTAAATTAAATATTATTTATTAATAAATCGTCTCAAATTTTTGGAAATATATGCAAGAGTTTTTAGAAAATAATTCGCTTTATGTTGTTCTTGGTATTGTCTTGATGATCTGGACTGGTATTATTGTGTTTTTTATTACTGTTGACAGAAGATTAAAAAAGCTTGAACTTAAATTTAATTCAGAAAATTCAGATAAATTCAATTGATTTTTAATAAGAGTGATATATGAAATTAAGATACATTATAGGAATAATACTTGCAGTAGTATTTATTATTATTGCGGTATTTTCTTCCAGTTTCAGTTCTATTGAGTATTCCAATTTTACCCCTGCAAAGCTTAATTCCAAAAAAGTTC
Organism: uncultured Hyphomicrobiales bacterium; assembly: GCA_964473465.1. GTDB lineage: Bacteria > Bacteroidota > Ignavibacteria > Kapaibacteriales > UBA2268 > CALHRB01. The sequence goes on from CAYYPE010000005.1 coordinate 209,470, forward strand.
AGGTTAAAGGAACATGGGTAAAGGATATGCCTTCAAATTACGACGCCTCGACCAATACTTTTTCATTTTATATGAAAGATTATGAAGGTAAAATTTCTAAAGTGGTTTATAAAGGTGGCAAACCAAACAACTTCGAAATAGCTACTCATATTGTTATAAAAGGAAAATTTGCAGGAGATGAATTTTCCGCATCCGAAATCCTCACTAAATGCCCTTCAAAGTATGAAGGGAACATTAATGATTTGAAAAAACAACAAAATCTCTGATTTTAAACTTTAAATAGGAATAAAAATGTTTGGAAAAATACTTGTATATTTTTTATTTGGATTATCTTTATTATCTGCTCTATTATATATAATTGCTGAAATCAAGAAAAACAAACAGATATCAACATTTGCCAGATCGGTCTATTTCACAATGATTGTCGGAATTCTGACTTTGTCTGGTTATTTACTTTATCATATTATTAACCATAATTTTCAATTTACATATATTTGGAGTTATTCCTCGACAAATCTACCCCTTAATTTACTGATTTCTTCTTTTTATGCTGGTCAGGAAGGTTCTTTTCTTCTTTGGGCTTTGTTTATTGTTCTAATAGGTGGTCTGCTTATACCCTATTCCAAAAAACATAATTATGAAGAGCTGGTTATGGGTTTATATTCGGTGGTCCTTTCATTTTTATTTGTCATTTTAATTTTCAAAAGCCCATTCGAGTATGTCTGGGATTCTTTTAAAGAAAGCAATATACCAATTGGTTTCACACCTCAGGAAGGTAGAGGATTAAATCCTATTCTGCAAAATTATTGGATATCCATTCACCCGCCAATTTTATTTATCGGCTATGCTGCAATGACAGTTCCTTATGTTTTTGCTATTGCTGGATTAATCAGGCGTGACTATCAAAGATGGATCAGAGTGGCAATCCCATGGACGCTTTTTGCTTCAGGTATTCTTGGTCTCGGAATTATGCTGGGTGGCTTCTGGGCTTATGAAACACTCGGTTGGGGTGGTTTTTGGGCTTGGGACCCAGTTGAAAACTCATCTTTACTTCCGTGGCTTATATCTGTTACTCTTGTTCACACAATGTTAGTCCAAAAAAGCACAGGTGGTTTAAGAAAAACAAATTTTGTATTAGCGATAATTGGGTTTACATTAGTCCTTTATGCTACATATCTAACAAGGAGCGGTGTTCTTGGTGATTCATCGGTTCATTCTTTCGTTGATCCCGGACAAATAGTCAATACTTTATTGGTAACCCTTTTGCTACTCTTTTTAATAATTGGATTTGGAGTATTATTATTTAGAATAAAAGACATTCCAATTAATAAAAGTGTTTCCCACACGAGTTCAAAGGAATTTGCCCTTTCTCTTGGCTCGATAGTTATTCTTGCAGGAACAATAATTGTTTTGATTGGAACAAGTTTCCCTCTGTTATCAGGTATATTTGGATCTGCACAAAATTCTATGGATGCCCATTTTTACAATGTGTGGATGCTTCCAATAGCTATTTTGATTCTCTTGATTAATGCAATATCTATATATATGAATTGGAGAAACAGCAGATGGGACAGTGTTTTGAAAAAATCCTTGATTTACTCATTGCTATCTGTAATTGTAACTTTGGCTTTAATTCTGTTTGGAGTAACAAACATACAGTATCTGCTGTTGGCTTTTGCATCAATTTTCTCCCTCTTCATAAATATAGATTATATCATCAGAAATATTAAACTGCAACCAAAATCTCTTGGGGCATATATTTCCCATTTAGGAATATCCATACTTATGCTTGGAACATTATTCTCAGGGGCTTATTCTTTATCACAGTCGCTTGTTCTTCACCCTGATAAACCTCGAACTGCTTTTGGTTATAAATTTACCCTTAAAGGTAAAGAACAAATTGAAAAACAATATAATGACAGAGAAAAATTTCAATACGTGATAAATGTCGAACGAGACGGGTCTTCCAATCAAGCAATAGTCAATCCGATTATGTATTGGAGCTCATTTAATGAATTTCAGGCTCCATTTTTCGAACCGGGAATAAAAAGATATATTACTCAAGATTTATATGTTTCTCCAGTATCAGTTCAGCACGAGGAGTCTCCTTCAGAAATTTCCCTCAAAAAAGGTGAATCATCATCCTTGCCTTATGATGCTAAGACAAAAATTACCTTATTGAAATATGATATGTCCAGAATGCAGGCAAATGCTGATCATAATCATTCAATTCTGGGAGCTATACTGAAAATTGAAGATGGAAAAACAATATCGATTGATACTGCCTATGCTCTTTTAGATTTAGAGAAGCAAAATTTCTCTCCTCTATGGCTTGATATTCCGGGCAAAAACATTAAAATTGGTTTTGTTAATTTTATCCCGGGAGATAATTTAGAACAAGCAAAAGCTGTTTTTGCTTTCACAAGAGAAATTTTTACAGTTGAGGTTACATTAAAGCCTTTCATCAATTTTGTCTGGATTGGTGTTATCGCCGTTGTATTTGGATTCTTCTACTCTATATCCAGACATATCAACAATTCCAAAAAAACAAATAAAGAAAAAGATGATTCTGAGGATAATTACTCAGAAGTTGTTGATACTAAGCACGAATTAACTGAATCAGAAAAAAATTAATCTTTCAGAAAAATTGTTGCATCACGATCGGGGCTGAGTGATACAATTTTCACCTTAGCACCCGTATAATTTTCAATTTGCTTGAAGTAATCAAAAGCTTCAGATGGTAAATCTTTTTCGTTACGTAGTCCTGAAGTAGTTTTCTTCCAACCTTTTGTGGTCTCATAAACAGGCTTAACCTTTTGTAAGGTTGCAATGTCTGCTGGGAAAGATTTAAGTTCTTTACCGTCAATTTTATATCCAACACAGAATTTTATCTCATCAAGATTATCAAGAACATCAAGTTTTGTTAAAGCTAATTCTGTAATTCCATTAATCATAACAGAATACTTCAGAGCAAAAAGGTCGAGCCAGCCACATCTGCGGGGTCTGCCTGTGGTGGAGCCATATTCTGCACCAGTTAATCTTAATTGTTCCCCTATTTCATTTTCTAATTCAGTTGGGAAAGGTCCATGACCAACTCGTGTTGTGTAAGCCTTTGCGACTCCAACAATCCTCGTAATTGATGTTGGGGGAATACCCAAACCCGTGCAAGCTCCTCCTGAAGTTGGATTAGAACTGGTAACAAAGGGATAAGTGCCGTGATCAATATCCAGCAAGGCACCTTGAGCACCTTCTGCATAAATTACTTTATTTTCCTTGATTGCATTATTTAATAACAATGTAGTGTCAGTAACATAAGGATCAATCAAACGATCAAAATCAATATATGTATTAACAATTTCATCAACATCCAATTCTTCATAACCGTATATTTTTTTGAGCAAATCATTTTTTTCTTTCAAATTTTCTCTTAGTTTGTGTTCAAAAACGTTCTTGTCGAGCAAATCAACAATTCGGATTCCACATCTTCTTGCCTTGTCAAAATATGCAGGTCCTATTCCCCTGCCGGTGGTTCCGATGGTAGTTCCGGCTTTTTGGGATTCCATAGCCTGATCTAACAGTTTATGATAAGGCATAATTAAATGAGCCTTATGACTGACAAAAAGCCTTCCGCTAACATCAATATTATTTGACTCCAGCATTTTTATTTCATCTATGAAAGCAACTGGGTCTATTACTACTCCATTACCGATTATACACTTAACACCACTTGTTAAAATACCTGAAGGGATCAGATGAAGAATGTATTGTTTGCCTTTGATTACAATAGTATGACCGGCATTAGCTCCACCCTGGTATCTTGCCACATAATCAGCATCACGGCTTAGTATATCAACAATTTTACCTTTCCCTTCATCTCCCCATTGAGAGCCTACTATTAAAGTTACACTCATTTTTTTTCTTATATTTTCTTTTGTTAACAAAAAATCTTTTTAATTTTTCAATTTAATACAAAATTTCAGATTTTTTTAAATATTTTTAATTTTTTTTTATTTGCTTTATTAATTATGAAAACAATCAAATCAATTGGAATAATTGGAATTGGAAAACTTGGAGAATCTCTTGCAGACATGCTTTTCAATAAAAAAATTCTATCATTCCTTCTTATAAGAAACAATGATAAAAAACTCGAAATAATTAATAAATATAATTTCAATAGTGCTGATTCTCCTTTAATTGTTCAAAATTATAATGAAATACCTGATTCATTCGATTGTCTTTTTTTGACTGTAAACGATTCTTCTATCAAAACAGTTATCAAAGAACTAATTAGAACAAAATTAGATTTCAGAAACAAGTTCGTGATTCATTGTTCAGGATTATTATCTTCCGAAGTAATCTTACCGCTGAGAAACAAAGGAGCAATAGCAATAGCAGCACATCCATTCCAAACTTTTTTTAATCCTTCTAGAAAAAATTTTGATGGTATATATTGGGGAATTGAAAGCATTCATGATGAAAAAGATATTATTCCATTTATAAACTTGATTAATTCTTTTAATAGTAAATATATGATCTTGAATTTTTCCTCAAAAGAGCAAAAAGCTCTTTATCACCTATCAGCGGTGATGTCCTCAAACTTTATTTCTTTAGTTTTATTTTTAGCCTATGAAGTCTTAAAAAAATCTGGTATTGATAATGTCGAAGTTTTAAAACCTATTGTTTTAACTACAATTAATAATTTTTTCTCAGCAGAAGGTGAAGAATTTCCAATAACAGGTCCAGCGGTAAGAGCAGATGTAACAACATTAGAAGAGCATTTGCAGACAATCGGAAGCGATGACCAATTAGCTGGCTTTTATAAATCAATCACAAAATCAATTGTAATGACAGCACTTAAAAAAAATATTATTTCAAAAAATCATTTTGACAAGGTTTTGTTGTTATTAAGTAAAGAAATCATTAAGACAAAAAAAAATTAATAAGATAAAAAAATTATTTTGTTTAAATGAAAATTTTTTCATTAAATTTAAATTTGTTCTATTAACATTTTCGATATTCAAATTAGATTTTTAACATTCTGGAGTAATGATGAAAACTAAATTTTACCTAATAGCTTTCCTACCTCTCTTTTTTCTTCTGTCATGCGGCGAAAAAGTAGATGAACTAAAAAAAGCAGCAGAATTTGTTCAAAAAGCACCCGAAATGGCTAAAAATATGGAACAATCTGCTAACGAAGCACAGGCAATTCGTGAACAGCGTGTCAAGCGTGGTGATACTTTAGCATTGCATTATGAAAAATTGCAGGCTTACCTTCCTCCCTCCATACCCGGCTACGAAGCTGAAGAACCATCAGGCGAGACAATGAACAATATGGGATTCAGTTACTCCACTGCTACCCGCAGATTTGTTCAAAAAGGTGGAGATATGTCGAAAGAAATCGAAGTGACTCTTGTTGATTATGTTGCAGTTGAATCCCTATATATGGCTGCTACTTATTGGCTTAGCGGCTATTCAAGGGAAAGTGCCGAAAGTTATGACAAAACATTTGATACTGGAATCAAAAATGTTTTCGCCCTTGATCATTTTGATAAAAAAGATAAACGTGGCGAAGTTACTTACGGAGTTGGTTACAGATTTTTATTAAAAATCAGTGGTAATAGTATTGATAATACTGACATTTTAAAAAATGTTGCAAAGAGTATGAAACTTGAAGAATTAGCCAGAATGTAATTTTTTTTCACTATTTAAGGAATAACTATGAATGAAACAACAAATACACAAGAGCAAGTTTTCTCACCCGAGGATATAGAGAAGAATAAAGTTATAGCTTTTCTTGCCTATATTATCTTTTTCATTCCTTTGATTGCTGCACCAGACTCTAAATTCGCAAGATACCATGCTAATCAGGGATTGGTTCTGTTAATATTTTCTGTAGCTCTTTATATTGTTGGAATAATAACATCCTTTATTTTTATTGGATTCATAATAATGTTTTTGGGGTGGATATTAATTTTAGTCCTTGTCATTATGGGAATTATTAATGCACTAAACGGACAGGCAAAGCCACTGCCCATCATCGGAAAATTTACTATACTTAAATAAATCTGATATTATTTTATTCTTTTACAATTAGAGGCTGCTTAACCAAAACAGCCTCTTTTCTTTTTTTATTTAATAGAATGTCTCACCCACCGAGAATGTTAGCCCTTCAGAAAACCGTATTCATATACTTTTGGTTCAATTTTAGCTGCTAAGATCTTGAGTTTATCCCGTAATTTACTTAACAGTTCCATATATTTTTCATCATTGCTTGTGTTGTTCATTTTTCCTTTTTCGTTACGACCTTGAAAATATTCACGGATATCATAAAGTGAAGCATTCACGTTGCATCCCGGTTGAGCATGGTAATACCGCCATAACTCAAGCCCTGCCTTGAAAACAGCTTTTGCTTCAGGTGAAAATTCTAATGCTGAGTTTCCCATTCCACTTTCTCCAATCGAATCATCATAGAAAAACATTACATCTGATACTCTTGGTGGATTAATGTTTCCTTCAATGAATTGGGTCATAAAATTACTTTCGAATTTTTCTCTTGCACTAACCTCGTATTCTGTGAATGGTATCCAATGGTTAATTCCATCTTTTGAACTTATCCTATTTTGACTATGGAATAATGTAAAAGCAAAACAATCATTTTGAAATTCTTTATCTTCCTTCCATCCATCATTCGGATATAAAAACTGGTCACGGTCGTTAAGCCATGTTGCTTCAATGCAATGACGAACTGCGAAATAAATACACATTTGAATTAAATTCTTCTGAGTTATTGGAGTAGTATGATCTTTGATATCTAAAGTTGTAATTCTGACCTGTAGGTTATGTTGAAAATCATTTTTGTTATTATGCATAATTCCAATTGAATCTGATGATTTATCAAAGTATGTTCTTAACCAATCATTTATCCTTCCTTTTTCATTATCGAATGAATAAAAATTTTTATTACCAATAAAAACACCAAATTCATTATATACATCAGATTTGATAGAAATAAAATTCTTTTTTATCTTGGTATCCCAGATGAAAAATCCAATAGGGAAATTACCTTTTACATTATCAAATGTATAAGCAGGCACAACAAACAGACTTTTTAACTTAGCTTTAAAATTACTTCGGAAAATTTCTGAGTTTGAACCACTGATTGCTTTTAACTTTGAAAATTGTGCAATCATACAGTCACTCAATTCATAATAAATCTTAATAAGAAAATGTATAAACAATTCATTGCCTGCTTTTCCAATTTTATCTTTGTATAATATATTGGTTTTAGGCTCCAAAGCAACACTATGTTTAAACGTTCTGCCAATTCCACTCCCCGCCTCGGCGTAAGGCGGGTTAATATAAATAACTAATTTTTTTCTTTTTTTGGGGTCATTTATTATGTTTTGTAAAGGTTTGGGTAATTTGCTGAAATCATCATTTAGAAAATCAAACTGAAAGACATGCTCTTCAAGTAGATTTGCCCCATTTTTGATTCTGTCCTTCATAACTTCAACATCCTGCATATCCAATGTAGAAGCCCAGATGTTGTATTTATTAGTTAGACCATGCAATAAATTTCCAGTCCCTGCGGCACAATCCCACACATAATATTCATCCTGCCAATTTTCACCTAGAACATCTTTAAGGTATTTTTGTGATAGCTCCACCCAGATTTGAGGAGTAAAAAAACTACCCTTTCGTTCCCTTACATCCTGTGGAACCATAAGATCACGCCGCTCAACAATATAATCCCAGTATTCTTCTTTAGGAGGTCGTTCGTATTTGTTCCAGAATTGATTGTGTGCCTTTTGTCCGTCTATGAAATTAGTTGTTTTCGAAACAAACAAACCTGATTCGTCAATTTTTCTATCGAGTTCGTAGTGGTCTTTTTTTAGAAGGACAAATAGTTTATCTTTTAAAGTAACGTTATCCTCTGACAGCAGGTCAGCAAGATAGAAATCTCCGTCGATTATTCCATTCTTTTTTGCTATATCCCAGTTTACTGCAATTGTTGGCTTTACGGTCTGAAGCCATTTATTATAAATAATCACAAAATTGTTTTTGTCAATACGGATTTTCGTTAATCCGTATCCACCAACCACGAAATTTGTCTTAATGAATTTTCTTAATTCCTTATCTTCAGTTTCAAAATTGAAGAGAAGAGATTTTTCGGATATAAGACGAGTAACTTTGCTGAAAATAAGGGCAAATTCCTTTGTTTCATAGTTGGAAGGAGTAACGTTCCAATTAAAATCGTTGATATAAAAAATATCTTGTATGTCATTATAAGGAATAAAAGCGATTTTTTCGCCGTCAAATGCTCCAAGAAATGCAGGAGGCAATACTTTGTCAAATGTTCTTGCTTTGCCAATTGTTAAAATGAGTTGAACAATAGATTTAAAAATATCCGATTTACCTGATTTTGCCTCAGCCCAGAAAAAAGATTCGTGTTCAAATAGTTCTTTCTTCTTCTGATACATACTAACGCAAAAATCAACATTACCGATAATCTTTGTGCAGTCAAATTGCCAGAAATAATCATGAGCAATTTTGTTTTTTAATTCTTCTTCCCTTATGCTCTTATATTTCATAAATGTTTGTTGAAAAAAAATAATCTACAAAATGTTTATTAATTTAAAAAAAATTGATGATAACTTTTTGGCATTAAATCTCTACTAAATAAAGGTTTAACAGCTTTACCTTAAGATAGAATACTAAACTATTTCAATTGTTAATGATTCTCTTCTTTTTGGATAGTTCTTTCTGATTTCATCAAAGAAATAAGCCCTTTCTTTCTCATCATATAGCATTGACCTCAAAAAATTTTTATAATCTTCTGAAAGTTTTCTGTTGTTCTCCAAAATGTCGAGTAATTCATCTTTCTTAGAATAAAATTCCTTGGCTATTGGTTTAAAATCATTAAGATCAAAATCAATGATTGAATAATCTGGTTTAATTTTAGTTGCATTATAAAAAAAATCAGCCATCATTTTTACTCCCTTTATCTTCCCATCGAAAGAATAACCGGCGATATGAGGAGTGGCAAGAAAAGATAATCTGCAAAGCAAAGAATTAATATAGGGTTCGTTCTCCCAAACATCAATTACTGCAAAGAATTTTCTTAATGAAAGAGCATTTATTAGTGCTGCTTCATCAACAACCCCACCCCTTGATGTATGAATAAAAAGCGAATCCTTATTGACAAGATTAATTAAATTTTCGTCAATCAATCTATAAGTTCTATACTTACCGCTTTTAATTAGTGGAACATGATTGGTGATAATATTTGCAGTCCTGATAATTTCCTCTAATTCAGTGTATTTAATAAAATCAGGGAATTGAAATCCGCTATCAATCAAAGGTGGGTCATTGACATAAACATCAAGCCCAAGAAGATGAGAATATGCTGCCACCAATTTACCAATATTACCATATCCAATTATTCCAATTTTTAATTTTTCTAAATTAATATTATTTACTTTTGACCATTTCAAGATAGAATAAATAACATATTCAGCAACAGAATTGGCATTGGAACCCTTAGCATCTGAAAATTGTATCAATTTTTCCGAAAGGTAATTTAAATCAATATGGTCAGTTCCGGATGTAGCAGAGCCAACGTATTTTACTGGTGTCTGTTCAAGCAAATCTTGATTTACTTTGGTTGTAGAGCGAACAAAAAGAAAATCGCAATTGCCGCTAATCAAATCGAATTTGGTCAGTTCCCGTCCTTTGAATAATGTGATTTCGCCGCATCCTTTGAGGACATTACCAAGAAATGGTATATTTTCATCAATAAAAATGTTCATAAGTTCACAATAAAACTAAAAATAGATTGAAATATTTAAATAATTAAAAAAAGGTCTTATACCGAAGTTTGTTTCAGTCGGCAATTCATCTTCCTGAGATATATTTCCAATTCTTACGGTATTATTTCCAAATCGGGTTTGATATGAAATACCCGACTCAAGACTTAGACTCAAATTCTTTAGAACAAAAAATTCAATACCTAAATTAACTCCTAAATAAATGTTAAAAATATTCTCAGTCTTTGTAACTGACGAAAAATCAAAACCTTCAATCTTTTTCAAATTGTAACTAAAAGCGGCATCAAAAATACTATAAAAGACTAAATTCCTTGTTTTGGTTAAAGAAATTTTTATTCCAGGATTAATTAAATAATACTCTTTAATTTCTTGTTTATCCGATTCAGTATTTATTGGTTTTGAGGTATTAATATGATTTGAATTAAAACCAAGAAAAAGTCTCAATGCAATTTTATTATGAAAATGATGAAGAAATCCTATCTTGAACTTTTCAAAATCTTCATTTGAATTAATAAAATTAGACAAAGGAAACAAAATTGAGTTTCTGTAAAATCCTGTATCATTTTCACATTTTGCCTTGAACAGACAAAGAAAAAAACAAAATAAAACCAATAATTTAAATATTCTCATATCACATCAAATAAATTAATGTTCTTTCCGATAATAATTTATCATATTTTTGTGATTATTATATACATAAAATTAGGAAAAATCATAATTGGATTATTCGGCAAGTTCAAGTTTCGATTCAAAGAGTATCACAACTCTTAGACTGCAATACATGAAACAATCAGGTATAAAAATTGTATGCCTGACCGCTTATGATGCTTTAATTTCAAGAATTTTCGATGAATGTGGTATAGATGTTATTCTTGTTGGTGACTCTTTAGGAAACATTGTTCAGGGTAATGAAACTACCTTATCTGTGACACTGGAAGAAACAATATATCATACAAAAGCAGTAGTAAAGGGAGCTCAAAGACCTTTAATCATTGCCGATATGCCATTTATGACATTTCAGGTTTCCGCTGACGAGGCATTCAGAAATGCAGGGCGAATTATGAAAGAAACTGGCTGTGCTGGAGTGAAGCTTGAAGGTGCAAGCGAAAATATACTACAAGGGATTTCACGAATGACAGAATCCGGGATTCCTGTGATGGGACATCTTGGATTAACGCCACAGAGTATCAACAAATTTGGTTCTTACAGAGCCAGAGGAAAGGAAGAAAAAGAAGCAGATAAAATTTTTAATGATGCTTTAAAACTTCAGGAAGCAGGCGCTTTTGCAGTAGTATTGGAAAAAATACCAGCAGAGCTCGGAAAAAAAATAACCGAAGCACTCACTATACCTACAATCGGAATAGGCGCCGGTCCTTATTGCGATGGACAGATTCTTGTATATACCGATATGCTTGGTTTGACTGTTGATTTCAATCCTCGTTTTGTTCGGCGATATGCAAGACTATATGAGGAAATTAATACTGCAGTAAAACATTATATCGAAGACGTAAAAAATCAGAATTTTCCCTCACTTGAGGAGAGTTATTAATGAGAATCATAATAATAATTGCTATTAGTCTTTTTTTAATATTATTTTATGAATCTTGCAATGACCCAATCGTAACATCAGGAAAAAATATTATTTTCCCAGACTCTAATGTCAGTTACCAATACCATGTTCAGCCATTACTAAGATATACTTGCAATTATCCCGGTTGCCATGATGTTACTAATCCGGTTATGGCTACTTATTTTGATCTTATTATTGCAGAAGCTGGAAGTATAGTTAGACCCGGAGACCCTGACAGAAGCAGATTAATATATATTCTTGAAGCCAAAGAACCACATGATCCTTATGTTTACTGGGATATCACAGAAAATCAAAGAAAAGGACTTAGAAAATGGATAGCAGAAGGTGCCCAAAACAATTAATTAAGGGTTAAAAGTTTTCGAACTTCGTCATGAGTCTTGCACCTTAAAATTTCATCTGCATACTTAACAGCATCAGACAATTTAATTTCTCTTGTACTTTTTTTCAATTCAAGATAAGATGTAGGTGAAACACTCAACTCAGTTACACCCATTCCAATCAAAATCGAAGTAGCTGCCAGATGACCAGCAAGTTCACCACAAATGCTGACAGGTATCCCGGCTACTTTTGCAGCATCTATTGTCATTTTAATTAATTTTAAAACTGCAGGATGGAATGAATCATAGACATCGGAAACTAATTCATTTGTTCTATCTGCAGCTAATGTGTATTGTGTTAAATCATTTGTCCCGATACTAAAAAAATCAGCATAATTAGCAAAGACATGAGACTGAATAGCAGCAGCAGGAGTTTCAATCATTACTCCAAACGGGCAGTTATTGTCAAAAAGCTTACCTTCGGCTTTAAGTTGTTTCTTGCATTCCTCGAATATCTGTTTGGATTTGATAATTTCATTAACACCTGTAATCATTGGTAACATTACAGACACATTTTTTGTTGCTGAAGCTAATAATATAGCTCTGAATTGTGACATAAGTAAATCAGTACGAAGTAATAAAAATCTTATACCTCTAAATCCTAAAGCGGGATTTGACTCTTTATAAGGCATACCGGGTGCTTCTTTGTCACTTCCCAAATCAAAGACTCGAAATGTAACTGGGTTTGGATAGATTTGTTCTGCAATATTTTTATACCAGAGGTATTGATCGGCTTCATCGGGAAACTTATCCAGATTATTAAGAAGAATTTCTGTTCTAACCAAACCAATTCCATCAGTTGATAAAAGAAGAGTAGTTTCTAAATCTCCCTGAACATTAATGTTAGTCTTTAGGTAAATTCTATGTTTGTCTTTTGTTTCGGAGGGCAATGAAATTAATTTACCTAAGCGTTTTCTGTAAGCTTTTTCTTTGCTTTTAAGTCTTTCATATTCAGCAAGAGTCACACTATCAGGATTAATAATCACTAAACCTTTGTAACCATCGGCAATAATAAAGTCGTTTTCCTTGATTAAAAAAGTAGCATTCTTAACACCAATTATTTCAGGTATTTGATATGCTCTTGCAAGAATAGAACTATGCGAAGATATTCCACCAAGTTCAGTAATAATTGCAGAAATTTTTGAATCCCTGAAATTTACTACATCTGTTGGACTGACATATTTCGAGACAACTAACTTACCGGGAGAAATGTTACGATTTAATTGTTTCTTCCTCAATATTTCAATTATTCTTTCTTTGATATTATCCAGTTCCAATGCTCTCTCTCTTAGTAAAAAATCATTTGAATCCTGAAGATACTGTTTTTGCATATCAAATTCTTGAATAATTGAACTTTCAGCAGAATAGCCGCTTTCAATCCTTCGTCTGATACCATTTATTAAGTAAGAATCGGAAATAATCAAGATATTGGTTTCGATAACTGCATGAATATTTTTTGACTCGAATTGAACTTTACGAAGAGCGAGATAATATTCAGATACTAATTCATTTTTAGCACTCTCGAATTTTTCCAGCTCATCATTTATCTTTGTTTTGTCAATAATATCTGTTGGAATAACAACGGTTTCTGGCTCAATAACAAACGCACTTCCAAAGGAAATTCCAGGGGATGAGGGTATTCCTCGCAGCACAATATTTCTAATATTATTATCGATTTTGTTTTCTTTCTGAACAACCAAATTCTCAGTCTGAATATAATTATTAAGCTTCATTTTCTTTTTTTGATAATTCGTTTATTTCATTCAGGAAATCCAAAAATTGTTTCAAATCTTTATTAATTTCCAAAACTCTGAAATTGTCAGCCAGATTAATGAAGTGTGTTCCTAATTCAAAAAATGGTGCTATACTATTTTGATAACCAAACTCAGATATTTTAGTTCCCAGTTCTTTGATTTTTCTGATTACAGGAACAGTTATTAATTCTGCCACATCCTCTAAATATAGATTAATCAGCTCAATTTTTAAATTATTATCTAAATTCAAATTCCAGATTCCTGCAAAATCAAAACCTTTAATATTATTAGAGGTAGCACCCTCAAAGTTAGAAATCTTTCTTTCGAATTTTAGAAATTTCGTTAGTTCTTTTAATAAAAGAGTTCGGGGAAGTGGTTTGGTCAAATACCCGTCAACCCCGGATTCTCTGATTCTATCTTCTTCTTCCTTCATTGCAAGGGCTGTGAGTGCCACAACATTTATAGTCTTGAATCTTGAATTGTTCTTAATAACTTTTGTTGTAGTCATACCATCAAGAATAGGCATTGCAGTATCTATAAGAATTAAATCGGGTGTAACTCTATCAATCAAATCCAGAACTTCCTGACCATTTGAGGCTTCGATAACTATAAGTTCAGTTCCGTTCAAAAATTCTTTGATTAACTTCCTGTTCAGCTCGTCATCATCGGCTACTATAATGGTTTGGGGTAAAAATTTAATCTTATCAAAGCTGATTTTTTCCTCTGATTCTTCATACTGGAACTCGTCTTCTGCCCAGCAATCGATATCTTTAAAGATAACACGAAATGTTGCACCAAATCCGGGTGTGCTTTCCACTCCGATAGTACCACCCATGGCTTCGACCAGTCTCTTGCTAATAGTTAAACCCAAACCAGTACCGCCATATTTTTTTGAGGATTCTGAAGATTCCTGTGTGAAAGATTCAAATATTTTTTCCTGTTGATCTAAAGCTATACCAATACCTGTATCAATTACTTCCAAAGTAAGATTTCCTTTGTGAATGTTACTTTTCAAATCTTCGATAACTCTAATTGTAATTTTTCCACCGTCAGTAAATTTGAAAGCATTTCCAAGTAAATTAATCATTATTTGTCTTAACCTACTTTCATCAAGAAGAAAAATACCTTTAGAGCTGCCAATATATTCAATTTCTAAAATATTTCCCTTTCTTTCAATTTCAGGGGTGAATAAGCTGGAAATTTCCCTGATTATAGAGTTGATATCAACTTTGTCGAATTTTAATTCAATTTTTCCTGCTTCTATCTTGGACAAATCCAAAATATCATTAATCAAAGCAAGAAGATTTCTACCACTTTTGATAATAGTTTGTATCATTCCTCTGTCGTGTTCAATATGGGTTTTTTCCAATAAAATTTCGCTAAAACCTAAAATTGAATTGAGAGGTGTTCTGATTTCATGGGACATATTGGCAAGGAACTCACTTTTTAATTTGTTCGCAACTTCAGCACCAATTTTCTCCTGCTGCATCTTCATTTCATTTTCATAAGCCCTTTTACTAAATAGAATTTGAGCAGTTTGAACACCTATAATTGATAGAATTTTTAAGTCATTATCGCTGAAACCTTCTTCTTTGTGTTTGTTGTATAATACTATTATACCAAGAATTTTTCCTTTTAGTAACATTGGTGCAGCAATTAAAGACCTGACGCCAATGATTTGCTTTTCATCAAATTTAAACCTTGAATCGTTTAAGATATCATTTATTATTAATCCTTTTTGATCCTTGACTATCCTACCTGCAAGTTGAACACCTAAATGAAAAGAATAATTTTGAGCTTTTGAATCAGATTTTCTAATTACTGTTTTTAGTTGCTTATCTGAGTCAGCCTCTTCTAACATATGTATTACACCCTGTTCAACCCCAAGATGAATAATACATTTTTTTATTATCAAATCAAGAACTTTATCCTCGGAAATTTCAGTTCCAAGACTCATAGAAATATCATTAAGGATTTTTAATTCACCTATTGCATCCCTAAGTCTTCGATTCTCGTCTTTTAGTTTTTCTATTTCTCTATATATTGCAGATATTTCTTCCATTATCTATCAAATAAATTTGTTATGAAAATAAAAGATGTTAAATAAAATGTTTTTATTTTCATTTTATTAAATATAAGTTATTTTCAGAATGTTTTAATTCGAACAAAAATTTTCTACAAATTTCTCCTGATAATAACATCCGGGTCATCTATTATTATTTTTTTTCCATTCCAAATAGCTATATGAAATTTATATTTACCATCAGGAACATGTTCTGAAACTTCCGCTTCTGCTTCAAAATTTTCTTCATTGCGTTGCAGATGAATATGAGTTTTTGCAAATGGAGAATTCCACCCGAAATATAATGTTATTGCTTCTGCATCCCCATAAAATTTGAATTTGATTTTTTCTTTGGGTTTTAATACTGGAAATTGTCCGGGATAGACAAATCCCAACTCATTATCAAGTCCTTTTTTAAATGAGAATTTAAATTCCCTGATTATTACATTATCCTTTTGTTCCATTTTTTTATCCTTATATTTTGAAAAAATTATCTTCTGATTACAACATCTGTATCGGTGTTAGTAAGTGATGTTTTCCCCGGCAATTGTTGAATTGCAGAGGTAAAAATAGTGGCATTGGCCTGACCATAAAAAGCCTGATTTATCATAGTTGATATTTCCTGTAAACCGCTTACAGGATTTAAAAGTGATGTGAAAACTCTTCCAAAAAGAGCCTGATTATCAGTGATACTTAAGGCAAATGGCTCCGTTCCTGTTTGTCTGGTCCAGACAATAGTGTTATCCGTTCCAAGGTCAATAATTGTTGGCATGATCACTCTCCCATCGGGTTGGATGATTAAATTGATATTTGGCATAAAAGCTCCTTTGTGTAAAAAAATTAATCTTGAATACTATCTCTCCTGATTATTACATCAACATCTTCTTGAATTAGATTTCGAGTAGAATCAAAATATAATAAAATTGAAACCTTAATAACTTGGTTTGCGATATTATTTAAGTTCGTAGTTATAGTATTATTATTAACAATGAATTCCTGCAAAATTTTTAAGTCATTATTATTATCTAAATAGATAATACTTATGCTAAAAAGGTATGATTGTTGTAGCGGTGGTTGTTGAGGGGGAATTGGAGCAATCAACCAGTTAACTTCATTTTCGATGATGTCAGGAACAGGTTGCAATATTAACTCTTGCCCGTTGTAACTTATAGTTATATTTTGCATATTATACTCCGTCAACAATAAAAAACTATTTAATAATTTCCTTGAATCTTGGATCTTCTCTAATGTTTGTTAATCGTTTGCTAAGTAAAATATCATTTTTTTGTCCTTTTGCTTTAATGAATTTTTTCAAGTATTCCAGAGCAAGATCTCTTTCTCCCAGAATTTCTTTTGAAATAGCAGCTTTCAAAAGAATTTGTGGAGTATTTGGAGACAGTGCAATAGCTTTATTGATATTTTCATCGCTTTTTTGTTTCTGACCAAGCATAGAATAATAATTGGAAAGCGATGCCAAAGCAATTGAATTATTTGGATTAATATTAATTGCTTCTTCAGCTAATTTTATAGCATTCTTCAGATGTTCTATTTCTTTATCCTTATTATTTAAGAAATGAAATACCTCTGCAAGATTCCCATAATAATAAAAGCTCGGCTTTTCTAATTTTAAAGCTCTTTCATAGTCTTCTGCTGCTTCTTTGTACTTATTTGATAGAAAATAAGTTGCCGCTCTGTTGTTATATGTATCAGGATTTTTATCATTAATTTTCAGTGCCTTTTCAATATAATATAATGCGTCATTAAATTTATGAAGAAGTATATAAACTCCGGCAACATTGTTGTAACCTCTATCATTATCTCTTGATAATTCAATCACTTTCTTGAACATTTCGATTGCTTTTTCATACTGACCGACATTTCTGTAAAAAGCTCCTAAATTATTATATTTAGACCATTCAAGACTATCATACATAATGGCTCTTTTATAATTCTTCTCTGCAAGATCGAATTGATTTGCATTTTCGTAAGCAATAGCAATTTTTAATAATGCCTTAGAATTCGAGGGATTGACCCTTAAAATCTTTGAATAGACCTCAATAGCTTCGTTAAATTTACCTCTCTGGGTATATGTATTTCCCATAGCCAATAATGTCTGATGGTAATCAGGGGCAAGTTTTATTGCTACCATAGAATTCATTTCGGCTAATCTTGCATCCGATGTATCAGAAGTAATATCATATCTATACCAATAAGCCTCGCTCAAACCAGCATAGGCTAAGGCATAAGCCTGATCATTTTGAATGGCTTCTTCAAATAAACTGATGGCTTTATTTATATTTTCGATCTTCTCATATCTGCCTAAATTTGCGAGACCTTTAATGTAAAGTTCATAAGCTTTTTCGCTAAGAGTTGGCGGAGGTAGAATCTTTGCTGCCTTCGACGCTGAAGCATAATCAATACCCAGCATATCTGCTACGATTGTAAATGCACTGTCTTGGAGAACACTCTTTCTGGTGTCAGGCTCAGTTATAATGCGTGTTTTTTGGGTAATCATATCTTTGTCATATAATCTAAGTGTTAACTGAATATCCTGACCTTTTCTTATAAAGGTTCCAGAGACTGCAATATTCGCATTGAATTTGTTTCTTGCTGCCGAAATTGTCGTAACGTTATTTTCAAATATCTCGTTAGGAGATATTATCGAAAGATATTTTCCATAATTCTGGAACTGAGCCAGATTGTCAGCTAAGTTATATGTAAAACCTTTGGAGAATACTTCATCCCCTTCTTTTGCATCAATAAAATCAAATTTTAAAATAGCTACCCTTTTGTATTCACCATTGGATAAATCTCCACTCTTGCTATCAAAATAATTTGTAAACAAAAATAACAGCAGAAAAATAAGAAAGAAAGTGGCTAAAGAAAATATAAGAAGCTGAGCTTTCGAGAATCGTTTTAAGAAACTTTTCTCTATAACACTTTCAATATTAATACCTTTTCTATCAGAAGTCTCAGTTTCGATTTTCTTTAAATAATCTCCACTTAAGAAACTATCTATATCTTTTATAACTTCCTCACAGCAAGGATATCTTTTGTCAGGATCTTTTTCGATACATTTAAGGACAATGTTTTCCAGATATTCAGGAATATCTGGATTGATCAGTCTTGGTTTAACTGGTTCTTCATTAATTATTGAATACATAATTGCTTCTTCATAATCCCCTTTGAAAGGCACCTCTCCAGTTAAACATTCGTAAAGGACTACTCCCGCCGACCAGATATCCGACCTGTTATCAACCTGTTTACCTAATGACTGCTCAGGAGACATATATGCCGCAGTGCCATAGAATTCTTCTAATTCAAAAGCAGGCAATTCTCTGTCAAGTCTTGATAATCCAAAGTCAACAATTTTCAGATTCCCTTCACTATTTACCATAAGATTTGCAGGTTTGATGTCCAGATGAAGTATTCCTTTTTTATGTGCAGCACTCAATCCCAAAAAACATTGTCGCATATAATTAACGGAATCATTAATTGTTAAATTTTTATTTTTTATCATTTCGGATAATGATTGACCATCGTTCCATATCATTACAATATAATAAAAACCATCATCATTTTGGTCAATTTCAATTATTGTACAGATGTTATGATGGTCTAACTGAGAAGCCATATAAGCTTCCTGCTTGAATCTTTCAATTGAATTCTTATCATCTAATTTCTGATTTATTACCTTGATAGCAACTATTCTGTTTAGATTCTTATCAATAGCCTTATACACCTCTCCCATACCGCCTTCATTTACTTTAGACTCCACGAAGTAATGCTTTAAGCGTTTACCTGTTAAATCAGTCATAATGTATTATTAAACAAAGAGAACAAAGAAATCAGATAATAAAAAAAAATTAAATTAATAAAAAAATAAAAATAATACTATAACTTAAATAGAGTTTAGAAAGATTTATTTTTTTCTAACATATTTGTTTGTTAAATTAGGAGAAAATTAATGAAATACTATGAATTCTTTTAATTACATATATATTGTTGTATTAATTATGGTTACATCAAACAACTCCTTCGTTTTAAGTCAGGATATGCTTGATCAAGATCAAATTTCTTATAGACCTCCAAAGGTTGCTGGAACATTTTATCCTGCTGATTCTGACTCGCTGAAGAATATCATAAAAGAATTTTTAGAATTAGATCAACCAAAAAAAATTAGTTCAAAAATTTATGGATTGATATCTCCTCATGCTGGTTATGTGTTCAGTGGTTATGTTGCGGGAAAGGCTTATCGGGAAGTCAGCTCAGTTAAGTATGACGCTGTTGTAGTTATATCTCCTAGTCATTATAAATCTTTTAAAGGGGCTTCTGTTTTCAATGGAGAAGCTTATGTTACACCTCTTGGTATAGCAAAAGTAGATACAGAATTTGCAAAGATACTATCATCTATTAATGAAGATGTCTTCCTATCAAATCTTGGTCATAACTGGACAGAAGCTTCTTCCGAACACAGTCTGGAGGTTCAGATACCATTCATACAAACTGTTCAGCCAGAAGCTAAAATTATTCCCGTTGTTATGGGCTCACAAGATTTTAAAACCATTCATTCTCTGTCGTCTGCCTTAATCAAATCAATAAAGTCATCTTCCAAAAAAATACTATTGGTTGCAAGTTCTGACCTCTCCCATTTTCATGATTATAATACAGCCCGTAAATTAGATCTTGCATTGATAAAAATATTAACATCCTACGATTACTTTAAGTTCAGTTCGCAGTTCTATTTAAGGAAAATTGAAGCCTGTGCGGGTGGTCCAATAGCAACCGTTATGATAGTTTCTGAACAATTAGGGGCCAACAAATTAGTTCCTCTGAAATATGCCAATTCTGGTGATACACCAGCAGGTAAATCAAGATTGGTCAGAGTTGTAGGCTATTTTGCAGCTGCTACTATCGAAGACGAGGAAACTACACCAGTTTTACCCACCTTTACTGAAGAAGAAAAAGAGATTTTATTAGCCACAGCCACCGAAAGCATCAAAAGGACTATCTTAAAATCCAAGGGTGATGAAATGGAAAAACTATTTGTCCCCAGAAATCTTGGTGAATTCTTCACTTGTTTTGTTACTATACGGAAAAATGGCAAACTAAGAGCTTGCATGGGACATACCTATCCCAACTCTTCGCTCATTGTTGAGGTAGAGGAAGTTGCGAAGCTCGCTGCAACTCAGGATTATCGCTTTGGACCTATTGAAAAAACCGAACTTGACTCATTGGAAATCGAAATTACAATTCTTTCAAGGTTCTATAAGGTTTTTGACATTTCAGAAATTAAAATTGGCAGAGACGGTCTTTTTATTCGTTATGAGAATTCAACAGGTCTTTTGCTTCCTCAGGTAGCAACTGAAAACAACTGGGATGTTAATACCTATCTGGAACATTTATGCAAAAAAGCAGGTCTTCCTGAGGATTATTACATGAAACCTGATGTGGAACTTTATCGTTTCTCCTCAATTATTATTAAACAAAAAGAATGAAATATTCCCGGTTTGTTTTCGTATTTTTTCACCTTTATTTATGCCAAATTTATAAAGACTAATGCAATCAAAAGTGAGGCAAAAAAAACCGAGAATTTCAGCCAAGAAAAAGATAGTAAGTATAACAAATGATAAGTCTGAAATCATTCAGTTTTTTGATAATATATTAATTGAAATAGCAGATTTTGCTTCAAATCTTAAAGTTGATATTTATCTTGTTGGTGGCTCTGTCCGTGATATGCTCTTAAAAAGACAATCAACAGATCTTGATTTTACTGTTGTTGGTGACTCTATTTCATTTGCAAAAAAATTAGCCAAAAAATTTAAGACCAAAGCAGTTATATATGAAAGATTCAGGACAGCACTTGTCCCTGTTGGCGATTACAAACTTGAATTCGTTGGAACAAGAAAAGAAGTCTATGAGCCAGATTCGAGAAATCCAACAGTAAGCGAAGGAACTCTCGAAGATGATTTAAAGCGAAGAGACTTTACTATAAATGCTATGGCTTTAGCACTAAATGGAGATATAAGGGGGAAAATAATTGATTTATTTGGTGGAATGAAAGATTTAGAGTTAAAAGTCTTAAAAACACCGCTCGATCCATTCATAACTTTTTCTGATGACCCATTAAGAATGTTAAGAGCTGCACGTTTTGCTTCACAATTAAATTTTGATATAGAAAAAAACTGTCTCGAAGCCATAAAACAAATGGCAGAAAGAATTAAGATTATTTCTCAGGAACGCATTACCGAAGAATTCCTAAAAATTCTTAAAAGCGAGAAACCAAGCGTTGGATTAATGATTCTCCAGAGGACAGGCTTGCTTAAATTCATTTTCCCTGAACTTAATGAACTTGCCGGTGTTGATTATCAATATGAAAATGGAAAGGAAATAGGACATAAAGACGTATTTCTTCATACTCTTAAGGTTCTTGATAACGTTGCAACAAAGTCCGATAATGTTTGGCTAAGGTTTGCGGCTTTAACGCACGACATAGCAAAACCAAGAACAAAGAAATTTGTAAAGGGAACAGGCTGGACATTCTGGGGACACGAAGAACTCGGTGCTAAAATGATAAATAAGATTTTTCGCAGAATGAAGTTACCATTGGAAAATTTAAATTATGTCGAAACCATCATTAGACTTCATCAAAGACCAATGGTATTAGTAGGTTCAGAAATAACAGATTCAGCATTGAGGAGATTAGCATTTCAGGCAGGAGAAACACTTGAAGATCTTTTCACTCTCTGCCGCTCCGATATAACAACTAATAATCCCAAATTATCCTCAAAATATCTGAGCAACTATGACAAAGTTGCTGAAAAAATACTTCAGGTTCAGGAAAAAGATAAACTCCGAGAATTTCAAAGTCCAGTCAGAGGTGAAGAGATTATGGCAGTATGTAATCTTGAGCCTTCTCCTGCTGTTGGATATATTAAAAAAGCAATTGAGGAAGCCATTCTCGATGGCATTATAGCCAATGATTATGACGAGGCAAAGAAATACCTGCTTGATAATAAAGATTTATGGTTGAAAGAGATTGAAAACAAAATTAAAAAGTCATAAAAGATATTTTTTCCCGATTTCTTTTTCATTTCTCGAATGAAAAGCGATAATATATCTCATTTTTTATTTAAATTTGAATTTATTTTCAACTTTAACAATGATAACTATGCTTGATTACTATAATATAACAGAACAATTAACAGATGAAGAAAAATTGGTTGCTTCCACAACCAAATCTTTTACTGATAACTATGTTCTGCCCATCATCGAAAAGCACTATTCCGAGGGAAAGTTTCCATTGGATTTAATTAAAATAATGGGCGAACTTGGTCTTTTAGCTGTTATATTACCATCAAAATACGGAGGTTCAGAACTAAATTATGTTTCCTATGGAATTGCAATGCAGGAACTTGAGCGGGGTGATTCAGGAATCCGTTCTTTTGCGTCTGTTCAGAATTCACTTGTAATATATCCAATTTTCAATTATGGCACAGAAGAGCAAAAAAATAAATATTTACCAAAGCTTGCCACCGGTGAATTCATTGGTTGTTTTGGATTAACTGAGCCAGATTTCGGTTCAAATCCTGGAGGTATGCTAACAACTGCAACAAAGGCAGAAAAAGGATATGTATTGAACGGAGCAAAAATGTGGATTACAAACGGCTCGATAGCTGATATTGCTGTAGTTTGGGCAAAACGGGATGGAAAAGTCAATGGTTTCATAGTCGAAAAAGGAACTCCGGGTTTCTCAACCATTGAAATGAAGGGCAAGCACTCTTTAAGAGCCTCCGTTACTTCAGAACTTATATTTAACGATTGTCTTGTTCCTTTGGAGAACCGCCTTGAAGTTGAAGGTCTTCGTGGTCCACTTAGTTGCCTGAATCAGGCTCGTTATGGCATTTCGTGGGGAGCAATTGGGTCTGCAATTTCATGTTACGAAACAGCCCTTAATTATGCTAAAACCCGCATTCAGTTTGGGAAACCAATAGCATCATTTCAAATTATTCAGGAAAAACTTGTCTGGATGTTGAACGAAATTACGAAGGCACAATTGGTATCCTACCATTTGGGTAGGTTAAAAGAAAAAAAGTTAGACAGACCCCAACAAACCTCACTTGCAAAAAGGAATAATGTGGATATCGCTTTGCATTGTGCCCGCCTCAGTAGAGAAATTCTTGGTGCCAATGGCATTCTTAATGAATATCCGATTATGCGGCACATGGCTAATTTAGAATCTGTCAAAACCTATGAAGGCACTCACGATATCCACACCCTAATCCTTGGAGCTGATATAACAGGAATTGAAGCTTTTTCCTGAAGTTAATCCCTTATATCAATTTTCAATTTACCTTTGCTTTGCCTTATGACAATAGTAAATTCAGAAGGAACATCACTGCCATTAAAATTTGCCGGAGTGAACATTAATCTTTTTATCAAATTCTCAAGTTCATTTTCAAAGCTGTCAGGATTTAAATTTTCATTAATAGTTTCATCAACAACTCCAGATGAAGAAAGTTTTACTAATATTTTTGTAATAAAATCTTTCTTATTATACTTGATAATCAAGTTTTCAATATCCTTTTTGAATGTCTCGAAATCAATAGTAGGCTTTTTACTAACCTTATCTATCGAATAATATTCGTCCTCTTCTAGCCTTTCAAAAGCTATCTCGGCTTCATATCCATTTCCACCTCTCCCAGGACTACCACCAAAACTCATTGGCGCAGATAATTTATAGTGAACATTACCTGTCATCATTAATCCACTTCCTCCAATCGCAAAATCAGAAACTCCGTCGGGCATAGGTAATGGTTGCTTAACAACTTCAAATTTACCGTCAGCTCTTTTAATATAATCTTCAGCTACAAACGAAGTATAGTTTGTTAGCAGATTATAATTCAAGCCTAATTCAACAATTTCCTTCTCCCTATCTTCATTAGGATAAATGTTTTCATAATCTCCAAGCATTTGAATCTTATTTCTTGCCCACAGATAAGCCAAAGCATTGCCTTCAACAGTTTCAGCGAATTTTTCAACCGGGATTTTGACCATTAGTTCCATATCTCCACTTTTACCTTTAATTATTATCTCCCCTTTCAGTTCCCCTTGCCATTTTCCATAAATAATTATTGGTCGTTCAGCTAAAACATCAGGAATTGAAACTGGTTCTACGTCATAAGTTTTAAATCCCCTGAACTCTACTTTTATGTCTGTCATAACAGGAGATTTGACATAATTGAAAAATTTCTCAGTTACTTCATTCGAATTTTCAGGACTAATTAAAACGAAGGGTTCGCTCATTCCAGCTCTTGCCATCCCCTCGATTAAAAATCTATTGACACTGCTCCCAATTCCAAAGGCAAAAAGATTAGCCTTATTTAGATTTTTTCTTATTAATTCAAAAGTTTCTATTTCTACATCTACATATCCATCGGTTATAACCAGAAAAGATCTGGAATAACCCTCTTCTTTTGGATAGCTTAGTGCTTTTTGCAGTGCAGGCAGCAATTCTGTCCCACCGTAGCCATATTCATTATTTATGAAGGCAACTCCTTTTTCAATATTTTCTGTTGTGGCATTTAATGATTTATTTGACAGAAAGCTTGAAGAACCAGCAAAAAGCAAAATATTAAATTTATCTTTTTCATTCAAATTGTTTAATAGATTCTTTATCAATCTTTTGCTTATGTCCAGCGGGAAACCATACATTGAACCAGAAACATCAACTATAAAAATATATTCTCTTGGAGTTATATCTCTGTTTTCGACTCTCTTTGGAGGCTGAAGCATTAAAAGAAAATGGTTTTCCTTGAATTTGCTTTCATCATTATTTAAAAATTGGTTTACTAACAAACCCGATTTAATTTTATCCCCCGAAAGTCTATAAGCAAGTATAAAATCTTTATTTCCCTTATCTTGTTCAGACTCATCAATTCTGATTTTTGCCTGACTATTATCTTCATTAATAAATTCATAATTGATATTATGAGTTTCTGATTTAATCTCTTCAATCTTCATTCCTGCATCAATTTGCAGATTTATATCGAATGTATAATAAGGCTTCTCCCCGGAATGTTGATATGGAGAATTGACAAATTTGTCATTATCTTTTGCATCTTCTTGGTTTTTATTTGTATATCTTGGTCCGACAACAGTAGGATAAACAAATTGATATAAGCCCGACTCTGGAATTAACAATTCTGTATATTTCAGTTCAATATCAATTAAATCACCGGGTAAAATATTGGCTACATTCATCTGAAAAACGTTTGGTCTTTCCTGTTCAAGCAAAGAAGCACTTCTGCCGTCCTTTTTTGCTTCTTCGTATGTTTGACGAGCCATTTCTCTTTCCTGAATCACCGCCTTAAGAATTCTTTCCCCAATTTTCATTTGCATTGAATAGACGGCAGCTCTTGTTGAAGCAGGAAAAACATAAATAGCTTCAATAGTCTTTTTACCATTATTCTTGTATGTTTGTTTAACGGTAACATCGGCAATTACACCGGATATTTTAACATCAGCTTTTGTTGAAATAAGAGGAAAATTTTCCAGTTCCCCATCTGTTTTAATCAGAAAATATGGCGATAAAGTCTTATCATCTTTTAAGACATTTGTCTCCTTTTGATCAGTAATTCCTCTATAAAAAATCATAAACAAAAATACTCCTATGAATAATAAAAAATATTTTTTGTATTTTGTTTTACTTGAAACCTTTTTCATATATACCTCAAATTATTAACTGATTACCAAATATATCCTTAATTTTGTATTATGTTTCAAAAATTATTTTTTTTATGAATTCTAAATTGGTAATAATAGTTTTAAGTCTCATTTTATTAAATCTCCAATGCCTCAAAGCACTTGATTCTCTTGAAAAAATATCTTACGACCTCGCTCAGAAGCAATTAGATGCTTATAACAGTAAAAACCTTGAAAAGTTTCTAACTGTTTACTCTGATGATGTTGAAGTTTTTTCATTTCCTGATAGTTTACTTTATAAGGGAATAGAAAAAATGAGGAATGTTTATAAAACATTCTTTGACAAATCTCCAAAAGTTACCTGCAGATTGATTAGTAGAATTGTAAATGGCAAATATGTAATTGATCAAGAATATATCAGCAATCATTATTCAGGAAAAGATTTTGAAGCTGTTGCAATATACGAAATCAGGGCTGGTTTGATAGCACGAGTATGGTTTTTTCCCAGAAAGTGATTATATTTCAAACAAATCCTTGTTTGATAGTTTAATCATAAATAAATTTTTAATTATCATTTTAAATAATTAAATTTGGATTACTTAAAAAATTATTTTAGAGGTAACTTAATGATTGAATGGTTTTTAATAAAATTAGTCCATATTTTAGCAGCAATTTTTTGGATGGGTGGAGCAATTTTTACAACTGCATTTTTGTTGCCTGCTGTTAAAAAATCTGGTCCTTCATCTAAGGTTTTTATGAATCACTTAATGAAAGATTATAAATTATCCTTAGCTCTTAATATTGCATCTGCATTAACTGTTGTTTTCGGTTTAATTCTTTATTGAAAAGTTACACAGGGTTTCCAGTTTATAAGTTTTCATTTTCCTGGGGGAATAGGATTATTTCACGGTATTCTATTTGGTTTTCTTGCTTTTTTACTTGGACATGCTTTTCAAGCTCCAAACGCAAAGAAATTAAGCATGTTGATGTCTCAAATCCAAGGACCACCGACTGAAGAACAATTAACCAATATTCAAAAGATTCAGAAAAGAATTACTATAGGTGGATGGGTTGGATTATCTTTGATGTTTTTATCATTGATGGGTATGGTTTCAGTTCATTTTTAGTTAAAGCAAATCTTACCAGCAGCTAAAGAAGACCATAACAGATAATGAATAATTATAAACATCAATTTTGATAATTATTTATATATTTGCTGGACTGAAGAATAATAATTTATAATTTTTATAATGAATGTATTAATTCTTGGTGCTGGTGAGATAGGGTATTTGCTTAGCAGCAAACTAATTCAACGAAACTATAATATTACTATAATTGAACAGGACGAGCAAAAAGTAAAAAGAGCCAGTGACACTCTTGATGCAAATATAATTTTAGGCAATGCAACTAACTTTAGCCTGCTAAAAAAACTAAAGATTCATTCTTTCGACATCATTGCAGCCGTTACAAACAACGATGAAATAAACATTCTGGCTTCGCTTATTGCAAAAAAATCGGGCGTTAAAACAGCCATAACAAGAGTCAGAAATCCTGAATATATTGCTAAAGACTTTGTATTGAATAATTTTGAACATGCTCCTGACTTAATCATACATCCCGAAAAAGAGACTGCAAAGGTAATAAGCCGCCTTGTGAAAACATCATTTGCCACAGACTTTTATGACCTCGAAGATGGAAGAATTAAAATTGTTGGTCTTAGACTTGATAGATTCTTCGAGCATTATAATGTCAAATTAATTCACCTGACACCGCTTTTACAAAATTTACCGATGAGAATTTTGGCTATTAACCGCTCTTTAAAGACCATTATTCCTAAAGGAGATGATACACTACAAAAAGGTGATCAAATCTATGTTATTTTCGAAAGTAAATATACATCAGCAGTTTTGGATTTTTTTGGGAAAAAAGACATCAAGATCAATAATGCTATGATTGTTGGTGGCGGCCTTGTCGGTGAATACACAGCACAAGAACTTGAAGAAAAAATCAATGTAAAAATAATTGAAAATGAGTCTTCAAAACTTAAACTTCTTGCCGAAAACTTAAAAAAAAGCCTTATTATTCAAGGAGATGGCACTGATCAAGAACTCCTTTTGTCAGAAAACATTACTGAAATGGATGAATTTATTGCAGTTTCAGGCGATGACGAAACAAATATTATCACCTCAATGTTAGCCCGACAGTTAAATGTCCCTCGGACTATAACATTGCTAAAAAAAATGGAATATTTAAAAGTTACCCATTCCATAGGACTTGATACAGTTGTAAGTAAACAAATTATTACAGTTAATGCAATCAGACAATTTATTCACAGGAGGACCTATACAACTTTTGCCGAAATCCCCGGTATTGATGGAATTGTAAGCGAAATGATTGCAAAAAAGAATACTAAATTAGTAAAAAATCAACTTAAAGACATTAAATTACCTGAAAATGTCATATTTGGAGCAGTCATAAAGTCGGATAATTCGGTTGAAATATCAACTGGTTCAACCCTTATTGAGCCCGGAGATAAAGTAATAGTATTCTATAAACCTGAAATTCAGAGAGAAATTGAAAAGATGTTTTAAATTCCTTTAACTGCAGATTGCGATATAAAACAGTCATAAAACTTTTATCTGTAACAACATTATTTATCGGAATAATGATGCTGGTACCACTTCCCTTTTCAATATTCTACAGGGACAATCAACATTGGGCTTTTTTAATTAGTTCTTTAATCACATTATCAGCAGGCTCTGTTTCTTTGCTTTTAACCAGAAAATTCAAGGAGGATATCAGAGCCAAAGATGGATTTGCAATAGTAACCTTTTCATGGATTTTATTTGCAGCTCTTGGCAGTCTCCCATTTGTTATATCGGGCTCGATAAATTCTTATGCCGACGCTTTTTTTGAAACCATGTCTGGGTTTACAACAACTGGTGCATCCATACTGGCCGATATTGAAAAATTACCAAAAAGTATTTTATTCTGGCGAAGTTTCACTCATTGGTTAGGTGGTATGGGAATAATCGTACTGACGATAGCCATTTTACCATTTCTGGGTATTGGAGGTATGCAATTATTCAAAGCAGAGGTTCCGGGACTGGTTGTTGATAAATTGACACCCAGAATTACAGGTACAGCAAAGATTTTATGGGGAGTTTATGTCATATTTACTGTTGTACAGGTATTCCTTTTAATGTTTGCTGGAATGGATTTGTTCGATTCCCTCTGCCATACATTTGGAACAATGGCAACCGGTGGATTTTCTACAAAGAATAGCAGCATAGCCTTTTATAACAATCCCTTTATAGATTTTATTATTATCTTCTTTATGATTATTGCTGGAATAAACTTCTCACTTCATTATAAAATTCTCACTGGAAACTTTCTCGAAATGTTCGTAAATATTGAGCTCAGGTCTTTCCTTCTGGTAATATTAATATCAACTATAATAATTAGTTTACAGTTGTTTTTTGATCAGAACTATTCTTTATACGACAGCTTCAGATACGGCCTTTTTCAGGTAACCTCAATCATAACAACAACTGGATTTGCATCTGCTGACTTCGAAAAATGGTCAACTTCTTCGAATGTAATTCTTATTATTTTGATGTTTATAGGTGGATCTTCTGGCTCAACTGCAGGTGGTTTGAAAGTTATACGAGTTATATTACTTTTTAAATTTTCATACAATGAATTGAAAAGACTTTTACATCCAAATGCTATTTCACTGGTTAAATTTTCCGATAATGTAATTGATGAAAAGATATTACTTAATGTAAGCGGTTTTTTTGTTATATATATTGCTATTACAATTATCAGCACTCTTATATTGGCGGCATCGGGTTCTGATTTTATGACTTCAATTAGTGCTGTAGCTGCTACAATCAATAATGTTGGTCCCGGATTTGGCAAGGTTGGACCTACCGAAAATTATGGTCATTTTCCTGATTATATAAAATGGCTACTTTCCTTCTTAATGATGATTGGTAGGCTTGAAATTTATACAGTCATTTTGTTATTATCACCAATTTACTGGAAAAAATAAATAGATATTAATATTAGGAACTTTACTTCTTAAATATAAAATATACTGCCAAAATCAGAAAAATGAAGCCTATCAAGTGATTGATTCTGAAGGACTCAGTTTTGAATAATAATAATGAAAAAACTGTGAAAACTGTCAGAGTAATTGCTTCTTGCAATACTTTTAATTCAACAAGGCTAAAGCTCCCTCCATTGCCAATATAACCGAATTTATTTGCTGGTACTTGAAAGCAATATTCAAAAAAGGCTATTGCCCAACTAATAAATATTATTCCGAATAAATTGAGTTGATTGAGCAACGGTATATCTTTAAATTTCAAATGTCCATACCAAGCAAAAGTCATAAATACATTTGATGCCGTTAACATTAAAATCGTTACTAAACCATTCATATATATTTTACTTATTATTGTACTTTAATATTTAATTTAATAATATTGATAAAATTATTTATTTTGAAATACTTAAAAAAATTAACTATAAAAAAAATTCTGCTTAAATATTATTATTCATTAGACTTATTTATTAGTTTTACTATACTATCCAGCCAATTATAGTCTGGATAAGACATTTTACCTATAACTTTTTCTGATTTTAATATGAACAAACAAGGCGTTGAAGGTATTGAAAAATTTTTATAATACTCAGATGGTTCCTTCAGGTCGTAATCAAGTCCATAAAGCCTGATATTAGAGTCAGGTATTTGCAAATAAGAAAGGATTTTCATGATTTTTGGTATATTTTCTTTGCAATCATCGCAGAAAGTGGTGCCAAATATGACAAAACTATAATTGTCATTAATAATCTCCTTCAAAGAATTAATTTTATCTAAATCAGGAATGAAGTTTTCATCATCAATCCAACCTGTCTTTTCCTTCCACTCAGCCCACGAAGAACGTCCCAGAACCTTTGGAGCTTCATAACTCTTAATGTTTCTTAAAGAGCAGAAGGATAGTAACAATAGGAAAAGTATGATGCTAATGCTATACAAGAAGAATATTAAACACTTTTTTAAATTACTCATAAATTTATTAGTTATTTAACAAATTGCAAAAAAACAAAGTATTAAAACTGATTTAAATGAAATGTATTATAATTCATCGAATATTTTGAAAAAATAAATTTTTGTTGTAAATTTCATAATTAAAGTTATTTATTAACTAAAATGATTTATCATAAAGGGGATTATAATATTCAACATAAATATTAACTTTGATTCATTAAAAATAACAAATAAAAAAAATTATGGATTTCAAAGATCAAATCAAACAACTCGGTGAAAGAGTAATAAAACTGAAAGAACAAATTCATACAGAAGAAGCAACAAAAAACGCATTTATAATGCCATTTTTACAAATTTTAGGTTATGATGTTTTTAATCCACTTGAAGTTGTTCCTGAGTATGTGACTGACATCGGAACAAAAAAAGGAGAGAAAATTGATTATGCTATATTTAAAGATGGCAAGCCAACAATTTTAGTAGAGTGCAAACATTGGGGACAGAATTTAAATCTTCATGATGGTCAACTACTAAGATATTTTCACGTTTCAAAAGCTAAATTTGGATTACTAACAAATGGTATTTTTTATCGTTTTTACTCTGACTTGGTTGAAGCAAATAAAATGGACGAAAAGCCCTTTTTGGAATTTAATATAACAGAGATTAAAGACAATCAAATTGATGAATTAAAGAAATTTCACAAGACTGTTTTTGATGCAGAAAGTATTACAAATACTGCCAGTGAACTTAAATATACAAATGAACTAAAACAATTGTTACAACAAGAACTTACAAATCCAAGCCCGGATTTTGTTAAACATTTTGCAAGGCAAGTATATCCCAGTGTTATTACAGCAAAGGTATTAGAGCAGTTTACTAACCTTACGAAGAAGTCAATCCAACAACACATTAGTGATTTAATTACTGAACGTTTAAAAACCGCTTTGAAAAAAGAAGACGAAAATATAAAAGAACAAGAATCAACTCAGGCAGAGCAAGAAAAACCAGATAAAGCTAAAGTTGTAACAACAGAGGAAGAGCTTGAAGGATTTATGATTGTAAAAACAATCCTACGTCAAAAAATTAATTCATCAAGAATAACATATCGGGATGCTCAATCATATTTTGCGATTCTACTTGACGACAATAACCGTAAGACAATTTGCAGACTTTACTTGAATAGTAATAAAAAATATTTCGTAACTCTTGATGAGCAGAAAAAAGAAGTTAAAAATGAAATAACATCTCTTGATGATATATTTAAATTTTCTGAAACACTATTTAAGATAGTCGAAAACTACGACAAATCAAAAGAAACAAATTAAATATCAGATAAAAACTTCTGCCAATAAGTCAGGGCTAAGCGGGGTTCGCTCCGCGAACCATTATCAAAGAAGGGCTAAACAAAATAGCGGTGTTACTTCGCTTAGCCCTGACCCATTACGAGCAAAAAAACGCAAAACGAACAATTTTGAAATAAACAACGAATGAATTAACTTTCTGCAAAATCAAATAAATGGAAATAACAGCAAAAATAACAGGAATAGAATATAAAATAAATCTTTCAAAGGAACTTGAAAAGATTGATTTTGCAGAATTTGACATAAATAAATGTCCTGCAAGCTGTTTAATTATAGATAAAAAAAAGTTATTTGCAATTTCAAAATGGGTTTCACCTAAAAGAACACGAACTTATCCTTATGAACGAGTTTACAACACATTGTCAATAGCAA
>CAYYPE010000006.1:0-185935 GCA_964473465.1 uncultured Hyphomicrobiales bacterium
AATTTAACCTGAATTTTTCCGCCGCTATCAGTATATTTATAAGCATTGGACAGAAGGTTGGAAATTGCTAATTTCAATAATTTAGGGTCACTTATTATATTCAGTTCCTCTTCATCATCGGCAATA
Organism: uncultured Hyphomicrobiales bacterium; assembly: GCA_964473465.1. Taxonomy (GTDB): domain Bacteria; phylum Bacteroidota; class Ignavibacteria; order Kapaibacteriales; family UBA2268; genus CALHRB01. The sequence goes on from CAYYPE010000006.1 coordinate 127, forward strand.
AATGAGTATGAAATCCCTTTATTTTCAATTAAAAATAATATTTCTCTATGAATTTCATCAAATATTTCAATAAGGTTGACTTTTGTGATGCTTTCTAAACCTGATTCGAGCTTAATCTGTGAAATATGAAGAATATCATTAATTGTCTGAATAGCATTGCTTAATCTGATTTTTGAACGCTCTATTGGTCTAAGAATAGCTCGAGGAACTTCACCAAGATTCCCCTCAAGAATCATATCAATATAGGTCAAAGTAGCTGCAATAGGTGTTTTCAGGTCGTGAACAACAGCCTGAACATAACGGGATTTTGATTTTTCGGCATTCTCTAATTCATCATACGCCGCAGTGAGAGACCTTTCTCGTTGATATAATGTCATCGCAATCGAATTAGCAAGATATACTGATAAATACAAGGCAATACCAAATATTCCAAAAAAGAAAATCAAATAAACATGGTTATTATATAATGGTGTATCGAGAAATCCGGCTATAGCATGGTGGGGTATTATACCATTCAGTTCCAAAAATGAACCAGTTATGGAAATACCAAGAATAAGGGTAACGAGTAATGCAATTATTTCTCCCGGAAGAAACAAAGAACCGATAATAATATGAAAAATAAAGAAAACAAATAATGGTGTTTCGACTCCCCCGGTATAGTAAATAAATAACAGCAAGGCAGACAGATCGAAGCAAATCTGAATCAAAGAAAAATGAAGGCTGTGAAACCCTTTGTCAATGAATTCGGATTTTTTTTGAAGATACCATTTTCTTTTCTTTGACAGATAATGCCAAAGGAAATGAAATAAGAGATTATATAATAAAATAGAGCCTGCGATTATCCATAATGGGATTGTATTAAAATGGAAATTCGGAAAAATATTCTGCAGGATTAATATTCCAATTATTAATGTAGTGATTAGAACAACTGCTCCGTAGCGTAGCAATATAAGCCAGCGATTCCGCTTCCTTATTTCGACCCAGAACTGGTCGAACTTAACCCTTTCGGGCACTAATTTGAGGAAGTCCGCACGCATAAAAATAATCTAATAAAAAACAAATTTTTCTCAAAAATAACGAGAAATTATTATTTATGTCTTAAAAATTTAAGCTATAAATTTACCACGTTTAACATAATGAGTATGGAGTAATTTATGAGATATATGCCCGCAAGGTCCGTCAATCAAAAACTTGTCATAAATATATTTGATATGTGGATTTTTGTGAGACTTTCTGACTTCTAAATTTCTATCCTCGCTATAAATAGCTTCAGCTCTTTTCTTTCTGATTTCGGGAGAGGTTGGAATTGGCTGACCACCGCCTCCAATACAGCCACCGGGACAAGCCATAATCTCAACGAAATGAATATTTTCGAGTTCTCCACGGATAAGTGATTCCATAACTTTCTTTGCATTAGCTGTTCCATGAGCAATCATGAAATTAAGGTCAATACCTTCGAGAAATTTCCATTCGGGAAGAGTGCCTTCGAGCCTGACAGATGCTTGACGGACTCCTTCGAAACCACGGCAGGGTGTTATTTCAAGATTTTTGAAAGGGACTTCTCTTCCTGTAACAATTTCATAAACAGTTCTTAATGCAGCTTCCATAACACCACCGGTAGCACCAAAAATCAGACCTGCACCTGAAGCATCACCAAAAGGTTCGTCAAATGTTGAGCCTTCAAGATCGGGCAGATTTATACCTGCTTCCTTTATCATTTGTGCCATTTCACGGGTTGTTAAACCATAATCAACATCTTTGAAGCCGGATGAATTCATTTCCGGGCGGTTGCACTCAAATTTTTTGGCTGAACATGGCATTAAAGCAACTGTTACAATATCTTCGGGTGCTATATTATGCTCCTGAGCATAAAATGTTTTAATCAATGCACCAAACATTTGCTGTGGTGATTTGCACGATGATAGATAGTCCAGATAATCAGGGTAGAAATGCTCAATGTATTTGACCCAACCGGGCGAACACGATGTGAATTGAGGTAATTTAATATTTGTATCACCATCAACCAGTTTACTTTTCAACCGGTTTAATAATTCAGTTCCTTCCTCCATAATTGTCAAATCAGCTGTAAAATTTGTGTCGAAAACTCTATCGAAACCTATCCAACGGAGTGCTTTGTTTAATTGCTTGGTCATTGAGGTGCCCGCTGGTAAACCAAATTCCTCACCGATGGAGGCTCTTGGCGATGGAGCTGTCTGGATTACAACATGTTTCTGGGGATTATCAATAGCTTCCCAAATTTCATCTGATGGGTCATTTGCTTTCAAAGCAGCAGTAGGACATCTGTTAATACACTGTCCACAATTAATACAAATTACATCGGCAAGTGGCTTGTCATAAAATGTTGAAATTGTTGTATCATAACCTCTGTGTGTGGCTTCGAGCACACCAACTTCCTGAAGGTCTATACAAGTTCTGACGCACCTTTTGCATAATACACACTTATCCATATCCCTTATGACTGAATAGCTTGAACGGTCAACTTTATGTCGTCGTTCAGTAATGTGGCCGAATCTGAATCCATCAACTCCATATTCTTTGGCGAGTGCTTGAAGTTCACAATTTCCATTTCTATGGCAGACATAGCATTCACCATAGTGTTCACTCAATAGTAAATCTAAAATATGTCTTCGGGCTTTTCTTACTTTTTCACTCGAGGTTAGTATTTTCATCCTGTTTGTTATAGGATATGTGCAAGATGCCTGAAGTGTTCTCATCCCTTCAATTTCAACAACACAGATTCGACATAACCCTGCCAGACAGAGGTCTTCGTGATAACAAAGAGTAGGAATGTGTATATTGTTTTGTTTGCAGGCTTCTAATATAGTCGTGCCCATCTGTATCTGTATTTTTCTTCCGTTTATTTCTACCTCGACAAGGGAACCAATGCCACCTTTGTCATCAGTTTTAATAATATGAGGTTGCTGACTTACCGGAGATCTTGAAAATTTATCTTTTACCATTTTTTGTTCCTTATCTTGTTGAAAATACTTCGTTCTCAAAATTTGTCAGAATTGAAATAAAGGGATTGGGACTTGATTGACCCAGTCCGCACTTCGAAGCCAGTTGCATAGATTTCCCAAGTTCTAATAGTTCATTCAAATATGTGTAAGAACATTTACCTTGCTCAATGAGTTCAACACCCTCAAGGAGTTTTTTGTTTCCTATTCTGCAGGGAGAGCACTGACCACAGGATTCTTCAACAAAAAATTCCATGAAGTTTCGTAAAATATGAAGCATATCTCTTGATTTATTAAAAATCATGACTGAGCCACCTGTGGATAAGTCCTCGAATGAAATTTTTCTATCGAATTGTGATTCAGGAACACACTGACCAGAGGCTCCTCCGACTTGAACTGCTTTTGCATCGTCAGCTTCGACCATTTTCAGTACATCCCTTATTGAGATACCAAACGGCACTTCATAGACACCGGGCTTTTTGCAATCACCTGAAATTGAGACCAGCTTTGTTCCATAGGATTTGGAAATGCCTATTTTTCTGAACCATTCAGCCCCTTTTGAAATAATAATTGCTGCCGAGGCGAATGTTTCAACATTATTAACAATTGTAGGATAACCCATGAAGCCAGTATTCACAGGAAAAGGCGGGCGGTTTCTGGCTTCGCCCCTGTGCCCTTCGAGTGATTCTATCAAAGCAGTTTCCTCGCCACAAACATAAGCTCCTGAGCCAAGTCTGATCTTGATATCAAAATCAAAGCCTGAACCAAGAATATTATTCCCGAGTTGATTGTTTTCTCTTTTTTCTTCAAGAAATTTTTCTAATTTACTCAATAGATACTTATATTCACCTCTTAGATATAGGATGCCTTCGTTAGCCTGAATGGCGTAACCGCCAATAACCATACCATCAATAACAAGGTTGGTATATTCATCAAGGAGGACTCGGTCTTTGAAAGTTCCGGGTTCCCCTTCGTCAGCATTACAAACAACATATTTTTTTTCAGCAACAGCCGAAAGAGCTAAAAGCCATTTTGTTCCTGTTGGAAAACCTGCTCCCCCTCTACCTTTTAAACCTGCATCCCTGATTTCCATCACAATATCCTGAGGAGCCATTTTTAGTGCTTTTTCGAGAGCCAATCTATGCTCTCCCACATTAAACTGAATAGTATCATTCATTATCGGCATGGTTCTCCTCCTTATTTGTAACTTTTAATAATTTCAACAGCTTTATGTGGTGTCAAATGAGTATAAACATAATCATTTATCAATAACGCAGGACCCTGATCACACATTCCCATACAATTAATATATTCCAATGTAAACTTGGTATCAGAAGTGGTTTCTCCAAACTTGATATTAAGTTCTCTTTCAATAGCACGGGCTATAGCTTCTTTACCCGCAAGATCGCAGGCAATTGTCTGACATAATCTTACAATATTGCGACCCTCCGGTTTTCTGCTTAAAAAGGCATAAAATGTAACAACTCCATATACTTCAACAGGATGAATATCTAAAAAATTGGCAATCTCTTGTTGGGCAAATTCAGATACATATCCATGTCTCATTTGTATTTCCTGCAGAATTGGTAACAACGCATCTCTGGTTCTGCCGTATTTTTCGGCAAGCTTTTCAATCTCTAAGGTTAATCCGTGTTTTTCTGAAACTAACATAATATTGTTCCTCAAAAAGATAAATAATCATTAATCATTCCAATCAACACGTTGGATTGAATAGGTTTTTCGAGAAATTCATTCACAGGGACTGATCTTCCAGCTCCAAGATCCAATCCCGTTGCTTTTGCAACAGAAGTCAGCATGATAATTGGCATCGAAAATCCATTTCTTCTTAATTTAAGGGCAAGATAGAATCCATCGTCTGGTTCCTGCATCATAACATCAAGAATAACAATATCGGGTTTTTCATTTGATATAAGATCATACCCGGAATCAATATCCGAAGCAGATACTACTTTATGACCCTTTAGTTCAAGCAAGGTTCCAACCGCTTCAACAATGTCCGGGTCATCGTCAATTATTGCAATTTTTGCCATAATAATACTCTTAATAAAAAAACATTATGGTTACAATTTCAAAGATAAGAAAATTCTTTTTCTAACTTTATAATAAATAATTAATTCGATTATTATGTAACTGACGTGTTGTTGCTGTCAAAATCTTTTTAACTTTTATCTTTTTTAAAATTAGTAACTTTATTATCTTGCATTTCTAAGTTTACATTTTAGTATGGTTATAACAAATGAATCTTTTTGAGAAAATAATTGATTTTTTTCTCTGGATTTCGATAGGAATGTCCATCCTTCAGCTTTATTTGAGGGCTAACAAAATCTGGAAACGTAAATGGGACAAAGAAGTTGCCGAATCGCAATCAATTTTTGGATTGTCCTTGCTATTGCTCAATTGTTCCATCTGGATTATTTCATATATTATAAAACAAGATTATGAAAGCATTATTGATACTTCAATAATAATGATTGAAGCGTCTATTTTTCTTCTAATTGGTACTGGTCTATGGGTCAAGGGACAAAAAAGGCTCGGGCTTTGGAACTTAATCAAGCAGTCTTTAAGACTCGAACGAAAAGAGGCAAATTACTTGATTAAAAGGTTTTTTAAACCACAGAACGCAGAAGTGATAATCAGTATTCTTCACCAGCTTGCTATGATTGATGAAGAGCTTGATTCAAAAGAAAAAGAGTTGATTACAGCCTTTGCAAAAGAATGGAATATTGATTATTCCACAGAAAAACTTAACAAAGAAAGGCTTAAAGGAACCGAAAATAATTACATCAGATTAAGGAATAGCTTGATTGATTATCTCGATCGAGAACCCCCTGTGGAACAGGTTGCTCAGTTAAAAGATATGATGACTGAGCTTATTAATGCTGATGATAAAATCACTGAAGAAGAAGAATTGATTACTTCAGAACTGATGGGCATTATTGAAACTTACCTTAAAAAGGATGAAAATATTAAAATATATCATGTAATTATTGTTCCTCAAAAGCAGGAGGACGAGGAAACAATAAAACAACTACTTCCTGACTCGGTTAAAGTTCAGGCAGCTGGTGGTGTTGCTTATTCTATTGGCTCCTTCTATTCATATAATTATGCTGATATGATTTGCAAACAGTTCAGAAAAAAGAAATTATTTACAATTGTTCATAGCTTTGAAGAAGAAGAAAACAACAACAATTCTTTTAATAATTCGAATTCCCAATTTGCAACAACATAGTTAAATGCAAAAACTCAAGGAAATAATCAAAGATAACAGAGTTTTCTTTCTGCTTTATTTAATTTTTTTTATTATTTCTGGACTCTATCTGATACTATTTCCCAGAGAACATTTCCTGATTATTCTTAATTCAATTCATACTCCCTTCTTCGATTCTTTTTTTAAATATATGACTTTCCTTGGAGATGGATTTTTCATGTTGATTGTATTATTTCCAATCGCATTTTTGAGAGTCAGATTTGCAATATTAACAGTTATTACTTATGCTGTTAGTGGGATAATTACTCAGATAGTTAAACATTTAGTCCAGAGTCCCAGACCTTTGAATTATTTGAAAAATTTCGATATTCTCCATAAAGTCGAGGGAATAGACATATATTATTATAACAGTTTTCCTTCGGGCCATTCTGCAACAGCATTTGCCTTTTTTCTGTTACTATCATTAATTACCAAAAATAAGAGTATATCATTTATATTTTTTCTTTTTGCCTTGTGCATTGGATTATCAAGAATTTATCTACTGCAGCACTTTCTTGTTGATGTATGGGCTGGCTCGATGATTGGGGTCATAGTTACATTAATATTCTTTATAATCTTTGAACAGAATGAGAAAATAAACAACTCAAATTGGCTTAACTTTTCATTATATTACAAATTGAAACAATTATAGATTTTCATCGTAATAGGTTAATTATGTTTAATTTGGAGAGTATATGACAAATACACATACACCAATGACTCCTGAGCCATATTATTCAAGGAGGAGATCTCGATGGTGGATTCCTGTTCTTATCATCGGTGTGATTTTTCTCGGCTTTATTATTCTGATTTATTCTGTTCTTTCTTCAATTGATTCATTTTTTGCAAAAGAACCGGTAGAAGTTAAACCAAACACTGTTTTATATTTGAATTTCAAGTCTGAACTCGAAGAAGTTGGCAAAACAGATCCATTTACAACAATATTTACGATGACTAAAGGTGAATCTTTCCACGATATTTTGAGAGCCATCAGAATTGCCAAGCAGGATGAACGGATCAAGGGAATATATTTTAACGCTACTCCCATAGGTATAGGATATGCCAAGACAATGGAATTAATGGATGCCTTGGATGATTTTAAACAATCCGGCAAGTTTATTTATGCTTATATTGAAGCTGGAAGCGAAAATCATTATCTAAGACTTTTGCCCGCAGACAAGATATTTATGCCCGAAGACGGATTTGTAGAAATGAATGGCTTTGCTATCACACAAATGTTCTTTAAAGGTTTGTTCTCTAAGTTAGGTATTGAATTTTTTGTAGATCATTTCGAAGATTTCAAATCAGCAGGCGAATCGTTTAACAGAACCTCTTTCAGTGACTCTTCCAAGCTGCAATTGAGGGTTATATTAAATCAGCGTCATAATGAATTTGTAAATGCAGTTGCAAAATATAGAAAACTTGATAAGACTCAAGTTGAGAATATATTAGCCCGGGGGATTTTCACTGCTGACTCAATGAAAGCACTTGGCCTAATAGACGAATTTGCCACCGAACAGCAGGTTCGTGATAAAATTCGAGACCTTGCATTTTCGGATGTAAAAGATGAAAAGACAAAAAAATTAAGACTTATTTCCACAAGCAATTATCTTTGGTCTGAACTTCCCGAGAAATTGACAAAAGTTAAGAATGATACCACTTCCATTGCAATCATTTATGGTTCAGGTGCAATCATGCCCGATGCTTCTCAATCTCCGTTTGATAATGAAAATGTTATCACTCCCAAAGAATTCGTGAAGAACCTAAGGAAAGCAAGGCAAGACAAAAAAGTTAAAGCTATTATTTTACGAATTGATAGCCCCGGCGGCTCAGTAATAGCATCGGATGCCATCTGGCAGGAAATTATTGAAACAAAGAAAGAAAAACCTGTTTATGCTTCAATGAGCGATGTTGCAGCCTCTGGTGGTTATTATATATCAGTCCCCTGCGATACAATAATTGCCCACCCGATGACAATTACTGGTTCGATTGGTGTTATTTCTGCTATTCCAATTGTCAGTGATATGTTGAAAAAGCTTGACATTACTCTTGATTCAATAAATACAAGTCCCTCGGCTCAGGACTTAAATGTTCTCTATCCTTTCAGCGAGGAACAAAGGCAAAAATTTCATAAAAGTGTTGAAGGTATTTACCACAGATTTATCAATAAAGTATCTACTGGAAGAAAAAAATCCTTCAATGAAGTAAGGTCAATTGCTAAAGGCAGGGTTTGGACAGGCGAAGACGCTTATAAAATCGGTCTGGTTGATACACTTGGAGGTATCAGAACAGCTATTAATATTGCCAAAAGGAGGCTTGGCATTCCAGAATATGAACTCGTTAGAATCAAGGAATACCCAAGACCCACTGATAGTTTCGAAAAATTTATAAAAAGCTTGATGGGAGACGATGAAAATGAGGATGCAATGATTAAATCTTCTTTTATTCAAAAACTTTTTGGCGTGGAAAAAAGCCTTACTAATCAATTTTATCAAGCTCTACCGGATATTATGAAAAAACAAATTGCTTACTTATTCAATTTGTTCAATATTGCAAAAAATGAAAACGTAATGATTGCATTACCCTATAGCCTTGATATTAAATAGTTTTTTTCTAATAACCTTATCTTCATCCTGAATTAATTTGGCAATTATTCGTCAAAAATCAGGATGAAGATTTTTATTTATTATAAGTTTTATTTTTTATTGTTTTCATTGATAGTGATACAATTGTTTTTTGTATCATGTCAGCAAACAACGTCAAAATTATCAAATAATGTGAGTAAGAATAATATGATATCTGATACAACCAAAGAGTTTGCGACCTTCGGATCCGGCTGTTTCTGGTGCTCGGAAGCAATTTTTAATGAGTTGGAAGGTGTTTATTCTGTTCTACCCGGATATTCTGGCGGAAAGACAGAAAATCCTACCTATGAACAGGTTTGCACTGGAAACACTGGTCATGCAGAGGTTGTCCAAATTACTTTTAATCCAAATGTTATTTCATATGATGAATTGCTGGAAGTGTTTTTTAAGACACACGACCCTACTTCGCTTAACCGTCAGGGTAATGATATTGGCACACAATACAGGTCTGTTATTTTCTACCATAATGAGGAACAAAAAAAATCTGCAGAAAAATATATTTCCTTGATTGAAAAAGAAAAAATTTTTGATAAACCAATTGTAACCGAGCTCACCGAATACACAAAATTTTATGAAGCTGAAGATTATCACCATAATTATTTTAAAAACAATCCTAATCAAGGTTACTGTGCTTTTGTTATCAATCCGAAATATGAAAAATTCAGAAAAGTTTTTAAAAATAAATTGAAAAACAAAGAGTGAATTACTGCTAAAGTTTATTAAATCAAATATTTAACCTGATTTTTATTAAATTATTATTGACAAAAAAACATTTGAAGATAAGTTATTATAATATTGGTTGCAAAGTAAATTTTTCTGAGATAGCTACCATTCAGCAGAAGCTTGAACGAAAAGGGCACTCTTCGGTTGAATTCGGAGAAAAATCAGATGCGGTGATTATAAATACATGCTCCGTAACAAATAATGCCGATAGCGATGCAAGAAAGATAATTCGGAGAGCCTTGAGAAATAATCCCGATGCCTTGATTTGTGTTCTTGGTTGCTATGCTCAGCTGAAACCCGGGGAAATTGCACAGATTGACGGCGTTGATGCTATTTTTGGAACAAAAGAAAAATTCAACGTCATAAATTATATTGAGTCTAAGAACAAGAAAGATAAGCCCGATATATTTGTATCAGATCTGAATGATTTACCTTTCCATACGGCTTGCTCCGAAGACAATGAAAGTCATACAAGATTGACATTGAAAATTCAGGATGGGTGCGATTATGTCTGCACTTACTGCACTATCCCAAAAGCACGGGGAAACAGTCGCAGTATGCCTTTCGATGAGCTTAAAGCAAAGCTGACCGAACTGAATAACAGCGAATATTCCGAAATTGTCCTTTCGGGGGTTAATCTCGGAGAGTATCTTGCTCCATCGGGTGAAAATTTCCTTGACCTTGTCCGATTCATCGAGGAATCAGGATTCAAACAAAGATTTAGAATATCCTCCATTGAGCCTAACCTCTTGAAACCTGAAATTATTGATATTATCTCAAAATCTGAATCATTCTGTCACCATTTTCACATACCGCTTCAAAGTGGTTCTCCCGAAATTTTAAAACTTATGAAAAGAAGATATAAAGCTGAATTCTTCCAGAAACTTATCTATTCAATAAAAGAAAAAATTCCCGATTGTTGTATTGGGGTTGATGTTATCTCGGGCTTCCCGGGTGAAACAGATAAACATTTTCAGGAAACCTATGATTTGCTTGAAAAATTGCCTGTTTCCTATCTTCATCCATTTACTTATTCCGAAAGAGCAAACACTCCCGCGGCAGATTTTCCTTCCGTTGTTCCTTTTGAGGTCAGAAAATCAAGAACAATCGCTTTAAGGCACTTATCTGACAGAAAGAGACTTCAGTTCTACTCTTCACAACTAAATAAGATAAAGACTCTCCTCCCGGAAGAATTCGAGGAAAACGAAAAATTTATTTCGGGTTGGACTGAGAACTATGTTAAAACAAAAATAATAGATAAAGATTTTCAGCTTCTACAGAATGAATCTAATTATAACCCAGAATCTACTAATGACTTTAACAAATCATTCAAAGGTAAACCAATAAAAGTTCTTCTTCAGGAAATTCAGGGCGATTTTGTAATTGCAAAGGAAGTTCACTGATATTATCTTTTGCTAATTTTAAATTCCTTTTGACTTTTTTTTAACTTTCAATAAGGGGATATGTAACTAATATTTATGCTTTTTTTTCATAAGGGTTCAAAAAAGTCATCTTAATTTATTAAATTAATTTTATTTCGATAAACAAAGAAAAATTTAGTATTTGATAATGTTTGCCCGGGAATTTAAAAATTATTTCCTGATAGCCTTTGCGGGGGTTATTCTTTTCCTGCCATTCCTTGGTAATGTTCATCTTTTTGATTGGGATGAAATAAATTTTGCTGAGGCTGCCAGAGAAATGATCGAAACAGGTGATTACCTTACTGTTCGTATTGATTATGAGCCTTTCCACGAAAAGCCGCCTCTCTTTATCTGGTTTCAGGTTGTCTCCATGAAGATTTTCGGAGTGAATGAATTTGCCGCAAGGCTTCCTAATGCAATTACGGGCATCCTGACACTTCTGATTCTGTTTACAATCGGCAAAAAAATTTATAACACAGATTTCGGAAAACTATGGGCTTTGGCTTATATTGGTTCATTCCTTCCACATTTTTATTTCAAAAGTGGAATCATTGACCCGGTTTTCAATCTCTTTATGTTTCTGGGTGTCTATTTCCTTTATCGTTATCATATTAGCAGCCTGAAATTACCCGAATCAGTCGGAAAGCCAGCTCTGATGCTGATTTATGCGGGTTTTTTCACTGCCTGTGCAATTCTGACCAAAGGACCTGTTGGATTTCTGCTGCCTGCTCTTGCATTTTTAATTTTTGCAGTGATTAAAAGGAAAGAACACATTGCCTCACTTTTATCTATTATTATTTATATAATTATATCATTTGTTCCATATCTTGTCTGGTATTTTTCGGTTCAGTATTTTTCCGGCGCTGATTTATTCAATGATTTCATTGCCTATCATCTCAGGTTGCTGACAACTGGCGATGCCGATCACAGCGGACCAATTTATTATCACTTGGTAGTTTTGCTTTTTGGTTGTTTTCCTGCTTCCTTTTTCTTCTTCAAAGGTTTGCAAAAAGATGAGCGTGACAGTATTTTCCAGAAGGATTTTTCTTTGATATTATTAATTCTACTTCTGGTAGTAGTGGTTATTTTCTCGATTGTTAGGACAAAAATCATCCATTATTCCTCATTGAGCTATTTCCCTATTACCTACTTCGCCGCAAGAGCAATGTTCAACATCGGAGTTCGAAACCATAAACCGGGAAAGTATCTTACGTTTTTTGTATCTTTTTTTTGTTTACTACTTGCTTTAGCGATAGCTATTTTCCCTCTTGCCTTGATGAATAATGATTTTTACATTGACAGAGTAACTGATTTATTTACCAAAGCAATACTTAAGTCAAAAGTCGAATGGGGAGGATGGGAATGGATTGTGGGTCTCAACCTTGCTATATTTATTTTGTTTTTTATTTATTTTACTGTTCGGCAGAGACCTCTGAAATCCTATCTGGCTCTTTTTGGTGGGGTTGCTCTGACAATATTTCTGATTTTGCCAGCTCTTGCACCAAAAATTGATACCTACCTTCAGTCTGCCCCAAACGAATTTTATAAAAAATTACAGGGGAAGGATGTTTATGTTCATGTTCTTGGCTACAAGAGCTATGCTCATTATTTCTATACGAAAAAGCCTTTCCATCTTTCGGCAAAATCAAAGGGGATAAGCAAAGACGAGTGGGAAAGCTGGCTGCTGAATGGTGAAATTGATAAGACAGCATATTTTGTTACCAATATTAAAAATCATAAAAAATATCTTGACAGCAATCCCGAATTGAAGCTCCTATACGAAAAAAACGGTTATGCCTTCCTCAAAAGAGAAATAAAGTGAGTTAGTTGATTTTCTATAGATGTTTATAATCAATTTTATAGTGGGATATTTCCATGTTTTCGTTTTGGGTTGTTGTCAACCTTGTTTTCAAGCAAATGGAAAACCTCAATTAGAATTTTTCGGGTGTATTTCGGTTCAATAACATCATCAATATAGCCGTAGGAAGCAGCGATATAAGGATTAGCAAATTTTTCGTTGAACTCATTAATTAGTTCGGCTTCTCTTTTTTCGGGCTCGGGTGAGTTCTCGATTTCTTTCTTAAAAATAATTTCAACTGCCCCTTTCGAACCCATCACAGCAAGCTCGGCAGTGGGCCATGCATAGTTCAAATCCCCTCTGATATGTTTGCTGTTCATAACGTCATAAGCTCCGCCATAGGCTTTTCTGGTTATTACGGTAATTTTTGGAACGGTAGCCTCGCAAAAAGCATAGAGTAATTTTGCACCGTTGGTTATAATACCTCCCCATTCCTGATGTGCTCCAGGCATAAATCCCGGCACATCCTCGAGAACAAGCAGTGGAATGTTGAAAGCATCACAAAATCGAACAAACCTGCCAGCTTTTTTGGATGAGTCAATATCCAGAACACCTGCCAGAACTGCCGGCTGATTTGCAACAACACCGATTGACCTGCCACCCAGACGAATAAATCCAACAACAATATTCTGTGCATAATCTTTATGGACTTCGAGAAAATCTCCATTATCAGCCAATTCAATTATGATATCTTTCATATCATAAGGCTGATTCGGGTTTGCCGGAACGATGTAGGTAAGTTTATCGCATAATCTGTCAGATGTATCCTGAGATTCAATCAATGGGACTTCGTCAATGTTATTTGCCGGTAGATAGCTCATAAGTTTTTTTGTGATTTCAATAGCTTCCAGATCATTTTCAGCCGTGAAATGGGCAACACCGCTTTTGCTTGCATGAACTTCAGCCCCTCCAAGCTGATCGGAAGTCAAATCCTCGTGAGTTACCGTTTTAACTACCTTTGGACCTGTAACAAACATATATGAAGTTTTTTTGACCATTATTATAAAGTCAGTAATTGCAGGGGAATAAACAGCTCCACCGGCACAAGGACCCATAATCAAGGAAATCTGAGGTATAACGCCCGAGCAAAGAGTGTTACGAAGGAAAATATCCGCATAGGCACCGAGCGAAATTACTCCCTCCTGAACTCTTGCACCGCCTGAATCGTTCAATCCAATAACCGGACAACCATTTTTCAGAGCCAGATCCATAATTTTGCAAATTTTTCTGCCATGTTCTGCGGCAAGGCTTCCCCCCAGAACAGTGAAATCCTGCGAGAAAACGAATACTTTTTGCCCGTTAATATACCCATAGCCTGTAACAACGCCATCGCCCAGATACACACTTTTATCCAGCCCAAATTCCTTTGAATGATGATGTGCAAGCATATCGAGTTCCCGGAATGAATCCTTATCCAATAGCAACTCAAGCCTTTCACGAGCAGTCAGCTTGTTTTTGGAATGTTGATCGTCAATTCGCTTTTGACCGCCCCCAATTCTTGCTTTTGACTTTAATTCTCTTAGTTTTTCAATTTTCTTATCAATGATTTCTTTGTTTTCCATATTCTCACCCATTTAATTCATTATGAATTTCCATAAGAACAGCGTCTTTCTCGACAGCCTTTGCTTCTGTAACTTTGATAGAGGTAACAACTCCGTTAATTGGGGAAGTGATTGCGTTTTCCATTTTCATAGCTTCGATTATTATTATCTTATCGCCTTTATTAACTCTATCTCCTTCGTTTACAAGTATCTTGATGACCATTCCCGGCATCGGTGCTTTCACTATTGCATAATTTTTACTATCAGCACCGTCAGTTTGTGCAAGGAATTTCTTGAGTAATTTTTTTGTTTCGTCGGTAATTTCAATTTCGAATGAAAAACCATCTGCATTTATAATACTTGGTCCTTCATCACGTAATTCTAACTCAACCTGAACAATTCGATTATTAACACTAAACGAAAAAATGTTATTACCCATTTGTTTTAATAATTCAATCTTATAGGAATTGTCATTGAGGTAGATTATAGATTCATCTGTCTTATCAAATTTTGCTATGTATTCATTATTATTGATAGTAATTACAAGATCATCCATTTCATTCGAAGAAAACAATTAATTTAACGAAACAACAATTTAAAAAAAATATCTATTTTTTCTGAATTTTTTTTAATAATTGCAGGATAAAAAAAATTTTTTATCAACTCTTATGGAAATGATTTAGCAATGTATTAACCAGACCTTCAATTGAAAAATTATCGGACATGATAATATTTTCAACTTTATAATCATTCAAAGTTGCTCTGGTTACTGGTCCTATTGCAAAAACAGATGATTCTGAGAGTAGTTTTTGTGCAGTAGTTTCCCCGAGTATATCAAAAAAGTTTTTGACTGTTGAGGAACTTGTATATAAATAAGCATCAGCTCCATGATGTATCAAATTTTCAATTAATCTTTCATCGGGGTGTGTTCTTTCGATTGAATATACCTCAAAAGGAAAGATTTCAATACCTTTATTGAAGATGGATTCAAATATAAAATCTTTATGAAAATTTCCCTTGACCCTTAGTATTTTCTTATTTTTCAAGTCAACAGATTCTAAAAACTCTTCAACAAAAACCGAGGAGGTGAATGAAGAGGGAACAAAATCAGCTATTAAGCCATAATTTTTTAATTTAGCTGCGGTTTCCTTTCCAATGCAGGCAATTTTCGATTTCATCAAGGCACGGGAATCTAAATTTTCATTGAATAATGACTGGAAAAAATATCCTACACCGTTTTCGCTTGAAAATATTATCCAATCGTAATTATTGGATAATAAATCTCTTAATTTGATTGCCGGTGAGGTAGGAGATGTTTTAATAACGCTAAAGTTAATCACCTGAGCACCATATTGTTCGAGCAGACTGGTAATGGTCAATGATTGGTCTTCGGCTCTTGTGGATACTATCCTTTTTCCAAACAAAGGCTTTTTCGAAAACCAGTTCAATTTATCACTTAGAACGGCAGTTTCGCCAATGATCGTAATTATTGGCGGTTTAATATTTTCAGTTTGAACTAAATCAGGTAATTTTTCAAGAACACTTTTAAATTGCTTTTGTGAAGGTAAAGTTGCATTCTGAACAATCATTGCCGGAGTATTTGGATCCATCCCGAATTTAATAAGCTTTTCGACAATCCACTTAAGAGTTGAAGCACCCATATAAATAATCAATGTAGTATTTTTTAATCTTGCAAGTAATTCCCATTGAATCTGACTTTCATTTTTTTCAGGGCTTTCGTGTGCAGTTAAAAATAAACATTGAGTAACCATATTTCTATGTGTCAGAGGTGTTCCAGAGTATGCAGAAGCTCCAATACCAGCAGTAATGCCGGGAACAATCTCGAAATCTATTCCAGATTCGAACAATGCAAGGGCTTCTTCCGAGCCACGACCAAAAATATAAGGATCTCCACCCTTCAATCTTACAATTGTTTTGAATTCCCTTGCTTTTTTAATAAGGAGGTTTATTATTTCTTCCTGTGGAATCTGATGTCTGGTTGGCTCCTTTCCAACAAAGATTAACTCAGCGGTCTTAGGGCAAAATTTAAGGAGAGAATCATTAACGAGTCTGTCATAAAGAACAACATCAGCTTTTTTAAGTATTTCCAGTCCTTTAACAGTTATCAGCTCTGGATCGCCCGGTCCAGCTCCAACTAAATAGACTTTCCCTTTAAAATCCATATCAACCTTCGCTTAATTCATATATAATTCCCTGAAGTTTTTCCTTTGCAGCAGAAAACCCTTCACTGCGAATCAAACTAACCCAATCAATGGCAAGAAATAAGTCAAAATGAGCTTGGCGGGACTTTTCATCAGGGAATCTTATGTCATTCATCAGATAATTTCTGAGGTCTTTAGCTAATTCAGCAATCAATGAATATTCTTCAGGTATTGTTTTATCAATTTTATCCTTTAGATATTTTACAAGGAAGGGCGAATTCCCTTGAGAAGCTAATGAAAATGTAAGAAAACCTCTTCTGATGTTTGCCGGAACAATAAAGTTGCATAAATCCGGAATATCAGCAACATTAAGCAGAATGCCCAGTTCATTACATTCCTTTTCAATCAATAAATCAGCTTCTGAATCGCCGGTGGAAGCAAAAACAAGGGTATAATTTTTTAAATCTCCATATTGGTATTTTCTTTGAATAAGGCTTAATCCGTTCTTTTCAATTATTTCTTTTAATTCATCAACAACAAGAGGTGAGATGATGTCAGGTTTGCAATCAAATTCCAACAAATTTTTGACCTTCCTCAAAGAAACCTTACCTCCACCAATAACAACTGCTTTAAATTTTGTCAGGTCAATTAGAATCGGAAAATACATTTATTTTGAATATCCTATGGATTATAAATTCGTCTCGTTTTCTTTTTATCTAAACAAACAGGGATGTTTGTTTTTATATGAATGTATCAAAATTGTAAAAATTATGCAAAACAAACATCCTTGCTTGACTTTGAAATATTAACTCCAATTATCTTTAATTCCTCTATACTGACTATCAGTAAGGATGAATTTCATTATTCTGTTCATATGGTCTTTTTCAACTCTGATTATTTCATCAAGAATTTTTTCATCTTCGACGACGTCTCTTATACCAACATAAAAGAGGACGGATTCCTTTTCGAAGTCATAGATTAATTTAAAAATTTCAGTATTTGACATATCCTGAGACTTTTGAATAGGGTCGAAAAATCTGGATATATCAACTCCTTGAAGAAACTCTCTATCAACCTCAGCAAGACTAAGCTTCAAATTACTTGTTTTTTTTGCTAATTCGAGAAAGAAGAGCTTGTGTTCAACCTCATCTCTTGCAAGGCTTTCGAACAGGTCTTTCAAAATCTCATCATCGGAGAATTTTTTTGATAAGTCAGCATAAGCCTTAGCACCAAGTTCTTCGGCTCTGACAGCAATATCTAATACATCATTTATTGATAAATCTTTCATATAAAATCCTGAAAATTTAGAAAACTATTGTTCGTCGAGCAATCTTTTTTCACCTTCAATTTCTCTATATGGCTTAATGTCATGAACCATTTCAACGCAACCTTGATATTCACCTGAACTATTTCTAACGGCATAATAAGATATGTGAACATATTTATTTTCGAAGTTTATCCAAAAAGTTGCAACATCTCTTTTGCCAGCCCTCATTTCTTCTATAATCTGATTTACTAAATGAACACTTTTTTGTGGGTGGCATTGTTGAACTGTTCTACCTATAACGCTAAGGCTTCTGGTGAATATTTTTTCCCCATCCATTTTATTATAATACCTGACTCTGTCATCAGCGTCAACAAATGATAATTCAACAGGTAAAGCATCAAGCATATTGTTGATGACTTCTGTTGAAAGCGAGGCAAGCAAATCAACTTTGCCACCTGATTCCTTTTCCATAGCGTCTAACAATGTAGAATATCTTAAATAAGCTCCTTCTCCAAGTGATTCTTTCTCGATTTTTCTGAATTCTGAATTTAAATATATTTCATCTTCCGGGCTTAGTATCCTTTTACCCATTGGATATAGAATGTCATTTTCTTTCCAGATATGGTTTTTTGTTAAATCAATATAAGCATTGATATTGGAAATAAAATCATCGGGTAATTTTTCCGCTGATGCCTCAGCAAGTTGAGATTTAATCAAATTAATATACTTCCTTTCTTCTTCGTGTTCGAATAACATAACGCCAACTGGTCCTGATGGGGGCAATCCTCTTTCAAGAAGCAAAGGAAAATATACTTTTTCTTCTTTCATATTATGGCATAAATCTCCATAATCCAATAAGAAGTCGAATAATGTTCTAAGGGCTGTAAAATTTATCTTACTTTTTTTCTGAATTTGTCTTTCAATTAATACCAAAGCCTTCTCTATAAGAGAATGGTCATTCATTAAACTGCTAAGATACAGAGATGTCATAAAACCTTCAAGTATAATTTAACACATTCGTAAACTATAAATTTATTGAAAAAAAACGAAAAAAAAGTGAAGAAAGCGAAAAATTTATTTTTTGTAATTAAGATATGTAGCTGAAAAATGTCGCCTTATTACTGAAATTTTCTAATACAAAAGTTGCCCCAAGACTTTTTAATGTATTCTTCCCATTCGAGTCAATTCCGATGAAATCAATGCCAATCTCTTTTGTTGTTTTGAAATCCCATTCACCGTCGCCAACATAAATGATTTTTTCGAACTCATCAATTTTATGTTTTAACTTTGCCTGCTCGATAGTATCTTTAACAATTTCAATTCGATTAGAGAATTTATCGGCATGAGAGAATGGAATTCCGTTTGGAATAATATTGATTTTTCTGAGTTTTATGATAGCTGAAAGTTTCCAACTTCCCGTGGAAATACCAACAACAAAGTCATCGCTTTTCCTTAATTCCATGAAAATTTCTTTGGCACCCGGTATTTCGGTAAATGCCTCTTTCTGGCTTTCAAAGGAAAAAATAAGTAACTGATGGAAATGCTTTTTTATCCTTTCAATTTCTTTTGTATCAGGTTCTCTGTCAAATTTTGATTTGAAAATCAGACGGGATAATTCGATATCTGTACCGGTTGTTTTGCTTTTCAATTCATTCCAATCAGCTTCGGTTATATTCATTGAATATAAATCCTTAAATGTTCTGATTAGACAACCATCATCTATCGAAGTAGAATTAAGCAGAGTTCCATCTATGTCAAATATTATCAATTTCATTGTATTTTTTTATAAGATGAGAGAAAGGCTCTGAAATTTGGTAAATCATTTTCTATCGTTTTCTTTGGTCCGACTGCCTTGAAGAAATAAGGACCATTGCTCGAAGGAACAATAGCTGCAACAGTCATATAATCAGGTGTTTCGGTGAAATCCTGCGACATTGGGAAAGGTTTCTTTTTATATGTCCCTGAAATAAGAACAAACTTAATTTTTCCATCGGCAAATTCTTCTGTTTTGAAATCATCGGTTTTAGTAAATTCGGCTTTCCATCTTTCAATATTTGCATCAGCCATTTCCGGTCGGTCACCAAAATAAAATCCGAGAATTTTAATATTTTCATCTTCCTTCAGGGCATACTGAACGATTCTCATTTCTGAAGATGGCTCTTCGTTTATCCAGTTTGGAGGCAGACTCATCTGAAAATCGGCAATTTTTAGCACTGTATCATTTTGAAGAACAACCTGTCCAAGAATTTCACTTTCAATTTTTTTTGTGGCTTCAGCTTTTTTTTGGACATCCTCTTCGGAATTTTTATTACAGGAAATAATTAAAATTGCAAACAATAGAATATAGTATAATTTTTTCATAGCTAAATTTTCAAAATAAACAAAACTGTATTTACGAAGTGAAACTAAAAATATTGATAGTCTCAGCTTATTCATAATTTTTAAGTGTATTAGTCAATTTAAGATTTATCTCCTTAATTAGTTCAACAGGTTTTATGACTGTCATTACTTCCCCCCAGCTTAATATCCACGAAATAAAATCTTTTGCAAGGGGTACCCTAAGCTTCAATAATAAATCACCATTATTATCATAAGAAAACTGCTGAGATTGGTGCCAGAACCTATTGACAAAATAATGTGCGTAATCAGACTGAATTCTTATCAAAACATTTTCGGGTCTTCCAAAGAAAACGCCGAAACGATTGACTGACCATGAATTAAAATCAAAATCAGGGATTTTTCCGAATTCTCCTTTGGCTTCTTTAATTTCTTCTATCATTTGTAATGCTAACGCAATATGAGAATCATGATGAGGCACGTAAGCAATAGTATAAATTGAACCAGCATAAGCAAATAGTTTTACCAATGAGCAAACAAATGTGTTTATGATACCTTTGTTTGAAGTGTTGTAACTAACTTCAACCCATTTTTTCTTCGAAATCGCATCAATCACACGCCTGAGAATAGCATCAAGATGAAAATAATTATAGTTCCCGATATTTTTATCCCAAAACAAACTTTCCAGCGAAAAAACATCGGCAGGTGCTATTCGTTCAAGCAAAGATTTCAGGCTTATCAACTCCTCCTCAATCATTGTCCCTTCGAATGTTTTCAAATGTGCCTTCAAAACATAGAAGGACAATAACTGGCTTGCAGAAACATTGAATGGCATAGCATGAGAGCGATAATCCCGTGAGAGATAATAATAAATTTCCCTTCCCTTCCGTTCGCTTTCTAATCCCGGTTCCATTTCCTGAAGAACTAACAAATCTCTTTGAATGGTTCTTAGGGAGACCTGCCCAAATTCTTCCGGGATCATTTTGAATAAATCTTTTGAAGAATATTTTCTTCCGGAGTAGAATTTTTTAAGAAAAAATACTATTCGTTGACATTGATCTGCCATAAATTTTTTTAAAGTATTTTGAACACGACAATTATTGACGCACTAATATAATAATTTTGTTTGAATTAGAAACATATTTGGAGAAAAAAATATGAATGAAACATTAATTAATTTCTTGAATAGTCTAAAATTTGGAGCTGTTCAGACAAGTGAAAATTTATCTGTTGTACCTATATTTAAAAGTAATGGAAAGACGTTAAAATTCATTTCTCTTGATTCAGCCATAAAAAAAGGATACGTTGAAATCAAGGAGGTTAGTTCATCGGGTTCAGTCCCGGATTTGCTCTTAATTAACAATTCGGACTACTTTGTTTTTATTTTGCATGGAGAGGAATTGCTTGGTGCAAAGCAAAACCGAATCGTTAATACTTCAATGCTAATAAACAAATATACAAAAGTCAATATACCAGTTAGTTGCGTCGAACGTGGAAGGTGGAATTATGTTTCCAAAAATTTTATTACATCAGATTATATTGTGCCTGCTGAGTTAAGAAAAAGAACTATGTTTGCAGCCAAAGAGTCATTAAAAAGAAATCTTGGTTATCGTGCAGACCAGAGCGAAGTCTGGGAGCATATTGATGAGTTAAGCCATAAAACAAAGGTAGTTTCGAGAACTTCTGCTTTGCATGATGTTGAAAAAACATTTGAACAAAAATATGATGAGCTTATTAATGATTTTAAACTTTTACCAGAACAAAAAGGGATTGTTGCATTCATAAATGGTAAAATTCAGGGCATTGAATTCATATCAAGAAAATCTGTTTTCCGTAAATATTACAAGAAGATTTTGAAAAGTTTTGCCTTCAATGCTATTATTGGCGATGAAAAAATATTAAATGTCCATCCTGAATATTGTTTGTCTCAGATTCAGGAAGAGATGAATTATGTGAAAACTAAACATTGGAAAAGTTTTAAATCAATCGGTTTGGGTTTTGATTATCGTAATGACAACGATAAATCTGCTGGAAGTATTTTAGAAGTTAATAATGAAGTGATTTGTTTTAATTGTTACTTCGAGAATTAATTTTTTTTACTATAATTTAATAGCTACGCGATAAGAATTTTTCAGTTTTATCTTATTACCATTATTTAATCACTACGTGATAATAATCGTTCTGAGGAGAAGGATTTACCATAATTTAATCACTACGTGATTATGATTTGTTTAATCAGAAAATATATCACGTAGTGATTTTATTATAGTAATAAAGAGAAAAAAAGATAAAAAATCACGCAGTGATTTTATATTGGTAGTGGAAATCAGGAAAATCTTTTTTTATCAAGTAGTTATTATTTTTTCTTTACTGCAGAATTTCAGAGCTTCCTCAAAAAATCTTTTTGAAAAAATAAACAAATTTTAAATATTAACGTATTAACTAAAAATTAATATGAAATTTTTAGTTTACATTTTTTGATTTGAACTAAAATATGAAAAGTAAAAATTTGATAAATAGTTTTGGTAATGTGATAAGCAATAAAAAAATATTGCTTATATGTGGCTCTTTGAACCAAACAACAATGATGTACAAAATAGCTCAGGAATTGCCCGAATATGATTGTTATTTTACTCCATATTACGGCGATGGAATTATTGATATATTTGCAAGAACCGGTATGCTCGATTGGACATTAGTTGGTCCGGGGGGCAAATTTCAGCAAACCACATTAAATTTTTTGCGTGAACACAATCTGCAAATTGATTATTATGGATTGTCTCATGATTATGAATTAGTTATTACTTGCAGTGATATTATTATTCCCAAAAATATCAGGAATAAGAAAATTATTCTTGTTCAGGAGGGAATGACTGATCCGAAAAAAATCGGTTTTTACCTTGTAAAATGGTTAAATCTTCCTCTTTATGTTGCCGGGGATACTTCCGTTTTTGGTCTTTCTGATGCATTCGATTATCTTTGCGTCGCTTCCGAAGGCTATAAAGAGTTATTTATAAAAAATGGAGTTGACCCAAGCAAAGTCAAAGTAACCGGCATTCCAAATTTTGATAATTGCGAACAATACAAGCATAATGATTTTCCCCATAAAAATTTTGTGCTTGTTGCTACTTCAGACACCCGAGAAACTCTCAGATATGAAAACCGAAAGAAATTCATTCAAAAAGCTGTTGAAATAGCCAATGGCCGTCAATTGATTTTCAAGCTTCATCCAAATGAGATTGTTTCGAGAGCTGTCAAGGAAATAAACAAATATGCTCCGGGGTCAATTATTTACACAAGTGGAAATATTCACGAAATGATTGCCAACTGCGACGTCCTGATAACAAAATATTCTACAGTCGTTTATACAGGAATAGCCCTTGGCAAAGAGGTCTATTCTGATTTCCCATTAGAACAATTGAAGAGACTGGCACCAATTCAAAACAACGGCACCTCTGCTAAAAATATTGCTGACTTAGCAAGAACGCACATAAATGACAGTTCATTCAAAAAACCAAAACAATTCAGAGCTATCAGGTCGTTCACTCCTGTCAGAGCTAAAGTTTCAAGTCTAAGAACAAAATTAAGGAATAATTTTTCAAATTAATGAGCGGAGTATCAATAACAGCATTACCAAAAATTGTAGTTGTTGTTCAGGCACGTTCTGGCTCAACAAGACTTCCGGGAAAAATTCTTAAACACATTTGCGGTAAACCTGTTTTAATCTTGCAATTAGAACGAATACTTGCTGCCAGAACTTCTTTCCAGCTTGTTGTTGCTACAACAACCGATAGCATTGATGACCCTATTGAAGAAATTTGTAAAGAAAACAAAATTCTATGCTATCGAGGTCACCCCACTGATTTGCTCGACAGGCATTATAACGCAGCTCTTCAATTGGGTGCTGAGGCTGTTGTTAAAATTCCTTCGGACTGTCCTTTAATTGACCCGGCTGTAATTGATAAGGTATTGAATTTCTATCTCGAAAATCAGGATAAATATGATTTTGTGAGTAATCTTCATCCAGCAACTTATCCCGACGGAAATGATGTTGAAATCATACCTTTTAAAATTCTTGAAATAGCTTTCAAGGAAGCCCAAAAAGATTTTGAACGGGAACATACAACTCCTTTTATCTGGGATCAGCCCGAAAGATTTAGAATTGGAAACGTTGTTATGGAAAATGGTCAGGATTTATCTATGACCCATCGTTTCACAATTGACTATATTGAAGATTACGAATTTATCAAAGCTGTTTATGATGAATTATATGAAAAAAACAAGTTGTTCTCGTTGAAAGATATTCTTGATTTATTGGAAAGAAGACCTGATATAATAAATATTAATAAAAAATATTGCGGGGTTAATTGGTATAGAAAAAATATTAATGAATTGAAAACGATAAATTTGAGTCAAACAAAAATTATTGATTAATGGAGTTTTATGAGATTAAAATTAATTGAAAAAAAAGAATTCGATAGGATACGAGGCAGAATCAAAGAAAATTATTCTATGCTAATGCTTTATGCTGATATGTGCAGGTATAATACTCTTGTGTCAGTCAAGAAAGCAGGCTCGGGACATTTAGGAACAAGCTTTAGTGCAATGGACATCGTAACTTATCTTTATCTTACAGAACTAAATGTATTGGCTGTAGGAATCAATTCACCAGACAGAGATATTTATTTTTCTTCGAAGGGTCATGATGTTCCCGGGCTTTATTCATTCTTTTATTCTGTTGGAATTCTGAGTGAAGAGCAAATACTTAAATTAAGACGATTAGGTGGTCTTGATGGTCATCCTGATGTAAGTATTCCGGGTATTGAAGCGAATACCGGCTCGCTTGGAATGGGTATTTCAAAAGGCAGAGGTATGGCTATAGCAAAAAAATACCTCGGTCAAAAAGGAAGAATCTTTGTTCTGACTGGTGACGGAGAATTTCAGGAAGGACAAATTTATGAGTCATTACAGGCAACAGCTCATCAGAGGGTTCCTAATATAACTGTAATAATTGACAGAAATAAATTCCAGACAGATATGCTTGTTAATGATGTTAATAATATTGATGATTTAGTCACAAAAGTCTCTGCTTTTGGTTGGTTTGTTACTTATTGTAATGGTCATGACTATAAAGATTTGGAACGCACTTTCAATATGATTAAGGAAGTTAACGATAAACCTAAATTCATCATTGCTGATACCATCAAGGGAAAAGGGGTTTCCATCTTTGAAAATTATGAGCGTGATGATACTGGAAGGGTTCTTTATCGCTGGCACTCCGGTGCCCCTTCCGATGAGCATTATTCGATAGCGGAACTGGAACTGAGAAATAAGATAAATGCTTTAGCCAAGGAATTAGGACTCGAAGAGATTAATTTCAAAGAATTACCAGAAGAAACGAAAATTTCGAGCAATGTCTCTCAGGAATTTGTCAAGAATGCCTTTGGGGAAGCTCTTTGTGAAATTGCTGAAAAGAGAAAAGATTTGATTGTTATTGATGGTGATTTATCTGCTGACTGCGGTTTAAGAAAATTCGAATATAAATACCCCGATAGGTTTATTGAAAACGGAATTGCCGAGCAGGATATGACTTCTCTCGCCGGAGGATTGGCAAGACTGGGACTTTTACCCGTTGTCAGCTCATTTTCAAGTTTTCTTACTTCCAGAGCTAATGAGCAAATTTATAACAATGCTTGCGAGAAGACTAAGATAATTTATGCCTGTCATTTTGCGGGAATCCTCCCCGCAGGTCCCGGAAAATCCCATCAAAGCGTCAGGGATATATCCTTATTGGGTGCAATTCCAAATATGATAATTGTTGAACCCTGCAATTCTATTGAAACCAAACAGGTGATTGATTATTGTGTGAATGTTGCAGATGTAAACTGTGCCATTCGCTTAATTATTGGACCTTCACCAAGAATCATAGCTCTTCCAGATGATTACTATCTTGAATTTGGAAAAGGAACTGTGCTCAAAGATGGTTCAGATGCAATCATCTTTGCTTATGGTCCGGTTATGCTTCATGAAGCCCTTCTTGCTGCTGAAATTCTCGAATCCAAAGGTTTTTCCCTCAAGGTTGTCAATATGCCTTGGTTAAACAGAATTGATATTGACTGGCTTGAATCAGTAACCAATAATCATACAAAGATTTTTGTTCTTGAAGATCATTCGAACTTTGGAGGGTTGGGTAATATGATTTTGTATAATCTCACAAAAATTAAGCAACAGGATTCTTTCAGTTTTGAAAGATTTGGTTTGGATGAGTATCCTGTTTGCGGGACTCCACCCGAAGTTCTTGGCTATCATAAACTCGATGGCAAATCACTTGCTGAGAAAATAACTGGCGAAAAATACGATTTTGAAATAACTAATAGATTTACTATTGATGCACCACAATAAAGGACTCAAATAATGGCTAATACAGTTGCTTTTAATGAAAATTATCCAATAATATCCGAATCTGAAAGATATTATGAAAGGGCTTTGGGATTAATTCCCTGCGTTACTCAAACTCTGGCAAAAGGTCCCGGTCAGCATACAAAAGGTGTTGCCCCGATATACCTGAAAAAAGGAAAGGGTTGTCATGTATGGGATGTTGACGGGAACGAATATATTGACTATACAATGGGCGTTGGTCCTTTATCTCTTGGATATTGCTATGAAAAAGTTGATAAAGCTATAACAGATCAACTCCAAGACGGCATCACCTTTTCTCTTATGCATCCTCTTGAAGTTGAAGTTGCTGAATTGATAAAATCAATAATACCAAATGCTGAATCGGTTAGGTTCAGCAAGACCGGTTGCGATGTAACATCCGCTGCAGTGAGATTAGCCCGGGCTTACACCGGAAAGAATACAATTCTATGCTGCGGCTACCATGGCTGGCATGACTGGTATATTGGTGTTACCGATAGAGACAAAGGAATCCCTCAGGCAACAAAAGATTTGACTTATACTTTTAATTATAATGATTTAAATAGTGTAATTAGTGCTATTGACGATGATACAGCTGCTATTATACTGGAACCAGTTGTCTTTGAAGAGCCAAAAGATAATTTCCTTCATAAACTCAGAGATATTTGCTCTGAAAAAGGAATTATTCTAATTTTTGACGAAATGTGGACAGGCTTCAGAATGGCAGCTGGAGGCGCTCAGGAATATTTTGGCATAAAAGCAGATCTGGCAACTTATTCCAAAGCTCTTGCAAATGGTATGCCTATCTCTGTGCTTACCGGCAGAAAAGACATAATGAATTTACTCGAGCAAGATGTATTCTTTTTTACTACTTTCGGAGGGGAAGCTTTATCGCTTGCCGCTACCAAAGCTACAATAACGGAAATCATCGAAAAGAATGTACCACAATATCTGGATAGACAGGGGAAAAAATTAAAAGATGGCTATAATCAGATTGCCCAGTCTCTAAATATGCCTTACACAAAAGCCGGAGGTTATAATTTCAGATCAATTATCACATTTGACTCATCCGCAGGAAATCCACTTGAAATGAAAACACTTGTTCAGCAGGAAATGATAAAAAATGGTATTCTTTGGAGTGGTTTTCATAACATGTCATTTTCTCACAGTGATGAAGATATTTCATACACCCTCGAAGTCTATAAAAATAAAGTTTTACCAATCCTGAAGCAAGCTGTTGAGGAAGGAAATATCAGTAAATATCTAAAGGGCAAAACACTCGAACCTGTTTTCAGAAGAGTTGGAAATTTTAACCTTAAACCCAAAAAATCATAAAATTATGAAAAATGTTTATGAATTATTCAATTTAGAAGGCAGAACAGCTATTGTTACCGGTGCTCTCGGTTTAATCGGCAGACAACATTGCATAGCCTTGGCTGAAGCCGGAGCAAATGTTGTTGTATCAGACATCAATGAAGAAAAATGTATAGCTTTTGCAAAAGAATTAAATACAGATTCCATTGGACTGGCTTTCGATATTTGTAACAAACAACAGGTAGAAGATTCAAAAATCAAGATTCTTGAAAAATTTAATCATATTGATATTTTAGTCAATAATGCAGCTATCAATGATATGGTCGAGAATCCTGTTTCATTGCTTGAAGAATCCAAATTTGAGAACTACCCTCTTGATTTATTCAGAAAAGTCATAGATGTAAATGTTACGGGAATGTTTATATGTTCACAGGTATTTGGCACTGAAATGGCAAAAAGACAAAAGGGGAGTATTGTCAATATAGCTTCAACCTATGGAATTGTAGCACCAGATCAATCATTATATCTAAAGCCAGATGGAAGCAGATTGTTCTATAAGTCCCCTGCTTATCCAACTGCAAAAGGAGCGGTGATTTCATTTACAAGGTTTCTGGCCGCTTATTGGGGAAGTCAGAATGTCCGTGTTAATGCACTTTCCCCGGGGGGAGTTGAAAACAATCAAGCTGATTTTTTTATTGATAACTATTCAAAAAGAACACCATTGAACAGGATGGCTCAACCAGATGATTATAAAGGGGCTTTGCTGTTTCTGGCAAGTGATGCCTCTTCATATATGACAGGAGCTAATCTGGTAGTTGATGGTGGCTGGACTATTTGGTAATTTTCTATTTATCGGGAGAAAAAATGAATCAAAAAAGGAAAATCAAAATTGGCGAGAGATTTGTTGGAGATGGTCAGCCAACTTATGTTATTGCTGAAATTGGAATTAATCATAATGGTTCAGTTGAACTGGCGAAAAAAATGATTGCAGGAGCTGCAACTGCCGGTGCTGATGCTGTTAAATTTCAAAAAAGGACACCTGAAATTTGCGTCCCTAAAGATCAATGGTATATTGAACGGGACACACCTTGGGGAAGGATGACTTATATTGATTATCGCTATAAAGTTGAATTTGGCAAAGATGAATATGCTGAAATAGACCGATTTTGCAAGGAGCATAATATCAGTTGGTTTGCATCGTGTTGGGACGAACCTTCAGTTGATTTTATCGAACAGTTTGATGTTCCTGCTTACAAAGCTCCCTCAGCTTCACTAACCGACATTGAATTATTAAAGAAAATGAAATCCACCGGCAAACCTTTGATGATTTCAACGGGAATGTCAACAATGGAAGAAATCGAAGCAGCGGTAAATGCGATAGGTCAGGATAACTTACTTATTGCTCATGCCACTTCTACTTATCCCTGCAAAGTTGAGGAATTAAATTTGAGAGTAATAAATACATTGCAAAGCAAATACCCCGATACACCCATTGGTTATTCTGGCCACGAGGTTGGATTAGCACCGACATGGGCTGCAGTTACCCTTGGAGCATGCTTTGTGGAAAGGCATATAACACTTGATAGAGCTATGTGGGGGACAGATCAGGCAGCTTCAGTCGAAATTGGTGGTTTAATCAGATTAATTTCAAACATTCGTGACATAGAGAATTCCCTCGGCGATGGAATTAAAAGGGTATATGAAAGCGAAATGAGTTCACGCAAGAAATTAAGAAGAATTCAATAGCTCATCCTGATATAGCCAGAGCTGCAATATCAACCCTTCTTGCTCCTAAATTAAGAAGGGTTTTTGCACATTCATTTATTGTTGACCCTGTGGTTAAAACATCATCAATTAATAATATTGTTTCGTTATTTAATTTAGTTTTCTCATTATAACCTTTAAAAACATTTTTAACGTTTGTTTTTCTTTCTTCGGCAGACAATAGGGTTTGTGTTGTGGTATATCTAAATCTTTTTATTAGTTTAGTATCAACACTGACACCCAAAATTTGAGCTATTCCCAGAGCTATTATTTCTGCCTGATTGAATCCTCTTTCCCGCAAACGTGCAGAATGAATCGGAACAGGGACAATTAAATCATATCCAATATTTATTTGATTTTTTATTAATTTTCCTAATTCATTTCCAAGCTGGTATCCTACTTTTCTAAAACCATAGTATTTGATTGAATGAATGATTTTCATATAATCGGAATTATGGGCAACCCTGAAAAGTGCTATTGCACTGCTGATTGCTAAGTCATCCGGGGGAAAATTTTCAGTTAGTTTATTAAATATTATTTCAGGAGATGGTGCAAGCGGAAATTTATAATAGCATTCATCGCATACAAAATCTATATTGGTTTCATAATTGATAAATTTATCGCAAACAAAACAATGTTTTGGGGACAGAACATTTAAGGGCGATAAAACTATGTTTTTCAGGGGATTTAATATTTTGGATGAATTATTGACCATCAATTCTATCTACCAGAGTAAAGAAATCGGAATTATTGTCAACATGAATTTGCAGAACACCCGCTCTAACAAGTCTGACAAGCAGACGAGAAGCCCTTCTTTCGGAAATATTCACTATTCTTGCGAAGTCTTTGACTGTTGCCTTTTCATTTTTTTCAAGAAATGCAAAAAGTCTCTTTTCTTTGTCTCCAATACTGAGTTTCAAGGGTTTTGAATCTGGACTGAGGCCAGCCAGAACTCTTTCCATTTCCCTGCTTGCAATCAGGGATTTATCGCCGACCCGGATATAAGCTCTGGATTCATATTCGGAGTTTGAGCCATTATCATGAATTCTATGTGGTTTTTTGTTACTTTCATTAATATAAACCACGATTATATCTTTATTGGAAATATTAACAATATCAATATCAGGTTCAATTGGGGGATCAATGTAGAACCCACATATTTCTTCAATTTGGTCAAAAGAGGATTTCTCACTATCTATTCCGACGATTTTACCATCGTCATCCACTCCTATGATTAGATAACCTCCCAGAGTATTAGCAAAGGCAGATATTTCACGTGCGATTTTTTCGTATGAGCTGATTTTTCTCTTGAATTCGACAGTGGAGGATTCTCCGGAGATTATGATTTCTTTTAATTTATCAGGATACATTTTTTTTCTTTCTATTTTTTTTAATCTCCTCAAAAGAGATAACGGATAAGAAAAAAAAACATTAAATTAGTATTCAATTTATTTTTTATTATATTTTTTTTGGTTATGAAAAAGCTATCATTACAAAAATTTAGTATTATCTGGTTACTTGTATTCATTACTCCTGTCCCGGATTTATTTTCACAGCAGTGGACTAAAATTCAGGGAACGAGCTTATATTTAAATGGAATTTTTCTAAGCCCTCAAAATCCTCAATTACTGATGGTTTCATCTGATGATTTACCAACAGATTTTTCCGAGCAAAATATTGGGTTTCCTTATTTTGGGGTTGGTCAAAATGGTTTCAAAATAAGCACAGACGGAGGAAATTCATTTAGTGATCCAATACTTCAAGGCTATTCTGTATATAACCTGCATCAGGCTGCAGATAACACTAATCATTGGTTTGCTTCAGTCAGAAGGTTTACACGTGGAGGCGTTCTATCATCAAGTGATGGAGGAAAAACATGGGACACAGATAAACTAAAATGCTCAGGTAATTTTCAGATTACAAAAATTATATCCAAAAAGAACAATTCCAACGAGCTTGAACTATATGCATCAGCGGTAAATACAGACGAGGGCTTCAAATATTCATTTAATAACTTTGATGAGTGCTTTACTAATGAAGATCTTGATATTCAGTCGCTTGATATTGCAATTTCGCCTCTTGATGCAAATCTTATGTTCATTGCCGGGGACGGATTCCACAACAGCGGTGTTTATCGAACTTATGATAATGGAAAAACCTGGCTGAAAGATTCCGCTGGTCTTGAAAATAAAAGGGTATTATGTGTTCTACCCTCAGCGTTCAACAAAGCATGGGTTCTTTGTGGTGTAGATTCGATTGACCTGAACAAATTCCGATATGGGAAAGGTATTTATTTATCTCAGGACACAGGAAAAAGCTGGAAACGTGTTGGGGCTTTTGGTTCAACAGTCTTTGCTCTTGCTCAGCATCCCTTTTATCCGAAATTTATTGCTGCTGCGTGTGACAGAGATGGGGTTTATCTCAGTGGAAGCTTCGGTTGGTCTTGGGAAAGATTTTCCGAAGGTTTACCCAAAGATTCATCTGTCAGACAAGTTGCTATACCTGCAATAGATTCGACAAAGGAAGGTATAATAGTTTATGCAGGTGTTTTTGGAGAGGGTCTATATAAATCAATCAGAATTAAAACAAGCGTTGAAACTCCTGCTAATCAGAATAGCAAAATAAATATCTCCCCTAACCCGGCGGAGGAATATATAGAAATCAGGATCCCCTCTCGAGAGGGGGCAGGGGGTGTGGAAATCAAAATCTACAACCTGCCCGGCGAGTGTGTCTTGTCCGTTACTGATGCCGGAGGGACACACCCCTTAATCCCCTCTCAAGAGGGGAATATAAGGATTGATGTTTCGGGTTTGACGGCGGGGGTGTATTTTGTTCGTGTTGGCGATTGGGTGGGGCGATTTGTGAAAATATGAATAGCCACTACTTTTAAGTAGTGGGGGATTATAAAAAAAAAGCTAATAATCTCATCCGGAAGAACAGACACCCCATTTTGTTCTTCCCTTTGTCATTCCCACGAAAAGCTCTAATAACAGATTTATTTAAAACCTTATTATTCTTCTAAACCTTAGTAGAAAGAAAATGAATCAAAGCATACCTTATTACATTTTATTTTCATTTATCTTTATAGAAAACAATAAGGTAATAAGGTTATTTTTGTTTTTGCTTTGTTTTTCTACTAAGGTTGAATACAGGAAATAAGGTTTTTTATGGATTCCCTGTCAAACAGGTAATGACAGTGTTTATTTCTGATATGGATTCCCGTTTGTTCGGGAATGACAGACAAGAGCCTTTTGTCATTCCCACGAAATTGGGAATCAAAAATTAATAAAAATTAATTTGGAAATTAATGATTTATTTATTAAGATTTGTCTTGAAGGTAAGAAGTATTGTTATTGTTTTGTGATTGTTTATTTGATTTGATTACCAATACCAATACCTTTTTATGTTTTTTGAAATAATTAAAAAATATTTGAAAGGAGGGTTAGCCTATGCGAGAAAAAAAGCCGAACTTGTAAATTGCAGTTACCAGTTCGGCAAGAAAACTAAACGACTGTTTATTATAACAGATAAAATTCCCTTTTGCCCGTTAATCAATGGGCAAATTAATAAAAAAAATGTAACTTTTTAAAAAATAATTTGTTTATATTTATAATTAGAGATGAAAATGAAAATTTATTTTATTATTATAAACATTGTTTTTTTATTACTCATCACATCCATAAATGTTATTTGCGATGACCCACCATGTAAACCTGAAGGCGAATCTGATTGCGATTGGATTGAAGCGGAAGAAGTAATTGAATTTCATCTTAACCCTCAAATACAAGGATACGATGAAGACTGCGAAAACTGCATATTTTATGTAAAATATTGGTATAGAATATGCCCGATACCTCCTTATGGAAATGGCTTCTACCAGGATATTAGCATAACTGATATCTGGTATGATGCTTCTGATGATGATTGCCAGAATTGTTCGCCTTCAAACTTATTTCTGCATGCACTATTCGCTATATGGGAAGAAAATGCAATGAATTTTGTTAAACGGTGTGATAATTCCACACACTATTATAATAGAATTAGTGAAGGCTCATGCTGGCGAGAATTGATAGTCTATGTTCCACCTTTTCCTCCTTTACCGGGTAAAACCGAAAAGCATATTGTACCATGTGACGGGTACGGATGTTGTCAGACGGTTTACAATATTTCATTTGATATGAATTGTAATATTATCAGTCTTTATACTGTTGGTTCAAAATATATTGAAGATGATTGCCATGACCCTTGCTTTTTTGTATGTAATCAATTAGTTTTCAATTTTCAGGCATCGCAAGGTAAGTTACCAACATACGATAAGACTATGGATATGTCTGAAAGGGTGATTAATATTATCGTTAATAATTTATCTGATAATACTATCAAACTAAAAAGTAAAGATGAAAAAATTGAATCTTTCTTCATCTATAACTTAATTGGTGAAAATGTATTTACCGGTTACAGTAGCAATCAACAAAAAGATTTGATATCTATTGACTTACAGTCATACCCTAAAGGAATTTATCATTTAATTGTTAAAACAAATAAAAATTTATATCATAGAATTGTTCTTAATTTATAGCAAACTATGTTAATTGATTTTTGTGATTGGTAAATTGCGATGAATCCGGAAATAATAATAATCACTGGATTCTTCGCTTTTACAATTAAATCAGACAATTTAGTTAATTTAATGAAGTTTTTTTCTACGAAAGAATAATAATTTAATGAGCAGATATGAAATATTTTAAAATTTATTTACAATTATTAATAATTATTTCATTATTGTTTAAAACAGAAGTGACATTTTCATTCGACTTTTTTTTGCAAACGGTTGATTCAAACTCAAAATATCATATTTTTGATATCGATTGCGCCGATTCGGCTAATTGTATTTCTTTGTCAAGAACAAATGGTCAGTATCATAGATTAAGACATACAACCAATGGAGGTTTAACTTGGTTTGATACTTTTTTACAAACTTCAACAGGTAAATTTCCAATTGATTTATATGACTTATCATATCCTGACAAAGATTTTGCTTATGTTTCCTGTGATAGCGGAATTATTTTAAAAACAACAAATAATGGTAAAGAATGGGAGAGAATTTTTATCGATTCAAATATAGCCTTAGAAAAAATATTTATGTTAGATAAAGACCTTGGCTATTCTTTATCTAATTCGGGAAAGTACATTTATAAAACTCATGACGGTTGGATAACTAATAATATAATAAGCCTTCCTGATAGTTTTCTTTTAGGGAGAACTGATATGCAAATATTTGACGAAGGAATAATATATATATATTCTCCCGTAATTGAAGGCGGTTATATTTATATTACTTATGATGATGGCATTAGTTGGACAGTTAGAAAAACACCGAAATTGGCATACTGGATTAAAACATATTTTTTTAATAAACAAATTGGATGGGTTCTAGGTGAAACTTCTTATGGCTTTAAAAATTATTATTATATCTATAAAACCGAAGATGCTGGTCAAACATGGAAATTGCAAAGCGAAATATTAAATCAAAGAAATTATAGGGACATATATTTTACGGACTCAGTAAACGGTATAATAGTCGGTAATTTTGAATTAATTATGCTTACAACAGATGGCGGTAATACATGGCAGGAAAATGAAAGCCCCAAAAATGCAAATCCATTATCATATAATCAAATAATCTTTCCATCAAAATCAACAGGCTTTATTACAGCAAATTTAGGGGTAATTAAAAAATGGGATAAGTCCTTAACTTCAATTTCATCTTCTTCAGATGCCAAAAGTTTAAATCCTATTATTTATCCGAACCCGTCACAATCCGGTGATTTAATAAACATTGATATTTTCGGATATGAACCTGGAAATATTTCCTTTTTCATATGCGATATTTTAGGTAAAAAGTTTGAAGAGAAAGATTATGATATTTTAACAATAGACACAAAATCAATAAAATTTCGAATTAAAGAAAATGTACTTCCTGGGATATATATAGTTAACCTGTTATTTAACAAAAAGAATTATTTTGAAAAATTAGTAATTTATTAATATGAGAAAATTAATTTTAACAATTTTGATTTCATTTTTTTTTATTTCAAATCATTTGTTTTCTTATAACGGGTGGTCAATTGTTGATTCAAATAAATGGATGTGGCAATATACCGATGCGGTTTGTCTTGATAGCAATAATTGCTTTGCTGTAGCCTATTATATTAAATCATATTTTGTAAGTTCAAGTGATGGAGGTAAAACATGGAATCAAATTTATTCTGACACAATATTTAAAGGTAAAAATAATGAGCAATTAGAAGTGCATACAATAGCATATTTGGATAAAAAAAATATCATATTGGGCTGTTCACTTGGTGATTTTATTATTTCAGAGGATTCCGGAAAGACCTGGCAAAAATCATCTATCGGTAAAAAAGAACTTGTAAGGGGGGTAAGCTTCATTTCTAAAGATTCTGGTATCGTATTAACTGATAATTCGTTGTATAAAACTGTAAACGGAGGTAAGAACTGGGATAAAGTAGTATTTCTAAATCTAGGTAGTGATATTCTACAGCATTGGAATCTTGCTTTTCCTAATAAAAATTTAATAATTATTAATTCCGATTTAAAAGTCAATCCGGACGTTTTTTTAATTTCGTATGATTTTGGAACATCATGGGAAATAATTCCTAATCCTGCAGGAGGAATAACAGTAGTATATTTTAAAGATGAAAAAATCGGATGGTTGTTATCAATTGGTTTTAAAAGCCGTTATGAATTATTCGATAGAATTTTGAAAACCACCGATGGAGGTCGGACATGGTCAGAGCAATTAAATAGATTTAGCGGTGTTAATAGTTTATTATTTGATATATTCATTTTCGATGATAATAACGGATATGTATCAGGTATAGATGGTAAGCTATATAAAACAACAAATTCCGGAAACGAATGGATTTTACTAAATCCCTACCCTAAGATAGGTTATGAACCACATTTTACATGTGTTACTATGCCATCAAAAAATACATGCCTTGTTTTTACAAATAATGGTGAAATTTTAAGGTTTGATGAGTCAACTCTATATGTAAATAATGAAATATCTGATAATTTCTCCATCTCCCCCAACCCTGCGGAGGAATATATAGAAATCAGCTTCCCCTCTCGAGAGGGGGCAGGGGGTGTGGAAATAAAAATCTTCAACATGCTCGGGGAGTGTGTCTTGTCCACCGTTGGAACGGGAGGGACACACCCCTTAATCCCCTCTCAAGAGGGGAATATAAGGATTGATGTTTCGGGTTTGACGGCGGGGGTGTATTTTGTTCGTGTTGGCGATTGGGTGGGGCGATTTGTGAAAATATGAATAGCCACTACTTTTAAGTAGTGGGGGATTATAAAAAAAGTTGCTAATAGCCTCATCCGGAAGAACAGACACCCCAGTATGTTCTTCCCTTTTTTCATTCCCACGAAAGTGGGAATCTATATATAATTTTCCTGCTTATGGATTCCCGTTTGCACGGGCTAAATCTTAAGAAATGGGCAATTGAATAGATAAGTAAAACAAAAAGGGAGAAATACTGAATTTCTCCCTCGATATTGTTTGTTACATTGTAAAGACTAACTAATCTTTAGAAGTTAATTTTAAAATTTCTTCCTTTATAGAGTTTATTTTGATTAGTTCCCTTTTTCCAGTTTTTCTGTCTTTTATTTCTACATTTCCATTGTCAAGGTTTTTCTTTCCTACAATTATCTGGTAAGGAATACCTATTAAATCAGCATCATTGAACTTTACTCCGGGGTTTTCGTCCCTATCGTCATATAAAACATCAAACTTTAGTTCAGATAATTCTATATAGATTCTGTTACAGGCTTCTTCGACGTCGGGGGATTTGTTTAGAGCAAGACCGATGAGATGGAAATCGAAAGGAGTTAGAACATTGTTCCAGATGATACCTGCATCATCGAAATTTTGCTCGATATAAGAAGCCATAATTCGCTCGACACCAATCCCGTAACTCCCCATAATGATAGGGTGTTCCTTTCCTTCGGCATCCAAAAATCTTGCACCAAGAGCTTCGGAGTATTTAGTGCCTAACTTAAAAATATGTCCTAATTCAATTGCTTTTACAATTCTGATAGGTGAACCTTTGATGATGCAAGGTTCACCTTCACGGACTGTCCGCAAATCTAAATATTCATCAATTGTGCAATCTCTTGTGAAATCAATGTTTTTGAGATGGAATCCGTCCTTGTTTGCACCGCTTATCAATCCATTTGCTTCTTGCAGAAGCTTGTCGGCAACAATTTTGATATTGGTTTTCAGATTGACCGGACCAATAGAGCCTGCATTTGCACCTGTAATTTCTAATAATTCCTGTGGTTCTGCCGGTCTGAAAGTGTTGGTTTTGAAGGCTGATTGCAACTTGGTCTCATTTAGCTCATCATTACCACGCATAAGGATAAGAACAGGTTTTGAGTCAATGATATAAACAACTGATTTGGCAAGTCTATCCTCAGGAAATCCAAATTGCTCAATTAAATCATCAATTGTTTTGGCGTTGGGGGTAGGAAATTCTTCAATTGGAGAATTTTCGGGAATACGACCAACAGGATTTAAAGCCGAAGTTGCGACTTCAAGGTTTGCTGCATAGCCGGAATCAGAAATTGCACAAACATCTTCACCAGCGTCTGATTCAATCATAAACTCTTCGGATTGTTTGCCTCCCATTGCTCCGCTTGAAGCTCCGACGATGAAGAATTTAATCCCGCAGCGATTAAAAATTTTTTTATATGCCTCATAATGTTTTTTATAGCTAATGTCCAATCCTTCCCATGAGGAATCAAGAGAATAAGCATCCTTCATCAGGAATTGGCGACCTCGCAGCACGCCTGATTTTGGTCTTGGTTCATTTCTGAATTTGTTTTGAATTTGATACCAGATTTGAGGTAAATCCTTATAGGACTGTATATGCTGGCGGGCATGATAGGTTATTATTTCTTCGTGAGTTGGGGCTAAAACCAAGCCTTCCCTGTTTTTGATATGGAACATAACATCTCCCATAGCCTCCACTCTGCCAGTTTGCTCCCAGATTTCGATTGGATTTAGTGCAGGCATAAGAAATTCCTGAGCCCCAATAGCGTCCATTTCTTCACGTAAAATTTCAATTATTTTTTTCAGGATTTTATATCCAAGAGGTAACCATGTGAAAACACCAGAGGCGACCTGTCTGACCAATCCAGCCCTTAGCATCAGCTGATGCGAAGGGATTTGTGCGTCAGCAGGGGCTTCCCGTAATGTAGGTATAAAGTATTGACTCTGTCTCATAATGCTTCAAAAAATAAATTTCATAAGACGAATGAAAAATGATAAATTTGAACAAATCACTCTTTTCCCAAAATTCTAATGATAAGGCTTTGCATAAGATAAAGAGAATTTATTGAAGTAGATTTTAATTTTTCATCAATTTCATTTAAAATGATTATTGCTTTTTCGATTTCATGAATTTCGTATTGTTTTAGTGCGTTAAGATATTCTCTGAGGAAATAAGGATTTATTCCAGCCTTCGATGCAATTTCAGAATTCGAAAGATTGGAATGTGCCAAATCAAAAAGTTTCCACAAAGTAATGAAATATTTTGCAATTACTGTCATTATTAGCATTTCCTGACGTTCATTAGCCAGCAGGTTGGTTAAAATATCGAGGGATAAGTTCAGATCCCTGTTCCCAATTGCTTTTTGAAGCTCAAAGACGTTATATTTTCTCGATTGTCCTATTAGAAGAGTAATATCTTCCTCAGTAAGGATATTTTTATCTTTGGAAAATAATATTAATTTATCAAGTTCATTATCTAAGTCTCTTAAACTTGGATTTAGAGAGGTAAAAAAAATCTGGGCAGCCACAGGACTGATTTTTTTCTTTTGAGTTTCAACTTTTCTGTTAATCCAGTTTATATAGTCTATATCTTTGAATTTTTTAAATTCAATCCAATGATGTTCAGAGAAAATCAGGTCATAAGGGAACTTCAGCGAGGATTGAGCTTTTCCTTTTTTTGTAGATTTCTGGGAATTTTTTGAGATACTCAGATTGTTTAGCGAATCATCCTTAGAAATGAGAACTAAAAATGTCGAGTTTTGTGGATTTTCAAGATAGTTTTTAAAAGTAATATTTATCTTTTCCTTTTTTGACTTAGAGAGTTCAGGTAATAAATCAAAATTATTTACTATGACAGTTCTTGTTTTCGAAACGAAAGGGAAGGTAAGGCATTTTTCAACTATTTCCCTGTAAGTTGTTTTCTCGCCATTCAAAACTTCTAAATCGAAGGAGGTGCTGTCATCAGCCTGAAATTTGGATTTTATTTTCTGAACAGAATCCTCGATAAGATATTCTTCTTCTCCAAATATAAGTAAGACTGGTGGGTAATTATCTTTGCTGAGTAATTCATCAATCGTGTTTATCATACAAACTATTCGCTTTGATTCTGACTTTCTATCATACTTAATGCACTGGAAACTTTTTCGATGACGATTGATTGATTAGTAGGTTTGACAATATAACCAGCTATGTTGAGTTTGACGGATTCCCCGACAGTTTGCTGGTTACCGAGTGCTGAACAAACAATAACGGGAACAGATTGAGTTGCTTCATTGCTTCTGAGATTCCTTAGAAATGTCAGTCCATCCATTTTTGGAAGCATCATATCGAGAATGATCAGAGCAGGTATATTGTCGTTTAAGTATTTAATAGCTTCATGAGGGTCAACTTTTATTTCAACCTTAATTAGTATATTTTCCTGTATTATTCTTGCAAGATATCTTGCAAAGAAGAAATCATCATCAATAATTAAAATAGTTTGATTTTCTTTATCCATTTTTCAGTTATATTTTTAATAATAAATTATATAAGCAAAGAGATATTTAACAATAATAGCAATATTAATAATTTTATTTTACTAAAACAAATTTTAAATGGAAGGAACTGAAGAAATATTATCCTTTGTTATATAGATATATTTTTTTTAAATATGACTCAGCTTTTTTTAATCCTGCTTCAATTTCATCAAGATATTTAAGAGCATCCTGCTGAGTGATTTTATCAGCTTCTTTTTCCAGTATCGCAAGTTCATCACGAGTTGAGAGGATTTCAAGATTAAGGAGCATACCATTAAGGGTGTGAGCTTTCATTTTTAATTCATCTCTGTCGTTGTGAATTATTGAACTTCTGAGTTCGGAAATGAACTGTGGATAATTTTCAATGAAATAATTCGTAATGATAGATATCAGCTGAGTATCTCCCTCAACACGATTAATTAATTTTTCGAAATCAATAATAATTTCGTCTGGATTATTTATTTCATCAAATCTTACGATTTGTTCTGATTCAGGGGAGTTTTCAGCCTTTTTTTTCTGGATATTATTTAATATTTCGAAAATGTCATTCATCCTGACGGGTTTCGAGAGGTAGTCATTCATACCTGATTCAAGACATTGTTCTTTGAAGCCTTCGATTGCATGGGCAGTCAGGGCAATGATAGGAGTAGTTCTATTTAATTCTTTTTCCAGTTCACGGATTTTTCTGGTTGCAGAAAAACCATCGAGATTGGGCATCAAAACATCCATTAAGATTAAATCAAAGTTGTGAGTTTTATAGAGTTCAACAGCTTCTTCGCCATTTAAAGCAGTAAATACTTCACATCCTCTTTTTTTCAGGATGGAGACTATAAGATGACTGCTTATGATATTATCTTCAGCCACCAAAACCCTTATATTGTCGCTATCGTTTTTTACTAAAAGCTGATTTTCATCTTCAATTTGAAAGTCTAACTTAATCTGTTTATTCTTGCTTTTAGTAAATAATTTATTCAGAGTTTCTAATATTTCACTGTATTTAATAGGTTTAATTAGATAATTTTCGACTTCATTTATTTTTAATCTTTTGAGATTGGTAGTTAAATCCTGAGGGGTGAGCATAACGACAATAGGCAGGTCTTTTGTATTTAATTCAGCTCTTATCTGGTTCATAATTGAAATACCATCAAAATGCTGCATCTGAATGTCAAGAAAAATAGCATCATAATTTATATTTTGTATTTTCGCTTCTTTCAGCTTGATGAAAACATCACTCAGGTTAGATACGGTTTGAACCCACATTCCTAGGTTTGAAAGCAATTTTGAAATTAAGTTAAGGAATGTATGATTATCATCAATAACAAGGATTTTCTTACCTGAGTAATTTAAATCTTTGTATTCAAATTTAGTTATTTCAGTGCTGGAGGATTCAAGATTAATTTTAAAAGTGAAGATGCTACCTTCGTTAACTTTGCTGACAACATCGAATTCTCCACCCATAAGAGATGAAAGTTGCCTCGAAATTGCAAGTCCTAAACCCGTTCCTCCGTAATTTCTCGTTGAACTGTCACTAAGTTGAGTAAATTCAGTGAATAGTTTACCTAATTTATCTTCCGCAATTCCTATTCCTGTATCAGCAATTGAAAATTCAAGTGAGTAAAAATCATCTGAGCTTTTTTGTCCTTTAACGCTGAAAACAATTTCACCCTGATCGGTAAATTTAATGGCATTAATTAAAAGATTAATTAATATTTGTCTGATTCTGACAGCATCCCCGATAAAAAAGTCAGGTAAATTGAAATCATAGTCGAGAATTAGTTCGAGTTTCTTTTCGAAAGCTTTAATGGATAGAATATTAGCAATTTTTTCGACAAGGTCTCTCAAGTTGAAATCAGCCATTTCAATTTCAAGTTTTCCAGCTTCGATTTTGGAAAAGTCAAGAATTTGATTAATAATATTAAGCAAAGACTCTGCAGAGTGTTCCACAGCTTCAAGGTATTCTCTTTGTTCGTCAGATAAATCGGTTGTCAAGGCTAATTCAACCATTCCAAGAATCCCATTCATTGGGGTTCTTATTTCATGGCTCATCATAGCAAGGAACTCGCTTTTTGCCTTGTTTGCAGATTCAGCGTCTTCCTTTGCTTTGATTAATTCAGCTTCGAGATTCTTTTTGTTTGTTATATCCCTGATGATAGAGCCAATAAGGTTTCCTTTGCTTGTTTTTATTGGAAAAACAATAGACTGCACTATTTTGTTTTCCCCGAATTTATTAGTTATTCTTTGTTCGCTAAGTTTATTTATTAAGTCGTAATTTTCATTAACATATCCAAAATTTTCGAATTCACTGACGATGTAGTTAAGTTCATAATAACTAAGTGAATCGAGGTCAAAAGGTTCTTTGATATCCCAGCTGTGCTTTCCGAGGACTTCTTCTTTCTTTAAACCAGTAATATTTTCTAAAGCTTTGTTCC
Source organism: uncultured Hyphomicrobiales bacterium (assembly GCA_964473465.1). Taxonomy (GTDB): domain Bacteria; phylum Bacteroidota; class Ignavibacteria; order Kapaibacteriales; family UBA2268; genus CALHRB01. The sequence continues at coordinate 43,129 of CAYYPE010000006.1, forward strand.
ATTCAATAATTCTGGCATTCTGGTCTGTTATGAAGATTCCATCTGAAGATTGTTCGACAATATTTCTATATTTCTCTTCATTTTCTCTCAGGGACTGAATTTCGTTGTAAGACGAAGTAACATTGAAGCCAAAGCCAAGAAAAATTTGATTTGTTTCATCGCTGCTGACATTAATTTTTTCGAAATTCATCAAAAATGTTAAATTCTGCTGCCCTTTTGACTGAAATTCTACAGTTATAGGTGCTGAAATCTCACCCATACTAAGTTTTTCTAGGTAGATTCTAAATTTCGATCTGCTTGATTTTGCAATGAAATCGATAATATTTTTACCTTCTACTTGGTTTCTGCTCAATCCCAAAATATCCTCGAAGTGTGAATTGACAGCTATTAGGTTGTAATTATCGTCAATAAGCAATTTAATGGATTTTGAGTGTGTCTTAATGAATTTATCAATAAATTCAGTATCATTTGGAATATCAGGATAGTGTCCGATATTAGAATCACTCTCTGTTGAAGTAAATTCTTTTGGTTCGTGGGATTCATCCACAAAAAAATCCAAAAAATAGCTTTCAAAAAGAGCAATAGCCGAGTTAAGCTTATCATGGGTTAAAACAGGAATTTTATTAATAAGCTCCTGAACAAGCGAAACTTCACACCCGATTTTTTCAGCAATACTATGAACAATATGGTTGTCAATTATTTGCTCTCCAAAAAAGAACTCTCCGATGATCAAACATTTTGGATTATCAATATAATTCTTTAGCGGAAAATGAAATAAATAAAAATTGTTATTTTTTGCTATTAGCAGTTTAGAGTCCAAACTCAGTAAATCGGGATTTTTTTGATATGATTTTAAGTGATTACCAGTCAGTTCGTTATAGATAGAATTTATTATATTGTTGTTTTCTGTTCCAAAAAAAGTGTTTCGCCAATTTTCGTAAGATGAGAAAAGAGCCTCACCTTTCTCATTTAATAAATTTACAGGAATGCCAGTTACTTTATTGAAGTAATCAAGAAATTTAATTAATGTGGCAGAAAACTTATGCATCCTCTATGAATTTTTTAACAAATTAAATTTAACATTGCTAAGTTGGTAACTTAACTTATGGTTAACAAAAAAAAATAAAAAAAAATAATCAGTATAAAATTCAAGGTTTTAGTTTAGATAAATACCAAATTTTTTTCTACTCAAATTTTCAGAAAGCGATAATAATCCCATTTTGAAAAATAAAATTTAGTAAATCTATTGAGGAGATTGCTGAAGCGTCTCGAAATATTTTTTAATAATGTTTTCATAATCATTAGAATAACCTTCTCTAAGATTTCTAAGGATATCCTGCAAGGCTCGTTTACGATCTTCATCAGTCATTAAATTAAGAGCATCAGGACTTTTGCGGATAACATCTAATCCTGTTCGGGACTCTCGCTTTTTCTCAAAGTCACGTTCGGTGATTGATTTTGTCGCATCGAGTAATCTTGAGAGAATTCTTTCCTGCCGTTTGAGAGTTTCTGGTGTTATATTACCACTTTGAATATCCGTCATAACTTCCTTCATTTCTTTGGCTATTTTCTCCAAATCTCCGAGAGCGAGCTTATCTCCAGAGAATTGTTTTTGCTCTTTGGCTAATTCTTCAAGAGTTTTTTGAGCTTTACCCTGATCACCGGCAATACGCCCTAACTCATTTCTTTGCTGTTCTGAAAGGCTTCCGCCCTGTCCGGACAGTTTTTGAAGGGATTGGTTAATCATTTGCTGCTGGGCAGCTAATTGTTGCAATCTTTCCATAAAGCCCATGCCGGGTTGTTGTCCGGGCTTTTTTCCGGGACCGGAACCGCCGGGATTTTCACAAGCACCGCTTCCCTGATTTTGCATCATCGAGAGCATTTGTTGCATTTGCATAGCAGCCTGATTCATAGAGGCCATTGCATCTTGCTGAGCACGGGAGGCATTACCTGTCTGTCTGTTAGCTAAATTTTGCATAGCTTGTTGCATATTCTGGAGAGCATCACCCAGATCTTTTGCCATTTCGGGAGTTACAGCGAACGATTTATTTGCAAGGTCCATCATTGAATTTATGAGATTACTCATTGCTGAAGAAATCTGTGCTTGATTGTCTGCCAATTCATTAAATTTTGTGGAATTATAATCTGAATTTTTAGTTTGATTTCTTAAATCCTCCTGCATTTGTGATAGCTTGAGCATGTCTGAAGTTGCTTTTTGCATTTTTCTTATTGCTTCCTGAGTAACTCTGTCGTTCATCTCATTTTTAAGCTTATTCATATTTTTGGCAAAATTCTTTAAGTTCGAGGATGCCTTCTTTTGTTTATTATCGGCATTACTAAAGTCTCCTTCTTGCATATCTTTGCTTGCTTCCTGCATTGCTTCGGAGGTTTCGTTTTCGTTAAGGGCATCTTTAGCATCCTGAAGTTCTTTCATAGGCATATTATCGCCGATTTCCTTCATTAAATCTTCAAGGCTTTTCAGATTCTCAGAAATATTTTTCAGATCTTTGTTCAATTTATCCTGTTGTTTTGCCAATTCATCACGTTTCTGTTTGTCAGAAGGATTGGTGTTGTTAAGTTGCTTGTTGAGCTCATCTTGCTGTTTTGATAGTTCTTCAGCCATTTTAGAGAGAGCATCAGCTTTCTGCTCAGCTTGAAGCCTTTTAAGAATCTTCAAGGTTCGTTCGATGCTTTGCCTGAAGCGTTCCTCATCGAATTTATAATTTTGCATGGCTTTTTTCAGATCTTCCTGCGACATTTTTTCCATAGCTTGTTGCATTGCTTCCTGCATCTTTCTTAGCTCTGGAGAATCAACCTCTTCCATTAATTTCTGAAGTTCTAAAAATTTTTGGACCGTCTCAGGAGATAATACATTATTATCCTGCAAAGACTTATTGAGTTGGTTTAAGCTTTGCTGAATCTGATCAAATTTCTTTTGAATTTCTTCTTGTTTTTTGAGGATATCCTCAGCTTTTTTCTTGTCCTTCCAATCAAGTTCAGGTTTATTTTGTTTTTTTAGTAGTTCTTTGTCCAATTCATCCATTTGTTTTTTCAAATCATTGGATTCTTTGAGGACTTTTTTCAGTTCTTCTTCAATTTTCTTCTGGTCCGAGTCAACTGTTCTAAGAGCCTCCTCGATTGAAGGCAGTCTTACGAGCAAGGACTTGGTTCTTGCTGTTTTTGGTCCTCTAACCCAGTCATTATCAGCCACCTCGAAATAGAACTCATAAATATCGCCGGGGGCTATGTCAATTTTTTTCAAATCCCAGAGATAGGGAACTTCCATTGATGTTTCATTTGATAACAAAGGAATAGATATAGTTGAATATTTTGTGTCCGGAGAAGAATATCTTGATTCGAGAAGTTTATAGTATAATTTCAGGTATGTTATACCATAATCGTCTGAAACGTTCAATCGGACTGGTAGTAAAGCGGATTCACCAATCTGAACATCGGTTGTTGGGTCAATTAGTTCTATCGCTGGGTATTCATCGTTTAATGCCATTACATTATACTTTATAGGGTTTGTGCTTTTTTGTCCATCTTTATCTGCAATTTCAAAATGGAATACGCCTGACTGATTAATCGTAAAACCGCCATTAGCCCTTATGCCAGAAGGCTTCATATTAAATATTAATGTATCATTTATTTTTTGATCTGAAATATCAGCAGATTGGTCTAAATTTTTGAAGTTAGTATTATTTTTAATAAAGTAAATTTTTGCATCTTTGATATCTTTGTTGGATAATAAAGAAAAATCAAGCCTTGAACCAACTAAAGCAGAGATTTCGGTTGTTTGCTCGTCAAGGTTTCTTGAGCCTAGATTTGTGTAAGATGGGTAAATGAGTTTTCCATTCAGGGATTTAATTAATGGTAAATCAATAACATTAATTTTTCCTTTTTCAGTAGTAACAATATCAGTCAGCCACTCAGCTTCGGCATAGTATTCAATGGAATTTTTGATGTTAGCAATTTCAAAAACATAAGAATTGTTTTTGTCCAGTTTCAAATTATAATTGTCAGGATTTTGCTGATTGTTTTCGCTAATAATAAGGTTTATTTTTTCGGGAGGATTGCCGCTTGTCTTAACAATGATTTTAACATTTTCGCCTCTCAAAACGGTTTTATTCATTGGCTCTAAATAAAGTTTGAACGGTGCTGGTGGATTGAAAGATTGATTATAATTCAGAACACGATTAAATGCAAATCCTAAGCTGTTTTGAAAAATTGTAAATGATAAAATTGAAATAAGTAAAGTAGCAAGGAAAAGCAACAAATGTTTTTTTAACTTATTTTTTTCGATTATAACATTAAAATCTTTATCACTGACCTTTGAAGAAACTTCTTCAAAAGCAGCGAGCGTTAAGGTTTGGGAGTATCCTGCATTTATATCAATATTGCCGACAAGTTGAAGTGTGTTGCATAATCTATCTTTTATTTCGGGATAAAAATTGCCGACTCTAATAGCAATACTATATGGACTTGGTTTTGCAGATCCAAATATTCTGTTAAAAAAAGGTAATAGGAATTTTACTGATATAACAAAAAAAGCCGATAATGAAAGAAAAAACAGAACGAACCTGAAGTTTTTGTCGCCATTCATTAATAATTCGATTAATGAAAAAGATAGTATGATAATCATTCCAGAAGATAGAATTTTTAATAAAGCCTCAAGCAATATTGTTAAGGTTTCTTTTCTTCCGGTTGAATTTAATCTACTTAAAATTTCTTGATATTTATTAATATATTCGGGCATCTTTATCCTTGAAATTAGTTAGTTAAAGCCCACACAATTATATTTGTTCCCATTTGAAGCGAGGCTTCGCGTTTTTCAGGCGGATCATTATGAATTTCCGGATCTGGCCACCCATCACCTAAATTCGCTTCATAAGTATAAAAAACGCATAATCTACCCTGATAGAACAAACCGAACCCTTGAGGAACTTTCTTTTCATGCTCATGAATTTTCGGCAAACCATTTGGAAATTTAAAATGACAGTGATAGATTCCATGAGAAAAGGGTAATTCAACAAAATCCTGATCTGGAAATACCTTTTTCATTTCTTTACGTATGAATTCATCCAGTCCATAATCATCGTCAATATATAGAAATCCTCCGTTTTGTAGATAGGTTCTTAATTTTCTGACTTCTTCTTCGGTAAAATTAACATTTCCGTGACCTGTTAAGAAAATTAAGGGGTAAAGAAATAAGTTGTCAGAGGCAAGGTCAACATATTCATATACCGGTTCAACAGGAATATTTGTAGCTCTGGCAACGTAACGGAGTAAATTCACTTCAGCTGAAGGGTCATTATACCAATCACCTCCGCCTGAATATTTAACTCTTGCGAGTTTAATCTTACTTCCAGATGTCTGGCTTATCAGAAATCCCGGAGAAAACAAAACAAACAAGATTATTAAAAATATATTTACTTTCTTAATCATCTCAGTTTATATCAATTTATATATGCAATTAATTTATAATTGTTTCAATTATTAAACTTACAAATCAATAATTTTTTTTCTTCATCGCTAAACCATGGGCAGGCGTTCATCACAATATCAATTTTTTCAATCTCGATTTTTTTGAATCTTTTTTTAGCAAAATCAATTTCTTCGTCAACATTACCACCCTTATACAAGACGATTAAACCATCATTTTTTATTATATTCCTCACCCAGCTTATTATCAGGTCAGTTTTGGCAACAGCCCTTGAAAAAATATAATCAAATTTTTTGATGCTGTTGTTTGATTTTTCATAGTCTTCTGCCCTTAAACAAATTGCTTTAATATCTTTCAATTCAGTATGTTTAGCGAACATATCGGTCATCTTGATTTTTTTTGAAATTGAATCAATCAATGTGAAATTCAAATCCTGTCGGGCTATTTTCAGCGGAATTCCGGGTAAACCCCCGCCTGTTCCTACATCAAGACAAAGAGCCTTTTCTTTGAATTTAAGGTATTTTAAAGGTGTTAATGAATGAAGTATATGCCTTTCAAGAAGATTTTCCTCATCTTTGCGGGAAATTAGATTAATCCTCTTATTCCAATAAATCAATTCGCTGGCATACCTTTCGATGAGGGTCATTTGACCTTCATCTAAAACTATTCCGTTGAGCGAGCATATTGTCCAAAATTTTACGAAATCCATAGTCTTTAAATCAATTATCAGGCTTTTCTAATGACTAATTTTGAATACTATTCGTTTAAGTTTTTTTTAAAGTTAAGAATAAATAAATAGATTTGGAACCTTTTTTTTCGGTAATTATTACTACATTCAACAGGGAACATTTATTATCTCGATCGCTGACCTCATTGTTAAAGCAGGATTACGGTGATTGGGAAGCTATAGTTGTTGATGATGGAAGCCGAGATAACACTTTCGAAGTAATCAAACCTATTGTTCTGGAACATATTAATATCAAATATATTTTCCAGAAAAATCAGGGTCTGCCAAGTGCCAGAAATACTGGTATATCTTTATCAACAGGAAGTTATATAACCTTTCTTGATTCTGACGATGAATACAAAGAAAATCATCTTTCTTCAAGATTTAAAATTTTACAGGAAAATCCAGATATAGACTTACTACACGGTGGCGTTGAAATCATAGGTGATGCTTATGTCCCTGATAAAAATAATCCATCTCAACTTATACATCTGGATGATTGCATGATTGGCGGGACTTTTTTTATCAAAAGGGAATTATTTCAAAAAATCGGTTACTTTAGACAAATTGATTATGCGGACGATACTGATTTTATTGAAAGAGCTTTCAAAAGTAACTTAAATATTTTTAAAACAGATATCAAAACATATATTTATCATAGGGATAGCCCGGATTCGATGTGCAATATTTTGAAAAACAGGGAATTATGAAGGAAAACGCTGGAGACAAGCTAAAAAAAGATTTTGGAAGCGAAAAGAAAAGGATGAAAAAAATTCTGAACATTTTAAAGAAAGAATATCCTGATGTTAAAATACAGTTGAATTTCTCAACACCATTTGAACTGCTGATTGCAACAATACTCTCGGCTCAATGCACCGATGCAAGGGTGAATATTGTTACCGAACAACTGTTTAAAAAATATTTTCTGCCCGAGCATTTTATAAATTTAGAAATTGAAGAATTAGAAAGCTTGATTTTTTCAACGGGTTATTATAAAGCAAAAGCCAGACATATCAAAGCCGCTGCTAAAATGATATTAGAGGAATTCAACGGTAATGTTCCCGATAATATGGAAGACTTGCTCAAAATTCCCGGGGTAGGCAGAAAAACGGCAAATGTAATTCTCGGACATTGCTTCAATATTCCGGGAATTGTTGTTGATACGCATGTGAGCCGTATTTCGCAGAGGTTGGGTTTTGTTAAAACAAACAATGCAGAGAAGATAGAATTTGAGCTTATGGAATTAATTCCAAAAAATCAATGGGTAATTTTCACTCACTATTTTATTAATTTGGGTAGAAAAGTATGTTTATCAAGAAAACCCAAATGTGGAATTTGTAAGATAAATAAATATTGCCCATCGGCAGTTTTGAAATAAATATGTTAGAAATAAACATTACAATATTTAACCCTTTGCAAGAATATGGTGGACTTGAAATTTCAACTACCAAACTTGGCAGTGAACTGAAGGCAAGGAATTTCAATGTTGATGTAGTATCTCTACCTGATTCGAGGGTAGAAAATCTTGCCAGAACGTTAGATTTAAAAGTGGAAACTATTTCTTTGAAGCAGGAATATTTTAATTTTAGTTCAGCAATTCGCTTAAGCAAAATATTCAGTCTCAACGATACGGATTTATGTGTTGTAGGTAAATCATCATTATTAAGCACTGCAATAATAGCAAAAAAACTATCCCGAAAGAAACCTGTTATTGTTTTTCATCAGCAGATGCAATCTGGCGTTAAAAAGAAAGATATTTTTCATAATTGGATTTACAGGAATCTTGATGGTGTGGTTGTCCTGAATAACAGGATGAAAAAGGATATTTTGCAAACAACAATCATAAATCCATCGAAAGTCAAAGTTATTCCATACGGCATTGATATTAATAAATTTAGACCAATTCCAGAAAAGAAGATTGATCTTAGAAAGAATTTCAATCTCCCGGCTGAGAATTTTTTAGTTGGATGCATCGGCAGAATTGACAGACAGAAAGGTCAGGATGTGCTATTGAAAGCTTTGTCGAAAATCGAAGATAAGGGGGATATCAAACTCGTTTTCGTTGGAGACCGAAACGATGAGGATTATTTCAAAGAGCAGGAAGAATTTATACCAGAAAACAAGATGGAAGATAGAGTTATGTATCTTCCATTCACCGATAAAGTTCCCGAGATAATGAATTGTTTGGATCTGCTGGTTGTTCCGAGTCATTGCGAGACCTTTGGTCTTGTGGTTATTGAGGGAATGGCGTGTGGACTGGCTGTCATTGGGACAGATTGCGGAGGTATTCCTGAGATAATTGATTCAGGCAGGAACGGATTTATATTCCCACCAAAAAACAGCAGTGATTTAGCTGAATTAATTACAATGTTGTATCAGGACAGAGATTTGATGAAAGAAATCAGCAAGAATGCCCGTGAAAAAGTTGAGCAAAGTTTTGACAAAGACATAGAAATTAATAGCATTATAAAGTTCTATCTTGAGCTTCTGTCAGGTAAGTAAAAATTATCATTAATTGAACCCTCAAAAAAGGGGTTTCAATTTATCTATGTTTGATAAATATTGCTTGTAATTTTCTATGTATTTTTCGAGTGTTTCTCGTGGTTCCAGATGTGCCCTCCATGCAATAAAAGGTGGCAGCACATCCATTCCGATATAATACAGGATTCCATGATGGATATGGAAGAGGACTTTCATTATGTCTCCATTTGCTCCCTGCTCGGTGTAAGCCTGCTCGGATGCTCCTGCTGTCAGGCTTAGCATGGCTTTTTTTCCTCTGAATACTCCATTTTCATATAATTTTTCACGTGGATGATAAGCAAAACCAAGTGCTAACACTCTATCAAACCAGCCCTTTAGAATTGCAGGGAAAGTTGACCACCATAATGGAGTATTTATCAATAAAAAATCTGCCCATTTGAGCTTCTCCATTTCTGCCTTCAAATCATCTACAAAAAGATTGTTTATATGTGCATTCATTTGCTCTTTTAAGTAGCTGAAATATTCTGTATTTGCACGTGATTTAAAATCTGATTGGACTCCAACGGGATTGAAATTCATCTGATATAAGTCCGAAACTATGACTTCATCACCACGTGTAGTAAAGAACTCAACTGCAGTATCTTTCAAAGCCGAAGTAAATGATTTTGGTTCGGGATGGGCATGTAATAACAGTATTTTCATAAAAATTAACAATATAAAAAAATAATGCGTATGCTAAAACGGTTTTTAGATTGATTTATTTATTCAGGAGCATGAAATGGTAAAGTTTGTTGTATTAATTTTAATTTTTAATGCTTATAATGCTTTTTCTCAAAATTTTCAATATCCAGACGAGCAGAAATTTCTGGAACTGACCACCCCCGGAAAAGAACATGATATATTGAGCAAGTTCGAGGGAAAATGGAAGCAGAATATTCTACTTAAACATACTACAGAGGAAATTCCCGGAACGGGCACTATTGAAAACAGAATGATTTACAGTGGCAGATTTCTCGAAATGGATGCTGTTTATAATTTTTCGGGCTATCCTATGGAAGGGAAAATAATAATTGGTTTTAATAGACACACATCGAAATATTTTTTGTTTGGTATTGATAATTATGATACAAAACCAATTTACATAACTGGGGAATATAATAATAAAACGCAGGAACTAAGCTTTACAGGTTCTGAATTTGATCCAAAAACTAAGAAGAATATTAATTTCAAAATTGTTTTAAAAATTGAGCGAGAGAATAAATACACTTATAAAGTTTTTAATATTTTCGATAAAAATGAAAAATTAATTATCGAAAAACATTGCATTAAAATAGTTGAATAAAATAATATGATGTAGTTGATTGAATAACTAAGCTGCATCAATTAAATTAACTAAATCAACTCATATATCACTGTTTTACTACAAGGGTTTAAATGGCCAGATAATCGGAATAAGAATCAGTGAAATTATTAATATTATTAAATTCAAAGGACCTCCAACCCGAACAAAATCCATAAACTTATAATTTCCAACTCCATAGACAAGCATATTAGCCTGATGACTTATAGGAGTCAGAAACGATGTTGAAGCTGATATTGCAACAGCCATCATAAAAGGATGGGGTTGCAAACCAAAACCTTTCGATATAGCAAGGGCAATCGGAGCAATCAATAAAGCGGCAGCCGCATTGGACATTATTTGAGTGATTGCAGAAGTAAAGATAAAAATGGTTCCCAACATTACAAGTGGTCCATATTCCCCTACAAGAGTAACAATGTTATTTGCAAGCCATTGAGCAGTCCCTGTGTGGTTATTATCCATTGCAATACCTAAAGGCATCATACCAGCAATAAGGAATATGACTCTCCATTCCACATTATTGTAGATATCCTCGAGTTTTATGCATCCGGTTAGGGTCATAATCAAAGCACCTAACATACCTGCTATGGAAATATGAAGAATACCCAGAGCTGCCGAAAGGATTGTTAAAATCATGATTATTAAAGCAAGTGGGGCTTTCTTCAGGTTTCTCTTTTCATGCTCCAAACGATTAACCACCGTAAAATTCGGACTGAGAGCAAGATTAGTTATAGCTTCTTTTTTCCCTTGAATCAAAAACACATCACCTGCTTCGACGGGCATGTTTTGAAAACCCTCTACAACAGTTCGGATTCCACGTTTCAGGGCAAGAACAATAACTCCGTATAATTTATGAATGTCATTCTCAACTATACTTCTTCCGATAAAATGACTATTATTTGAAATAACTACCTCGGAGAGTTCAATTTCTTCATCTGTTAAATCTTTATCGCTAAATTTCTTTGAGGATGTGATTTGAACATGTTTGTTATTCTTATTTTCAATTAATTTACTGATATTACCCTCAACAATCAGCCTGTCGTTTGGCAAAAGTAATATTTCGGGTTCAGGGTCAATTATTTCGGTATTACCATCAATATTTCTTTGTATTCTTAGAATTGTAATCCCAAGATCATCATGAATATTACAATTTTGTATTGTTTTATTGACATACTTTGAATTTTCGGGCAAAATGACTTCGCTCAAATAGTTGTTCAGGCGGAATTGTTTAGTAAGTTGATTTTCTTTTTCCCTTACCGGAATAAGATGCCTTCCTATGAATATCATATAAAGAACACCTGAAATCAATATAATCAAACCAGTAGGAGCAAAGTCAAACATTTTGAAGCCGGAAAAACCGTTATCCTCCAATAAAGTTGAAATCAGAAGATTTGGAGGTGTTCCAATCAGAGTTACCAATCCACCGAGCAGTGAACCAAAGGATAAAGGTATTAAAAGTTTATTAATGGGATATTTCAAATTTTCAGAGATTATAAAAAGAGTTGGAATAAGGATTGCAACAGCCCCAATATTATTCATAAAGGCTGACATCGTTCCTACGCTAATCATAACCATAAAAATTAACATAGTTGAACTTTTGCCCCCAAATTTTAAAATTAATTCGGCAACATAGTCTGCAACACCAGTCCTGACCAGACCGGAACTAAGGATAAACATTGCAATGACAGTTATAACAGCAGGATTGCTAAAGCCGGAGAAACCTTCATTAACGGTTACATAACCCAGAATCATCAAAGTTAGAGCAACAAAAATAGCCACAAAATCAGCCCGTATTATCTCGGAAGCAAAAAGAATCAATGCAGCTACGGTAATTCCGATGATAACATAATGCTCCATCATAAGAAAAATATAATAATTATTTAAAAAGCTAATTTACAAAAATTAAATTTAAATAATAATTATTGATTTGTAAGATTTTATCAAACTAAAAAATATTATTTGATTACCTCAACAAATTAAAGTATAATCCGTTACTTTTCATTTTAAAATTGAAAAACAAGGAATGAGCGAGAAACAAATACAGCAAGAAGCTGAATACAAAGAGATTGATTTTAAGTTATTAAAAAGACTTCTTGTTTTCTTGAAACCCTTCAGGAACTATGTTTTTCTATCTATCCTGTTGACACTTGGAACTTCTGCTCTTGGACCATTAAGACCGTATCTGACACATATTGCCATTGATAATTATATTTCCCCCGGCAACTGGGATGGATTGGTATGGATTGTAGGATTAATAGTGGGACTCATGTTTATTCATGGTGCATTACAATTCGGTCTGACATATTTAATGCAATGGGTGGGGCAGCGGGTTCTTTATGATATACGTGTCAAATTATTTAATCATATCCAATCCCGAAAGGTTAAATTTTTTGATAATAATCCCGTTGGAAGGCTTGTTACAAGGGTTACGAACGATGTAGAAGTATTAAATGATTTATTCTCATCAGGTGTTGTAATGATTATAGCCGATTTACTGCTTATAATATGGATTATTATTTTCATGTTCTATACAGATTGGAGATTGACCCTTCTAACATTATCATTCCTTCCTGTTCTTATTTTTATTACATCAATTTTCAGAAGGAAAGTAAGGGCTGTTTTCAGGGATATAAGGCTTAATGTTGCTTCGATGAACTCATTCCTGAATGAATTCATATCGGGCATTTTAACGATTAAGATTTTCACTAATGAACAAAAATTAAACAATGAATTTGAAGTTATTAATCAAAAAAATAAAAATCTCTGGATCAAAACAATAAATTACTACTCTCTTTTCTTTCCCTTTGTTGAATTTATGAGTTCAGTGGCACTATGTATTGTTCTCTGGTACACTGCAAATAATATATTGTCCTCGCAAATGACAGTTGGAATCCTCATAGCTTTTATTCAATATGCTGAAATGTTTTTCAGACCTATCAGGGACCTAACAGAAAAATATACAACATTGCAAAGTGCTATGGCTTCTTCTGAAAGAATTTTCAGCCTTCTTGACAATCAGGATTCGCTTGACGACAGTTCCGAAGCCAAGAAATTTGAAGGATTAAAGAAGAAGATTGAGTTCAAAAATGTATCATTCTCTTATGATGATACAAAATATGTTCTTAAGAATATCTCATTTGATATTAATAGAGGAGAAACTGTCGCAATAGTTGGTGCAACCGGTGCTGGTAAAACATCTTTGATTAATTTACTTTGCCGTTTTTACGAGTTTCAGAGAGGAGATATATTAATAGATGGGGTAAGCATCAGAGATATAGATCAGAAATCACTCCGAAGCAAGATTGCACTTGTTATGCAGGACGTTTTCCTTTTTTCGAGAGACATTGCTGAAAATATTTCCTTAGGAAAAGAAGAGATAACTTTGTATAAAATCGAGGAATCAGCCGGTGCTATTGGTGCAAAAGACTTTATTGAAGCACTTCCCGAAAAATATTCGACAGAAGTAATGGAAAGGGGGGTAACTCTTTCTGCTGGTCAAAGACAGTTAATTGCGTTTTCGAGAGCTTTTGCTGCCGATCCGGACATTTTGATTCTTGACGAAGCAACATCAAATATTGATACAAATACCGAAAAAATCATCGAAGAATCACTTTCAAAGCTTCTTCATAACCGAACATCAATAGTAATTGCCCATAGACTTTCGACCATAAAGCGGGCAGATAAGATAATACTTTTCCATCACGGTGAAATCAGGGAAATCGGCACTCACCACGAACTTCTCGAAATGAATGGCATTTATGCTAAACTCTATCAACTTCAGTTCAAAGAGCAAAACGGAATTATTGCGGCGTAAGAATTTAAGCTTTACTTCCTTGCCTTCTTTGTTTTACTCTGATTTTCGGTAGCCTTCACTATCTCAATAACCTTATCATAGGTTATGTCGTTAAGATCGAAAGTCTTGGGTAAGCGATAGTTTTCGGATTTATAAGAAATGTAAGGTCCCCATCTTCCTTTGAGAATTTTTAATTCTGGGTCGTTCTCGAACAGTTTAATGGTTTTTTCTGAGTCTTTTTTTCTTTTTTCCAATATAATCTCGATGGCTCTATCCTGTTCAATTGTGAAAGGGTCGTCATCTTTTCCTAAGGAATAAAATGAGGAATCGTGCAGAATATAGGGACCGAATCTGCCTTTGGATACAATTAATGGCTTATCTTCAAATATTCCAATCTCTCTTGGCAGCTTGAAAAGATCCAGAGCTTCTTCCAGAGAAATATTTTCAATCAGTTGATTTGGCTTTAAACTTGCGAATTTCGGTTTCTTACCGTTATTACTTTCCCCAATCTGCACAACGGGACCATAACGGGCAAGCCTGACATAGACCTTCTCGCCGGATTTTGGGTCAACCCCAAGTTCTCTAACTGTAATGGTTTCTGATTTTTTCTTTTCGGTTGTTTTTTCCACATCATTATGAAAATCTTTGTAGAAAGCACCCAGCATTTTTTGCCATTGTTTTTTGCCAATAGCAATTTCGTCGAGCTCCTTTTCAATATTTGCAGTGAAGGAGTAATCAACAACTTCGGAGAAATGCTCGACAAGAAAATCATTGACAATCATAGCTATACTTGTTGGGTATAGCTTGTTTTTTTCGGTTCCCGTTATAGATTTATTAGTGGTTAGAGTGATATTATTATTGCTCAGGATGTATTCTTTGAAAAAACGTTCCTTTCCTTCTCTTGACTCCTTAATGATATACCCTCTCTTCTGTATGGTAGAGATAGTCGGAGCATAAGTTGAAGGTCTTCCTATACCAAGTTCCTCGAGTTTTTTGACAAGACTGGCTTCGGTGTATCTTGGAGGAGGATTGGTAAATTTTTCTGTAGCCTTCATTTCTTTCAATGGTAATTTCTGGCCTATATCAAGTTTGGGTATGAGGTTGCTTCCATTTTCTTCTTCTTCATCTTCGTCTTTGGATTCAATATAAACTCTGAGAAAGCCATCAAATCTGATTGATTCCGCTGTTGCAATCAGATTCTGGGGGACAGTTGAGATTGAAATAGTGGCGATGGTTTTATCAATAAGAGCTTCAGACATTTGCGAAGCAATTGCTCTTTTCCAGATTAAGTTATAAAGTCTTTGTTCATTTCTACCCATACCAACATCCTGAACCGAAAAGTCGGTAGGTCTGATTGCTTCGTGGGCTTCTTGAGCAATTTCCGATTTAACCTGATACTGTCTCATCTTTAAGTATTCATCACCGAAAGATTTTGTAATT
Source organism: uncultured Hyphomicrobiales bacterium (assembly GCA_964473465.1). GTDB lineage: Bacteria > Bacteroidota > Ignavibacteria > Kapaibacteriales > UBA2268 > CALHRB01. The sequence continues at coordinate 58,373 of CAYYPE010000006.1, forward strand.
TCGGCGGCTGCTTTTTGGAGTGCTTCTTCGGATAAATTAGTTGAATCAGTTCGCATATAAGAAATTTTTCCTGCCTCGTATAATTTTTGGGCGACTGTCATAGTCTGAGTAACCGAAAATCCAAGCTTACGGCTGGCTTCCTGCTGTAAAGTTGAAGTAGTAAAAGGAGCTGAAGGTTTTTGTTTTTCAGTTTTTACTTCAATATTAGAAAGGCTAAACTCAGCATTTTTACATTTTTCCAGAAAATCTTTTGCATCTGATTCATTCTCGAAATTTTTTGGCAGCTCGGCTTTTAATGTTTTTCCGTTTCCTAAATCGAAGAAAGCAGTAACTTTAAATGAAGATTTTGAATTGAAGCTGTCTATTTCTCTTTCCCGCTCAACAACAAGTCTGACAGCAGCAGATTGCACTCTTCCCGCTGATAATCCCTTTTTGATTTTTTTCCATAGCACTGGAGAGAGCTCAAAACCAACCAGTCTGTCCAGGATTCTGCGAGCTTGCTGGGCATTCACCAGATTTTCATCAATATCTCTTGGATTCTGAATAGCCTGTTGTATAGCAGTTTTAGTGATTTCACGGAAAATTATTCTTTTTGTTGGTTTATTCCCAATATTAAGTGCTTCTTTTAAGTGCCATGCAATAGCTTCTCCTTCACGGTCAGCATCAGTTGCAAGCCAGATAATATCAGATTCTTTTGCTTTTTTTCTTAAATCATTAACAATATGTTTTTTATCAGGAGTAACTTCGTAATGGGGTTTAAAGTTATTTTTTATATCTATTGATTTATTATCTTTTGGTAAATCACGCACGTGTCCCATACTCGAAACCACCTTGAAATCTATCCCAAGGTATCTTTCGATAGTTTTTGCCTTTGCAGGCGACTCCACGACTACTAAATTTTTATCTGACATTCAAACACAAAATTTTTTTTATTTAAAAAGACGAATAAGCAAAACGTCATAATAAAATAATTATTATTGAAGGTATTTTTAAGCAGGTCTATTTAATGGATTATGGAACTATTTTTCCTCAATTTCAATTGTGCGGCGAGAGTCAGAATTTTCATCCTGATGGATTAAAACATTATATCTTTTGTCGGGCAACATACCATTGGCTTTGTCAGCCCATTCAATAATCTTAATGCAGTCCTTAGATATAAGGCATTCATCTAATCCGATGTCCTGAAATTCTTTATCGCTTTTCAAACGGTAAAGGTCAATGTGATAAATTGAGACAGGTTTATCAGATTTTTCTGAGCTATAATGGTTCATTATAGTAAAGGTTGGGCTTGTAACAATATCCTCAACGTTAAAATAATTGCATATACCTTTAACAAATTCAGTTTTGCCAGCTCCCAGATCGCCATAAATAGCGACAATATCTCCGTTCTTCAACCTTCTTGCGAATTGCTTACCGATTTCGAAAGTCTCTTTTTCGTTTGAAGATTCGAAAATTTCTTTGCTCATTTCAAAGTTTTAAAAAATTAAAAAACAAAATTAATAAAAATATCTTGTTATCTTGGAACTAATTCAATAATCGGAACTATCATTTCCTCCATCGAAACACCTCCATGCTGAAAGCTATCTCTATATTTACCAAGATAATGATGAAAATCAGTAGGATAAACAAAGTAGAAATCTTCCTTTGCAATGATATTATTTACTGTGATTCCAAGGCGTGGCAGTTTAAAGTCTGTCGGATCTTTCAATTGAATTGCGTGACGTGACTCTGCTTTAACATTCTTACCGAATTTGTAACGTAAATTCGTTGAGGTTTCCTTGTCTCCAATTACCTTGACACCTCTCATACATCTTATTGAACCATGGTCTGTGGTTAAAACTATTTTTACGTTCTTTATTGAAGAAATAGATTTAAGGATTCCGAACAGACTTGAATGCTGGAACCAAGATGACGTCAGGGAACGGTAAGCAGATTCATTTGGAGCTATTTCTTTCAGGATTGCAAAATCGGAACGGGAGTGGGCAATCATATCAACAGCATTTACAACAATCGAAGTTAAATGATTTCTTGCATACTTCATTATGTCGGATTCGATTTTTTTCCCAAAATCTGTATCATGAATTTTTATGTATTGCAAAGGAGTATGAAGAGACGCTCTTTTTCTTTTTAACTGCTCTTCGAGGAGTTCTTTTTCATAGGCGTTTAACTTATAATCTTCGGAGTTTAATTCATTAACCCACCATTGAGGATAATGCTTTTGTATTTCAATCGGGAATAATCCTGCAAATATCGAATTTCGTGCATAAGGCGTTGCCGTAGGAAGAATTGCCGAATAAAAATCTTTCTTGAAATTGTAGAATGGGCGAAGATGTTCTTCCATTATCAACCACTGATCTAACCTCATACAATCAACAACTATGAAAAAAACAGGATTACCTGATTTTAGCTTTGGAACCAAATATTTTTCAACAATTTCTGGAGAAAATACGGGAGCCTCGGAGGTTTTTCGATGTATCCAGTTCTGATAATTGTCTTCTATAAATTTTGAAAAGACTGTGTTACATTCTCTCCACTGATTTTGAAGTGTTTCCTGAAAACCTAACTGAGGGTGTCTGTCGAGTTCGAGTGACCATATAACAAGTTTTTGATAAATTTCCTTCCAGTCATCCCAGCTTAAATCATCATAAAGCAAAGAAGTTATTTGATTGAGACCTTGAATATAATCCTGAGTGATTTTTTCCTGAGAAATTCTTTCGGATTCAAGGAATTTTTTACAAGCCGCAAGAATTTGAGCAGGATTGACAGGTTTAGTCAGATAGTCATCAATTTTTCTACCAATAGCATCTTCCATAACACTTTCGGCTTCGTTTTTAGTTACCATAACAACAGGAGTTGAAGGGTCAATTTCTTTAAGTATGGGCAAAGTTTCAAGCCCGCTTATGCCAACCATTGATTCATCAAGGAATGTCAGGTCATAATGTGTTTTCTTGACCATTTCGATGGCATCTTCGCCGTTTGTTGCGGTTTCAACATTATAACCCCTCTGTTCGAGCAGAATTATATGAGGTTTTAGTAATTCTATCTCGTCGTCAATCCATAGAATTCTACCTTTGTTTTGATTCATTTTTCACTCCTGTTAATATTAAGAAAATAATGACGTTAATTCAAAATATGAATTATTTTAACTATTAGGTAGATATTCTTTACATTGACTGCTAAATTTAGAACAACAAATTAATAAAAGTATTAACACGATTATTATTGTTTTTGTTATTATTTTTATCGTTATTAATTTAAGTTGACTAAAAAAATAAAATGCAATATGAAAAAAATAATATTAATATATATTGGGCTGATTCTTTTTAGCTCTTTGTCATCAGCACAAATAAATAATCTGGTATTCGAAAAATCAGAGTGTGGTCTGAAAATAGCTTATGCATATCAAAAAGTAACAAACAGATACACGATACCTCCGGGCTCGGGTCTCCCTTGCAAATTGAAAATTGATAGTCTGCCGGAAAGATGTTATGAAATATTAGATGCTTTTATCTGGACTACTTTATCTGACTCCGTTAACCGGGATGAACCAATTTCACTAATGGTTGTCAATCCCCATAACAAGGCAAATTATTACACAACTATCCAAACAGGACGAAAGTGGGATAAATGCTGGGGAGAATTACATACCAGTGGCTACAGAGCTTCTGTTAAAAATTCTATTACGGGCAATGGAGAATATATTATTAATACAAATGCAAGTGAATGGGAAGTGGATGGATTTTTTTTAATGATTATTTATAAAGACTTCACAGATGAAAATGAAGGACATATCACGATTAAGGATGGATTATTGACAGAGCAAGCCGGAAGAAGTTCAGTTGATACATTTAAAATGAAACCTGTTTGTGATCACTCCGGGGAAGCCTACTTTTTTTCTTTGGTATCTGATATGCAATTCGGATACTATCCAGAATATATTATGAGGATGAATGGGATTGATTTTACTGTTCAATGTAATTTCTGGAATTTTGAGTTGAGGAAATCAAATGTTTTCAAAGATCAAACAACGTCTGCTTTTGCAGTGAGACCTTTGAGAAATGATTGTTATTCGTGGGTCTTATCGGGTGTATATTATAAGACTAAAACCTGCCGAAATTGTTACCTTCCTACGATCAATATTAGTGCAAAAGGAAGTGAAATTTGCCCGGGGGATAGCGTTCTTCTCACCGCCGAGGGCGGCTATCATTATGAATGGTCTTCTATCCCCGGGGGATTCATATCAAATCAAAAAGATATTTACGTCAAACCTTTATCAACTACGAGATATGTTATAAAAGGTATGACAGAAGATAGCTGTTTTAAGGGCTATGACACTGTTCTGGTAACAGTTCATCCAAAACCCAGAGCTGCAATAATTCCAAACGGACCAGTAGCTTTCTGCAAAGGTGACAGTGTTGTTTTGATAGCTTCCCCCAATGATAAAAATCACACTGCTTTTTGGTCTGATAATTCGAAAAAGGACAGAATTATCGTAAAAGAATCCGGCAAATATTCATTAATAATCGAAAATCAATTTGGATGCAAAGATACAACATCAATTGATATCATTGTTTACGAAAATCCTAAAGTTGAAATTCTCAATAAGAATGATTTTCGTGTATGTATTGGAGATAGTATTGAACTTGTTTCTGATAAGGATTTTGTCAGTTATAAATGGTCAACTGGTGAGACTACGAAGTCTATATTTATTAAAAAGCCGGGAGTATTTCATTTGTCGGTTACTGATACAAATGGATGCAGAGCTTATGATACCGTGCTGGTTAAACCTGCAGATTTAACTCTGTCTTATATGAATAGTGTGGATTTCGACTCTGTTTGTATTGGCGATAAGGAATACTTTACTTTAAGTCTTCATAATACCGGATCTGATAGTTATAATATAACTGAAATAAGCTTTTTGAAAGCAGATTCGAATTTAAAATTATCAACCAATATTACTGTCCCTACAAACTTAGTTCCTGGGGATAGTATAGTTGTTTTAATTGAATTTTCACCAGATGAAATTCGAAATTATTCAGATAGCATAAAAATATTCTTGGAAAAAGCTCCCTGCAAGGAAATAAAAACACTATACATAAATGCTTTTGGGGTTCCAAGATTTCAGCTTTCAATACCGGATACTGTTGGGTATGTGAAAGATGAAAACTTTTGTTTTCCTGTCTTTATTAAACTAAATGCAAAGAGTAATACAAGTTTATTAATAGATTATAAGGCTGAAGTGAGTTTTGACCCTTATGTGTTTTTGCCAAAAACTTCGTTCAGGATTGAAAATGGCAGAAGAATTGTCTCATTGTCTGGAAAGAATTTCTTGGTTACCGATGAACCAAAATTATTAAGCGAGATTTGTGGGCTTGTTATGCTTGGGGATTCGCTTACAATTGCATCAATTGACAAATTTAACTATAAAAACAGTAAAATCTGTCTCGAAACAATAAACGGAAATTTTGCTATAACTGGTTTATGTGCTATAAAATCAAGCAGAATTGAGCTTCTGAAAGAAGCTGATTTAAAAATATATCCAAATCCCACAAACGATAAGGTTGAAATTTCATATCATTCGGAAAATTCTGGCGATTACAGACTTGTAATATATAATACCCAAGGGGCAAAAATTTACGAGAATTTAAAATTTAAAGACAACAATAGTTTAGAAGAATTAATTTATAATATCGATTTAAAGAATTTCTCAAGTGGTTTGTATTATGTAATTTTTCTGAATGAGGAAAATATACTTAAAAAACCATTAATGATATTAAAATAAAATTGAATATATTTTCATCATTAGATGGAATTATATTAAATTAATCAAATAATTTAAATAGATATGAATTTTCAGAAATTAACATTAAAATCACAGGAAGCAGTTCAATTGGCTCAAGAAATAGCCATGAACTATTCAAATCAATCAATCGAACCAATACATCTTTTGGCAGCATTAATTCAAGATACAAACGGTTTAGTTCCTGAAATCATTCAGAAGATTGGCACAAATATAAATTATATTAAGATTAAGGTGAATGAAGGTTTGGAATCTCAACCAAAAGTATCCAATGTCAATTCATCTAATCAGTATTTATCTCCTGCAATGACCTCACTTTTTGATTCAGCCCAAAATGAAGCAAAAATACTGAGGGATGAGTATATCAGTATTGAACATTTAATGCTTGCTCTTTCGGAGAGCAAATCCTCAGCAGGTGATATACTCAGGGCTAATGGCATCACCAAAGACGAAATTTATAAAGTGTTGAAAACAATCAGAGGCTCATCGAGAGTTACTGACCAGAATCCCGAAGATAAATATCAGGCATTGAAAAAATACGGTAGGCTTTTGAACGATGAAGCAAGAGAAGGAAAACTTGACCCAGTCATAGGCAGGGAAGAAGAGATTAGAAGAGTATTACAGGTGCTTTCCCGAAGAACCAAAAACAACCCAGTATTGATTGGAGAGCCCGGCGTAGGTAAAACGGCAATCGTGGAAGGTATTGCCCATCGCATAGTTTCGGGTGATGTGCCCGAGACTTTGAAGTCCAAATCTGTGGTTATGCTGGATATGGCAACTCTTATTGCCGGGACAAGTTTCAGAGGTCAATTTGAGGAAAGATTGAAATCTGTCATTCGTGAAGTAACAGAATCCAATGGTCAAATAATACTTTTTATTGATGAAATTCACACACTTATTGGAGCCGGCTCTGCACAGGGGAGTATGGATGCTTCAAATATATTAAAGCCTGCCCTTGCAAGAGGGGATTTGAGGTGTATAGGTGCAACCACTCTTGATGAATATCAGAAATATATCGAAAGAGACCCTGCTCTGGAAAGAAGGTTTCAGAAAGTTATGATTGATGAACCCGATGTTGATGATACTATTTCTATCCTCAGAGGGTTAAAGGAGAGATACGAAGTTCACCACGGTGTAAAAATAACAGATGCTGCAATTGTTGCCGCTGCTGAATTGTCACATCGCTATATTACCGATAGATTTTTGCCCGATAAAGCAATTGACTTGATTGATGAAGCAGCAAGTAAATTAAGATTGGAGATTGATTCTATGCCCGAAGAGCTTGATTCAATTCAGAGAAAATTCCGACAGCTTGAAATTGAACGGCAGGCTCTATTAAGAGAACTCGAAATTGAAAAGCAAAATGGTTGATTGAACTAACTGCTTACTATTTTTCTTGATTAAATTATCATAACCAAATATTTGTAATTTTGTTTATCTTTAAAATATACTTTTTTTCTAAGGATTAATATGGGAAATGGTTTCCCTTTTATTATAATAGATGAAGATGAATCAAGGAGCCTGACACTTGAGAAGATTATTCAAAGAGCGTTCCCAAATATTTCAGTCCAAAAATTTACAGATGGACTGGAAGCTATTGAAGTATTAAGAAAGTTAGATTTTAATGGTATTGTTATTTCTCATTTTAACACAAACTCATTGAATGGCCTGCAAATTTTAAAAAACATCAGACAGGAACAAAATGGCAAAAACTTATATTTCATACTTTTAGTTCCAGAAATCGAAAAAGACCTTCCAATCAGAGCAATTCAGGCTGGTGTAGATGATTTTATCAGAGAGCCTCTTTCCTTAGATGATATTATAAGTAAATTGAAAATTGCCGTCCGGATCATAAACAATCTATCAAGAATTGAGGAGCTTGAGAAAAGCAAAGAAGATTTGACCAATGAAATTGATGTAGTTTATGACAAAATGCTTAAACTTATCATCACTTTCCTGCAAATGAGGTACCCCAATTATAACCAGATGACTGAAAGAATCAAATCTGCTGCTCTTTGGATTGCAGGTAATTACAACCACGAAAAAGATTTAATCTCAAAACTTGAAAAGGCAGTTCCTCTTGTATTTGTTGGAAAATTGTTTTTGAGGGATAGTCAAATTACCGGCAAAGTAACAATAGATGGAATGCCTAAAAACGAAGATATGCTTAAAATCCCTGAATACACAAGGTCTATGCTTGGAAATCTCAGAAATTATGATGAAATCATAGATATCATTGTTCATATTTATGAAAATTTTGATGGTAGCGGTTTTCCTGATAAACTTATGTCCAGAATGATACCTATTGCTTCCAGAATATTGCGGGTTGTGATTGATTTCGAAGAATATGTTAACGAAAAAAAGTATGATAAAACAAAAATAATCGATATTATGGGGTATGAAGCCCGAAGATTATACGATCACAAAATAATAGCTTTAATGGATCAATATTTAGCTGAAAATTCTTCTAAAGGCGGTGTTACCTTAGAAATCAAAGTGCAAAAAAATAATTTATACGAAGGCTTGGTTCTTTCGAGAAACATTATTACTGAATCAGGATTAAAACTTCTTTCGGCTGGGACGATATTAAATCAGGAAAGCATTGAAAAAATATTAACCATTACAAAATCGGATAATATTATAGGGAATATTTATGTCAGGAATAAATAATGATTAAACTCACAAAAGTTGATGGCAGGGAAATTGTTGTTAATGCTGAGGAAATAGAAACTGTTGAATCCTCTCACGATACAACTATCACTCTCAGAAGCGGAAGAAAAATAATTGTCAAGGAAGCACCGGAAGTTATCTCAGAGCTTGTCATCATTTACAAACGGACTTGTTTAATCAAAAATATCAATGACTTTCTAAGCTGATTATGTTAAGAAAAAACATATTTTTTTTTTTCATTTGTATTATTAGTCCGATAATTTTATTTTCTAAAGAATTTAAAAGTTCTGAGAAAAATTTTCTTCAATTTGGTTTTGACAAAATATCCGGGACATATATTTTTTCTGGGCTTGGAAACTTAACAGTCAATAGTTATTTGGGTGAGTTTCATCTATCCCAGAATTATAGAAGCACAATTCTTAAGACCTCTACACAAAGCTTTCGTGATGATCAATCATTATTCTTCCATTATAAATATAATTTGTCTAACTCAATCTACTTTTTTTCAAATAACTCTTGGGTGCTTTCATCAGATACAAGGTCAATCAGGTTAAATAAACTCGATAATTTGCTTGGAACATTTGGTTCGGGAGTAAATTTCGGGCGAAATTCATATTTTGAACTAAATGGTGGTTTTGAGCGGAACACTCAGGTGAATATATCGTCAATCGGACCCTCTTTTGGCGTTAACGGGAACTTAGACAAATATGAAGTTCTTGATCTGATAATGAATACAAGCCTGAAGGGAAAGTATTCAATATTAAACCCTGACAGAAAAAATTCTGATTTGAACTATTCTCTTGGACTGACAAAGGAATATGATGCAGACAACAGGATAAATGCGACTTTAGATTATAAAATAATGGGCAGAGATTTTATCTACTATCCTGTAAATATTACTGACAGATACTATATCGAGCAAAGGGAGGAACAGAGGATAAATTCTTCTCTGGAAAGTGATTTTTCCATTACCGGTAATTTATTTGGATCAGTTAAAATTTATTTATCCAGCCTGAAGGTTAGCAGAGCGTATAATGACTCTATTGCTGATTTTTCTTTATCATATTTTTACAGGAATCTAAATGAATTAACACTCAGTTTCAATCCAGAATTAAAGATCAATTCCAAAAAGTATATTCATAGAGCAGGATTTATCTATGATGTTCGGAATGAAGATAATTTCCTTACAAAAAAGTTCAGCATTAATGAAGTAATTGAAGATGAACTTCAAAATAATGAGAGCCAAAGAGATAATAATTCATCAAAATCAGGATTATATTCATTCTTGACGTTTTTAATTTCGAGCAGGGATACTATTTCGTTTAATATAAATACCAACTTGCTCCAGTTTGACACGCCAAGCACCTCAAATTATGATGACCGTGATGAGTTTAACTCAATTATTGATTTAAAATATTCCAGAAAATTCTCTGAGGTTTTAACTGCTTCTGCAACATTAAATCTCCAATTAAACCATCTTGTGTATATAAAAGCTCAAAGAAGTGCACTGAATAATTGGAATCGGGTTATAAAGTTTAATCCCGAAATTAATTATCGAAGCTCATTTCTTTCGGCAAATCCCTCATTCGAGATACTTGCAAACTACACCGTTTATGATTTCGAAGATTTGGCTCCGGGTATAAAAAGCTACAGTTTCAGGCAGATTTCTTACAAAGATTCGCTTAATATTCCATTATTCAGAAATATCAGATTAAATTCCAGAATAAATATCAGATACTTTGAAAGAGGTATATTATTCTGGAAAAAGTTTGCCGAATCACCGCAAAGTAACAATTTCGAGCAATATTATAGACTTATGATATTCTATAACCTCTTTAATGGAAATAATGTTGGTTGTGGTTTTAGTTTTTTCAACCTCAGATCGGGTGTTTTAAAAGCTGACTCAAAAACTTTTTCCGACGATTACAATCAACAGTCAATATCTCTTGAAAGTGAGATAGGAATAAGTTTCATTTCAGGGTCATTTATTTCATTCAAGGGATGGCTGGAATTTCAGGAAATTAATTACAAGATTAAAAAAGTTTTTCCAAATTTTTTTATTTTGGTAAAGTATTTTTTTGGATAACTTTTAATTGTTAATTTGATAAGTAAGAATAAATGAGCAAAGATGTATATAATTTTGAGAAAGATTTTCCAAGTGAGTTAATGACGCTTAACCTTATTGAGCCAGTTATTAATGAAATCAGAAAGTTTGCTAATATCTCTGAAGATGTTTACCATAATATAATGATTTCTGTTACAGAGGCTGTTAATAATGCTGTCATTCATGGAAATAAATTCGATAAATCAAAGAAAGTTCATATAGCAATCAGGGTTAATTCAGAATATATTTATATTAATGTCTCTGATCAGGGAAATGGTTTCGATCCTTCGTCCATTCCTGATCCGACTCAGGGTGATAATATTTTCAAGGAAAGCGGTCGTGGTGTTTTTCTTATGAATGAATTAAGTGCCTCGACTGAATTTGTCATCACAAGCGAGGGAACTACTGTTAAACTAAAATTCCCTTGTAAATGACAAATTGATATCAACTAATATAGTTTTATTATGCATAATCTAAACGATAAACAAGGAAAAAAAATCTTAGAGTTACTTGATAAAAGTGAATCCGATAATTGCAAATTTATTTTTTTTATTGGTGGCAGATTTGGAGTTGGCAAAACAGAGCTGATAAATAATTTAGCTGAGAAGAACTATTCAAATTATTTTTCAGATATTATTATTAAGTTTAATTATAACCAACAATATTATTTTTTCCCTGATTTTTTGAAGAATGCCTCTATATCCATAATTGAAGAATTTCAAAAAAAACAATTTTCATTTGAAGAATTAAATTATTTCTACGAGACTTTCTACAAAAACTTTACTCATTTGCAATCCCTAAATGAAGATATTTATAACAACTATATTAATATTCATCAACTTAAATCAATACCAGAATTCAAAATATCAAAAAAGTATTCTGACGCTTCAGAATCTCAGGTTAAAGAATTTATTACTTCGAACATTGAAAAGAAGGGATATCAAAGAATTTTACTTAGCTATTTTGAAGTTGCTACAGAATCTTTAATTATGGATCTGCTGACTCTTTTTTTTCTGAGTTCTGAAAACAGTGAATTGAAAGACATTCAGGTGGGCGGTGAAAAAAAGACTGTAACCTTCATTTTTGACAATTATGACCGTGTTGCCGGAACAATAAACCATTGGATTTTTGAATGTTTAATTGATTACTTCACAAACAAAAAGTTTTCTGATTTCATTTCCTATTCTATTAATTTTGAGAATTCAGATGTAAGGATAGGTGAACTTTTTGATTTAAAGCTTTTAATCTCGGGAAGATCTGTTAATAAAGAATTTATCGAGAGCTTAAAACCTAACTTAAGGAATTGCTCAGAGCTTTTTGAATTGAATAATTTTGATGATTTAAGTCTTAAGACATTTCTTGAAGAGGAATTCAAAGAGCTAACAGAAAAATCAGAAGAGCTATTTGAACTAACCAAAGGCTGCCCCTCAATTCTTTTTTTTATAACAAAGCATTATTCAAGGTTCAAAAAAATTCCAGATAAAAATGATATTTTGAACCATGCTATTCATCAGATTTTCTTGAATACTCCCGAAAATTTTAAGAAATGCGTAATTGTAGGATCTTTTGTCGAGCAATTCGAGAAGACCTTCTTCCGTTGTTTCGATGAAACAAGAGACAGTATTGATCTATGCTATGATTATGTTCACCACTCGGCAGATGTATTTTCAGGAGAAAATAATGGAAGGATAATATCAACTGACACTGTCATAACCAGCTTTGTTAAAGAATACATTAATTATAATTTTCCTCAATTATATGAAAATTATCAGAGAATTTCGAATATATATAAAGATTGTTTTGAAACAATAAAAGAATTTTCCTATGATGAAATCAAAATTTTAAGGAGCCTTGCTTATCTGAATAATTTTGAACTTGAATTTATTTTAAAAGAAATCTATCAGGAAGATTCCGAAAATGTAATAAATTTCATTAAAAACAATAAAAATTTATTCATTGAAAATAACAATGTCTGGTCTTTAAAACAAGATATAAAGACCAAATTAGACCAGCTAAATCAAATCATTGACGGCGAAAATTACCATCTCAAATTCGAGTCAATTGAAAAAATCAGGAAGCAATTGATTGCAAATATTTCGGAGGAAAAGCGTGAAAAAACGAACCTGATTTCTTCACTGGTAACTGATATAAAGATTATTGAAGATTGTATATCATCTGACAAAGCAAATTTCGAGAACACTCAAAAGAGTTTTATTGAAAAAGAAAACGAATTAATTGAATTAAGAAAAGAACTAAATGTTTTTACAACAAACAGGTATTATACAAATTCGGGATTAAACTTCATCTTTGCTATTATGATAGCAGTGTTAGCATTCTTCTTCCCAGATATTTTCAGCTCTCCCGAGAATCATAGCTCTATGTTTATGGTTCAATTTATTCTTTACTTTGTTGTTATTGTGTTCTGTGTGCTTAGTTTATACAATCTCTATCAGGGTTTAAAATTGGCATCGAAAAACAAGCAAAGATTCGAAATCAACACAAAACTTATCAATGCTGAGCAGGAAAGATCGAACCTGCAAGAACAGATGACAAGGTTGAAAGAAAATCAGGAAATCAATAAGAATTTACTTGCAGAAAAAAAAGAGCAACTTGAATTATTAAAAAAACGATTGTTTGACATTAATAGATTTTTAAATGTTGGAATTTAGATTTAACAAAGACACAAAAAAAATCATAGTTCAAAAGCCAAACCATCGTAAGCAAGATAAATATCAGGGGGTAAATAGGGCTGACATTCATCAAATTTAATCTGATGGGCAATATGTGTGAAATAAGTTTTTTTAGCCCCTATTGTTTTTGCCGCTGTTATGCCTTCTTCCAGATTAAAATGAGTGGTATGTTTTGTGTAGCGGAGTGCATCGAGGATTAAAATATCCAATCCATTAAGCTTTTTAACTGATTCAGGTGGTATGAAATTTGTATCAGTGCAATAAGCAAAATTATTAATCCTGAATCCTAAGACTTCGAGTTTCCCATGAAGGAGTTTTATTGGTTCAAAGACAATATCACCTATACGAAATTTTTCTGAATCAATTATGTTTATATCAATCATAGGAATTCCGCCACCCATCTGTTCAACCTCTTCAAAAGCATAAAAAAAGGTTCTTTTGAGCTTTGCTAATGTTTTTTCGGTCAAATATATCGGGACTGATTTTTTGCTTGTGTAATTGAAGGCTCTGATGTCGTCGAAGCCACCAATATGGTCAAAGTGATGATGTGTGAAAATAACAGCATCCAGTTTTTTCACTTTAAATTTTAGCATTTGCTGACGGAAATCGGGGGAAGTGTCAATAATGACAGTTGTCGTAGCCGATTCAACCAAAAGAGAAGTTCTAAGTCTTTTATCCCGGGCATCTGTTGAAGTGCATGTCGGGCAATTACAACTTATTGTTGGAACACCCGAAGAAGTGCCAGTTCCAAGTAAAGTGAACCTCATCTTTCAGTAAAATTATATATGTTTTTCAGCATGATAGGAACTTCTAACCAGTGGACCCGATTCAACATGCATAAATCCCATTTCAAGACCTATTTTTTTATATTCAGCAAATTCATCAGGATGAACATATCTGTCAACGGGTAAATGTTCTTTTGTAGGTTGCAGATATTGTCCGATTGTCATAATATCAATATTTATGTTTCTAAGATCTCTCATAACATCAATGACTTCATCGAATTTTTCTCCAATACCCACCATAATACCGGTTTTTGTTCTGAAGCCTTTTAGCTTGGAGTATTCCAGAACTTTGAGAGACCTGTCATATTTTGCCTGAGGTCTGACAAGTTTATAAAGCCTTGGAACAGTTTCAACATTATGATTCAGTATGTCCGGTCTTGCATCAAGAACTCTTTGGAGGCAATCGAGATCTCCTTTGAAATCGGGTATCAAAACTTCAATCGAGGTCTCAGGGTTTAATTCTCTGACTTTAGAAATTGTTTGAGCCCATATATTAGAGCCTTGATCGGGCAATTCATCGCGATTAACAGATGTTATAACAGCATGCCTTACACCCATTTGCTGGACTGAATGGGCAACTTTCAATGGTTCGAATGGGTCATAATCCCCGGGGCGACCAGTTTTGATAGCACAAAATCCGCAAGATCTGGTGCAGGTATCTCCCAGAATAAGAAAAGTAGCTGTTCCGCTGTGCCAGCATTCACCAATATTAGGACAGTGAGCTTCTTCGCAAACAGTATGAAGAGATTTTGATCTCATCATTGTCTTAATTTTGGTATAATTTTCACCAGCTGGAGCTTTGACTTTTAGCCAGTGCGGTCTGGTTGATTGCTTGGATGCCCCTTTTTCGTTATTATCATGTTCAGGGTAATCAATTTTATGCATAAAATCTCATTTACATTCTTAATCTTATTTATCCAAGATAAGCCCGAAGAGCTTTTGAGCGTGAAGCGTGACGAAGCCTTCTGATTGCTTTCTCTTTAATTTGTCTGACTCTTTCCCTTGTTAGATTGAACTTTTCTCCGATTTCCTCCAGAGTGAGGCAAGTTCCATCCAATCCAAAATATAGTTTTATAACTTCGGATTCTCTCTGGGATAGAGTAGTCAGGACTTGTTGAACTTCAACCCTTAGAGACTCTCGGATAAGTTCAGCATCCGGGGGTGGTTGTTGTTCATTTGGGAGGATGTCAAGAAGTCTGTTGTCTTCCCCTTGAACAAAAGGAGCGTCCACAGAAAGATGTCTTCCGGAAATCTTTATGGTTTCAGCAATTTCCGGGACAGTCATTTCGAGCTGTTCAGCCAATTCGGCGGCAGTAGGTTCTCTTTCGAACTTTTGTTCGAGTTCGCTGAATTTTTTGCCAATTTTATTTAAAGCACCAACACGGTTGAGTGGTAATCTGACTATTCTGGACTGTTCGGCAAGAGCCTGCAAGATAGATTGACGAATCCACCAGACAGCATAAGATATAAATTTAAATCCACGGGTTTCATCAAATCTTTTAGCAGCTTTGATTAAACCCAGATTGCCTTCGTTTATTAAATCACCAAGTGATAAACCTTGATTCTGATATTGTTTTGCAACGGAAACAACAAATCTAAGATTAGCTTTTACAAGGCGTTCAAGAGCTTTAGTTCCTTCATAACCACCTTTTTTAATTATTTTTGCTAATTCAATTTCATCATCGGATTCAAGCAATTCAACACGCCCGATTTCCTGAAGATATTTGTCTAATGATTGACTTTCACGATTTGTGTATTGTTTCGTTATCCTCATACACAATTCCAAATGTTAATAAATACTTAAAAAACTTTAAATTCAACGTTCTTTTTCTTTTTTTATTGTCAGATAGTAAATGTCTAAAAACCAAAGATTTTAATATAGTCCTGATTTTCCTGAATTAATTTTGAGTTAAGCTTTTAATATTAAGAATCTTATTATAATTCTTCTTTTCTAATAAACTAATAGATGTTTTTAAAAATATATCATCATTTAGCTGTTCTCTTGAAATTTGTTCTTCGGAAACAAATCTTGAACGAATCTCTTTAGTAAGTATTTTTATCAATTCTTCTGTAATTTCGGCTATGATATCCTTTTGCTCCTTCTTGATTCTTTTAGCAAAATCCATCAAGTCCTTTTGCAATTTCTTGTTATAATTTTCTTTGGAAACAATTTGATATAATGTATCCAGCCTTGCTTCAAGCTCGGACTGATATTTATAATTAATTGAATTGATGTAATCCCTGAATGATTTTAGCAATGTCTCATTTGGGAGTTCAGGAACTTTGTCATAGTTTGAAGAAAATATATTAGCAAATTTGAAAATAATGTTTTTGTTCAATAAATCTGTTATAAACTGATTGGGTTCTTCAGATTTAATGATACTGTCAGGAATGATTCCGTTTGATTCGAGAACAGGTCTGCCATTTCTGGTGTAATAAACAGAATCATAATGTAAGTTTAAGCCTTTATTTCTCCCTTTTTCAAAATTTAATTTCTGAATGCAACGGCCTGAAGGTATGTAGTATTTTGAAGTTGTAATTTTAATTGCTGAATTGTAAGGTAAATTATAAACTGATTGAACTAAACCCTTCCCGAATGATTTTTGACCGATAATTATGCCTCTGTCAAGGTCTTGAATGGCACCAGCAACAATTTCACTTGCACTTGCACTTCCTTCGTTAATTAATACAGCCAATGGAATAACCGTATCGACTGGCTGGATAATAGTTCTGTAGGTTCTAATCTCGTTTTCGTTTCGTCCTTTTGTGGAAACAATAACATTATTTTGAGGAATAAAAATCTCGCAGGTGCTTATTGCAGCTTCAAGCAAGCCGCCGGGGTTGTCTCTGAGGTCAAGGATCAATGATTTCAAATTTTTATTCTGTTTTAACTCATATAATGCAGACCTGATCTCCTGATCGGTGAATCGGGAAAATCTATCTACTTTTATATAGCCCACACTATCCGATAGAATAGTTGAAATTGTAACATTCTTAACCTTGATTTCCTGACGCTCAATTCTGAAACTTAAAGTGTCCTTGATACCATCACGTAAAACTTTTAAATCGAGAAATGTTCCCGGTTTTCCTCTGGTAAATTTTCTGAATTCATCAGAAGTTTTATTTAAAACAACAGCTGTATCAGCCATATAAATACGGTCGCCAATTCTTAGTCCGGATTTTTGTGCGGAATAGCCGTCTCTTATTCCAATGACAGTCAGCATGCTATCCATATAACTGATTGTTATGCCGATTCCAACATAGGATCCATCAGTAATAATATCTATATCATCAGTTTCTGATTCTGAATAGAATGATGTATATGGATCCAGCCCTAAAAGCATACCTTGAATACCTTCTTCCATTAGTAATTCGGGGTCTATTTCCATAACGTAATTTTCGGAAAGCTTGCGATAGACCTCTCCAAAAATTTCAAAAGACTTGTTTAATTTAAGGTAGTAATCATCGTCAAACTTTGCTTCAAGCAAAATTGATGACACGATCAATATTGGTATAATATATTTTAGTCTTTTCATATCCTCACTTTTTTAAAATCCAGAATGAACCCGGCTCTGCCTCAGAATGCTCAGAAAGTACGGGAAAATAATTTTTTATACTATCCCAGTAATCATTTTTTAAGTGATTTAAACTGCATATTAATTTATAATCATTATTAAAGCTAAGGAAAGATTCCAAAAGATATTGTTCGTTCCATAGCAGAATTTTATCTTTTATCCAGAAATCAGGATAATCTGCTGGTGAAAAAATATCATGAAAATGTATATAAACTCCTGAATTTAAAACTGGCAAAATTTTCATAAAAATAAATAACAAATCACCCTCTGGCTTAATTATGTGTGACGAATCTACAAATAAAATATCGTTATGGCTTAATGATTGGAAAAGATTAATTTCGACATTTTCAACGATTTTTTCAATGAAATTTACTTCTTCGTTTTTTAGCCATTTGAATTCATAAGGTTCGATACATATAATATTGCAATCATAGTTTGGATTTTCATCCTTATTCCTTTTGATAGCTTCAATAGCTATGAGAGTTGAAAATCCCGCCCCAATTTCAATTATATTCTTTGGTTTGACCAATCTTATTAATGAATAATAAAATTCGGCATCTCCGGCTACAAAATTTGGGTTATTATAGTAAAATTGCTTGTCCTCAGTTTTATTATATGGAAATTCTTTTAATTCATTCTGATATGTAAAATTTTTGATGAAGTCAAGCTGGAACTCAATATTAAAATCTATAAAATTGATATTCCTCTTATGATTTTTGTAATTTTTAATTTTATTTCTGCTAAATGGGTCGTAGTAATGATCAGAAATTGGCAGAACACCTGTTAAAAAGAAAAGCTGTCTTGAGAATTTAAAATTTTCATATCCTGCTAACCTCATTAATTTCAAAATTAGTAAGGTTAAAAGTATGATAGGTGAAAAAATATATTGAATGATTTTCAGAGAGATAATAACCAAATTTTTTAAATTGTTCGACATTTTTGAAAAACAAGATTTACAAAAATTTCATTTCAGCAATTTTTTGCCCTAATTGATAGCCCGAAAGAATAATCGAAAATATTAAAAGTATTATGACTGCTATCCTTGAATTTAGCGATTTAATATAAAAATCTTTGAGTAATGCCCCACTTGGAATTAATAATACAATAAGCAAATATACCAAATTTGAACCTGTAATATCTATTTTCGAAAAAAGAAAAGATGATATTATTAAAGGTGTAGCAAACAACCAGAGAGTTAATAATATATTTTTGCTTGATTGAGTAAATAAAAATATTCTATTAAGCTGAACCATAACCAACAAAATCAGTGGTATTGATAATTCCTGCAAAACCCTCAGAAAATGACTAAAAAAACCTATCCCAAAAATGTCCCTGCCTGTAAAATAACCCATAACTTGGTTGTTGATATTTTGGAAAAAGCCAATGTAGAAGGATAGAAGCAAAACAAGACTCAATACTAATGATAAAAAATACTTTTGGAAATTGATTATCAGTAAAATTATCAGAAATGGAAAAAGTAAGATTAAAAAATAATTTGTTATCACTGCAAGAAATAGAAAAAGAGCTGCCAGGATTGAAAATAGCACAAAAGTCTTATTTTCTTTGGAAATATTAAATAAGTAAAAAAGAAAACACAGGAAGAACACTATTGATAAACCATAAGGATTAATAATCTTGCCAAAATAAATCACACTTGCCTGAACTGAGAACATTGCCGTTGAAAACAAGGAAGATATTGAATCATCTGTTATCTTTTTAGCAATAAAGTAGAAAATAACAACCGAAATTATTCCCAATAAGATTGAAGATAATCTTGTATAAACATTTTCAAAATTAGAATCAGTAAATTTGACCAGTGAAAAAGCGAGTCCATTTGACAGGGACAAATTAGAATATGGAAAATCCAGCAAACTGTTTGTTGCTCTGGAGAGTCCCAGAAATCCTTTTTCTAAAATTGATAATTCGCTAGTTATGGTGTTCGATCTGAGCCATAATGAAGCTAACAAAGTAATTATTATAATAGGTAAAATTTTCAGGCTATAAGATAATTTCATATTCTTCATATTTATTTTAATGGTGTTTTAACTTCTATCAATACTGTTCTGCAATAAAACCTGCCTTCAGGGATATTATTATCATAAGGCAGAATCGAAGGACCAATTCCAACAACATCGGTTATTTTAGCTGCTGAATTGATTGATTGAATGTAATTTTTAACCGAATTAGCTCTCTCGGATGATAATTTATAATTATATTTCAATTCACCAAGTCTGTCAGTTGAGCCTGTTATAGTTACGGTTGAATTTTCTTTAATTGAAGTTTTAAGAAAATCGTTTATCATTATTTTATTTTGCCCTGATATATCGAATCTGTCAAAATCGAACACTATCAAGTTCAGTCTTCCAATTTCGAACCGGTTTAATTCTTTTGATATATTAATATCAATAACCTTTTCCTCCCGAATTCCATCTGAGCTATTAACTGTTAATGTTGCTGTTTGAGGGATTTTCGATTCTGTTTTACTTCCGATATAATTAATAAGTTCCTTATTTAAGGGGAAAGAAATTTTAATTGAACCTGTCTGCTGGTCGTCAATTTGTCCCCGCGATTTAATAAGACCGTTAAAAGCAGAAAAATTCCAGTCATTCAATTTTAATTCCCTGTTTAATTCAAAATTAAAATAGATAGAATCTTGTGTAGATGTATATTCAAAAAACTTTGAATGAATAACAGGAGTTAATATTTCGGGGTCGTTACTTGTGATTTCAACTCTTCGGTTTTCCTGATAACCTTCCTGATATTCTCTGCTTGTTGGTAGTTTTGGAAAATCAAGAGATTCAATTGAAACTCTGTCCTGAGATACTTTCCAGCGATTAATTATGTATTCAGCAACATTTCTTGCTCTGGATTCTGCCAATTTAATTCTATCCTTCGAATCAGACAATTCTTCGCCATCAGTAACGCCAGTAATCTTGATTTTTGATTTTGGATTGGCTATTAATCTACTGCCTATGATATCGAATAAATTATAGTAAATACTGAGAGTTTCTTTGGGTAAATTTTTCTCGTTAAAATCATCTATGTTTCTATTATTTATATATTTATCTTGAATTGCTGTCGAAGCACTATCAAAAAAGACATAATTAAGAAGAGGATGTGTTTGGGTAACGATAGTTTCAAGAATATTTACGGGTTCTGAAATGAAATTTTTAACAAGGGCTGGCTTAACTTTTTCGATTGGTGGTTCTGGTTTGGGTGGATCAGGAAGTATTATTACTTTAGTCCTGAGAATCTTTTGTCTTTCTCCTATGTCGAACTTCCTGCTGATTTGAACACCGAATCTCAAAATATTTGTATGCCATTCATAATCGGACATAACAGAATTCAAGGCATATCGGAATCTGAATTCGGGTTTGATATAAAATCCGTTTTTCAGCTGAAATTCTGTTCCAATGCCAAAAGAAGCACCATAGGAACTGCCTGCATTTGTGATTTTACCACTTTCAACAGTCCTTTTTTTCGTCATTTCAGGGAAAAGGATACTTTCCGGCTTAAGAATTTCTTCAGTATTTTCGAATTCAGCACCAAAAACAGGATGGCCAGCATCTGCAGTTAATTTCAGTTCGATTGGAAAATCAATGGGAAGTTTATATGATATTCCACCCTCTATCATTAAGTAATCAAGATAACCATCATAATTATGTCCTCGAATTAAAGGAGTATAATTATTAGTTTGTTCGTCATAAACTTCGTAAGAGCTTGTGTTTTCTTTCAATGAGACAGGTCTATGGTCATATAAAAAACGAGCAATAAAATTAAGTTGATTAGATAAGAGTTCGTATTCTCCGTCAAGACCAAAATAGTAACCGAAATCTGTGCCGTTCGAGAAATAGCCACAATCGTCACCACCCGGTATGAGTGGTAATCTGGTTTCATTCCATATATGATTTAGTCCTCCGGTTATACCGATAGAAATAAATTTGGATTTTAATGGGGGTCCTGTCAATGTATCAGTAATTTGAATTCTGGTTTGAGCCGAAACTAATCCAGAAAAAATAAATGAAATAATAAATACAGTATATATTTTAAGCATTTGTTTCCCAAAGTTAATTAATTACAAGTAAAGAAATACTTGATTTTTTATTTTAGTTACAATTAATTTTCGACAATTATTGATATTTTTAAATCTCAAAGTATTTTTTTATTTTTATAAGTTATTTTTTTGAAAAGAGGATAAAATGAAAAAAACATTACTTTTTGTTACTTTATTAATAACTCTAAGTCAAATTTTACAAGCTCAGGAGTTCATAGTGAAAAATGATAATGGCAATGCTCGTTCGGCTTACACATCCTCTCAATTCAAAAGGTGGGAAGAATCAGTCCTTTTACAGCCTAACGGACCTTGTAAAATTGTTAAAATTCAGGTCTATTTTTCAGGAACTCAGCCAAATGAAGATTCTTTGTTAATTGTTGCAGATGCAGCCGAAGGAAGCATACCACCAACTGAATTTGTCTGGCATTATGCACTTTTAACTCCACCGATTAAATTCAGTTATGACGGTGTTCCGGGATGGAAAGAATTCGATATAAGGGATAGAAATCTGAGGGCGGAGGGTCTCGATAGAATCGTAATTCAACATATAATTAGTGATAAAGGACCTTATTTTACTTACGATAGTGATGGAACAAGTTCTCCATTGCGTTCATTCCTCTGTGATGCCCTGACTCCGAATCCAGATTTTTATAATATCAAAGGGACAAAATTTTTCAGGGCTGATGGTGATTTTATGGTTAGATTGGTTGTTGAATTTGATAAACCGGGCGAAAATGGTTCAGCTAAAGCACCCTTCCCAACCTTGGTGGATATTTCCAAAGAAGCGGGTTTGACCGACAATAGCAACAAGACAATACCCGCAGCACTTGTTTCTGTTGCCGATTGGAACAAAGATGGATTTGATGACATAGCAATTGGCTCTTACTTTTTCGAAAATAAAAAAGATGGAAAGTTCGAAAATGTAAGCTCAAAATTTAATTTTGGAGGTTCGGGAACTGTTTTCGGCGATTACAACAACGATGGAATACTTGATGCCTTTGTTGTTAAGGGTATGGGCAATGACCTCTTGATGATGGGATTAAATGACGGAACTTATAGCGATGAAACTGACGTTACAATCACCCCAAAATCACCAACGGTAACACCAATGTGGCTTGATTACAATGGCGATGGCTTTCTTGATTTATTTGTAGCTTATGGTCGAACAGAAGTATCAGGTCAGGAAACATATTTCCCTGACCAACTTTATAAAAATTTAGGGAATGGCTCGTTCAAAAATGTAACAGCTGAAAGCAAAATTTCACTTGGTGAACCTTCTCCATATTATGACTGCTGGGGGGCAAGTATTTGTGATTATAATGTTGATGGCAAGCCCGATATTTTTGTTGCTACTTACCGCCTTGCACCAGACAGACTATATAAGAACAATGGCAACGGAACTTTCTCCGAGGTCAGCACTGTGGTTGGTGTTCATGGGGTTCCTACAAAGACTTCAGGATATTTTGGGCACGGAATGGGGTCCAGTTGGGGTGATTTTAATAATGACCTTTTGCCAGACCTTGCCGTTGGAAATCTTGGACATCCTGACGGACGGGGCGAAAGTTCGAACCCATCTTTAATATTTCGAAATGATGGACCACCTACATTTAAATTTTCGGAAGTCGGACAGCAAATGGGTCTGAAATTTTTTGAGATGAATGCCGGTATTCTTTGGGTTGACATAAACCTTGACGGATATCTTGACCTTGTTCATTCCCAGTATTCTTATGATAATATTAGCACAGGCAGAACACGTTATTCAAGAGTTTACATAAATCAAGGTCCGGAACAGAATTATCGCCTGAAAGATATGACATGGCTTTATGGTGCCATAATTCATGGTGCGTGGTCTCCGGTTGCACTTGATTTCGATAATGATGGGGATATGGATATTATCATTGCAAGCAGTAATGAATATTTAAAACTTTTCAGGAACGACATCCCAAGAGAAAATAATTGGGTATCATTCAGATTGGTCGGAAGTCCACAAAATAATGTAAATATGGATGCCTATGGCAGTTCGATAACTCTCGAAATGAGTAATGGAAAGAAATTATTCAGGGATTTGCCGGGCTCAATTATCACTGCAAGAGCTTCACAAAGCACTAATGAATTGAATTTCGGTCTTGGTAAAAATACTATCAAAGAAATCAAAGTGAAATTTTCAGATGGCAAGGAATTATCATTTTCTGACGTTCACCATAATCAAAAATATAAAATTTATTGGGATGGAAGAATTGAACCAATGGATCTTGCAGCTCCAGCCCTTATACAGCCAAAAAACAACGAAGTTCTTAGCAAACCGGATATCGAGTTAAAATGGGCTGAATGCGGCGGTGCTTCAAGCTATAATTTAGAATTTGATTCCAATATCAATTTTGAGACCTCAACTATTTTGAACACTGAACTGAATAGTGAAACATTGTCACTTGAATCGGGGGTAACTTATTACTGGAGAGTCGTTGCTGTTAAGGGAAATCAGGAAAGCCCACCTTCAAGCGTTTGGAGTTTTAAAATTAGCGAAACTACTGATATTGATAATAACGAAATTCAGAATTCATTTGTAATTCTTGAACAAAATTATCCTAACCCTGCAAACGAATCAACTAATTTCGATTTTTACCTTGAAAATGATGAATTTGTCAATATTTCTCTCATTGACAATAGCGGAAAAATAATTTCTGAACTCATTTCAGAATTTTTAATCAGTGGCAATTATACTATAACCATAGACACTCAAAATTTGACTGCTGGAACATATTTTTATCAATTAAAAACAAATACAAATACTGTAACCAAAAAATTCATTATCATTAAACATTAATATTGCCAAAAAAAAGCAAAATATTGATATTATTTGCAGCTTAAACTATATTTGAGCTTAATTTGATTCATTTTAATATAAAATTAATATGAATTGATTAAAAATTTTTTTGTTGCTTGTAACAAATTCCTATTAATTGAATTTTTATAACTAATTAATAGGAATTTTTTTATTTTTTTGGAGGTAATATTATGAAGAAACTTTACTTAACAACTTTAATGGTTTTAGCTCTGTTCTTGGTTATGAGCTTAAAATCATTTAGCCAGCAACCGCCTTATCAGCCAATTAATTTTATGGCAGTTCAAGTGGAGACAGACAACGGCAATAAAATCAAGCTATCATGGAACAAAAATCCTGAGGGTCCAGCAGTCGAATTTTTCAGAATTTTCAGGGCTACAGGTGAAACAGATGATTTATCTCAATTTAAAAATATTGCCGATGTTAAGGCAGAAGAAAGCCTCAGTGAATATGATTTTTATGATTACCCCGGTGCAAACGGTAAATATACTTATTATGTTGTTGCTGTGAATATATTTGATGACGAGCTTTATTTTAGCGACCGAACAGAATTCAAAGTGATAAAATTTACTGGTTCCTATCAAATAGTCATTGTATCAAAACCCAAAGAAACAGCTACAGCTGGTAAAGAATATGTGTATGAAATCGTTGCCGAAACAAATCTTCCGAATAATTGTCCATTAAAATATGAATTATATGGCGATTACCCCGATGGTATGACAATTAATAAGGAGACAGGAAGATTGTCATGGATTCCAAAAAAAGATGGCCGCTATACCGTGAAAGTCAAAGTTTATGCTGATTGCGATATAAAAGTTGAGCCTGCCTATCAGCAGTTTACAATAGTCGTTGGAACTGGTTCCAGCGGAAAAATAAAATTTGTAACTGAACCAGGCACAAAAGGCGAAATTGGAGTCCAGTGGAGTTATAAATTTAAAGCAGAATCAGAAGTTAACTGCCCCATTATTTATATGATTAGTGCTGAAATTGATGGATTAAACTGGGATAAGGAAACAAACACCATTACTTTTACTCCGCAAAAAAGCGGATATTACAAAATCCAAATCAAAGCCTACCTTGAATGTGATAAAAACGTTTATGTTGTTCAGGATTTCAAAGTAATCGTTGGAAATGTTGAAAATTACTGTGCCAAAATCACGGGAACAGTCAAAGACGAAGAAGGTGAATCAATTAAAACAGGTATGGTTAGAGCATGGCTAATCACTGACAACAACAAGGAAACTCCTGTTTATAAAACATCTATTGAAAGAGGTGTTTTCTACCTAAAGCTGAACGAAGGAAAATATATCATTGAAGTTGATGGTGAATTGTTCTATCATGAATGGTATGAAGATGCCGAAGAAATGGCAGACGCAACAAGAATTGACGTTAAATGCAAGGATGAATTAACAATAAATATCGTTGTTGAGAGAAAACCAGAACCAAATTATTATTTGGTTTCCGGAACTGTTCTCTCTGAAACAGATAATGCACCGGTTTATGCAAAAGTTGAATTCATTCCAGTTGAATTAATGAAAAACGAAGGTAAGTATGAAAGTTTCATAGCAAAAACAAATGACAATGGAGAATATGAAATCAAACTTCCCGACAAGTGGACTTATAAAGCAAGAGCAATTCCATTAGTTGATGGCTATGCAGAACAATACTATGACGGTGTCAGTTCGATTATGGAAGCAGATATGATTGAACTTACTCAAAACGTGAGTGGTATTAACTTTAAATTGAAAAAACTCAATAAATACGACAACGGTTTAACAGGAAAAATGGTTGCTGATGCAACAGGCAACTTCATCAGAGGACTTGTAACTGCTTATCTCGTTAGTGCAAGCGACGGGAATGAATATAAATTTTCAAAAGTTGCAGAAACCGATGCTGAAGGTAAGTTTAAGTTTACCAACCTTATTCCGGGCGATTATGTCCTTATGTCGGTTCCATTTTCAAATTCCTATGTTCCGGGATATTACAAACAAAATTCAATTGCAGCACTAAAGTGGAAAGACGCTACAAAAATAACAGTTGGCAATTCAATGTTGAGTGATGTATTTACTATCAGACATAAGCTTCGTAATGGGTATAAAGGCATAATCATAGTCAAAGGAAATGTTACTGATGTAACATCAAACTTTGGAAAAGTATTTGATAAAAATCAAAGCTCGAAACCAGTTGGAGGTGCTTATATCTATGTTGTTGATGAAAATGGGAATATCTCTGATTTTACTTTCAGCGACTTGAATGGCTCATTCGAAATGACTGAATTAGGTTCAGGCAGATATACTATTTATGTTGATAAAGTTGGATATGCTCCATATTCAAGACCAATCAATACCGACTATTCGCAAAACTATGATATTACAGTTGATCTGCCAATTCAGATGGAAGAACCTGCCACAGTTGAGGATGACCAAATCATAACAGGTTTGAATATATTTCCAACACCCGCAAATGATTTCATAAATCTTGAATTCATCGGACAAACTGAATATCTTAATATTGGAATTTTTGATTTAACAGGAAATGAAATACTTACACAAAAAATGACAGTAAATCAAGGTGCTAATAGCCTCAAGATTCCGATAAATAAATTTTCTGAAGGAGTTTATTTCATTAAAATCAGTGATGGCAAACAGTTCAAGACTGGCAAATTTAGTATAATCAGGTAATTTTAATTAAACAAAACAAACAAAAAAATGGGCTTCTCAATTTTTGGGAAGCCCATATTATTTTTGTAAAATTTAGTTCTTTAAATTTATTTATTATTAAATAATGGTGATTCTTTAATTTGTCCAAATCCTGTAATAACAACTTCAGGCATATCTGGAGAATCAGTGTTGATTTTAAGTGTGCAGTTAAAATAACCGGTTTTCTTAGGAGTTGTTTTAGCAGTAATATCAATTTCCTCACCGGGTTTTAATGTTCTTTCACCTTTCAAATTAACAAAAACATCTTCAGGTGTAATTTCTATTTTTGAAAGCTTAACTGGTTTGTCTGTGTTATTCTTTAATTTCAGTGTAGAAGTAGCTTCTTTCCCAACAGTCATTTCGTTAAATGGGAAATAAGTGGTTGGAGATACTTCAATTGGCTGGAAAACATTAGCTTTCAAAAACAGAATTTTATTTGGATTATTTGGGTCATTGGAAGAAATTCTGATGCTTTTCATAACATCGTGCTGACCTGCACTAATTCTCAAGGTAACATCCAGATTGGCAACTTCGCCCGGAGCAAGTTCTGATTTATCAAGAGGTGCAGTTGTGCAACCGCAACCCGGTTTGACTTCGTTAATAATAAGTTTTTCAGTGCCAGCATTTTTAATTTGAATTTTTGCTTTTAAAGGATTTTCACTGATGGATACTTTTTTCCAATCGTAGGTGTCGCCGCCTACTATTTCTATCTTTGGCTGGGATTTGCAGGAAAGAACAAAAGCAAAAATTAAAATTAATGTTACAGCATATCTTTTCATAATTTCACCATAATTATTAATGTTTAAACAAGTTTTTTTGACGTTATTATTTTTTTAATAGTGTTAAAAGCGTAAAATAATATTTTTTAATGAGAGTTCCAATTATCGCCTTTTCTTCATTTTAAATTAAAAATTCTGTAATAATCTTAATTGAATTTCGTAAATTTGATTGGTTACAAAGGTTCTTATTAGCGAATAATCTTTAATGAATGCACAATTAAATAAATATATTTTACAAATTATACTGATAATTGCTCTATTTACTTCTGCCTATGTAATCAAAGCTCAACCTTCTTCACTGATAGTCAATGATAAAACCCCGTCGGATACTATAGATATGGGAATGACACTGAATGGAGTTCCTATCATTACCACATTTAATCTCTGGAACACAGGCAATGTGGATTTAAGAATGTGGCCAACAAATATATACTCCTTTGCAATAACACCAACAACCATTCCGGGACATTCAGAAGACCATTTTGAATTTGATCCCGAGTCAGTTCCCGACTTTTTGATTAGGCCTAATGAAAGTAGAAAGTTTTCTATCCGATATAATTCAAATCCTTCACCTGTGTTTCCTGTTGGAAAAAAATATGCAAGAGCAAGAATTGGACTTGCCGAAAAATTACCACTCTCCGATAATGATCTGGCAAAAGGTTATCGTGATTTTCTCCTCATTGTCCGAAAAACAAATAAATTCATCGATGGTTATGAAAATTTCATTAGTTTTGATTCTGTTTATGTAAATCCAGTTGATACAATAAGAAAAATCTGGAAAGTACAGAACAACACTCAAGAAGAATTAAATATTGAATCTGTAAACTTTGAAAGAAAAATTATACGAATAAATCCACATCTATTCCAGAGTATTATTGAAACTCCATATAAACTCAATCCCGAGAACAAAACAGTTGATTTTGTTATTCGATATTATCCAGTTGAACTTGGTTTTGACTCTGCATTTACTTTGATTGAGTTCAAACCTGAACCAAAAACAAATCCTGAAAAGAAGGATACCTGTTTTGTCGGTATTTCTGGCGTCGGGGTTGAGCAGAACCTTATCATTATAGATGCTCGTGATGCTCAAATAAAGCAGGATACAATTGACATTGGTAATATCAGGGTCAAGGAAACCAAAGATATTGAACTTGTGTTTTTGAATTATGGTAACATCCCATTTGGAGCTATAAAACAAGATATAATCGAGATTGGCTCTGAGGAGAAAGCTGCGGGCTTCATTCTTGCGAAAAAATTGAATGAAGCATCCCATCTTCAGCCTTCAAGGACTGATACTGTCAAAATCAGCTTTACACCTCCCGAAAGAAAAAATTACCTTGTTAGATATGTGATAGAAAGCGATATAACCAAAAGAAAAATATATGGTTATCCTGATTCAATAAAGAAAATCATATTTTATATCAAAGCAACAGGTGTTGAACCAGACCCAATAATTCAGGATACTATAGATTTTGGAAGTATTGTAATGAATAGAGGGGACTGTCCAGCTCGAAGAGACAGTATTATAACGATTTTTAATCAGGGAAATATGATTCTTGAAATCAAGAAAATCGAAATAAAACCCGAATTTCCTCAAACACCTTTCAGGATAATCACAGAAAATATGAATATACCTGCAAGATCTATTGATACTCTCAGAATCATTTTCGATGCTCTCGACAGCTCTCCTGCTGATTTTGAGGCAATTCTATGGCTATATTCAAATTCCACTAAACCGAGAGATACAATTAAAATCATACTTAAAGCAAAAGGAGTAAAACCAGACCCGATTAATATTTCTTTACCATCTGAGATAAAAGCTAAACCGGGCAGTAAAATTGTAATACCAATTATAGTGGATAAAGAAAAAGTATCTTTGGCTAAAAGTTTCATAGATACACTTGATTACGAACACACGCTTTTAAAATATATCGGTTATGAAAAAATAGGAACTGCAGCTGAGTTAGTTCAATTTACAAATTCCTTTATAAGGGAGGACGAGAACGGAGGCAGGCTGTTTATTCAGTTGAATGATAATAAATATCTTTTGCCTAATGATACTCTGATAAAATTAATGTTTTCAACTTTTTTAGGGGATAAAATTTCAACACCTGTTAATCTCCTGAATCCTAAATTTGGTGACGGCATTTGCACAAATATCTTAACACCTATAATTTCCCGAGGGAATTTTTCACTCGATTCAGTTTGTGGTCTTGAGTTCAAGGTTGGTCCTCGTCAGAGGAATCTTTTATTCAATCTTGATGAATTATATCCAAATCCAACAAGCGACAAAATTGAACTGAAATACAGTATTGCTTTCGAGACAGACGTAACTTTTGCTATTTATAATAGTTTTGGGGAATTGATTTATAGTCATTCTGTATTGAATCATCAGCCCGGCGAATTTAATAAAAAGGTTCAGACTGACATTTTTTCAAGAGGTTTATATATTTTCGAAATGAGAGCCGGTATATTCAGACAAACAAGAAATTTTTTATTAGTCAGGTGATTTTGAGGTAAACTATTGCGAAGTTTTTTTACAATTATATCAATCATATTTTTTTTCTTTATATCTCAAAACAAATTAATTTCTCAGGGATTTGATTGGCAATATTCTCCACGTTTACCCTTTGAGACACCTGATTTTTTTCTTGGAGTAAATGGAAATTTGTCATATTATCTTCATTTTGGAGCATTAGATTTCACAGAAAACTATAAATGCTGCACATTTACAAATGGTGAGGGAATAGGGACAATATTTGGTATAAATGCTGAATACTGGCAAACCCCAACAATAGCTTTTACAGGCTCTCTTTCCTATATGACAGTTCCGGGAATTTTCGAAGCGGAAGGCGAACCCCTCCCTGTTTACCCTTCTGGCATCTATTACTATAAAAACGAATTCAATTCTAAATTATCTTTTGTTTCATCTGAGCTTGAAGCAAAATGGAGATTATTTCTGACACATTTTTTTGTTGGTGCAGGAATAAGAATAGGAGTGTTGGTTTCAAATAAAAGTGAATTTTACGAAAAAATTGTCTCACCACCCGAAGCCAGATTCAATGATGGATCACAAAGAAGAACAATTGCCAATGGAGTGATTTCAGACATTCAACCTCTGTTTTTCAATCCAAAATTAAATTTTGGCTATGATTTGAATTTAGGCTTGGGAACTTACTCTTCCATTATATTCTCCACAGGCTTTCCAATTGTCAATGTATCCAAGGATTCAAGATGGCTCACATGGGTATTTCAGCTTAACATAAAATTATTTAAAGGTTAATTAAAAAATATTTTTTTATTAATATTTTTTTATTAAATTTGAATAGTTGAGTTATTTAAAGTTAGATAGAATTAAATTTCTTTTTAATCTACCCCTTTAATTTATTCAACCTTTTCTCTCTAAATTGTTACTAAGAATATAATTATAATTTTTTCCAATATAAGGAGTATTTATGAAACTCATCAAAAATCTACGATTTTTTGCAGTTATATTGTGCTTTGTATTCCTGAATTTAAACCTAAAAGCTATAGATAACTCAGGTCCAGAGTTTATTCTCGGTTTTCTGCCGAATTATTTTGGAACGAGTACAATAGAATTGCATCTTACAAGTGATGTCGCAACTAATGTTACTGTTGAATATCCAGTTAACTCGCCAACATTTACACAAACAGTTGCTGTTTCTCCTGGTGCAGTAACAATAGTCAGCCTCCCGAATTCTTTACAAAGCAGTTGGAATTCTATCAGAAACGTTGTAGGTGCCAACAACTCAGTTAGAGCATTTTCCACTGATGGTAGAAGTTTTGTCTGCTATATGATCAACATCCAGA
Source organism: uncultured Hyphomicrobiales bacterium (assembly GCA_964473465.1). Taxonomy (GTDB): domain Bacteria; phylum Bacteroidota; class Ignavibacteria; order Kapaibacteriales; family UBA2268; genus CALHRB01. Next base: position 90,202 of record CAYYPE010000006.1, read on the forward strand.
CCTATACAAGTGATGCTGCTTTGGGTTTGCCTGTTCAATCACTCAACACCGACTATATTGTAGCATCCTACAGACCACTTTATAGTGATGGAAGCAGCTTTGTAATTACAGCCTTATATGACAATACAAATATCACAATTACTCCATCAACAAATTTGTTTGGAGGCAGAACAGCAGGTGTTCCTTTTAACATTACTTTGAACAGGGGGCAAGGTTATTATAACACCGGAACTACAGCTGGTATTTCTGGAGACGTTACAGGGACTATAATTACATCTGACAAACCAATTCAGGTTACTAACGGAGAAAAATGTACAAATGTTCCTCCAGGTTACTATGCCTGCGATCACGTTTTTGAAGTTGCCCACCCTATTCAATCATGGGGTCTTTCCGTTCCTGTTGCAAATCTTCCTTTTAGAACAAGTGGAACAGTATATAGAGTATTAGCTGCTGAGGATAATACGACAATCAGATTAGATGGAACTGTAATAACTACACTGAACAAAGGTCAATTTCATGAGCCTTCTGCTTTAACAGGAAATCATGTTTTTGAGGGTGATAAACCCATATTTGTAATACAGTACATGTCCGGTCAGGATTTCGGTGGTGGAGGAACTGGAGATCCAGCCATGGGTAATTTAGTTCCTGTCGCGCAGTACAAAACAGGATACACCTTTTCAACTGTTGGGGGAGGACAGTTTGTAAATAATTTTGTTTCAATTTATTCACAAAACTCTGATATAGGGACATCAATGATGCTGGATGGATCTTTAGTTAATCCAGCTGATTTCTCTCCTATTCCTGGGACTACACTTTCCGCCGCATTAGTTCCAATAACATCCGGAAGTCATACAACAAGTTCAACAAATCTTCATGGTATTACTGTCGAGGGCTATAATTCCTATGACTCTTATCTTTATCCAGGTGGAGCTTCATTTACATTTATCAATGTTTTTGGAGATACAATACCCCCAGAATGTTCAGCAACCAGAGTGGGAGATGAATTTCAGGGTGTCACAAGGGATACTCATGATATAGACAAAGGGATTTATTTTGTTCAATTAGCTCCGGGAAGTGTCAATCTTCAACTTAATGTAACTCCATTTACCATTGGAGATGGAACTGTAACATTTACAGTAACAAGAATAGACAACAACCTTGATGCAACTGGAGAGGTTATTGTTACAGACGGTGCAGGAAACACTTGCTCAAGCCCGATAGTATTTACAAATGCTTTACCTCCAACTGTTGTAACACTTGGAGTGAACAACCTCACTGGAACTTCTGCTGATGTCGGTGGTGATGTTACAGATGATGGCGGCGATCCAGTTACGGAAAGAGGAATAGTATGGAGTACCGTTAATTCTAATCCTACTCTTGCTGATCAGGTTGTAACTTCAGGGGATGGAGTTGGAAATTTCAATGCTCTAATTTCATCATTGCCTCCCGGAACTACTGTTTATTATAGAGCTTTTGCAACAAATAATGCCGGTACCGGTTATGGCGATGTTCTCTCGTTTACAACACCATCAGCAGGTAATATCATTATTAAACTTTCAACAAAAGTTGTCTGTGAAGACCAACCAGCAGATCTTGGTTCATCCGATGCTATTACTGGTGGTTCAGGCTCATATCAAATCAGATGGATTCCTAATTTTGGTTTAATAAATTCAACAACAATGAATCCCACTTTAACCAAAGCCAAATTCAGTGGTTATTATATTCTTGAAGTAACTGATTATGTTACAGGTGAATATGCACAGTCAGTTATGCTTCTGATTGTTAAGCCAAAACCTGATGTCAGTTTCCCTGTAACCAAATATACCATAAAAAGAGGTGAATTTGTTAATATCGGTGATGGTATGAATATCAGAAATGGTGTGGAACCATACTCATTCAGATGGACTGACAAAATGGGCTTCAACTCTACATTGCAAAATCCAAGAGTAAATCCAACAACAACCACCAGATACTTCCTGATAGTAACTGATGCTGAGGGTTGTCCTTCCAGTGAATATACAATTATTGTTCAGGTATTAAGAAGAAAAGATGCTGAAGAAGATAAATTGGTTAAATTCAATTATGGCGATGTTTCTGTCTATCCTAACCCCGTCAACGGACAATTTACAATCAATGCCGACTTTGGAGTTGAAACAGATTTTGAACTTAAGCTTACAAATCTTCTCGGACAGGAGTTCTTGAGATACTCTGAGAAAGGAATGTCCCTTGTTGAACAAACATTCCACGTTGAGACATTACCGGCAGGAGTATATATGCTTCATTTTAAAGCTAATGATGAAACAAGAGTATTCAAATTAATAAAAAATTAATTCTGTAATATTTGTGTTGTTTTCAAAGGCTGTCTGATTAGACAGCCTTTTTTTTTTTAATTAATCTGTATAACCATCAAAAAATTAATAAATAATTATTAGAGAATATAACATTTTATTCATAAGTTGTAGTTACATTTTACCCAATTGAGGTTTATATGAAATTAAGATTATTTCTCTTTCTGTTGTGCTTAATAATTCTAACTCCATTATTTATCAGCGCCCAAAACCAGCTGCAAAAAACCGAGACATGCTTTATCGAAAACAAAGGTCAGATTATTGACCAGAGCGGCAAAATAAACAAAGATGTTCTGTTTATTGCCGAAGTGAACGGCGGAGCCATATATGTTAAATCCGAAGGAATATCCTTCTCTCAAATTAAAGCAGAAGATTTAAAATCTTCTAATAGTATATTACTGGGAAATGAGAAATCTAAAGCGGAATTAAAATCAGCATTATCAAAATTTAAAAAAGAAGCAACACAGCTGGAATTTTACCGTTTGGACATGAAATTCAAAAATTCAAATGTTGAACCTGAGATTAAAGGTTTGGAATTACTTCCGGATTATAATAATTACTACCTGGAACATTGCCCGGAAGGTATTACTCACGTAAGGAAATTCAGGAAGGTCTATTACGAAAATGTATATAATAAGATTGATTTTGTCTTATATGTTAATAATAACGGAAGAGTACAATACGATTTCATTGTCAGACCGGGAGGAAAACCTCAGGAAATCAATTTTGCTTTTTATAGTGCAGAGAACATAAAATTGAAAGATGACGGAAGTTTAATCATCAAGACACCCTTTGGAGATATCGAGCAGGGAAAACCATATACTTATCAGGACAAAACCATTCAATCTGAGTTTATTCTCAACAAGGATAATTCAATTTCTTTCAAGGTTGCTGACTATGATTTAACTAAGCCATTAATTATTGACCCACCAACAAGAATCTGGGGAACTTATTATCAGGGAGGTAGCACTGAAGATGCATACGCAGTAGCAGTTGACAGCTATGATAATGTTTACATAGCTGGAGAGGCCTATTCAACAACAAATATTGCAACAACCGGGTCTCATCAATCAACTAATGGCGGTTATCGTGACGGGTTCATTGTTAAGTTCAATAGTGATGGAGAACGTCAGTGGGGAACTTATTACGGAGGTTCAAATTATGATCAGTTTTATGGTCTTAAAATTGATGCCTCTGATAACATTTATGCTGCAGGACATACATCTTCTACAAATGCTATAGCAACAGCTGGTTCACATCAATCAAGTTATGGTGGCGGTTATTCAGATGCTTTTCTGGTGAAGTTCAATACTTCCGGAGTCAGACAATGGGGAACTTATTATGGTGGTACTAATGAGGATTGGTGCTATTCATTAGATGTTGATGGATCTGGAAATATATATATAACCGGAACAACAATGTCCTCAAATAATATTGCTACTGCAGGCTCTCATCAGTCAACCTACGGTGGTGATTATTCAGACGCTTTTCTTGCTAAGTTTAACAGTTCTGGCGTCCGTCAATGGGGAACTTATTATGGTGTCTCTGGAACTGGTGAAACTTCTTCACCCGGAACAGATGTGGGAATTTCAGTTAGTGTTGATCCAAGTGGTTATGTTTATTTGGCTGGTTTTACTTATTCAACTGGCTTGGCTACAGCAGGAAGTTATCAATCATCTTTAGCTGGTGAGTCGGATGCTTATATTGTTAAATTTAATAGCTCTGGAGTCAGGCAATGGGCAACCTATTATGGTGGTTCAGATGAAGAATTTGCAAGCAGGATTGATAATGATGCTTCAGGAAATATATATTTGAGCGGGTTAACATTCTCTACTGCGGGAATTGCTACAACAGATGCACATCAGACAACTCATGCAGGTGGGGAATTAGACGGTTTCCTTGTTAAATTTAATTCATCAGGAGCCAGACAGTGGGGTACATATTACGGTGGAAGTGATTATGAAGAAAACGCACATATAATTGTTGAAAATGATAATAAAATACATCTTGTTGGAGGTTCCTATTCAACAAGCGGTATTGCCACAGCCGGATCTCATCAATCAACCTATGGAGGTGGATGGGGCGATGGATTCTGGGTCGAGTTTAATTCTTCCGGCTCTCGTCAATGGGGAACATATTACGGTGGGAATGGCGAGGATGTGGTAAACCATTTCTGCGTAGATAGTAATGGTGATTATTATTTGTGCGGCTCTACAACTTCAAGTAGTAATATTGCAACAGAAGACGGTCATCAAACTGAAGTGGGAATGGGAGAATCAGCTGCTTTCCTTGTTAAATTTGGTGGGGAAACCCCAAGCAATACTATTACTATAACAGATGTCAGTTCAACCTGGCTTTGTACCGGAGAAGCTTTCACTGTTGATTATAGTATTACTGGCACATTCATTTTAGGTAATTCTTTCACTGTACAACTATCAAATGCATCCGGCTCTTTTGCTTCACCTGTTTCAATCGGTTTGATTTACAGTATATCAAGTGGTTCTATTGATTGTTACATTCCATACTCTATTCCCGAAGGAACAGGTTATCGAATTAGAATAGTGAGTAGTAATCCATCTGTAACCAGTGCTGACAATGGTGACAACATCACAATTAATTTATCACCAGAGGTTCTTATATCCGGAGATGATTTTGTTTGTGAGCAAAATATATATACCTATTCTGCTGATAATGAATCATATTATTATAAATGGACGGTCGAGAATGGTACAATAATTGGATCATCAACTTCGAAAAATGTGCAGGTAAAGTGGGGTAATCCCTATTTTGGTTATTTAAAACTTATCCAAACTAATGAAGCAGGTTGCAAAGATAGTAACTCTACGAATATATATATAAGTGAATTGCCCTTAGTTGATGTTTTTGGCGATGAGGAATTGTGTCTGAACGAAGTAGGCAACTATTTTGTTTATGTTGATGAAGGTGAATTCTTCTTTAAAAAAGGGAGTGTATATGGTTTTGAATGGATTGTTGTCAGTGGTGGAACAATTATTGGTCCGAAATATCAACAAAACGTTACTGTTCTTTGGAACACCCCCGGTGTGAGAACGGTCAGAGTAATAGTAACAGATTATTTTGGTTGTAAAGATTCAAGTGATTTTGAAGTTATTATTAATGATTTGCCAGAAAAGCCTGAAATTACTTCCAGTATGGATATGCTAATTTCAAATTGCACTGAATTGAATCAATGGTACCTTAACGGACAACCCATCTCAGGAGCTAATAACTACATTTATACACCAACCGAAACAGGTTATTATCAGGTTCAATGTATTGATGAAAACGGTTGTGAATCGGCTCTTTCTGATGAATATTTCTTCGAGATACAATCTAATACTATTACCATTACAAGTGTTTCAGGAATAAGTTTCTGCACGGGAAATAATATTAGTGTTAATGTTATAACATCAGGGATATTCTCACCAAGCAATGTGTTTACTTTGCAAATTTCTGACAGATTTGGAAGTTTCTTAAATGCAACGAATCTGGCGACAGTAACAGGTCCTATCGTAAGTACTATGAATGCAACTCTTCCAGGTACCTTATTATCAGGAAATGGTTATAGACTCAGGGTTATTTCGACAGATCCGGTAGTTGTAGGAACTGACAACGGTAATGATATAATAGTCGGTCAAACTCCATCAGCTCAGATAACAGGGAACACACAGGTTTGCGTAAATTCAACAGTACAATATTCAGCCAACCAGTTTGAAGGATTTTATCAATGGCAGGTAACCGGAGGAACAATACAAGGTTCATCAACAGACCCGAACGTTACAGTCAAATGGGGAAATACGCCCCCGGCAAGTATTACATTAATGGAAACATCATCGGGAGGAAATTGTCAGAATATAGTCTCCATTCCTGTTCAGTTTGTATGTTTTCCACCAGATGTTCTGACCATTGGTGTTCTTAACCTGACAGGAACAAACGCTGTTCTTGCAGGGGAGATAAGCGAGGATAATGGTTCACTTGTTACACAGCGAGGTATTTGCTGGAGTATTTATAATTCCAGTCCAACAATTTATGATTATATAACAACAGAAGGTCAGGGATTAGGAGACTTTTCCAGTATGATTGCAAACTTACCCCCCGGAACAACCGTATTTTTCAGGGCTTATGGTATTAACGAAGCAGGAGTCGGTTATGGTGAGGTCCTTTCTATAACAACTCCAAGCTTGAATATGATTGAGATTAATTTAGGACCTAAAGTTGTATGCGAAGACCAACCTGCAGACCTGGGCTCTCCCGATGCTATAACTGGAGGATCAGGAGATTACAATATTCGATGGATACCCAGAGCAGGCTTGATAAATGAATTTACAATGAATCCCACATTAGTCCGGGCAAGGTTTAGCGGATATTATATACTTGAAGTTACAGATTATCAAACAAATGAGTATGCACAATCGGTTATGCTTTTGATTGTTAAACAAAAACCTGATATTTCACTACCAAGGACAAAATGCACCATTAAGCGGGGAGAATCAGTCAATCTCGGGGATGGATTGGAATTAAGAAATGGAACACCTCCATTTACATACTTCTGGACTGACAAATTAGGATTTAGCTCTCAGGAGATGAATCCACGAGTATCACCACAGAACACAAATCGGTATTTCCTTACCGTTACAGATGCTGATGGTTGTTTCTCTGACGAATGGACTTTAATTGTTCAAGTATTGAGAAGAAAGGAAACAGAAGGCTCAGTAATTGAATTTAGCATTGGGGAATTAAGTATTTATCCAAATCCTGCGACCAATTCATTCAATTTAAGTGCGAATTTTGACGACGAAAGCGATTTTGATATGAAGTTATATGATATTCTGGGCAGGGAAGCTATCACTTATAGCAAGAAAAATATCATAGACATACAGGAAACATTTAATATTGAGAGTTTGACTTCTGGAGTTTATTTGATAAAGCTCAGAATAAACGATGAAGAATTGATCTACAAGATGATTAAACCATAAAAGTTGCAGTTAACAAAAATACAAAGGCTACCCTTCAAAGGTAGCCTTTTTTGTTAATAAAATTATCAAAAGAATAATAGAAAAATTTATATTTTGCATTTGCTATATATCGAATTGGGGGAAAAATGGCAGATTTTATTCATCTGCATAATCATACACATTATTCATTATTAGATGCTGCTTGCACTGTTGATTCATTAGTAAATGCTGCAGTTGAGGATGGGCATAAAGCTTTAGCTCTGACAGACCACGGGGTTATGTTTGGTTGTCTTGAATTTTATGATAAAGCCAAAAAGAAGGGTATTAAACCGATTCTTGGATTTGAGGCTTATGTTGCTAATGGCAGTAGATTCGATAAAACAGCAGGAAAAAAAGAATCAAAGAAGAAGAATTATTTTCACCTCCTGCTATTGGCAAAAAATCTTCAAGGGTATAAAAATTTAATTAAACTTACTACATTGGCTCATACAGAAGGTTACTACTATAAACCTCGAATTGACGAAGAATTGCTCGAAAAATATCATGATGGAATTATAGCCTGCTCCGGATGTATAAACGGGGTTGTCAATGCTCATTTAGTTGCTGGTGATTTCAAACTTGCCTACGATAAGGCTAAATACTATCAGCAGCTTTTCGGTGAGGATTTTTATTTAGAACTTCAACATCATAACCTTGCTGAAGATGAAGTAATAATCAAAGAAGTTCCCAGAATAGCGAGGGAACTTAATATAAAATTAGTGGCTTCGAATGATGTCCATTATATAAAAAAAGACCATGCGATTGCACATAATGTTTATCTTTTCATAAAAGACGCAACAGCCTCTAATTCCGGACAGTTAGATATCCGTCAATTGAGGTATAGAACTCCTGAAATGTATTTCAAATCCTCTGAAGAAATGATGGAAATCTTCAAAGATTTTCCTGATGCAATTTCTAACACAGTCGAGATTGCTGAAAAATGCGAGCTGGATTTTGATAAGAAAAACTTTATGCCTGCTTTTCCAATACCAGAAGAAGACAGCAATCTTTCTCCCGACGACTATTTGAGAAAGCTAACTTACGAAGGATTAAAACAAAGATTCAAAGAAATTACACCTGAGATTCAGGAAAGGGTTGACTACGAGTTGGGAGTTATAAAAAAAATGCAGTTCCCCGGTTATTTTCTGATTGTTCAGGATTTCATTAAAGCAGCAAAAAACAAAGGCATCAGAGTTGGTCCGGGAAGAGGCTCAGCTGCAGGCAGTCTTGTTGCTTATGCTCTGGGGATTACAAATATTGACCCTTTGAAATATAATCTACTTTTCGAAAGATTTCTTAACCCTGACAGAATATCAATGCCTGATATTGATATTGACTTTTGTGATATTAAAAGAGACCAGATAATTGAATACGTTAAAGAAAAATACGGTCAATCCAGTGTGGCACAGATAATTACTTTCGGACAATTATCAAGCAGATTGGTTCTCAAAGATGTTGGCAGGGTTCTGGGGGTTCATCATAGTGAAATTAATAAAATAACTTCAAAGATACCCGTTGTGCTTGGCAAGGTTACTCCACTCGAATCCGCACTCGAATTGCCAGATTTACAGGACCTGAAAAATACCACAGACAAAAAGCTGCAGGAATTAATTGAATATTCAAAATTACTCGAAGGACTTTACCGAAATACCTCCACGCATGCTGCAGGTATTGTTATTACTCCGGGAGATGTTGTTGACTTTGTTCCACTTTATAAGCCTTCATCACAAAAGGGTAACGGCAATGAGGTCGCAACCCAATACAGTATGAAAGATCTGGAAAAAGCAGGCTTGCTAAAAATGGATTTCCTTGGTTTGAGAACCCTTTCGGTTATTGATAGAACTCTTGAACTAATCAAAAAGGATTTTGGAATTGATATCGATATTGATAATCTTGATCTTGATGATGAAGCAACTTATAATTTGTTTTCAAGGGGTGAAACCAAAGGAGTATTTCAGTTTGAATCAACCGGGATGCAGGAATATCTCAGGCAATTAAAGCCAAGAAATATTGAAGAAATTGCCGCAATGAACGCTCTTTATCGCCCGGGTCCGATGAAGAATATACCTGAATATATTGAAAGGAAATTCGGCAGAAAGAAGATAGAATATCTTCATCCTGTTATGGAAAAATCTCTTAAGAGCACTTACGGGATTATCGTCTATCAGGAGCAGGTTATGCAGATTTCGGTGGATTTTGCCGGGTTTACTCTTGCCCAAGCTGACAATCTAAGAAAAGCAATGGGTAAGAAAGACCATAATGCAATGGAAAAAATGAAACCCCTTTTCATCGAAGGAGCTATAGCTAAAGGACATGACAGGAAGTCAGCTGAGGAACTTTTCGAACTCTTCCGAAAATTTGCTGATTATGGATTCAATAAGGCTCATTCCATTGCTTATTCCGTGCTGGCTTTTCAAACAGCATGGCTTAAAGCTCATTATCCTGCTCAATTTTTAGCTGCTTATATGTCAAGCGAACTGGCAAATCTTGACAAAATTGTAATTTTTATGGAAGAGGCAAAAAATCTTGGTATTCCTGTTCTACCTCCAGATGTTAACCGTTCTGAAGCAACTTTTACAACTTACAACAACACAATTCTGTTTGGATTAGCAGCAATCAAAAATGTTGGGGTTAATGCTGTTGAAAGCATTATAGAAGCAAGAAAGGAAAAACCCTTCACCTCTTTTTTTGATTTCGTAGCCAGAGTAGATACCAAACTGATAAACAAAAGAACACTTGAATCCCTTGTTTGTGCAGGAGCTTTCGATTCGTTGATGAAAAACTGTCGAGCTTCTTTCTATGCAGCTATAGAGTCTGCTCTGGAATTTGGCAGGGCAGTTCAGGAAAAAAAGTCAGTGAATATGGAAAGCCTCTTTGCTGGTGGTGGTGATGAACCTCAGATTTCTGAGCCGAAGTTGAACATTATTCCTGAATGGGAGCAAAAAAAGATTCTGGAAAAGGAAAAAGAATTTCTGAATTTTTACATTAGTGGTAACCCTTTATACCAATATCAACCACTTATTAATTCTCTTTCAACTCTTTCTTTAAGCGATTTTGAAACAAACCTCAACGGCGAAATGGTCAGGGTTTGCGGTCTGATAACAAATATAAGAACTGGAATTGATAAAAATCAAAAACCTATTGCTTTTGTTAAACTTGAAGATATAACTGGTTCTGCTGAATGTATTTTCTGGAGTGATAATTATCAAAAATACAGGGATTTATTAATTCAGGATTCTTTAATTGTTGTCATTGGGAAGCTGGAAGTTGATAATAAAGCAATGAAAATTGTAGTAAATGAAGTAATGACACCCGAGGAAGCTGTGAGAAAATACACAAAAAGTATTTCGATTAATATTTTCGCAGATAAATTTGATGAGAAAAATTTGTATAAGTTTCAGTCAATTTGTAATGATAATTATTCGAGCGTAAAAATTATTTTTAATACTTATTATGATACAACAATGTCAAGATATTCTGTTTATGAGGCAGAAAAAATCAACTTGCCAATTAATGAAAATAATATAAGTATAATGACCTCAATTTTTGGAAGGAACAATATAAGGCTCGAATCAAAATAAAAACACTTAATATTAAAATTTTTCGTGTTAATTTTTGTTAATCAGGATATAATATGGAATTATTCAAAACAATTCTCTCGGGAATTATCGCTATAGTTATAGCATTTATGATAATGATTTTTATCTTTTCTGCAATTGGAGCAGCAATAAAAATTATGTTCCATTTAATGTATTTATTATTAGTTGCTATTATTGCAATTCCCTTCTTTGTGATAATTAAGAAAAAACTCTTGAAATAATTTATTAGAAATCATATAATGCAAAAGAAAAAAATTATCGCAACCATTGCAAGCCTTGCAATATTTTTTTGTGCTTCTTTATTTTTAAATGCACAAGCCGTCTACCAGAGAGCAAATGATTATACCATAAATTTAGCAAGGTCTTTCGGCAGAGAGCTGTTTGATATGAATGGCGTTCCATATCTTCAACCTCTTGTTGAAACAATAAACTCAACTTCCAATTCAGGGTTTTTTAATAGGGCTTATGTTCCCAAAAGTGTTGATAAACCATATTTCAGAGTTGGTATTAAAGGGATGCTTGGCTTTGTCAGAGATGATATGAAAAGTTATTCCCCTAATATGCCGAATGAACCACTTGACCTTAGTAAATTATCTCAATATATCAACTATAAAATTGATCTGAATGACCCTCTAAATCCTAAATTTGTGGTAACAGGAATACCGGACACTGCTGCCTTGATTTTATATGCATTCAAGGTATATGCTTACAGAGGTTTGGAAACAAAATTGATTAAGCTACCTGAGTCAGCACCTACTATACTGGGATATGACGAAAAAGCTATTTATATTCCAAGATACGTCCTTGATAGTCTTGTCAGAAATTATCCTGTTATTCCAATCATAAACAAACCACTTTTTGATGTGCTGCCAGATTCATTAAAATCTACAATATTGATGGCAGTCGGGCAATTTCCTGAATATTTTACTTTACCAAAAGGAGGTAATATAAACAGTATAATTGCAGGAATCCCACAACTTGAAATTGGTTCTCTTTATGGAACAGAATTGCTTTTACGATTTATACCACCGGTCTATATGGGTGAAAACATCGGAGATTTTTCTTTTTGGGGACTGGGGCTAAAGCACAGCTTGTCTCAATATTTTGAAAGCCCTGTTGACATTGCTTTTCAGACTGTTTATCAAGGCACTTATCTGAACAATAAAGTAGGAGTAACCAATTCAGAGCTAAAAGCCTTGGCAACCATCTGGGATTTTAACCTCGAATTCGGGAAAAGATTCGAAAACATTATTGATTTTTATGCCGGTTTTTCTTATGAATTGCTTTCGATAAAATCAGATTTTACTTATTATCTACCCATCGAAACTCAAGCACAATTAGGGCTTCTCGAGATGATAAAAATCGGAGAAACTCCAAATGGTCAGCCAATTTATAAGATTTTGCCGCCAGATGCTTCAAGGGGTTTTCCCGGTGATACTGAGCCACAAAAAACAAAAATTAACATTAATGACGAAAATTTTAAATTCATTTTTGGATTATCCAGAAGTTTTGGTCCAGTAACCATATTTATTGATTATAGCCTTAGCAAATTCAATATATTGTCAGGTGGGATTGAATTTAAATTCTAATATATAAAGGAAATTATGCCAGTTTTAATTGACGGAAAACTTGTATCGAACCAGATAAAAAATGAATTAAAGGAAAAGACTCAAAAGCTTTTTCTGGAGAGGAAAATTGTCCCCGGTCTTGCTCTCTTGCTCGTTGGAGAGGACCCAGCATCAAAAATTTATGTTTCATCAAAAGAAAAAGCTTGTGCGGAAATTGGTTTCAAATCTATTGTCAAAAGGGTACCTGCTGAAACAACCGAATCAGATGTGCTAAAGCAAATTGATGAATGGAATGAAGATTCAACTTTACACGGAATTTTGGTTCAGGCTCCTCTTCCAAAACATATTGATTCTAACAAAGTCATTATGAGGATAAGACCTGATAAAGATGTTGATGGTTTTCACCCTGAGAATATGGGGAGGCTGGTTATTGGTTTACCAGGCTTTCTCTCCTGCACACCTGCAGGCATAATGGAATTATTCAAAAGATATGAAATCAACACTCAGGGAAAGCATGCAGTTGTTCTTGGTAGAAGTAATATTGTCGGAAAACCAATTGCTAATTTATTATATCAAAAAAATAAATATGCTAATTCTATCGTTACCATCTGCCACACAGGAACCAAAGATTTTGGTTATTATACTAAACAGGCTGATATCCTGATTGCTGCCATGGGTGTTCCGGAATTAATAAAAGCAGAACACATAAAAGAGGGGGCGGTAATAATTGATGTAGGCATCAACAGGGTTGAAGATTCTTCAAATCCAAAAGGTTACCGATTGACGGGAGATGTTGATTTTAATGGCGTTTATGATATGGTTCAAGCTATAACGCCAGTTCCGGGTGGCGTTGGACCAATGACAATAGCTATGTTGCTTCAGAATACATATTTTTCTGCTGCAGGGTTAATTAAGTTTTAGAGATTATGTCGTTTACAATTCCAGTTCTTTATGAAGATGATTACTTGCTGGTCTTATCGAAGCCGGCAGGATTCCTTACTTTACCGGATAGATATGATAGGAATGCTCCGAACTTGAAGCACTACCTTGAAAAAAAATTCGATGAGATATATGTTGTCCATAGGCTCGATAAGGATACTTCCGGAGTAATTATTTTTGCTAAAGATTCAGATGCTCATAGGTTATTGAATCAACAATTTGAACAAAATCTAATTAGAAAAATTTATCATGTTGTTGTTTCTGGAGTTATCACTGATGACGAAATGAAGATTGATATACCGATTTCTCAGGACTATCGAAAACCGGGACGCTCCAAGCCTTCAGCCACCGGTAAGGACTCATTGACTATTCTAAGGGTATTAGAAAGATTCAGAAATACTACACTGGTTGAATGCAATCTGGTAACCGGCAGACATCATCAAATCAGGGTTCATTGCTCTGCAATTGGTCATCCCCTTCTTGTAGATGAGTTCTATGGAAGAAATGATTCATTCTTTTTATCATCAATAAAGAGAAAATACAAATATAAAAAGGACGAAGTTGAACGTCCCCTGATATCAAGGGTTACTATGCACTCCTATTCTGTTGATTTTATTCACCCAATAACAAATGAAAGATTGGCAATAATTGCCGAATATCCGAAGGATTTCGAAGCTTTGCTGAAAATGCTTAGAAAATATAACAAAATATCAGTTTAATATACTTTCTTTCCGTTAACAAAGGTTGCGATTACTTTTGCAGTCCGAACATTTTTACTTTCTAAAGAAAATAAGTTTTTATCAAGAATAGCAAAATCGGCAAGATCATTTTTACTTAGCAGAGTCATTCTTTTACTTTGATTATGCTTAAAGTCTGGTTGATAACCTTTTAGTGCATCCTGTAAAGTAAGAATTTCTCCCGGATACCATCTTTTCTTTTCAGAAACTGGAATCCTATTCAGCAAAGCATGAATGCCAGTTATTGGATCGGACGACTCAATAGGAAAATCTGAACCAAACAATAGAATGGCTCCGTTATCTTGCAAGGATTTCCATGGATAAGAATAGCTTGTCCTTCGTCCTAATCTTTTTCTTGCCATTTTAGCATCGCTAATGCAATGAATAGGTTGAACTGAAGCAATGATGTTTTTACCTAAATCAGCTAAGGTTTTAATCTTTTTTAGGTCATCGGGATGAATAATTTGAGCATGTTCAATTCTTAGCTTGGGCATTTCATCAGGATAACTCTCCAGTAGTTTAGCATATACATCAATTACTAACCTGTTAGCAAGGTCTCCAATGGCGTGAGTTGCAATTGAAAACCCTGAATTGATGCCCTTTTTGCATTTTTCGAACAAGTCCTTGGCTGTAATCAAAAGAAGCCCCGAATTCATTTTGTTATCACTATAAGGTTTAATCATAGCAGCCCCATAGGAGCCAAGAGCACCATCGGAATAAAATTTTATACCTTTTACATTGAAATTATTAAATTTTTCTGGTATTAAGTTATGTTTTAAATATTCATCATTCTGAGCTTTAACGTAAGAATTAACTTTTATCTTAAGCTCTTTTGAATCATCTAATTTTTTAAATATTGAGAGATAACCCGGATCAACATCCATATCATCAACTTCTGTAATTCCATATTTGAGAAGCTCATCTACTGCCTTGACTATAAATGATTTTATGTTTTTTTCTGTTAATTTTGGGATAATGGAATTTACTAATTCCATAGCATTGTCAATAAGAATACCTGTTGGAGAGCCTGAATCATCTAATAATATTTTCCCGCCTGAAGGATTTTTAGGATTAGAGCCTATTCCGGCAATTTTTAAGGCCTTGCTGTTAACCCATGCTGTATGTCCGTCAACTCTAACGAAATAAGCGGGATTATCAGGAAAATAATGGTCAATTATCTTCTTGTCAGGAAGTTCTTTGTTTATCCAATTCTCATGATTCCACCCGTAACCAATGATCCATTCATTATAAATCTGATTTGAATTCTTAGCTTTTTCGCAACATTCCTCTGCTGATTTACAATCAGCAAAGCTAATCATCGATAAAGACCTTCCTAAGCCAGTAATATGTCCGTGATGGTCACAAAAGCCGGGATAAACATAAGCATTTTCAAAAAAAAGTTCAGTGCCTTCATTTATGATTTTAACATAGCCGATTTTTTCGATAAAATCAACTATACTACCATTTTTTATATATATTTCACCTTGTAATTTTGATTGCATAAGTTATTTTTTAATAACAGAAAGAGGCATAAGCAAATAAAAAAAAGCCGATACAAGAAACAGTATCGGCTTGTTCGGTTAAAAATCTATTATTATGGTTTGACACAACAATCAACCGGGCAAACAGCTGCACATTGTGGGGAATCGTAATGACCTACACATTCAACGCATTTATTTGGGTCAATAACATAAATCTCAGGTCCTTCAGAAATTGCTTCTGTTGGGCACTCAGGTTCGCAAGCTCCACAATTGATACATTCTTCAGTAATAATTAGTGCCATAAAAATCTCCTGACTTTAAGTTTACAGTAATAGTCAAATAATACTATTAAATATTTGACAAAATCAAAAATAACAATTTTATTAATGAGAAAAAATTAATTTTTCTTTAGTATTTTGGAATAACTTATTCCAATCTATAGCCGGGGCTAAATGTTCGCTATCCATATGTGTAGCAAGTGATGGAACTGGTGACCAGAGTTTCCATCTTTTACCATAAAAAAATCTTAATGGTGAAAAAAAGAAAGCCTTTAATAAAATCCTCAGATATAATTTGTTTTTCAGACCTTCCCTGAATAAAAAACTGATATCGTTGATTCTTTCTCTGGTTAGGGCAAGCCAGATACTTGCATCATAATTGTTCCTTGTATAGGTTCTAAATAGTTTCTGAGTTTTTTCTAAGGTGCTTTTTTTTGTCAGGAATGTCATACAGGTAGATCCTGATGTTCTCCACTCAATATTTGATGTCTTCTTTGTCTGATATTTATAATTATGAAGTTCTAAATTATAATAATCAGGGTGATCATAAGGGGAAACAAAATCAACATCATCATTTTTTATATAGGAAAGCATTTCATGAAAAGCATTGGGAAGATAAAAATAGTCATCCTCAGCAAAATAGAGATAATCTGAATGATTCTGCTCAAGCAATAATTGTAATTGTAGTCCGAATGTGCCAGCGTTTCCGGTTTTTGGTAAAGATATTATTTCTAAGTTATCTTTGGGTAAATAATACTTAAAAAGCTCATTGAATTCAACCGGACAATTGTCTAATATTGCATAAATTTTAAAGTTAAGATTATTCAAGGCTTCTTTGAAACTGATAAGGCAGAGTTCCGATAGCTTGAGTTTGTTATCAGAGAACACTGGTGGAATTTTAGATATACCAGGATAAATTCTATAGGCTATAACCAGATCATATGATTTACTTACTGACATTTCTCCAGCCATCATATAAATTTCCAAAAATTAATTTCCTTCGGGTGATAAAACGCATCTTCTCTTTAAGCACCAAATCTAAGATTTTGAAAAAATAAGCTAATAGAAAATGATGAAATTTCTCCAGAAGGATGAACAGCTTTGTCTCTATTGTATTTAAGTGTTTATTGCAAAATTTTATCTTGGAACTGATAAACATTTCAATATTTTTGGGATCTAATCCCATTCTTGAAGTGCTTCCACCTCTTACGTGAATAACCTCTGATTTGGGATTGAAAAGTATTTTCCACCCCTTTTTTTTAAGTCTGAAACAAAAGTCTGCCTCTTCAGTATAAAAAAAGTAATCTTCATCGAAACCATTGACATCTTGAAAAGCATCTCTATTGATTGCCATAATAGCACCATCAATGTATTCAACTGGTTTTATTCCATTGCTCGAGATTTTCATTTTCCATTGAATTTTTTTTATTAAGTGGCTGAAATAAGTAATAAATAGTAAATCCATCAAAGCTGTTTTTATTCCCGGGAAGGTCCCATAACTATATTGCCACTTACCATCAGGATACATTTGCTGAGGACCAATCACTCCTGTATTTTCCATTGAATAAAATGGTTCAATTAAATTACTTATTGAATCTGGGGGATAAACTACATCATTGTTCGAAATTATTACTATTTCTGATTTTGAAGCTCGAAAGCCTCGATTGACAGCATAAGCGTAACCTAAATTAACAGAATTGGAAATTATTTCTATTTCTGGGAAAGAATTCTTAAGTTTTTCAACTGAGTCATCAGTAGAATTATTGTCAATTACATAAATATTTATTCTGTTTTTGTAAGAGTCCTTTATAGAATTGATACAATTTCTCGTTAATTCAAAATTATTATAATTTATAATTATAATATCAATAGAGTCTTTATTAATAGTGTTTAAAGGCAAATTACATCAGTATATAATAGATTTAATAACTTTATTATTTATAACCACAAAATACAAACCATTGCTCAAAGAGAGATTTGGAATGCTTAATTCGGCTGAAGTAGCATTTGTAATGAATAGCAATTCACCTAAATAATTAAATAATTCTATTTTCTCACCATAGGCAAGATTTTTTATATTAATGTTATTTTCATCTAAAGAAATATAATAACCTATTTTTTTTGACTGAATTTCATCATCTGTTGAGTTTATGAAATCGGAATATTTATAAATGGTTCCCATAAAGCCTGTTATGAAACCAAAGAATTTATTATAAAAAAAACAAGAATTCAAAGGGCGTCCTGTGTTCAAGACCTGATTCCAGCTATTGCCTCCGTCAGTTGTTTTAAGGATCAATCCTAAGTCAGTTACTGCCCATCCATTTGTATTATCAGTAAAATCGAAAGACATAACCCAATCATCGGGATCTGATTTATGGACTTCTAACCAGCTATCACCCCCGTCAGTTGTTCTAAGAATTTTTAATGAATCAATGCTCACGAAACCAGTTTTTTCGTTGATAAAATACATTGAAGTGATGAATGAATCAAATCCAATATCTAAATATTCTATTAATTCTCCGTTATTAATAATTCTGGCAATAAATCCATCAGAACCTGACACAAGAATTTTCTTATTATTAATTACATAGATATTAAAAAGATCAAAATCAGGGGCAATAATAGATTTATTCCAATTATAGCCACCATCAGAAGAATGTAATAAATAACCCGAATCACCAACTACCCATATATTATTTTTATCACTGAAAGCAAGCTGATAAAAATTTATATCAAAGCCAAAACCTTTTCTCTGCCATGTTTTACCTCCATCTCTTGTTATAAAAAGAGTGTCATAAGATGTAATTATACCAAAATCCGAATCTATAAATTTAATTGATGTTAGATTTTTTTTTGTTAGTTTGGGTAATTCAAGCCAGTTTGATCCACCATTACTTGTAACAATATATGTCCCGGAATCACCGACAATTATTCCATTTTTTTCATCAAAGAAGTGGATGTCAGTCAATGTAGAAAGGGAATTGAACGGAATAATCTGCCATTGGTACTCGCTGTGTGAATTTCTGCTTATCAGAAAAAATAATCCGGCAATCAGCAGAAATTTTAATCTATTTGTTTGTATAATCATTTGAAATATTTACTTTTTGATAAAGAAAATCATACAAAAATAATTATAATCATCAAATGGCATCAAAAGAGTTATTGACTTTTTTTAGATTTTACTATTTATAGGATATGTTTGTGTTTCTTTGCCTTTGTTCTTTGATTTTTTATTGTCAATTAGGTGCATAATAGCTAAATAAGGATGGTAAAGCAACATTTTTGGACCTGAAAATCTCATTATTTCACGTATTTTGTCCTTTTCATATTTCCGATAGCAATGAATGGGACAGTTCTTGCAGGTTGGTTTATCATCCTCATAAGGGCAGTTTTCAAGCCTTTTCATAGCATAATCAGAAAGAGACTGACATTCATTGCAAAGTCTTCCATTATTTTTATGATTGAGTTTGCAATAAAGTTCAATCATTTTGAGTACAGTAACTCGTTCCCGTTCTATTCTGTTTAACAAAACCGCCATGACAAAAATTTCAAATCCTAAATATCGGATTGAAACGTCCGAAATTAATAATTATTTCTTTATTACTTTAAATTCAGTTCGCCGATTCAATGCTCTCCCTTCTTCAGTTTTATTCTCTGCTATTGGTTGCTTTTCACCATAACCAGTAGTCTGGATTCTATCGGCTGAGATCCCTTTTCGGACTAAAGCTTGTTTGACAGCATCTGCTCTACGTTGGGACAGCTTCAGATTATAATACGGGTCACCGGTGGAATTCAGAGAATCAGTATGTCCTCTTATTTCAATAACCATATTTGGAAAGGCTTTCATTAATGCAAACACAGCATCTATAGCTTCATCTGAATTTTTTTGAATCGTGGCTTTGTCGAAATCAAAATAAACATTAATTAAGGCAATAGTTCCAATATCAGGTGTGTTATCATAAGTTGCGTAAGTAATTAATGTATCATCTGGAAGGCAAAGTTTTATTTTAAGATTATGAATTCCATATTCCTGAGTTTTGAATTCAATTGAATAAAAATTCTGAAGTCTTTTGTACAAATCGTTAAATACAAAATCGAATTCTTCGGTTTTATATATTCTTTGATGGATACCGCCTGTTTCTTCAGCAAATCTTTTTAAATAATATGGATTTAAATACTCCCCGAAGTCCACCGTGTTGATGGAAATATTATTTTGTTTTGCAAGGTTAATAACATAGTCAGCCGAAACAGTTGAAGAGTTATCGAATCCATCGGTAAATATAATAATGGCTTTTGATTTAGAACCCCTTGATTTCTTTAGTTCTTCAATTCCAGTTAAAATACTATTGGAAATTGCAGTCATACCACCGTATCCTTGCAATCCATTCTTTTGAAATTGGGATAGTATGTTTTCTTTAATGTGGGTTAATGGAACTTCCGTAACAACTTTGGAATCATATTTAATAATAGCATATTCGTCGAAGTCCCTTTTGTCAGAAATTAATTTACCTATTGCTTTCTGCATTGATTCAGCCCGCCATTCACCCATTGAACCGCTATGGTCAAGCACTATCGCAAGAGAATATGGAAAATAATCTTTTTCACTTATCTCTCTCATAGTGTAATTATTAATTTGTCTGATTTTGCCATTGACGGAATCCTCGACCACACACCAGTATTTTTTCATTATGTCAGAGAAAGCACCTGTTAAATAAATGCTGTTTCCTTCAATTAAATGAAAATATACCTTGATGTTATTTGGATTTTTTGAATCAATATTTTTTATTATTACTTTGGGCTTATTTGGTTCATAAGGACTGAAGTCCTTCACTCTCTGAATAAATACCGGATTATAATCCTTTGGAGGTTCTGCATCAAAGGCAATTTCCTGCTCGCCTTTTGGGATGTTAGAACAGGAATATATTAAGAACAACATAGAAATCATCATTAGAATTTTTATAGTATTTTTGCTATTCATTATGCTCCTGATTAATAAAAAATTTAAGCTAATAAATTTTTTATAAACGTTTAAGTTCTTAATTTTAGTGAAATTTATGGAAAAACAATTTATTTACCCGAGAACTATCGAAAGAACAGAAAAGTTAAAAAGAGTTCTGGAAAAAAGGCAACCTGATTTAACAATTGTAATAGAAAACGTGGACGACCCACATAATGTTTCTGCAGTTGTGAGAAGTTGTGATGCTGTTGGTGTTTTCGATGTATGTCTGGTGTATTCTGAAGGAAGGGATTTTCCAGAACTGGGGGAAAAAAGTTCTGCAAGTGCCAGAAAATGGCTTAACTTCAGAAAATACAGAACAATACAAGAATGCTTTCGGGAATTACGAAATGAAAATAAAAAAATTTATACCACACACCTTAGCAAAGAATCACAATCGCTTTATGACTTAAATTTAACTGTTCCTGTCGCTATGGTTTTTGGTAATGAACACAAAGGTGTTTCTGAGGAGGCTGTTGAATTAGCTGATGGAAATTTTTTAATTCCACAGGTGGGAGTAATCCAGAGTTTGAATATTTCCGTAGCCTGTGCTGTAAGTCTTTACGAAGCTTTCAGACAAAGACTAAAAATCGGGAAATATTCAACTCCTCAATTCCCAGAATATGAATTTAATAAAATCTTAAATATATGGTTATCCAAATAATTGAAGTAAAATAATAATTATTTTAAAATACTTCTTGCTATAACCAATCTTTGAATTTCGCTTGTTCCTTCGTATAGCTCGGTTATTTTAGCATCTCTGTAATATCTTTCAACATTGAAATCTTCGGTATAACCATATCCGCCATGAATCTGGACAGCTTTATTTGCACAAAACATACAAACCTCAGAAGATTTTAATTTTGCCATTGCCGATTCTGTTGAATAGGGAAGACCCCTGTCTTTGAGCAGAGTAGCCCTATAGGTCAAAAGCCATGCAGCATCATATTCAACCTGCATATCGGCAAGCATCCATTGAATTGCCTGAAAATTGGCAATAGGTTGGTCGAATTGGACTCTTTCTTTGGCATATTGCTTTGCATCTTCTATCGAAGCCCTTGCAATACCTAATGCTTGAGAAGCAATGCCTAATCTCCCTCCGTCGAGAGTAACCATAGCAACTTTGAATCCCTTGTTCAACTCGCCAAGAAGATTTTCTTTCGGTATTTCGCAATTTTCGAAAATCAATTCTGCTGTTGATGAACTTCTTATGCCTAATTTTTTCTCCAATTTACCTATTCTGAAGCCGGGTGTTCCTTTCTCAATGATAAAAGCTGTAACACCTCTCGTCTTTTGTGGTGGGTCAGTTGAAGCTAAAACAACATATACTTCTGCTTCGGCTCCATTTGTGGCAAATAATTTAGAACCATTCAAAACCCATTTATCTCCTTCAAGTTTGGCTGTTGTTTTTGTATTTCCTGAATCTGATCCTGCTTGAGCTTCGGTAAGAGAAAAACTCCCAATTTTCTTGCCGGAGAGAAGATCAGGTAAAAATTTTCTTTTCTGCTCTTCCGTTCCAAAACGATAAATAGGATCGCAAACAAGAGATGAATGGGCAGAGATGATAACCCCCGTTGAAGCACACCATCTTGATATTTCCTCAACTGCTAAAAAATAGGACATAAAGTCCATTCCAGCTCCGCCATATTCAGTTGGATAAGCGATGCCCATCAGACCCAATTCGCCAGCTTCCTGAATAATATCGGCTGGGAAACGGTGATTTTTCTCGTTGTCAGCAGCCACTGGAGCTATTCTTTCTTTTGCAAATTTCGAAACCATTTCTTTGAGCATTTTCTGCTCGTCGGTTAAAAGATATTCCATTGTTTCCTCAAATATATTAACATAAGTAATACAGCTTACAAAAAATATTTTTTTGATAAATATTTTTTCATTATAATTAAGCTTTAATATAACAAATTTATGAGAAACAATTATATCAAATCAGAAGATATTTAGTAAAAATTGTATTATTTTTGTTGCATATTTTTTTCGTCTTTATTTTTTTGCATATTAGACGAAATAATTTAATTAATTTATGAGGTCGAAATTTTCTAAGATTATAGGAAATAAATATGGGATTAAATAGTGGTTTAATGGAAGAACAAATTTCCCTCAGGGAAACAGTCAGAAGGTTTGCCGAAGAGGTCATAAAAGCAAAAGTCAAAGAGCTTGACGAGAAAGAAGAATTTAGCTATGAAATCACCCAGCAAATGGCTGAAATGGGCTTTTTAGGGGCTTTCATACCCGAAGAATATGGTGGAAGTGCCCTTGATTATGTTTCTTACATCATTGTTGTTGAGGAATTAGCAAGAATTGATGGGTCTCAGGCGGCTACTGTTGCCGCTCATAATTCTCTTGGGGTTGGTCCAATTTATTATTTTGGAAATTCAGAGCAAAAAAAGAAATATTTGCCTCAACTTGCAAGCGGGAAACTCTGGGGCTTTGGATTAACAGAACCTGAAGCGGGAAGTGATGCAGGAAATACAAAAACAAAAGCCATTCGTGATGGTAACGATTGGATTATAAACGGTAGTAAGATTTTTATAACCAATGCTTCAACTGATATTACTCTTGGTTCTACAATTCTTGCTGTTACCGGAGAAAGAGAAGACGGAAAGAAAGAATTCACCTGTTTTCTTGTTGAAAACGATACAAAGGGCTTTACCCAGAAAAAAATGACAGGAAAAATGATGTGGCGAGCTTCCAATACCAGTGAATTAATTCTTGAGGACTGCAGGGTTCCTTCCGAGAATATTCTTGGAAAGGTTGGTGACGGATTCAAACAAATGCTTGCAACTTTAGATAACGGGAGACTATCAATTGCCGCAATGGGACTTGGTTTAGCTCAGGGTGCTTTCGATTATGCCTTAAAATATGCAAAAGAGAGAAAAACCTTTGGACATCCAATCTCCACTTACCAGATTAATGCTTTTAAATTGGCAGATATTGATATGGGCATAGAATTAGCCCGAAATTATCTTTATGAAATTTGCAGAAGGCTTAATAGAAACGAAAAAATCACAAAAGAATCAGCAATTTGCAAGCTTTACTGTTCTGAATTGGCTCATATGGCAGTAAATCATTGTGTTCAACTTCTCGGTGGCTATGGTTTGATGAAAGAATATGATGCCGAAAGATATTACAGGGACCAAAAATTGCTTGAGATTGGGGAGGGGACCTCCGAGATTCAAAGGCTCGTTATTTCAAGAGCTATTGGATGCTATGATGTTTGATTTAAATTTCTCTTTTTTTATTCGTGGATTTTCAATAACTTATATTTTTTATTTTATTATTAAGCATATAAAATTTTCATTTTTAACAATCTCATCAGGATGGAGATTTAGATGATAATAGACGATTCTTTTATAAATAGTCTGCCAAGTAATAAATTACTTGCAGAATCCGAAATTATCAATGCTTTTATGAATTTAATGAACAATTCAAGCATTGCCCAAAACAAACAACAGTATTATGAGGATTTCATCGAAATTTTTGGATTTTATCAGGTATTTGCTGAACAAAATCAACTCGAAGTTGCCTTCCCAAAGCTAACTCTCGATAAAAAAATAAATATTGGCTTAATAATAAGATTTTTCGAAACAAGAAATAAGGAAATTGAAAGAGATGTTCTGGAATTTAATCAGGAAAGGATTTTATACGAGAAAAAATCCCAATTCAGAACAATTTTAGAAGATGTTACAATTTTCGATTTAACTGATAGAGAACTGAGAATTATTAACCGGCTAATAGACGAGCTTCTTGATATTATCAGTGAAACAAAAGAAATAAACGGCTACCACTCAAACAAGCTCGTAAAAAGGTTGAACTCACTAATTAACATTCTTAACACGAAAATAAGAAGCTTTGATCAATTCTGGGCTTTGATTGGCGACGGAGCCATTCTTCTTGGAAAATTCAAGGGAAAAGCAAAACCTGTTGTCGAAAAAATAAAAGAAATAATAAATGTTGTCTGGAAAATTCAGGCTCGTTGCGAAGATTTAACAAGCGATGTTCCAATGATGGTATTGAGTTTCAAAGACGTTGACAACAAATAGAACAAATCTTAATTAACATTATTAAATACATTCAGGAGATTTTTATGGTAGGTATAGTTGGTTACGGGGCTTACGTTCCTGCACACAGGATTAAATCCTCAACTATAGCAGAGCAATGGGGTTCGGATCCCGCAGCAATCGAGAGAGGTCTTCTACTTGCCGAAAAGACTGTCCCGGGACAGGACGAAGATACAATTACAATATCTGTTGCAGCTGCAAAAAATGCCTTGAAAAGAGCGAGGATTGACCCCCAAAAAATCGGAGCTGTTTATATCGGTTCCGAATCACATCCTTATGCTGTGAAACCTTCGGGGACAATTTTAATTGATGCTCTTGGGATAGGTCCACACGTTCATGTTGCAGATTATGAATTTGCATGCAAAGCTGGCTCAGAAGCAATGTATGTGGCTTACAGTCATGTGAAATCGGGTGAAATGGAATATGCAATGGGAATTGGTGCCGATACTTCTCAAGGAGCACCGGGCGATGCACTTGAATATTCCGCATCGGCTGGAGGTGCAGCTTTCATTTTTGGCAAGACAAATGTGCTGGCAGAGGTATTATTCACTCATTCATATACTTCAGATACACCTGATTTCTGGAGAAGAGAGTATCAAAGATATCCCCGCCATGGTGGAAGATTCACTGGCGAACCTGCTTATTTCAAACATATCCTTGGGGCTTCCAGAGCTATTTTGGAAAAATCCGGTATGAAAGCCTCTGATTTTGCCTATGCCGTTTTTCATATGCCTAACGGAAAATTCCCACTAAAAGTTGGGAAAACTCTTGGTTTTACTAATCAACAAATGGAACAAGGCTGGGTTGTGAATATTATGGGCAATACTTATTCCGGTTCCTCACCGACAGGACTGACATCAATTCTCGATATAGCAAAGCCGGGAGATAAGATATTTATGTGCTCATTCGGCTCTGGAGCAGGTAGCGATTCCTTTATTTTTCAGGTGACTGACAAAATTCTTGAAGTTCAGGATTTAGCACCAAAGACAAGAGATCTGTTAAATAACAAAAAAATATATTTATCTTACGGTAAATATGCTGCTTATCGTAAAAAAATATTATTTAATGACTAAATTTAATTGAAAATAAATTCAGGAGAAATTATGCGTGATGTTGCAATCATCGGTGTCGGAATGACCAAATTTGGTGAACTTTGGGAGCAGGGCATTAGAGATATGTTTGCTGAAGCTGCTATCAAAGCTATGGACGATGCCGGAGTTAAAAAAATTGATTCTTTCTATCTCGGGGCAATGTCGAGCGGATTATATACCTATCAGGAACACTTGAGTTCGCTTATGGCTGATTATATGGGACAAATAGGGGTTCCGGGGCTTCATGTTGAATCTGCTTGTGCTTCTGGAGGTTCTGCCGTTCGAGCTGCATTTATAGAAGTTGCATCAGGTATGAGTGATATAGTTCTTGCCGGTGGTGTTGAAAAAATGTGGGATGTCGAGGACGGGACTATTGTTCTTGCAACGGCATCCGATCAGGAGTATGAGGCTTATAACGGAGTTACCTTTCCCGGGCTTTATGCTATGATGGCAAGGGTTTATATGGAAAAATATGGTTTAACAAGGGAAGAACTTGCTCAGGTGCCAATCAAAAACCATAAACATTCTGTAAATAATCCAAATGCTCAATACCCCTTTGAAATTAGTTTAAATGATGTTCTTAAATCATCAATGGTAGCTGATCCACTAAGATTGATGGATTGCTCGCCAATTACTGACGGTGCTGCTGCAGTGATTTTATGTCCACTGGACAGAGCAAAAGAATTCACCGATAAACCTGTTAAAATCAGAGCTGTCGGTGCAGCTACCGGACCAATTGCTCTGCACGACCACAAAGACTTAACACGATTGGAAGCAGTTAAGCTGGCTGCTGACAGAGCTTACAAAATGGCAGGTTTATCTCCGGCAGACATTTCGTTTGTCGAAGTGCATGATTGTTTCTCAATCGCCGAAATCATTGTTGCCGAGGAACTGGGATTTTTTGAATATGGAACTGCCGGAAAAGCCATTGCAGAAGGTCAGGGAACTTACGGTGGGAAAATTGTTATTAATCCAAGCGGTGGATTGAAGGCAAAAGGTCATCCGGTTGGGGCTACTGGTGCAGCACAGGTTATCGAGGCTTATTATCAGTTAACTGGTAAAGCAGGAGCTCGTCAGGTTCCTGATGCAAAATTTGGAATGACCCAGAACATGGGTGGTTCCGGTGGAAGTTGTATTGTTCATATTTTGGAGGCACTCTAATGGCAGATAGCGCAAGATATCACAGAGAAAAATTTCATCGTTATGCCCTCGAAGCCCAAAAATTCGATAGTGGTTATGTTTCTTTGCCAAATCGTTATATTGACCCTAATAGCGGCTCAAGGACTTACGAAAAAATAAATCTGAAAGGAACGGGTACAATTTTATCTTATACCATAATTCATATTGCTTCAAATCAGTTTTCTCATTCTACGCCTTATCCGGTTGCAATTATTGAGACAGACGAAGGTGCAAGAATAACAGCAATGGTAACTGATTGCGATATTAATGATGTTAAAATTGGTGCCCGTGTTGAACTTGTTTTCCGTAAAATTATGGAAGAAGGAGAATCCGGCATTATTAATTATGGCTACAAAGCTGTGCTGATTTAAATTCTTTCTTTTAAATTAAATTTTAAATAAATGGGGTTAATTTGCTGGTAACCCCATTTGTTTTTTACTAAAATGACAATCGTTCATCGAGATAGCTCTTAATATTGCTATCGGAGACTCTGTCCTGCAACATTGTATCCCTATTTCGAATAGTAACGGAGCCATCTTCGAGGGATTGACTATCTATAGTGATACAAAATGGTGTTCCAATTTCATCCTGTCTTCTGTATCTTCTACCAATTGCTCCGGATGTATCAAATTGAGCCCTGAAATATTTATGCAAGTCCCTATAGATGTTTTCAGCCATTTCTGGCATTCCATCTCTATTTACCAAAGGAAAAACTGCAACGCTGATTGGAGCAAGTTTACTGTTTAAGTGTAGAACAGTTCTCTTTTCGGTTTTTCCATTTTCCCCGATAACATCTTCTTCGTCATAGGCATCGCAGAGGAAAGCCATAAAAGACCGTGTTACCCCGCCGGAAGTTTCGACTACGTATGGTATATATCTCTCATTATTGACAGCATCAACATATTCCATTTTCTTGCCAGAATATTCCTGATGATTTTTGAGGTCGAAATCCGTTCGGGAATGAATACCTTCAATTTCTCCCCAACCCCAAGGGAATCTGAATTCAATATCCACAGCTTTGTTTGCATAATGGGCTAACTTGTCATGGTCTTTGAATTTTAGGTTTTCCTTTTTGATTCCTATATCTAAATACCAGTTGAAACGCTTTTCTTTCCAGTATTCATACCATTCCAATTCATTTCCGGGTTTAACGAAATACTGCATTTCCATCTGTTCGAACTCACGTGTTCTGAAGAGGAAATTCTTTGTATTAATTTCGTTGCGGAAAGCCTTTCCAATTTGTGCTATCCCGAATGGTATCTTCTGTCTTGTTGTTTGCAGGACTGTATTGAAATTTACAAAAATACCCTGAGCAGATTCGGGCCTTAAATAAACAATACTGCCATTATCTTCGACTGGTCCGATAAATGTTTTGAACATCAGGTTGAAATTTCTTACTTCTGTCCAATCTTTTGTTCCTGAAACGGGGTCAGGAATTTCATACTGGATAATTATATTATAATAGTCAGACGGTTCCTTTGCTTGAGATAGCTTACTTTCAATTTCATCAGCTAAGCTGTCCTTTTTCTTATTTCTCAATCTATCAATGTATTCTTCTATTAGATTATCAGCACGAAACCTTGCCTTGCTTGTTTTATTATCAATCATAGGGTCGCTGAACTGAGCAATGTGACCACTCGCTTCCCATGTTCGGGGGTGCATAAGAATTGATGCATCTACTCCTTCAATATCATCACGATAAGTCATGGATTTCCACCATAAATCTTTTAGATTTCTGAGCATTTCTACCCCCAAAGGTCCAAAATCCCAGCAACCATTTAAACCACCGTAGATTTCGGATGATTGGAATACAAAGCCACGCCTTTTTGACAGTGAAATAATTGTATCAAGTTTTACCATTTTCAAGAATCAATTTTTGTGATAAATTAATAACTGGTTAAAGATGTCTATAAACTAATTTTATTTTCTTTCGTGTTTTCTAATTTATGTTGATTTTTTTGCTTTAATATTGATGAAGTCCAGTTCAGAAAAAAATTTGATTTACTTAGGAACTATAGAGCATTATAATAAGAATTTAAATCTTATAAAGTTAAAAGATATAGCCGAAGGTTATAAGATAAAGGATGAGTGCGTAGAAATTTATATAGGTTTTTCGAGGAATTTCATAGATAAATTAATCATTAAAAATTTCGAGGTTGGTAATAATAAAATTATAATATATTTAAACGAGAATACAGATTTTGAGAACAATAACCTTATAAATAAGGCTGTGTTTGTTGATGATAAATTTATAGAGAATACAAAACCGGATTTCTATCTTGTTGGAGATTTAATTGATTGTAAGGTGATTGACATTGATACAGGAAATTTGATTGGAACAATATCAGATGTAAGCATACTTCCGGGAAATGACGTTTGGTTTGTTTCAACTGAATCAGGAGAAATGCCTGTTCCTGTAATTAACGATGTGATTAAGAAAGTTGAAATTTCCGAAAAATGTGTCTATATAAAACTTTTAGATGGATTAATTGATCTGATAACTTCAAAAAAAGATGAGAAATAGCAAAGAAGATAATAAACCTTTGATGATGATTGATATTATAACTGCACATCCTGCTATGTTTGAGTCGGTCTTAAAAACAAGCATAATAAGGATTGCACAGGAAAAGCAGATAGTTCAAATCAGGCTTCACAATCTTCATGATTATGCAGATGATAAATTCAAACACATTGATGATACGCCCTATGGTGGTGGTGCGGGAATGATTATAAAATGCGAACCGGTTTTCAAATGCATCGAAAAGCTCACCGAAAGCAACAAATATGACGAGATTATTTATATGACAGCAGATGGTGAGAAGCTAAATCAAAAGATTGCTAACGAAATTTCGATAAAAAAAAATATTATTATTCTTGCTGGTCATTACAAGGGAATTGACCAAAGAATAAGGGATAGACTTATTACCAGAGAAATTTCCATCGGTGATTATGTTCTCAGTGGTGGAGAACTGCCTGCAATGGTTTTAATAGATTCTATAGTAAGGTTAGTTCCGGGGGTTTTAGGAAATGCCGAATCAGCATTAGAAGATTCTTTTCAGAATGGTTTGCTTGAACCGCCTTATTACACCAAACCAGCTGATTTCAGAGGAATAAAGGTTCCTGAAATACTTGTTAGCGGCAACCATAAGGAAATTAATAAATGGAGAGAGGAGCAGTCATTATTAAAGACACGGCAAAGAAGGCCAGATTTATTGAACGAAGAGAATAAATCATGAAATAAAAATCAGTAGATTAAACTATCTTTTTAGCTTCATCCCAGATAGCATCCATTTCTTCAAGTGTCATTTCGCTGAGTTTTTTATTTATTTGTTTAGCCTTTTCTTCAATATATTGGAATCTTTTAATGAATTTATTGTTGGTTAGTTGAAGAGATTCTTCGGCAACAACACCTTCAAAACGACATGCATTAACTAACGAAAAGAGCAAGTCCCCGATTTCTTCAGTCTTGTCGGCAATTTTATTTTCGAGTAAGGCTTTTTTCAGTTCCAATATTTCCTCTTCAACCTTAATCCAGACATCATCTTTATTTTGCCAGTCGAAGCCTACTCTTGAAGCTTTATGTTGGATTCTTTCAGCCCGCAATAGAGATGGCAGGGTTGGAGGAACACCATCAAGGGCAGAATTTTTTCCTTCTTTTTTCTTTAAATTTTCCCAATTTTCAACTACTTCTTCTTCTCCTGATACTTTAAGCCCTCCGAAAACATGAGGGTGTCTGAAGATAAGTTTGTCCTGAATTCTTTTGATAACATCCATTAAATTGAAATACCCTTTTTCCTCAGCCATTACGCTATGCATAATAATATGAAGCAGCAAGTCTCCTAATTCTTTGGATAAACCTTCATAATCCTTATTATGAATGGCATCAATAGTTTCATAGGCTTCTTCAATCATTAAATGGGCTATTGATTCAATTGACTGCTTTTTATCCCAAGGGCATTCTCTCCTCAAAATTCTGATAATTTCAACTAAAGCTTCAAATTGGTCTTTTATATCATTTGGATTTTTTGCAACGGGAATCGGTGTAATCATTTCTGACATTTTTAATTTTCTCTGTATAAAAAAAATTAAAACGTTATGATGATTAAAATAGTGAGTATATTTCTTAAACTATTAAATTAATTTTTTATAAATATTAAATTTTTTTATTTATAAAACAAATAATAATTTTGTAAAATTCTTAAATGAATTGAATGATGGCATCTCATTTGAAGATGCTTTTTTTTCAGTAATTATGGAATATTAAAAATGGAATCAAGAAACTTTTTTGCTTTGATACTTGGAGTTTCGAGTGGTTTTGGGAAGGCAACTGCTCATGAATTAGCCAGAAAAGGATATGGAATATATGGTGTGCACCTAGATCTGGGAAGTGGGAAAAAACAGGCTGAAGAATTTGCCGAAGAACTCAGGTCTTTTGGTGTTAAAGTAAAATTCTTTAATGCAAACGCTGCTGATGATAAGGTCAGAGAAAGCATCATCCATCAAATTAAAGAAGATTTCAAAGATGAGGTTAAACCAATGCTTCGAGTTCTTCTTCATTCATTGGCTTTCGGTTCAATTCGCCCTTTTTTCTCAGAAAATCATGAGGAAATGATAAACAAGAAACAAGTTGAAATGACACTTGATGTTATGGCAAACAGCTTATTATATTGGACACAAGATTTATTCAAGAATAATTTACTCGCAAAGACCTGTAGAATTTTTGCACTAACCAGCATAGGCTCACAAAGAGCTATGGTTAATTACGGAGCAGTTTCTGCAGCCAAGGCAGCTATTGAAGCATACATTCGTCAGATAGCCGTTGAATTAGCCCCTTATCAGATAACCGCAAATTCAATTATGGCAGGATTAACCGATACTCCCGCAGCAAGGAAAATTCCCGGATTCGAAGGAATGCTTGCCCATGCGAAACAACATAATCCGTTCGATAGAAATACCTTACCCGAAGACGTTGCACAGGCAATTTCGCTTTTAGCCGATGAAAAATTTTATTGGATTAATGGACAGACAATAGGCGTTGATGGTGGCGAAAACATCCTGAATTTTATTGGTTAGTCAAGCAACACATTTGTTACAATCATTTCTATTATTCGATTAATTTATTATTATATAATAAATTACTTATTATTTTTGCTGTTACTTATTATTTAATCTTTTTCTTGGATTTAGCTATGAATGATAATTTTTTTACCGAAGAACAAAATATGCTTCGTGAGATGGTTCGAGATTTCACAAACAATGAATTAAAACCTGTAGCAGCCAAAATTGACGAAGATGAAGCTATCCCACCAGAAATAATAAATAAAATCAAAGAATTAGGTCTTCTGGGAGCCCCATTTCCACTTGAATATGGTGGAAGCGGTTTTGGAGAGGTTGGTTATTGTATTGTTCAGGAAGAAATTGGTAGAGGCTGCCTTTCAACTGCAACTATGATAGGAGCACATTGCTCGATTGGAACAAATGCCATATATATTGGCGGTGATGAACAATTGAAGCAAAGATTTGTTGTTCCTTGTGCCAGTGGAGAAAAAATTGCTGCTTTTGCTCTTACCGAGCAGGGTGCCGGCTCCGATGCTTTCAATCTCAAGACAAAAGCATATTTAGATGGAAATGAATGGGTAATAAATGGCGAAAAACTCTGGATTACGAATGGTCCATTCGCTGATGTTTTCTCTGTGTTTGCAAGAACTAACCTTGGAATAACAGGTTTTGTAGTCGAGAAAGGCACTCCTGGCTTTACTCCCGGAGCCCCTGAAAGAAAAATGGGTATTCGTGGCAGTAAAACTTCATCTCTGACATTCGATAATGTCCGAGTTCCAAAAGAAAATATGATTGGCAAAGAGGGGAAAGGCTTTCTGATTGCTATGAAAACTTTGGATGCCGGTCGTTTGGGTCTTGGAGCTGCTTGTTTGGGTGCCTGCAAGGAATTGCTTGAACTATCAACAAAATACGCTAAAGAAAGAAAACAATTCGATGAACCAATAGCTAATTTTCAGGCTGTTCAATTTATGCTTTCGGAAATGGCTATTGAAATTTACGTGCTCGATACACTTTTATACCATACTGCTAAGCTCTATGACAGCGGTGAAATGCTTTCAAGGCAGGCTGCAATGGTCAAATACGTTGCTTCGATGGCTCTGGATAAATGTTCAGACCTTGCAATTCAGATCCATGGCGGTATGGGATACTCAAGAGAGTTACCAATTGAACGCTTCTATCGGGATTCAAGAATTAACAGAATTTTCGAAGGAACTTCCGAAGTGCAGAAGCTTGTTATTGCACGTGATATTATCAAAAGAAACGGAAAAATGTAAATATTATTCCGTAATTTGTTCTTTTTGCTTCAATTTAAGTAATTCTCTTTTTGCTTTAGCCTGTGCACTATCCTGAATCCTGAGGAATTCCTCAGGATTTTTTGTATATTCAAAATACTTTTCTCTGAATGATTCCCTCGTGAAGCCATACTTTTCATATACTTTAAGTATCTTTGGATTTGCTACACCTGTATCGGGATATACTGATCTTAAAATCAATATTTCTTTTTGGGTTTCAATAAATCTGTTCTTTTCTTCTTCGGAATTCGAACAAGACAAAAACAATACAAGAATAAAAACACCAAATATTTTGCTAATTTTCATAAAGCAAATATATGATTTTCAATGCTTAGAAAAAAACAAATCTGCTACTTTATTAGCATTCGACAAATGCGTCAAGGCTATGATAAAATAGTTCAGAGCCTTTCTGCAAACCCGATTCGAACTCTTCTTTGTTGCAGACTGTATTAGCAAGGTTCAATCCAAAATTAATATGGTGAATTTCATTCAAATGCTCATCAAAATAATCCATATCTTCAGCAAGAAATCCATAGTGCTTAATCAAACCTTCTTTTTTTGTCTGTGCTACTTCAGGCTGCTGCATTTCGAATGATTGAAGTGCTCCAAGTCTTGCAGAAGGGGACATTTCAGATATTTCATCAATAATGTGTTTTAAACTCGGAGAATTTTCTGCTTCTGGAATTTTTTCTATCCATTTTGTCCAAAGTGCAATATGTCTGGTCTCGTCTTCGATTATTCTTGCTGAAGTTTCGTTTCTTACATTTAAGTCTTCAGTTATACTTTTCCAAAGCTCAGGCATATAAGAAATGAGTTCACTATATGATTTTCCGTATTCTGAAAGTTTCGAAATACTGACTTTTCCTTCTGACCAACTTCTGTAAAAAGGATGGTCGAGTAACCTAAATTTTAATTCCATAATGTTTTTCCTAATAATTAAAAAATTAATTTACTCAAAATTAATAATTAAATATAACTAATAAAAATTATTCTTTGTTTAATTAAACCTAATTGACTAAATTTGATGAAAAATAATTAGAGGGTTTATGAAAGTTCTCACTACTATATTTTTTATAATAATTTTAAGTAATTTGACTTACTCAACAACATATTATGTTTCACCAAATGGCAATAACAATAACAACGGTCTAACTCCCGAGCAGTCTTTTGCAAGCCCGGGTTATGGCTCAAAAGCAATGTCATCTGGTGATACTCTGCTTATATTGTCAGGCGAGTATATAATGTCAATTTATTATGATGATATGATTACTCCACCGGGTGGAATGAACAACAAATTTACTGTTATAAAGGGAATAGGCAACACCAAACCAAAGTTAAAGGGCAAAGGGGATAATGGTTCTGGTTTACTTGCTGCAATTGATCTTGGTGGAAATTCAAATATCCTGGTAGAAAATATTGAAATAACAAGTGTGATTGATAATCCTTATTCTGGCGGCTTAAGAGATGGAATTCAGAATTTTACTTCAAACGATCAGGATAAAATTGAAAATATCATTTTACGTAATTTGTTAATTCACCATATTGAAGAAACAGCAATTAACCTCAATGGAAATTCAGAAAACATTATAATTAAAAATTGCCATTTGCATCACACTGGAGGAACTTTAATCAGCTCGGCTTATCATTCTTCAGGTTCTGGCTGGAAAAATGTACTGGTGGATAGCTGTATGCTGGAATATGCAGGTAAATATTTCAGGGGAAAAGAGCAAAACTCCGAATGGGATCGCCCCGATGGAATTGGAATAGAAATTTCTGAAGGACCTTTTGAAATCAGCAATTGTATCAGTCAGTTCAATTTAGGCGACGGCTTTGATTCAAAATCGAATAAAACATATATCCATCATTGTATTTCGGCAAATAATTTTGCTGATGGTATCAAACTATGGGGAGATAGCACAAGAGCAGAAAATTGTCTTGTCTATGGTATTGGTGGAGGCAATCCCGAGGGCTCACCATGGGTGTCAATCATACTTGAGTGTGAAAAGGAAAATTATTATGCCGAATTAACCAATCTAACCATTCACGATGGCTCTCCAAGAGGTCATTATCTCGGAACAATAAACTATGGACTTCAAAATAAATCAACAGTATTGATAAGAAATTGCCTTTTTCAGGGTATTTCTAATCGTTTTTATTCCAGCCCTAACGTCAATCTGATTTTAAAAAACAATATATTCGGAACAACCGGAGAGGAAATATTGTTAGAAGCTATGGGTCAGGAATTTGATTCAGTAACAATAAAAACAATAGGTGTTGGTAATTTTTTTGCCGATGCTGATTTCGTAAATCCAACATGGGGGACAACTGGTGATTTTCATCTTCAATCATCATCACTAGCGATTGATAAAGGAATTTCAGAAAAAGGTATCCCACTAACAGATTTGGATTATAAACTCAGACCAAAATTAAATGGAATTGACATTGGGTGCTACGAATATGACACTCAATCAGATATAGAGATTGATAATTTACTTAATCATGGACCAAATATCTATCCAAATCCTGCTAAAGACTATGTTAATATAATTAGCGATGAAGCTATTTCGGATGTTGAAATTGTAAATCTTCAAGGGGTTGTCATTCTTCATTTTGATAGTAAATTAAGTAGGCAAAAAAAGATTGATCTTCAAAATTTACCCAATGGATTTTATTTTATCAGAATTTATATTAATAATAAAATAATAGTAAAACCATTTATCAAATTCTAATGATCAGTAATTATAATTCCATTATTGAACTACTTAACAGGCTCTTTTTTGTAAATATTGATTAAAGACTTAAATTGCATGTTTGCATTTTGAAAATTTTAAAAAAATAGAATCAGGAGAATTTGATGTCGTTTCATCCAAATACAGAAAAAATACAGCAAGAAATGTTAGATAAGATTGGCGTAAGTAATTTCGAGGATTTGATCAAAGTTATACCCGAGGAATTAAGATTTAGAGGAGATTTAAATCTGCCACCTGAATTATCCGAATACGAAGTACTAAAACTGATGCAGAAATATGCATCTATGAATGCTACTTCATCATCACACGTTTGCTTCATGGGTGGAGGAGCCTATGATGTTTTTGTTCCATCCATAGTCAATATGGTAATTGATCGCTCTGAATTCAAAACAGCTTACACGCCATATCAGGCAGAAGTATCTCAAGGAACACTTCAGGCAATGTATGAATTTCAATCTCTTATTTGCAATCTGACTGCAATGGATATATCTAATGCCTCTCTTTACGATGGTGGAACAGCTTTAGCAGAATCCTGCCTGATGTCTTTTGCTCATAATCGTAAAACCGAATTTCTTTTTGCAGGAACTATAAATCCAAATTACAAAAGGGTCATATCAACTATCTGTGCTGGAAAAAATTTCACTTATAAAACATTCGTTCAGAGCGACGGAACCAGCGATTTAGGAGAATTAGAAAAAAATATTTCGGATAAGACTTCTGCAGTAATCGTTCAACATCCCAATGCCTATGGGAATCTGGAAGAAGTTGAGGAAATTGAAAAAATTGCTCATAGTAAAGGAGCTTTGTTTATTGTTTCAGCTGACCCTGTATCGCTCGGGATTTTAAAAGCCCCCGGAGAATATAATGCTGATATTGTTACCGGTGAGGGTCAGAGTTTAGGTATTCCATTGAGCTATGGTGGTCCATATTTAGGTATTTTTGCAACAAAAAAAGATTTTGTTAGAAAAATTCCCGGAAGAATTGCTGGCGTTACTCTTGATGCTGATGGCAACAAATGTTTTGTTTTAACACTCCAAACCAGAGAGCAACAAATTAAGAGAGAAAAAGCAACATCAAACATTTGTACAAATCAGGGTCTATTTATGCTCGCAGCGACTGTCTATATGGAAGCAATGGGGAAAGCAGGAATTATTGAAGTTGCTGAGAATTCTTTCCATAAGGCACATTACCTTGCTGCAAAGATAAAGGAGATTCCGGGATATTCTTTATTCAATGACAAACCATTTTTCAGAGAATTTTTGGTTAAAACACCTGTTAGTCCTTCAATCATTCTTGAAGAAGCTGAAAAAGCAGGTATTTTAGGCGGTATTGATACAAACAGGTATCCAGAGTGCGAGCCGGGATTGCTTATTGCTGTTACCGAAAAAAGAACAAAAGAAGAAATTGATAATTATATTGATATTCTTAAAAGGTTTGCTCAATAAAAATATGAAGAAAAAAATAAGATTATTGCTTTATGTTGTTTTCTTTGTTTTTATACTTCTTTTTTTCATCTTTTCAGATTTTGGTTTGCTTAAAAGAATTGAATTAAATTCAGAAAAAAATAAACTGCTGAATATCAAACAAAAAGAAACTCTTATCAGGGACTCTTTGCTTAGTGAAAGAAAGCGTTTCGAAAACGATTATATCGAAATTGAAAGAATCGCAAGAGAATATTATGGCTATATTTCTCCGGGCGAAAAGGTTTATATTCTAAGCAAAACAAAATAAATTTTATATCAATAACGTTTTGATAATATATTTTCTGTTAATTTTTATTTATTTCCTATGTATATCGGTTTAGACATCGGTGGAACGAATTTCAAGATTGGAGTTATAGACGAAAACGGAAAATTAGTTCATCAATATACTGCTGCAACTAACGCTCATAAGGGTCTTGACTATGTTCTCAATCTCATCAAAAGAATGCTGACAATAACGATGAACAAGTTCAAGAACGCAAAGTCAATTGGCGTTGGAATACCCGGGATCGTTGACGAGGAAGGTACAGTGAAGATTTCCCCAAATTTACCAGAATGGTATGATATTGCGCTCGGTAAATTTCTAAGAAATCAGTTCTCTCTTCCAATTGAGATTGATAATGATGCAAATGCAGCTGCAGCTGCAGAAATGCTCCTTGGTGCTGGAAAAAACGAAACACATTTTCTTTATGTTACTCTTGGCACAGGTGTCGGAGGTGCCATTGTATATGACAGAAAAATTCTTCGTGGAAAACATAGAGGTGCCGGTGAAATTGGTCATGTAATTATTGATGCTCACGAGTCAGTCAATTCAAAAATGCCTTTCAGAACTGGAATACTCGAAGAATATGTTGGCAGAAACCAAATTACTGCCTTTGCAGCACGAGTAATCAAAAATTACCCTGACTCAATTCTTCATAAATATGACAGACCAGACCCATATTTTGTATCTGAAGCATCTGCCCAAAATGATGAAGCTGCTATTGAAATATTCACAACAATAGGCGAATATTTAGGATTAGGACTTGTTTCTGCAATGAATTTATTAGACATGAGATTAGTAATTATCGGTGGTGGTATTTCTCTTGCTCATCCTATTCTCTTTGATGTAGCATTAAAAACAATTAAAGAGCGTGCCATTCCTACTATTGCAAAAGATGCTGAGATACGAAGGGCAGAATTCACTAAGGATGCCGGCATTATTGGTGCCGCTTTGCTGGGTAAATATTATTATTTGCAGCAGATCAAACAGAATCAATAATTATTGAATAATGTTATTTTTTTATTCAAATCTTATTTTGCAGATATTTACCAAGATAACTTTATCATTCAGAAAAAATCAGTTACTATTCTTTTTATTTACTGTATTTTTTTGTTTTTCATTTCAATTATTTTCTCAAAATCCTGATAACCACTTAGATTCACTTTCAAAGCAAGAAAACGATTCTTTATCTTTTAAAAAAATTTCTACAATTGCGGACAGTCAGGAAATCAAAGATAAGAGTTTTCAGATGCAAAAATCTCCTCTTGGAGCTATTCTCAGATCGCTTGTTCTTCCCGGTTGGGGTCAGATTTATGTTGAAAACTACTGGAAAGCACCTCTCTTTGCTGCCGGATGCGGATTGCTTGTTTATTTTGTTTTGGATAATAATTCAAAGTATCAAACTTATCAAAATCAATATGATGAATTAAAAAAAACTTCTCCTAACAGTTCTGATCTGTTTTTTTTAGGACGCAAAAAGGAATTTTACAGGGATAATCGTGATCAGAGTGCTTTTTTTCTTGTGGCTGTTTATCTTCTCGCTGCAATTGACTCCTATGTAGGGGCTCATCTCTATGATTTTAATGTTGATGACAATATTGTCCTGTCTTTTAAATACCAAATTTATCCTTCAGTTACATTAAAAATTAAAATAAAATAATATTACTAATGTAACTTTTATTAATTAAATTAGTTAATACTAAAAATTAATTTAATTTATAAAAATATTTGGAGGGTTTTAATGAAACTTTCATACAAATTTCATTTATTTGAAAAAATAAGGTCAAAACCAAGCATTGTTTTTACTTTATTTTTAATCGCTTTTGTCGTGGTTGTAACTTATGCTGTATACGCAAGGTCAAACGGTTATACAGGAGTAACATCAAGCACATCAAATGGGTGCAGTTGCCATTCAACAGGTGCTAATTCAAATGTAAGCTTAAGTGTATCGAGTGAAAGCGGGTCTTTCACGGTTCAAACAGGTGCAACATTGAATTTGACCATTACTGTATCAAGTTCTAATTCAAATCACACAGCGGCAGGAATTGATATAGCAGTCAAAACAACAACAACAGGTGAAACAAATGCAGGCACGCTTTCTCCCGGAACTGGTTCAGGGTTACAGCTTAGCTCAGGAGAGTTAACCCATAGTTCAGCAAAATCGTTGCAAAGCGGCTCTACAAGTTTTTCTTTCTCTTGGACAGCC
This sequence comes from uncultured Hyphomicrobiales bacterium, assembly GCA_964473465.1. GTDB lineage: Bacteria > Bacteroidota > Ignavibacteria > Kapaibacteriales > UBA2268 > CALHRB01. Next base: position 130,552 of record CAYYPE010000006.1, read on the forward strand.
CCCTCACAACCCGGTAATTATTACCTAAGGGCAATTGCAAATTGTGTTAATGGAAATGGAAATGCTGATGCAAACGACCAGTGGAACAGATTGGCAATTCAAACCATCACCGTTCAGGAAGCTCCATCTATTACAGTTAATTCACCAAATGGTGGAGAAATCTGGTGCCCCGGGACAACCCGAAACATAACTTGGTCTGCAACAGCAGTTCAAAATGTTGACATAGCTATTTCATCGGATAATGGTGTGAATTATACAAATCTTGCTACAAATTTATCAGCAAGCACAGGTTCATGGGCTTGGAAGATTCCATCAGGTCAAACCCCCGGAAATCAATATTTAATCAGAATTTCAAAGGCCTCAAACCTTTCTGTTGCTGATGTTTCAAATAGCACTTTCATCATTGGTGAATCAGCACAAATCACACAAAATCCGGAATCTGCAACTGCCTGCACAGGTCAATCTGTTAGTTTTAGAGTAGTTGCTTCAGGTAGTGGATTAACCTATGTCTGGAGAAAAAACGGCACAAGCATACCGAATAGCAATAGTGCCACTTTAAACATAAACCCTGTTATTCTCAACAGTGCCGGGAACTACGATTGTATTGTTACAGGTGCCTGTGGAAGCCCTGTAACGTCAACTTCTGCTACTCTATCAGTGGACGAATCACCAACAATTACACAACAACCACAGCCTGTATCTTCATGCGTTGGCGGACAGGCTGAATTCAGTGTTGGTGCTTCAGGAACTGATTTAACATACCAGTGGAGAAAAGGAGGGTCTCCGATTTCTGGTGCAACCAGTTCAACATTAACTTTACCCAGTGTTCAAAAGTCCGATGAAGGTTTATATGACTGTATAGTTAGTGGAAAATGTAATCCTTCAAGAACTTCTGTTCAGGCTAAATTGACTGTTAATGAACCTCCGCAGATAACAATTCACCCGAAATCAATATCATCCTGTGATGGTGGAAAAGCTACATTCAAGGTATCTGCTAAGGGTTCAGACTTAAAATTTCAATGGAGAAAAAACGGGAATAATATCTCTAATGCTACTGACTCAGTTTTTACCATAGACAAGGTATCGGTTAATGATTTAGGCACATACGATGTAGTGGTATCTGGAGCTTGCCCACCCGAGCAATACAGCGAAACAGTAATAATAACTATTAATAAAGCTCCTGAAATCACACTGCATCCAACTGATGCAACTGTTGCCGAGGGTGCTGATATTGATTTCACAGTTGCAGCCAAAGGGGAAAAACTTAAATTTCAATGGTTGAAAGATAATACAGAATTATCCGGCAAAACTACTGCAGACTTACATCTGAAAAATGTTCAAAAATCAGATGCTGGCAATTATTCCTGCAAAATAACTAATGATTGTGGCACAATTACCAGCAAGGAAGCTACTCTGACTGTTAATGATGCTTCTACAAAGCCTCAAATTAGCTTACTTCATGCAGCAATTGATTTCGGTCAAACAATTGTAAATACCAAAAAAGATACTGTTTTTACCGGTTTCATCAGAAATATCGGAACACAAACATTAAATATTACAAAAATTAATATCACCGGAAATGATGCTTCTGATTTCTCAGTTTCAGGAATTAATCTGCCTATTTCTTTGAATAAAGGGGAAACGACAGATATATCATTCTCATTTAATCCAAAGTCTGAGGGACAAAAATCGGCTTTTCTCGAATTTGAGAGCAATTCCGAAACGAGTCCAAAATTATCCTTGATAGGAATGGCTGGGGATATACTTTTAGAGCTTCCTACTTCACCGTTCCTGCTAAGCACCACATCAATTGATATTCCTGCAGAACGGCAGTTGATGATTGTCAATAATGGAACTCTCGACGCTGGTTTAAGTTTATCTATAACTGGCGATGATGCACAAGCCTTTTCAATTAAGGATGACAAAAACAACATTAATATCAAATCAAAAGCTTCTGAATTTGTTACAATAAGATTTGAGCCAAAGAAAACAGAGGAATCTATCGCAAATCTTATAATTTCAATTTACGGGAAAGATAAGCCAGTAATTTTAACCTTAAAAGGTAATATCTCTACTTCAGTTGATGAGTCAAGAATTCAATTTTCAGACGTAAATATTTATCCAAATCCTTCAAATAATGTAATGAACTTTTCAATTAATTTAGATTCTGAAAAGTATCTTGCAGTTAAAATTCTGGATATAAATGGAAATGAATATTTTTCATTGGATAAACTAGTTCTTGAAAATGGGCTTTACAAATTCAGCTGGGATGGTCGTGATAGAAACGGGAATATTTGTCCTTCCGGCTATTACTCCTTGATAATTCAATCGGGCAATTATCATAAGTCTTATGGCTTTGTTATAACTAAATAATATTTAAAAATCAATCAAGGCTGTTTCTCATCAATTTGTTTTTTTAATTAATATGATAAACAGCCTTTTTTTATAACCCGCTTTTAATTCCTTCAGGTTCATAGACAGTAAGTCTTCCAGCAAGGATAACCATACCTCCGTATTCACGGAAACTTTCAGGCAGCACTTCCCAACTCCATCCTGGATACTTTTCATCCAGCCATTTCTGTGCTTCGTAATGAGGGACATAATCCCCCATTACTACTGCACCTGTTCTATCCCTTCCTATTGGTATTGCTCTTACCTTACTTCTGTCGGTTGTTTCTAATCTTTGAGCTTTAAGTCTCTCTGCCATTTGTCTGCGTATTTCATTTAGCTGATCATCGTTGCTAATTACTATATCACTCATTTTCGTCCTCCTCTTCTAATCCATATCTTTTCTTGAATTCTTTATCATAGAATTCTGACATGGCTTTGTCACATGCTTCCAGATAATAAAATACCATGTAGAAATTGTATATATCTTTGTAAGCGATTTCTATACTTTTGTTGAGAAATCCGTAAACTTCAAAACCTTCACTATCCACATAATGTGTGTCGCATTCTCCGTATATGCTTTTATAGGTTTCGTACGCTTCCAAGAAATCAGCATAACAGTCAGTACAAAAGATCCCATCAATTTGTTCGTAGCAGCTGTCGCCTTCGCAGCTATAGGCAGTTATTATTCCTTCGACGTAACGGTATGCAATACCTATTGTTTCCGGGGTTTCATATACAACAAAGGGACCGTAAGCCATATCTCTATTCTTAACTTTGTTTCTTGTATAACCACCGGACATAACATCCATTGTTGCTAATAAAATCATTAGCATAAAGATAATCTTTTTCATTGTTCTGTTTCCTTTCTTGCTTGTTAAAACTTGTTTGTTTAAAGTTTTTGTCCGGGCATTTCTTTATTAATTTCCTCTTCCTCGGGATAAATAGCTATGAGGATAGAATAAATGATGCCTTCATCTTCAATCATATAAATATAATCAATGTCAAAGCCCTTAGGACTAGTGTCCACATAAATCCAATCCGAATAATTATCCTCTTTTTCTTCAATAAAACTTGGTGCTCCTTTTATTTTATTAAGAACGGTGTAATGCCTGAAAAGCAGGTCGGACTCACTTTTGATTGTTTTATCACTATTGGAGCTTATAGCAATCATTTGTAATATGATGGCTAATCCGATTATTAATGCTGTCTTTTTCATTTTTTCCATCCTTTCTTGATTATTAAAGAAAATTATTTAAATTTTTGTTTAGCCGGCTATCAATCTCTCTCCATCTATCTTCATAATTAATTATAGTGAAAAAAAATGCCAGAAAATATAAATAGCACAATTTTTATAAATAAACTATAAAAATAAAAAAATCACTACAAGTCATTGTAGCATAAAAATTTACAAGACTTCAGGTTATGTCAGAAAAGTTTCACAACACTGAAAAATTTTCCTGACAAAATAGTTTACACAAAAAAAATATTTATTTATATTAAATTAGGTTTTAAAACAAAATCTTTTTTTGAAGGATAGAAATGACAAATGAATTTTACATGAACAGAGCAATTGAACTGGCATATCAAGGAACGGGCTATGTTAGTCCTAATCCAAGAGTTGGTGCTGTTATCGTCAAAAATGGAGTAGTTATCGGAGAAGGATGGCATAAAAAATTTGGAGCCCCTCATGCTGAAATTGAAGCAATTGAAAACTGTAAGGGAATTGACTTAAGTGGAGCTACTCTTTATGTAAATCTTGAACCCTGCACTCATTATGGAAAGACACCTCCCTGCACAAACGCTATTATTGAAAAAAAATTCGAAAAAGTTGTAATCGGAATGACAGACCCTAATCCAGTTGTTTCGGGTAGAGGTATTGCAATGCTTAAAGATGCTGGAATCAATGTTGAATCCGATGTTTTGCCCGAAGACTGTAAATGGGTTAACCGTTTCTTCGTAAAAAATATTACTACCAAGCTTCCTTATATTATAATTAAAACTGCTCAAACTTTTGATGGGAATATTGCAACCTCAACTGGTGAGTCCAAATGGATTACAAATCCAGAAAGCCGAAAAGCTGTTCATGCTCTCCGTTTTGAGGTTGATGCCGTGTTGGTTGGCAGAAGAACTGTTTTGAATGATAATCCAAGTTTAACTGTCAGAGATATTGAAGGAAGAAATCCAATAAGGATAATTTTTGACTCATCTCTTTCATTGCCAGTCGAAACGGGGATTTTTAACGATTCAGCTTCTTCGGTTATTGTCTGTTGCAAACCGGAATCTTCAGATAGCAGGAAGGCTGAATTATTGAAATCCAGAGGAATCAATATTTTACCTGTCTGGCAGAACAATCAGGGTAAACTCGATATTCAGGACGCAATTTCAAAATTAGCCCGTGAATTTAATATAGCATCTATATTAGTCGAAGGCGGAGCTTCAATTTTCTCATCATTCATTACAGAAAAGATTTATGATGAATTACATTTATTTATAGCTCCAAAAATAATTGGAAAAGGAATTAATGTTTTTGGTGAATTTCAAACCCGTCAATTAATTGAAGCACCATTTTTTAAAATCAAGGGTGTAATAAAGAGGAATACCGATATTCAAGTAATTGCCGTGAAATCATAATCTCGACTATGATAATATTTTAATTACTTTTTGGTTCCATAATTTTCCCGAGGAACAAAACAGTATTGTTCTTTGTCTCTCTTATAACAAGCAGGAAAGGTCTATTTATTGTCATCCTAAACTCATCCCCGACACTTGTATAACCTACCTCAACAACTGTTACGGCAGCAGCTTCGGTTCCCTCTTCATTAATTTCAAGGAAAGACTTGTGCAATACCTCAGAAATAAATAAACCTCCCATTTTATTGATTCTTGTGAAATCTGCTAATCCCTCAATAAAAGCAACTCCCATACCTAATTCTGCAAGAATATCCTTGAAAGAACGCTTAAAATCAAGCTTAAATCTTGGCACAGCAAGATGTCCATATCTTTTTTTAAAATTTGATAACCAGAGGGTTAAATTTTCATGATTTAAATCTTTAATGATAGTATTTAAATTAACATTATAATTAGGCAAAAAGATTGTCATTGCATAATCACCTTTCGAATAAGGAAGGTCAATAGCCTGAAATTTCTCGTGAGAAAAATATCGAAAATTAGAATCAGATTTCATCATCATATTGACCTTATAACTTTTTCCATCACTTTTGAAAAAATCCTGCTCCTTTGTATATTTTTTATCAAACTGTGACTGCCAGACCCCTTTAAAATAAATGGCATTAATCAAATACATTACTGCATTTTCGGGTATTTTATCAATTACATCCTTGATTCGGCCATTTGTCTTTTCTTCACACCATTTGTTAATCAAATCCTTTGCTATAGGACTTAAAAAATTAATTGCAGATACTTCTGCATTAAAATACTTTTTGTTCAGTTCAATAAATTCAGGTTCGACAGAGAAATCTTCTCTATACCAGATTGAATTTGCAAGATTAAAAGCAACTTTTTCATCAAGGGTAGTAAATAATTCCATCAAAGACTTATAAGATTGATTAATCTCAATATCTGATAAATCCGGGAACCCAAGAGTTTTTTTCATTGCGGCTTTGGTTTCACCATTAGCTCCGTTATATATCATACCAAGGGCAAAAGAGAAGCTCAGAGGAGAAATAAATATATTCCCTTCTTCTTTTTCGCTAACACTTTGAAATAGTTTAAATCCAAATACATTTGAGGAATTTGCAATTTGTTTTTCTACAATTGTCAATTCTCTTATTGGATTGTTGTTTGGTTCAGTAGTTTTATTACAGGAAATGAATAAAAATGATGATAAGATAATCAAAAAGAACAGCTGATTTTTCATTTTAAGTCCTTATAAATAATAATTATGAAATAATAACAACTGTTATGATATAAAGTTACAAAAAAAAGATTTTTTATTCATATTTTTCTATATATGCTATTAATGATAATAACAACATAGAACGAGTAAAAATAATCACAACGTGATGAAACCCTCGTATATTGAACTTCAATAAAATTATTTTCCCAAAAACAATTTTCTTCTTATTTTATCAATAATATTGATTTAGTTAAGCTTTTCCCGGGAGTGCGTAGCAGCAACAAATAAAAGCCTGTGGGATAATTGCTCATATCGAGATTTATAATTTTTTCTTCGATATTGAGAATCGAGGAATTTCTCTGCCAGACAGATTTAATAATTTCCTGTCCTTTGATGTCGAACAGTCTTAACTGAAAGATCCCGCTTTCATTACTTATTATTTCAATTTCAAATTCCTTGTCAATAATGGTTGAATTTAAATTGAAACTTGTTCCGGTTGTTAGTTCAAAGTCATTTAGTGAATGCTGACAAACCCCATCAATTTTAATATTTCCATTGATGACTAAAGGAAAGAAAGTGCTATCACTGAAAGTGATTTCGCCGAATGCCAATGAGCCTTTTTCTGGATAACCCACCAAAACCTTTCCTATAATGGAATTAATTTTCGTTTTCTGTTTACTTAAACCATTTATATCGCTTTCAATTTTTATTTTTCTTGATTTATTATCCAGAATACTTTCTAAAATTCTTCCTGATGATACCCTTTCTGGTTGAAAATAATGAGAATTAAAAATTACTTCATAAATTAGTGAAATATTTTTATTAATTACAGTATCTGTTTCCAGATAGGTAAAAACAGGGATTTCGTAATTTTCCTCGCCGGCTTTTGCAGAGGTATCAGGCAGTAAGAAAATAACTGGAATCTTATCAATCCCCACCCCGGTTAATTCCACTGATATAATTTCCTTGCAAGGTTCACTAATAATTATAATCAGACTGTCATTGTAAAATCCTTCTGCTCTTGGTAAAAATTCAATTTCCAGAGGAAGTTTCTCTTTTGATGATAAAATTATTGGAAAATTAAGGTTATTTAATACTCTAAATGCATCGTTAGATAATTTTTTTAGTTCAATTTTTTCGATTTTGATATTTTCTACTGAAGAATTGAATAAATCGAACTTATTGATTTTATTTTGCTTTAAAATGACATTTGCAAAGCTATAATCATAATAACCAGATAATCCAGAAGTAATAAGTTCAACAATAAAAGATGATTTACCTGTGCAGTTGTTAGTATCAATCACCGTAAGTTCATAAACACCCGGTTTGTCAACTAATATAGATTTGGTTGTGTCCCCATTACTCCATAAATACTTTGAAAAATTCTGAGAACAGTTCAGCAGAGCAGTATCGCCATTACAAATTCTGTTTTGTCCTGTTATTATTGGAATTGGCGATTTAGCTGCAATAATATTAAGAGTGTCTGAGTTTCCTCTGATACCTTGCTTATTTGTTACTGAAACAAAATATTTACCGGGAATTTTTATTATTATTTCTCTTGTTGTGTCACCGGTATTCCATCTATAGCTATCAAAACCAGCTGTAGCAGACAAAATAATAAAGGAGCCTTCGCAAATAACTTTATTGCTGGGGGTAATTTTTGGTTTCAAGCTTGAATCGATAGTAACTATTAATTTATCATAGCCTTTACAATATGTTAGTGTATCTGATTGCCATACATCAACTTCACCTATGCCAAAGTTTGTCCACTGAATATCTACCTGTTCAAGATCGTTTCTGCCAATTATTGTTCCATTAGAACAAGCCCATTGAACTTTTGTATTATTAACTTTATCAATTTTATAAATTGCAGTAAAATTGCTGTAAACAGCGTCAGGTCCATCAATTTTTGGTTTAGGTCTGCTGTATCCCTTTATTTCAATTATATCAGATGAAACGCTACAACCATTGCTATCAATAACAGTAACATAGATACTGGCTGGCTTTTTAATTACTACTGTGGAGGAAGTATCGCCAGTGCTCCATCTGTAATATTTATACTTCTGATTTATTTTCAGCATAACGCTATCACCCTCACAGAAAGGATTTTCGCCAATTAATTCAATGATTGGTTTTTCGGTTTTATATTCTTCAATTTCAATACTTGCTTTCCCAACACAACCATTGTTTGATGTAACAATTACAGTATATATACCACCACGTCTGACAGCTATTGAAGGTGATGTTTCGCCGGTTGACCATCTGTAAGTATAATAATTATTTGGAAGTGATAATACAACACTTTCGCCTCTGCATATGATTCTCTTGTCTGGTGGATTTGTTTTGATTTCAGGTTTTATGAAAGGTATAACATTGATTTCCTCCTGAACCATATCCCATGGTTCAGAATCATTTGTATCCAATTTAGAAATCAAAGAAACAGTGTATATTCCTGATTTGGGAAATTCATAATATACTTTTTTACCGATTATTTTTACGCTGTCCTCGAATATCCATTCAAAGTGTTTAACCTCTTCGGGTGCAATAGCTGTAAATTCAATCAAAGTTTGAGCACAAATTGGGTTTTCGGGTTCTGTTTTGAAGGATGTTAAGTTTGCTCCAAAACCAACTGATAGAGAATATCCTCCGTCCCACTCATATTTTTCCCCGTAACCCGAGAAGCCATAAAGATAAGCAAGATACATTGCCGAACTGTTTATATTATGAACTCCTTCCTCAATATCTATCTGAGCATAATAATAATTTGAATTACCCGGGAGGGGCTTTAAATAATTCCGAATATTGAAAGTATCCAGGTATATCTTGTTTATGTTTCTTGAATGAGTAATAATATTCAGGCAATGCCTCTTTATATTATCAAAACCAAGTGCTATTGTCTTGAACGTAATATTTCCGGTAAACATAGCTTTTGAAGGAAGCAGACATAGCATTGACGGGTCACCCACCAGGTCTTTATTGACTTTCGGGTAGGAGCAATCTTTGTTTCTTGAAAATTGGATAACGGAAATTTTTTTGTTTGACTTTATAGTTGTAGGGGCAAAAAGAAGAGTATCGAAATACTCTCTTGCATTTAATGTTTTAACAATTCTATTATTGATGCTGATATTACAATTATTTTCAAGTGATATGATTCTGGCAATATTTCCATTGTTAAGATACTTAAAAGGAATAAACACAAATTCATTATCCATTGACTCCATAGGATAAATCTGGTCCCATACTGGATCATTTCCTTCTTTGGGGTCAGTGCAATTTGAATCAATCAATGTATTATAATTTCCGGCGAATATTGATATAGGTTTTGAGGGATCTAATCCTTTAACCCAAGTACCTGTCAGGTCTCCATTGTCGCTGTAAAGGTAGGTCTCTCCTTTGTTCAGGTTTATCCTGAAAGCAGCTAATAAAGTATCCTTTGCATTTAAATACCTGACTTTTGGCGAAATTTCTATTTGATTGTTATCATATCCGGAAACTATTACAAAAGTATTGTCAATATTATCATCATTTTTAGGTGTGCCAATGTCATAAGTTGAGATAATATAATCACTTACCGTTGCATAAACCGGAAGAATAAGAGTATGATCTCCAAGGTTTGATTCCTCAGACGAAAAAACTGTAACAGGTTTTTCAGTTTTGAGATAAATGCCGTTTTTTTCGACTGTAAAACGATTATAATGAAGATGATAATAGAGATTTGGAACGACAATGCTTGTGCAGGAATTGGAATCAATTGTAAATGATTCTGTCCAGTTCAAATGGGGTATGGAAATTGTGCCTGAGTTTGCCTGCTCAGAGCAAATCATAACTCTTCCATTGAAACCCCGATTTATATAGACAAACCAGAATTCAGTCCCTTTTGCAAGATTTTTATAAGCAAATATAGATTCTGTCGGGGTAAGAATAAATAAGATTATAAAAAATAAAATTTTAATCAATTTTAATTTTTTTTCGATTTTATTAAATGAAATCAGAGTTTTACCTTCTTTCTGAAAAAAAAAATTACTTTATCAAAAACATTTTTTTTACTTTTACCATTTCTGGTGTCTTCAAAATTATGAAATAAACGCCCGATGAAAAATTCGTCAAATCAAGATTAAATTTATAATCAGGAAAAACCCCATTAACTTTTGTTTCATTAGATCTAAACGATTTAATTAAAACTTGTTTACCCTTATCGTCTGAAAGATAAATAAAATAATCACCCCTTTCGATATAGCTAATTTCAATATCAAAATTTCCATCGGAAGGATTTGGTTTTATCCTGATATCAACAGGTTGAACGTTTTTCACAAGTCTGTTTCCGCCTTCTTTGCAGATGATATTTGTTAACCTTCCATTTATGGTATCAAGACTGCCAATGATATTTGTCGGTTCGAAGCTCATTTGCTCCCAGTTCAAATCTGTAAATTCAACATCTCCAAGTAAAGCATCACAGATGAATTCTGTTACTATTGTGGTATCAGAGCTTAATCCAACTGTATCAACACTGAAAGTTATATAGATTGAATCGCCGATTGTTTCGGTTTTGTCAATTCTTCCTCTGGTTAGTGATGAAACATAGAGTAAATTCTTTTTGTATGAAAATATAGCTTTCATATTTACATTAATCGGTTGATTCAAACTCTGATTAACAACAGCTTTCACTGGCAGTTTGAAAGCTCTCAGAGTAGGTTCAACTATTATTTCGGGCAATAAAACTACCGCAGAAATAGGAGGTGCCCCCCTTCCTTCGAGCCTGACCAATAAAGTGTCCTCACATTTGGGAAGTTCAATAACAATTTTTAATATGTCAGTATAAAGTATTTCTGCAGTTGGTATAAATTCAATATTTATTGATACTGAGTTTCCCGGATTCAATAGAAAATTCTTCAAATCAGGATTAAATTTAAATATTAGTGGTAGTGATAAAGGAAGTATCTCCTTTATAATTATAGCTTTTTTACTGTTATTGGTAATTGTTATATTTTTGTTTTCAGTGGAATTTACTATTACTGCTCCATAACTAACGGTTTGAGGATTGAAAGATAAAGGAGATTTTACTTCCCCTGTCAGGTCAGTGATAAGATTTTTTGAAATAGTCTTTGTAGTAACCTTGGAAATCACCTGTGCAGTTTTGATGCCTTCACTTGCTTTATATGGATCGAAAGCAATATATCTATAAAGAGGATACCTGCCAATCAATTGATATGGAAAAACAACGTCGTTAATAAATCTGAAGAGAGCAGCATCAGGACCAGTAATATACATTGTGTCAACAAAAGTCTCATCAATTCCAACACCATTTATTCTTATGCTATCAACAACCTCGTCGCAATTTGAAATAATGCCAAAGTTAATTTTTGGGGTAAAAATAAATACTCCATCGGAGCCTGAACCTTTTGCATAAATCGAAATGGTATCAGCACAGGGAGTGTCAAATTGAAATAATATTGATGTTTCAAAATCACCTACGGTGGTTGGTGAAAAAGTAACTTCAAATTCTGCTGTAGCCCCCGGATCAAGGTCAGCAACTTGTGGTTGAACACTAAAATTATTATCAGTGCTTTTCACAGCATTGATATGCCTTCTGAATGTGCCATTGTTGGTAAGCCGGATAGTTTCTTTCGTTGATTCATTGATTAAAGTGGTATAGAAAGTTAACTGTCTGGGATTAAAAGTAATGTTTAGTTTTCCGATGAAACCAGTTAATTTGATTCTAATTTCTGGCTTCATCGGGTCATCAGTTTCAACTATTAATACTGCTTCTTTGAATCCATCAGGTTCTGGTTGACCCCAAAATCTTATATAGTAATATTTAGATTCGCCGGGTAGAACGTCCACCTCGAGTGGTTCTGAGGCAATTGTGAAATTATCTTTGTCTTTTCCTTCGATTCTTGCAGGTTTTTTTAATTTGAATGGTGCTGTGCCGCCGTTCTTAATAAAGATAGAATCCTGAATATTCTGGCACCAGAGAACTTTGCCGAAATATACAGAATCGGCACTGAACTGAACCTGAGAAGTTGTTCCAACACCCGAAAGCCTTATTTCTGCTGTATCTTCACAAGCATAATTCTTATTTATAGAAAACACTTGATAATTAAATGTATAAAGTCCTTCGGCTTGAGGTTCGAATTCAAGTCTGATTCTCATTTCCTGATTCTTTTGAAGCATAACAGGTGGTGGGGGTGTAGCGTCAATAAACCTGAATGGCGGTGACAAAGTTGGCAAGGATTCTATATAAACTTCACCTTCCTCTTCATTAACAAGCACAATTTCGATAATTTCCTTGTTGCCGACTTTAACGCTACCGAATGTTCCTCCGGGTTTGAATGTCAGATTGCTGACCACTCCCTGACCAACTAAAATAAGAGTATCGTATCTGTCAGGACAATCAATGGTGTTATATACCAAAGTTCCCTGAATAAAACCAGTCCTTTTTGGATTAAATCTTACCCCAGCAAGAGTCGTGTCATTAATTCTCAGATTTCTTCTTGTAATAAAATCGGTTGAAAAATGTTCAGGACTTTGAGTAATTAGAAAATTTTGGAAAGATATTTCAGTATTTGATTTGTTTCTTAGAATAAAATCAACAACTTTAAATTGATTAACGCATACTTTCCCAAAATTTAGAGTGTCAATTTGATTGGCTAATGGTTTCTCGGCAGGTATGTCAGTTTTGATTCCATAACCCTTCAGAACTATTGTATCAACAAGAGTAGGGCATTGCTTGCATTTAATAAATAGCTTCGAGATTATATTGCCTTCTCTTGTTGGTGCAAATCTTAAAGATAATACTGCTGATTGCTGAGGTGAAACATTTTCAAAATCTCTTAACCCATAATTAAAATTGTTTTTATCTTCAAGCTCCGGATTATCAAAATCGAGCGGGATGATAGATAAATTCTTGATATTAAGTATATCTTCCTGATTTGAACCGATACAAATCAATCCAAAATCAACGGTATCAACAGCTTTAGAAAAATCAAAGTTGTATGTTTCGAAATTCAGAGAATCAATCTGAACTTCATAAGCAATTCTCCAAGGCCGGCTTGGTGAAACTCCATCATTATGTTGAAATTCTAGCGTATCTCTGATTTTTCCCCATTGACCTTTCTTATATATAAATCTGACAGTAATCCTTATTGAATCCTTAGGATAGACTGAGACTTGACTCCTTGGGGCAACAAGTGAAAATCCGACATTTCCATTTTTGAAAGTAGCACTTCCCATCTCTAATACCAATGGGGCAGTTCCTACATTCTTGATAATAGCATTATCAAGAACTTCGCTATCAGGACAACTGAAAATTTTGAGCTTTCTAAGGGTGTCGCCAGTTATTTCGGGGTATTTCATTAAATTTAAAATATTTGCAGAAGCCTGAGAGGTTGTGAGTTTATGAATAGTCAAGTATTGGCTTGTATATGAAGTGTCAAAATCCTGAACAGCAACCAGAAAATAGAGTGAATCATTTCCACTCAAGGAAATATCTTTTGTCCAATTCGTGATATTTTGCAGACCAGTGAAATTTGTATCAAGATACCAGTTACCTCTTTCGGGTTTAATATAAATTTGAACTGCCCTGGCATATGGATTCTTACTGCCCGTGATTGTGAATTTTTTTCTGACATAAGTTGTTGTGTCAGTAGTAATTCCTCTTGTAAAATCAGATATAGAGGGTTGAAATGACATATTTGAAAAGGTAGGTGAATCGAAAAGGACAATGCCACTGCCACCACCACTGCCACCAAGGGCTGATAAAGTATCCTGACTTATAGACAGCTTTGATTGAATTGAGATATATCCACCTGAGCCTGCACCACCGGAGCCATTCGAGCTTGAAACTCCGTTTGCTCCGTTAGCATTTAATTTTAATCTGTTAACTTCTAAAAAAGAAAAGACCCTGATTGCACCACCACCTCCACCGCCAGAGCCGGAACATGAGTGGATTGATTGAGGGTTACCGCTTGCACCGCCAGAACCGCCTGCAATTGGTATTCCCTGTGGGTTGCCGTGTATTTGTCCGCCATTTATTAACGAACCGGTTGAAGGCGAACCAGGAGTTGTATATCCTCCGCTTCCGCCTCTTGAGTTTTGCCTGAAACCACTACCGCCACCATGACCTCCTGATGGATTACATGTTTCACCATTGACACAGCCAAAACCTGATTCCCCGAAAGGATGTCCAGTTCCTCCGCCAGATGATTCATACCAGCCCAATGGTGGAGGAGGAACACCATTTAGACTGGAGCCATCCTGACCTGTCCCGGAACCGTAATTAGTAAACGCATTTGTGCCACCTGCAGAAGCATTTCTTCCACCGGGTCCGCCGCCGGTGAATCCATCTCCTCCATTACTGCCTATCAGAGGATTTAATATACTACCATCGCAGAAGTTGCCACCACCACCGCCACCGCCAGGACCTGCGTGTTGCGGTTGTCCAAGTCCACCATTAACATTTATACCAGATAGCTGGGTTACGCCTGAAATTCTTCCTTTTGACAACAAAACAAATGGTAAATAACCTTGATTGCCCGGAGTATAAGGGTCGCAGTCCATTACAGATACTGAATAAGGTTTAGAACTTAAAATGACAGAATCAGCAATTAATGCTCCTCTTCTTGAACGCCTTGAAAGATTATCATCTCCAAAAACAGAATTTTGGTTGCCCCATTGGTTGCCTATTGTAGAGGGTCTTAAAATATAAATCGTATCAACATTGGAAAATAGCCGTGACTGTCTTTGAACAATAACCCTGACAGGTATTCTGAATTCCTGATTTAGCTCTGCCCAATAATTTGAATTGGGGTTTAAATTTGGTTTGGCGAAAACCTGAGTAGAAATTAACCTTCCATACCAACTTACTATGACCGGTCCAAAAACAATTTTACTTGTATCCGAAAGATTTAAAGGGACAACCCTGACGCTATCACCCGGATTATTTAAATAAAATCCATCATTTCCAAAACCGAAATTGTTATTATAAGGGGCAATTATTTCAATATAAGAATTCATCCCGGGAGCAACAATGTCTGGAATTATATATGATATTATTGGGTCTTGAGCATAGATTTTACCTAATGAAAAAACAATTAAGAATAATAGAGTCCTTAAAGAAATTTTTGCTTTCATAATTTTTAACTCATAATTTTTTCGCTTGTAAAATAAAATAATTTTCGGAATAAATCAATAAATTTTGGTTTATATAAAAACAACAATGGCATATTAATTGCGTTTTCAATATATGATAACACATTTAGGGGGAAAATGTTTCAATTATGCAAATTTTGTCAGCCATAGAATCTTTCAGGAAGTATCTCAAAATCGAGAAGAATTACTCCGATAAAACTTTGGAGGCTTATAAATGTGCTCTTGACCAATTTCTTGATTATTTGAAAGAAATGGATATTGGAACAAATAAAATTGAGGATATTGAACTTAACGATATCAGACCTTTCCTCGGATGGCTTAGCGACAAAGGGTATAATAAATCCAGTCTTAAATTGAAAATCTCGGCAGTTAAGTCATTTTTCAAGTTTGCTCATAGACGAAGACTTATCAATAAAAATAATGCTTCACTTGTCCCAACTCCAAAATTGGATAAAAAGCTTCCTTCTTTTCTTCTCAAAGACGAGGTAACAAGAGTTCTTGATTCACTTGATACAAAATACCCTGTTGGTGCAAGAAATCACGCTCTAATCGAGTTATTATATAGTTCTGGCTTAAGAATCAGCGAAGCACTTAATATCAAGATATTCGATATTGATTTATCGAGGAAATCGGTTCTTGTTATGGGAAAAGGCAAGAAAGAAAGGCTTGTTCCAATAGGCTCGAAAGCAATTGAATCCTTGAAAAACTATATTAAATTGAGACACCTATTGTCAAAAGACAAAAATGAAAATTCATTATTCCTTTCAAAAAATGGAACAAAATTAAGTGCGGTTGATGCTTATCGAATCATAAATAAACTTATGAAATCAGTAACTGAAAGCCCTCAGAAGAGTCCTCATACCCTGAGGCATACATTTGCCACCCATTTATTAGATAATGGTGCAGACATACAATCTGTAAGTGAAATGCTCGGACATGCCTCATTATCAACTACACAGATTTATACTCACGTGTCAGTCGAACGCCTGAAAAAAGCATATAAAAAATCCCACCCAAGGGCTTAAATCATTTTAAGAAAAGTTTAAGAAGCTTAGTCTCCGGGTTGAATTCTGTTTTGAACTGTTTAAGGGGTCTTTCGGCAGGTCCCTGAACCACTTTAGCGTTATCGAATGCATCGAATCTTGAACCGTGGCAGGTGCAAACGATATGACGATTATCCCCCGTCATACCTATAGGAGGTCTGACATTACTGTTTGGTATATCAAAAAATGTTAGAGCTTGAACTCCAAAACAGTTATTATGAGTGCACATTGATGAATAACATTTGTAGTTTTTATCATCAATTTTAACTATTATTACAGGAATACCATAATTAGCCTTGCCAAAAGCAATGATTATACCCTGTCCGATTGAGTTCAATCGTGAATATTTTTTATCATTTAAATCAAGTTCAATTTCTATTAAATCACTTTCGTTCGTATTTTCCCAGTAATTTTCGCATGAATTCAATATGTTGATGAAGGGAGTAGCAATTGAGACTGTTCCGATAACTTTTATAGCTTTTTCTAAAAATAATCTCCGATTTTTATCTTTCATTTATTTATTACTTTCATCAGTTTTTTTGTGTGGATTGGTTGATTGTCAACTAACATTTTATATATGTAAGCTCCTTGAGACAGACTGCTTATATCAATATTTATATGATGGTTACCTTCTGATGTATATTGATTATATAATTCGAACAAAAACTTTCCTTTAATATCATAAAGTAGAATTTTAACAGTGGAGGGCTTTTCGAGTCCAAATTCAATCAAAGTAGAATCAGAACAGGGATTTGGAATATTTTGTCTTAAATAACTAAGATTTTGAGTCTCCTGATAGTAATCTGTTTTGAGGGCATTAACTTCTACATTCAGGATGTTCCCTCCAAAATAATTTACCTTATAGCTGAAAAGAGGTTTCCCAATTTTTAGAGCTTCACCAAAAAATGGTTTTCCATCAGGGAAAAAGAGTGAGCCGTGACCTTTAACGCATTCAAATAAATGAGTTTCGGGATTAAGGTCTTCTAAAGGATTGCCTTCGTGCGAACAAGCTTCAGTTACCGAAAGAAAATCTTTTCCATATTCTTCAACAGGCACTCGTGTAATAAAGATTTTTGGATAATGTTCACGAGGGTCAATTCCATCAACATATAGCCTGACACTACCCCAGAGTTCATATAGTTCTGGATATTTATCCAGTTCCACATGAAAATAGCCCAGAATCTCGTCTTTTTTTTCGCTTATTTCAGGCTCTTCCTTGCCAAGAAGAATATGAGGATAACTTGAGCTGAATATACTTGCAGTCATTAATAATTTTAAGAACTCTCGCCTTGAGCTTTCTTGAGTTTTACTATTTTTTGAATCTTTCATCTGTCAGTGATTTCAGAAAATTTATCAGATCTTTTTTTTCCTGATAATTAAGATTTAATTTTTTAATTAATGTATCTTTATTTATGAAAAGCTTACCACCAGAATCATAATTTTCAATAACCTCTTCAAGAGTAAGTTGTTCTCCATTATGTTTATACGGAAAAGTCAGTTCAATATTTCTCAATGTAGGAGTTTTGAATTTTCCACGGTCACTATGATTTTTTGTTATATAATATCTTCCAAGGTCGAAATAATGTGTGCTTGTTCCAGTATTATGGAAATTATTATCAGTAAAAAACAAACCGGAATGACATTTGCTGCAATTTGTCCTATCGCTGAAAAATAATTTCATTCCCCTTAATTCTGACTCATTCAGTGCTGATTTATCTCCTCTTCTATATCTGTCATATCTTGAATTGCCGGAAATTAAAGTTCTTATGTAAACCGCAATTGCATTTGAAACCCGATAAGCTTTTATTTCATTTGTTCCGTATGCATCAAAAAATAGCTTTTTATAGTCATTGCTCTGGTTCAGCCTTTCAACAATTATATTAGTATCGTTATAAAATACCGTTGGAACGGTCAAATCTTTGTAAATCATTTCTTCAAGGTTATTAGCACTTCCATCCCAGTTAAAAATATCGTAGTAAGCAATATTCATAATTGAAGGAACATTTCGGACGGTCAGTTCTTTATCAATTATGAATGAAACAGGACTGCCAGCTGAAAAAGCCTTTTCTGGAAGATGACAAGATGCACAGGAAATTGAATTATTAACCGAAAGCACTTTTTCGGTGAACAATTTTTGCCCAAGCAAAGCCTTAGCAGATGAATATTGATTATTTTTTGGAAAAATTATTTCGGGAAAGTCTTCTGGTTTAGTAAAATTGTATTGATTTGAGTTATTTTCGGAAACGCTTGTATTTTCATTACAAGCGATAAAAAGAAATAAAAAACAAATATATAAAAAATGTATTTTTTTCATATCTAAATTTACTATTTCATATCTAAGGGTTTTGCAAATTTAGGATTTTTAATAAATTCCCAATCGGTTAATGCTTTAAGGAAATTTATCAGGTCTGTTTTCTCCTGATAAGATAAATCAAGAGGACGAATTAAAGTATCTTTGTTAATGAAAAGCTTCCCACCACGGTTATAATGTTCGATTACTTCTTCAAGGGTATGAAGTTCTCCGTTATGCATATAAGGGGGATTTACTTCAACATTTCGCAAAGTAGGAGTGATAAATTTCCCTATATCCGAAACATTATTTGTAACATAATATCTCCCCCTGTCAAAATAATGAGTAACAACTGCTGTGTTGTGGAATTTTTCGTCAGTAAACATAAAACCACTATGACATTTCGAACAATTTGTTCTATCGCTAAAAAAAAGTTTCATTCCACGAATCTGGCTTTCGTTCATAGCTTTTTTATCGCCTCTGATATATTTATCATAAGCAGAATTACCCGATATAAGCGTTCTGACAAATGTAGCAATTGCTTTACCGATTAAATATGCCTTCGGTTCGGCATTTTCTCCGAAAGCTCGTCTGAAAAGCTCAGGATATATTGGATCTGCTTTTAGTTTCTTTTCAATTTCATTTGTATCACCTTTAAGAATATAAGGCAGAAAAAGGCTTCTATAAGCAGGTTGTTCGATTCGTTTTCCTCTTCCATCCCAGAAGAGAGCTTTGCGGTAGGCTACATTTGCCAATGACATTGTATTTCTTGTTTCGGGATCTCCACCATAACCCAAACTGACAGGTGAACAGTCAGAGAAACCATGTGATTGCTTCATACAATGAGAGCATGAAGGCATTAGATTATTTTTCGAAAGCCTTTTTTCATAAAACAATCTCCTCCCTAATTCTGCTTTAATAGGGTTATATGGGTTATCTTCAGGAAAAATAACTCTTGGAAAACCCAAAGGAACTTCAAATAATTCATCCCCGATAGAACCGCTATTTTCTGTTCCTGTCTCAGTGCATGATGAAAAGGACATTATCAAAATAATGATCAGACTTATTGAATTGAAAAAAAATGAATGTTTTAACTTTGTTTTCATAATTATCATTTATCCTATTTAAATTTTCCATTTTATAAAACAATTTTTTTTATTCAAAGTTACATAAAATTTGTAACAAATTTCTACGTTGATGGTTATTAATTTGTTTATTATTAACTTAGAAAGCTTGAATCTATGATGAAATTTGCGACAAATTTCTTTGTTTTTTGTTTGTTTGTTTTGTTTTTTACATCATGTGATACTACCAATACTGAAAAAGATGCTACTCTTTTGACAATTGAACAACTCAGATTCACGCCCGGTTATGAGTGGTATGATTTGGAATACCAGTCCTATACTCCCAATCCGGTTACTATAGCACAAATAAAAAATGTATTAATGACTAAAGATTTTAATTATTATATTTATGTTAACCCATCTTGTGCTTGCACTGGCACTCAAAAGCAATTTCCCTCAATAATGAAAGTATTAATTGAAAGTGGTGTTTCGCAGAACAAGTTTGAAATTTATTCGATGCTTAAAACTTCTTATAATCATCCATACAAAAACAGACTTAGAATAAATGACCTACCTGCATTCTTTGTCGTCAAAGATTCCATACCTTTGATTTCAGTTATTGATACATTAGCTATCAGAAAGGGTAATAATGCTAACTATGAACCAAGAATAGAAGATTTGTTCCTTGAATTAATAACAAATTTATAATATGAATTATTGGCTTATCAAATCAGACCCGGAAACTTATTCAATTGATAATTTAAAAGATGACAAAATTACTGTCTGGGATGGTGTGCGTAATGCTCAAGCAAGAAATTACCTGAAAGAAATGAAAAAAGGGGATAAGTTATTTTTCTATCACAGTGGTGAGGACAAGTCTATTATTGGACTCGCCGAACTGTTTCAGGAGTTCTTTCAAGATCCGACTACAGATGATTCTCGTTGGGTTGCCGTTAAAGTAAAATTTATTAAAAAGTTCAAAAATCCTTTAAGTTTAACCTCAATCAAACAGATAGAAGAACTTGAAAATATGCAATTGCTCAAACAAACAAGATTATCAGTAATGCCGCTAACCGAAGCAGAAGCAGATAAAATTATGAGTCTGACTAAATAACTACTGATCTCCTGAACTATCTAAGAAGAATTTCATCAACTCGTTTAGATCCCAGTCAGGAGCTTCATAGCGATACCATTTTTTTTCGATATAATATTGATGATACTTACCAATGGCTAAAGCGATTGCTTCTCCCAGTTTAATCTGATCTTGAAAATTAACCCATTCTTCAAAGCAGCCATCGATTCCAACAGTGTTTTCAATTGTAACTGCCAATACTTCATCCTTGAAATTTGCCCACCACCAGCTTTCAGGAAAAACTTTCTTTTCCATTGATTGTCCTGGATCGTAGCTTGGACGGACATATACAGTATCGCCGCAATACTCATTGCTGATTAGTTTCGAAAAAATAAGTTGTCTGGTAAACATTTTTTCCCCTTCTTCGCCATTAACTTCCCCTTTTTTACTGAAATTGGAAAAAAGGAATGGTCTATGATTTGGAGGAGAATGCGTTTGGTGGAGATTTAATGCAATAAAAAATTTTGGTCCAAGATTTATTAATTCTCTGATTGTCTTCTCGAGTATTTTTACTTCGGTAGCAACAGTATCAACCAAAATTGAATTATTATCAGAGCTTCTTATCCATTGCCGTTCGAGGTCTTTGCTGGTTATTGGGGCTGTCCTTGAATTTCCGGCAACAACACCGTCAATATTAACCATAGGAACTATGTTGAAAATAATTTTTTTCAAATTTACTTTTGAGCAACAGGTATTACATTCACTAATCAGGTATTTTATCAAACCCTCAACAACAAAAGAACTCCCTGTTTCGGAAGGATGTGTTCGGGAATGTATCCAAACCCGCCTTTTTTGCTTATCATCAACACTGAAATCGGTAATAGTAAGCATAACTATAGGTCTGTTCTGAGGTGTTTTGCCTATTGTTTCAATTTTAACATACGGATTTTTTTCCAATGATTTCAATAGATTTTTAAGGCGGTTAAATGTATAGGGATAGTATCTCGCTACCCAGACAGTTGGTTTGTCGAATTTTTTCAGCAAATAATAATTAAAATAAGAACCGGAAGACTCGGCATTAAAAATTTCTTCTGGTTTGAATCTGAACCAGTTGATTTTGTCGTAAGAATAGACGGGAACAACGTAATACTTTCCCTGCCAGCCGTCTCCAATAATATTTATTTTATTTGGTGAGGTAGTAGATAATCCCTCGAGTTTGACATACCACCAGTTCCTGAATTTTGGCGGCAGGTTTGGATTATTATTATCATCTTTTGGATGAATGTTCCATTCGAGGCCTCCGGCTAATGATTCTTCGTCACTTGAATCAACCAGAAACAAATCACGATTATAATCAAGTATAAGTCCGGTTTTTGCAGAATCAGTCAAAGATTCGTTGTCATCTTCAGTGATATTTTTCTTAATTATTTCTTTAGATGATTTATTTTTTGTTGTAACTTTTTCCTTTTTGTCACGCTCTTTTTTTGATGACTTTTTTTTGCTTGACTTTTCACTTTGAGCAAAGCTAAGACTACAAATAACTAAGAATAATAACAAATAATAAAAAATTCTTTTCATTGAGTAAAAATATTAACAATAATTCGCTACAAATTAATTATTTAAATTAAATTAAAAAATACTCATTTTTATTTTTTCTATTGTTTTTTTATTATTTAAATACTTTAATTCTTTTAATTTTGCTAACTGAAAGTTTTTTATTTTAAAAAGGAAATATTATGAATAGAGCTTTTAATTTTAGTGCCGGTCCTGCAGTGCTACCCGTTGAGGTTCTTCAGGAGACTGCTCAAGCTGTGCTTGATTACAACAATCTTGGTATGTCAATTATGGAGATGAGCCATCGTTCAAAAGAATATGATGCTATGTTCAAGGAAACTCAATCTGATGTCTTAAAGATTATGAATTTATCACCTGATGAATATTATGTTCTTTTTCTCGGAGGCGGGGCAAGTCTTCAATTTTTAATGGTTCCAATGAATTTTTTAAGGAATAAAGCCGATTACGTTAATACAGGTGCATGGTCAAAGAAAGCCATTAAAGAGGCTAAATGGGTTGGAACTACAAATGTCGTTGCCAGCTCTGAAGAAACCAATTTTGACCATATTCCGAAAGACATTCCTTTCAATCCAGATGCAGATTATATTCATATAACAACAAATAATACTATTTACGGGACTCAATGGCGAAATATCCCTGATTTTGGCGATGTTCCTCTTGTAGCTGATATGTCCTCAGATATTTTTTCATGCCCGAGAGATTTTTCCAAATTCAGCCTGATTTATGCTGGTGCTCAAAAAAATATAGGTCCAGCTGGCGTTACATTGGTTGTTGTTAAAAAATCATGGTTGGATAAGCAGAGAGAAAATGTCCCTACTATGCTTAACTATAAAATTCATGTAGATAATGAGTCACTTTTCAATACTCCTCCTTGTCTTCCAGTTTATGTTGTTGGAAGAACCTTAAAGTGGATTATGAGGCAGGGCGGACTGGAAGCAATTAATGAAAACAACATTCGAAAAGCTAATTTACTTTATGATTTCTTCGATGCAAATTCTGATTTTTATAAACCAAGAGTAAAGAACAAAGAAGACCGCTCTTATATGAATATTTGCTGCAATCTACCCACAAAAGAATTAGAGGAAAAATTTGTTGCCGAAGCAAAGTCAAGGATGCAAATGGCTAATCTGAAAGGTCATAGAAGTATCGGTGGAGTTAGAGTATCAACTTATAATGCCTGCCCGATCGAATGGATAGAGAAATTAATCGGCTTTATGGAAGTTTTCATGCAAGAAAATAAATAATAGCTTTTCTAATATTAACCACTTTTAATCAGGGAGAACCATAGAATATTGGTTCTCCCTATTTATTTACCTGAATTCCTTGAAAAAATTCATAGAGGATTCTCCCCATAATATAAAAGCTTCTTCATGAGAAATCTCGTTGTTTTCAAGTATTTCGAGCTTTAAATTTTTATTTCCGCTTTGTCTGAATTTTTCATAAGTTTTTTCTGATATCGAATAAGGAACTACTTCATCACCAGTGCTATGATAGAGCAATATTGGATTTTTAGGTAACCAGTCATCAACACTGTTCTTTTGCAGTAAATTTTTAAATTCGATCTCACCGTCGGAATTAAAGCTCTCCAGAAAGCTTTGTTTCATTAAAATCTTTATGGAATATGAAAGCTTGCTATTAATTTGTAGAAGGTCAGAATTTCCATCGAAAAGACTTCTGATTCTGGTATCATAAGGCGGATTGAAAATTTTGCTTAAATCAAAAGTTATCTTTTCTCCTGCTTCTATACCAAGATAGAGATATGGAATAAAACAGGGGTAATCAACATATTTCTCGTTTAAATAATATTTAGCCGCATCATATAAATTATAAGCCCCGGCACCAGCTGTGGTAGCAGTAATAGTGAATTCGGAAGAATATGATTCGTTTATAGCTTTATTCAAAGCTATTGAGGAGTATCCGCCTTGTGAATAACCCATCAGAAAGAGTTTTTTTTCAAATTGAATTTTCTTTTGATTTAAAAATTCATAACCTGCCCGGAGCATATCAACACAAGCATTGACTGTGCTTTTGTAATGATGATATGGGTGGAATCTGTCTGCACTTTCTCCGAAACCAATATAATCAGCAGCAAAGACAATATAACCGAACGAAGCAGGATAGAGGGATTCAATTCCAGCAAAACCAAGATTGCTTGCAGCACCATCAGATTTTTTTGAGTAAGAGCCGTGTTGAAAAGATATTATTGAAGGAAATTCTTCAATATTTTTGGGAATTAATATTAATCCAGATGCTTTTATCTGAGAACCAGCGGCATCTATAGTATAATAAACTATCTTGTAAGCATCAATCGGATATTTAAAGTCGAGGTTTAAACCAAGAACTGATGAAAGCTGCTGCAGTTCATCAATAGAAAATTCCTTTTTATATTCAGAACTTATTAATACTTTCTGCTCTGGTTGGAGAGGATTGTTATTTTCAGAGCTGCACGAATAAAAGAAAAAACTTAGAAAAATGATTATAAAAATCTTGTTTTTCATTTTGTTAAAATAGTTTTAAAAATAGCAAAATATGAATTTAACCTTATTTTGCCAATACTTTTTTATTCACTATTTCAATATTAATTGGTTTATACATTAAACCGAAACTTTTCCATTCAGATTCGTTTATTTTTCTATAGCAAATATGGATCCCAAAAGTATTCTCAGTCATTCTTTTGGTATAAGTATTAACGTTATCCCAATCAATAACATACGAGTAATCTTCAACTTTTTTTGCTAATAATATCCTATCATTAACGAGATTTAAGGGATAGTTTTGAATATAATAAGTCATAGTTGTTTTTGGAGGAAGTGATAGAGGCGTTTTTGGATCGTATTCATATATTTTTGTGCGACCAGATTCACTTTTTGATTCGCCTAAATAGCCTAAAAAATAATTATAAGTTGGTTTTGTGTCAGAATAAAAATTAGTATAAGAATAAGAGTATCTAAGATAAGGATTTTCTGTTCCTATAGGAACCAATACTATATTACCATCCAGAGATCCAGAAAAAAGTTTATCATCGAGAATAACTGTTTCTTCACTTAGATTTTTTAAAGTTATGAACACCGAAGAGTCTTGTTTAACTGATTTAATAATTTCAATATTTAATGTCCCATCTGGAGTAACACCACAATTTAAGCATTTGGTATCATATTCCAGATATCTTATGATGTTATAACTTCTGCAAGCAAAAAAAACTACTCATAACTGTTGCAAACAATGCCAAAGAAATGATTTTAATTTTCATATATCACCTTTAATAAAATATTATATAGCAACATCTACAAATATAGTGATTGGAAAGACTCTTGATGTCGTTATAAAAAATTTTTAAGGAATTTGTAAATTTTGTGCAATTCGCTTATCTCTGTGAAGTTTTGCTAATTCACGGAGGTCAACAATGCGGTCGGCTTCGTCAACAATTTCGACACCAAGGATAGTTTCGAGGACATCTTCCATTGTGATTATACCTTCAATACCACCATATTCATCAACGACGAGGAAAATATGCTGCCGCTTTTTCAGGAATCGGTTCAAAGCCATATCCAGCTGGGCATTTTCGGGGATAACATCAGTCTCACGAAGTAAATTTTTTAAAGGTAAATTATTTTTTCCGGTTAGTGCAGCATAATAAACATCCTTGGACATAACATAGCCTATGACGCCATCATCAAGCGAATTACCATCCCAGATTGGAATTCGTGAATACATCTGCATCTCTGGCAGGTTAACGATTTCCCCAACGGTCTTCATAGCGTTACAACTGAACACAACTGTTCGGGGGGTCATAACATCTGAAACAAGAACATCGCTGAAGTGCATAATATTTTTAAGTATTCTGTATTCCTCATCGTCGAGAGTGCCTTCTTGTCTGGCAGACTCAACCATTGCGGTGAGCTCTTCCCGGGATGCTTCCTGCTCGGTTTTGCCAGTGATAAGTTTCATCAAGAACTCTTCAAAGGCGGCAAAAGGATAGCTAATAAATCTCAGAAATCTGACAAATCCAATTAATTTAATAAGACTTTTTACTGATAATCTTTTCCCAAGAGCTGAAAAAACTGATCTGATTCCGAAGGTAACTAACAAGAAAGCAATGATTATAAGAATAAAATCAAACAAATTGAGACTGTTCAAAAAAATTGTGTGGGTAACAAATGAAAATGATATAGCATATAAGAATATTTCCCAGAAAAATATTCCTGCTGAATATTCAAAAAAGACATTCTGTAAAATACTTATATCTTTCCCATTCGGTTCCTGTAAATCTGAATAAATTATTTCGTCATAATTGATTGAAGATAATGAAGATGCAATGAAAGCTATAAAGCACCCAATGAGAAAGAAAAATATAGAAAAAAACAAATCCATAAATAATTTCTAACTAACCAATTCAAAAATAAGAAAAAATAATTTTATAACAGTTAAGGATTGATTAAAAGAACTCACTCGACATATTTTCTGAAGTATTTTCTTAACTCTTCTATCTGTTTTATGGCATCTGAGTCATCAGGCAGGAGTAGTCTCATTGTTTGATTATTTTCTGAACCTTTGATTGTGAATTTTCCTTTGACAATTAGTGTAAAGAAAGGTTTTGGAAAGAAATCCTGATAGATCATTTTACCTAAAAGTCCAAGATGGTAAATGAAACCTTTATTAATGGGTTTTTCCAACAGTAAATCCCATACATTTTTGCCTTCGAGACAATCTTCGATTTTTTTAAATTTCAATATTTCCATCGCTTTAAAAACGATTTTTCGTTTTGCTTGTTTTGTATTTTTGAAAGTTGATTAAGTTAATTAAATTGTAATTGTTTTTATAGATAAATTGGAATTTATGCTTGTAATTGGAATAACGGGAGTAATTGGTTCTGGAAAAACAACGGTTGCTTCAATAATTGAAGAAGAAGGTTTCAAGGTTTTTTATACTGATAAAATTGCAAAGGATGTTATTGAAAAAGATGAAACAGTCAGGAAGAAACTTATCAGCGAATTCGGAAAAGATGTTTTTGATGAGAATGGTCAACTTAATAATAAGTATCTTTCGGATCTGGTTTTCAATAGCGAAGGCGATGATAATTTAAATAAATTGAATAATATAATTCATCCTGTTGTCATTCAAAAGATGATTGATATTACAAAAAACTGCGAAACGGAAGGTGAAAGTGTAATCTTTTTCGAAAGTGCATTGATATTCGAAGCAGGATTGGAAGATGGATTTGATTATATTATTTCAGTTGTCAGCGATATTGATAAAACAGTTGAGCGGCTCGAAAATAAAATGAGCAAGATTGATATTTTAAAAAGAATGTCCAAACAATTTCCACAGGAGGAAAAGGCAAAAAATTCTGATTTTGTTATCGAGAATAATGGTTCGATAGAGGATTTGAAAAATTCAATCAAATTTATTTTGAATATTATTAAAAGCGATATAAGTTAATTTTAAAAATTAAAATGGAGTTACGATGCAAATTTATGTTGATACTGCAAATATTAATCATATAAGACATTGTGCAGAGTTAGGTTTTATATCTGGCGTTACAACAAATCCAAGCCTTCTGGCAAAAGAAGATCCGTCTGTTGACATAAAACAAAGAATTCTCGAGATTTATGATTTAATAGGTGGACATTTATCCGTGGAAGTTAATTCTACAGATACAAATGGAATGATAGAGGAAGCAGAGGAAATTCTTTCATGGTTTCCCAATGCAACTATAAAAATACCAATGATTCCCGAAGGTTTATCGGCAGTTAGAAAATTATCAAAGAGAGGAATACCCACAAATGTTACTCTGATTTTTAGTGCAAATCAGGCAATAGCTGCTGCAAATGCAGGTGCAACTTATGTTTCTGTTTTCATGGGAAGGCTTGATGATATCTCTTTTGATAGCGTTGGAGTATTGCAGGACATTTGTGAAATCTGGGATGTTCAGGATTATGATTCGCTAATTATAGCAGCTTCAATCAGAAATCCATTACATATAATCGAGTCTGCAAGAGCTGGAGCTGACATTGCAACTGTTCCTTATAATGTTATCATACAATCCTTGAAACATCCTTTAACGGATGCCGGTTTAAGTGCCTTTTTAAAGGATTATCAGAAGATGACTGATTTAAAGAGTAACTTAAATAAATAATTGCTACAAAATTGTATGATTTGCTAACCCCGGAATTTTTATTAGAGGCTTACAAATCCTCTTATTTTCCAATGGCTGAATCAGGAACCGGAGAAATTTACATGCATTCTCCGGAAATGAGAGCTATTTTTCCAATTTATGAAATAAAAACTCCAAAAAATATTATCAAATTGGCTAAAAAAAAGATTTTCAGATGCACTATCAATTATGATTTCGAATTGGTAATCAGAGAATGTGCCAGCAGGAAAATCACTTGGATTAATGATGTTATCATAGAGTCATATATTAATTTACATAAAGCTAAGCATGCCCATTCTATAGAAACATGGAAAGACAATGAAATAGTCGGTGGCTTATATGGTGTTGCAATTGGTGGTGCTTTTTTTGGGGAATCAATGTTTAATAAAGCGAGCGATGCCTCGAAATTTGCATTTTACTTTCTGGTTGAATATTTAAGAAGTCGAGGCTTTTTATTGCTGGACAGTCAATATATAAATGAATTTACCCAAAATCTTGGTGCTATTGAAGTTCCAAAAGTAATTTATCTTAAAATTTTAGAAAAAGCTATAAATTTACCATGCTCTTTTGTTGATTGATACGAATGTATTTGTTAAATTGTATTCGAAAAAAAAATTGTTTATGATTTGCTGGGAAAAAATAATGAAATTAAAACCGGCAACGATATTAATCCTTGCAACGCTTTTAGCATTTTCAGGTTGTGTTCTTAATAAAACCTCACCA
Source organism: uncultured Hyphomicrobiales bacterium (assembly GCA_964473465.1). Lineage (GTDB taxonomy): Bacteria > Bacteroidota > Ignavibacteria > Kapaibacteriales > UBA2268 > CALHRB01. The sequence goes on from CAYYPE010000006.1 coordinate 159,867, forward strand.
AAACAGTTGGTTTGTCCTTTACCTGTTCAGGATTGTAAATCTGTCAGATGGCAGGGCATTGCAATGGATACTTCCATGGCTTTCAGGCAGGTTGCTGACTCCTTTTTCGTTTTCGAGAAAGTAAAACAAATCAACACAGTGGAAGATGAATGGTGCTTATCATTTATTGACAGAAAAAAAGCCATACTCACTTTCAATGATGAGAACGAGCAACGAATTATGAAAGTTAGGATGATTAACGATAATCTTGCCAGAATTGAATCAGGTATGGGATATAATCTCGAAGGAAGTATAGGTATTATCTCTTCCAGGGGAAATGATATTGTATTTGCTGCTTCATATCCTTTTGAGGATCCAGATTACTTTATTGGAAATTCAGATATTTATACTGCTGAACTTAAGGATAACATGATTGTTAATATCAGGAACATCGGTTCGAATATCAATAAAAATCGGACAAGCTGGGAATCCCATCCAAGCTATTCTCCTGATAAAAATGTCATTTTTTTTTCAACTGATATAAACCCATTGAAAAGCACCGATTTATGGTTCACCATTAAAAAACCAGATGGCAGCTGGAGCGATCCGATGAACTGCGGGAATAATATTAATACAGATTGTGATGAAATAACACCATTTATAACTCATGATGGAGCGAAACTGCTTTTTTCCTCAAATGGACATGAATCAGTCGGGGGATATGATATTTTTGAATCTGACATATCTCCAGCTTTTTGGCAAGCAGTGAAAAAACTTGATTATCAGTCATTGAAAACAGGTGCATTTTTCTCGAAACCAAGAAATATGAGACCTCCTCTTAATACCGAAGCTGATGAGTTATTTCCAAGCTCCCCCGGAAAAATTGAGGATTTATTATATTATTCGTCAAATCAGTCATCACAGAAAAGCCAGTCAATTATGGGAACCGGTGGTTTTGATATTTATGTTCGAAGAAAAACCTACTCCGAAAAGTTTCTTACAAGAACTGACCAAAAACCTAAACCAGACTTATCAATCAAAGTCGAGGAAAAAAAAGATGTAAAAATAAAAGAGCCGGAATATATTCCTCCTACTTTTAAACTTCAAGGGACGGTCTATAATGCTGATACAAAGGAAGTTATACCCGATGCTAATATTACAGTAAGAGAAATAAAACAGGTTGATTTATTAAAAGAGCGTGAACTTGAAATTACCTCCGAAGGCAAAGATATATTTTTTGATGCTTTCAAAACTAAATCAGACGTAAAGGGAAACTACAGTGTAGAACTCGAGAAAGACAAGGACTTTGAAGTTACTGCTGAATCAGGGGACTTATTTTTTGATTCATTTAAAATTAGAGTTGATAAAGATGATACTACATCCGTAATCAAAAAAGACTTCTTTATTCCAGCTGAATTGACCTTGAGAATCAATTTCCCGACAGATGTTTATAATGCACCTTACAAATATGCCCTTGATTCAAACGGAGTTGAAACAAATCAAACGTGGAAGGAAGCTATTGACTTATTAGCAAAAAATTTACTTCAGACAACAGAAAAAGTAGAGAAATTAATACTTATCGGACATACCGATGATGCTGGCTCGGATGCTTATAATCTAAGGCTTGGTCAGAACAGGGTGAATTTCATTATTGAACAATTAGTAAGAAGAGGGGTGCCTCGTGAAAGGCTTGAGGGACAATCTGCAGGTGAATCTCAATTACTCGAACGCCGGGAAGGAGAAAGCTTGTCTGCTTGGAGAAAGCGTTGCCGTCGTGTTGAATTACAAAAAGTTCTTAAAAAGGATTAAGAATGAACCCTTTTAAATTTCTTATAATTCTTGTTGTTAGTTTTTTATTTCTGATTATTATTGGAGGGTTTTATTTCTATACATCAATAGCTTGGGGACTGCCATCATTCGAAACTCTGGAAAATCCAAAACAGGACTATGCCACTCAGGTTCTTAGCAGTGATGGTGTTCTTCTTGACCATATTTACAGGCAAAGGCGTGTCGTTTTACCATTTGACAGTATCCCACCGAATTTTATCAATGCTTTGATAGCAACCGAGGACAAAGATTTCTACAGCCATTGGGGGGTCTATGCAAGAAGGATTTTAAATGCCACGATTAAGAACCTATTAGCATTAAGGTTAAAAGAGGGAAGTTCTACTCTAACAATGCAATTAGCCAGAAATTTATTTTTCACACACGAGGTTTCTCTCGAAAGAAAATTAAAAGAAGCTATAACGGCAGTATTACTCGAAAAGACTTACACAAAGAAGGAAATTCTTGAGATGTATATTAATACTGTTGGTTTTGGCAGAGGAACCTATGGGCTTCAGGTTGCTTCCGAAGTTTATTTTAATAAAGAACCAAAAGAACTGACTCTTTCGGAATGTGCTTTTCTTGTTGCTTTACTAAAGGCTCCGGAACATTATAATGGTCTGATAAACTACGAAAAAGCTATAGAAAGAAGAAATCTTGTTCTCTCATTGATGAAAGAACAAAATTATATATCCGAATACGACTACATCAAAGCCGTTGATGTTCCAATTGTATTTGCTAAAACCAATATCTATAGAAAACCATCAACTTTAATTGCTCCACATTTTGTCGAAATGGTAAGAGTCCAGTTGGGTAAAGATTTATCTGCAAGAAATTATGATATATATAGCGACGGACTCATAATCAAAACAACTCTTAATTCAAAAATTCAGTTATACACAAAACAAGCTGTGGAAGAACACTTAAAGATATTTCAGAACACTTTCAACAGGAGTTTTAATTGGAGTAAAAATACAAAGTTGCTTGAAGATTTGATTTCCAAGGCAGTGAAAAACTACCCAAAATACTATAATTTATCAGAATCAGAACGTATAGAGCTCGAAAGGCGTTTGAAAAGAAATAAAAATTTTGTTGATTCAGTAAAAAATGTTGCAACTACTATTCAGGTCGGAGTGATAGTTTTAGATGCAGCAACAGGAGAAATTCTTGCAATGATTGGTGCTTCTCCTAAATTTATGGAAGATCATCCTGACTCAAAATATTCATTGAACCATGTTACTCAGATAAAAAGGCAGCCCGGGTCATCATTTAAGCCCTTTGTTTATGCAGCTGCACTCGATGATGGTCTGGATATCAATTCTCAAGTTGAATGCGGTCCTTTCAGCTATCGGTTACCATCGGGCGAGGTATGGTCACCACGTGGTCATAGTGATTGTGAGCCCGGGCAAACTGTAACTCTTTCTAAAGGGCTTGCTGCTTCTATCAATACTGTTGCCGCAAGACTCATAACTGAATATACTACACCTGACAAAGTGATTACAATAGCCAAAAGAATGGGAATCCAATCACAGTTGAGGGCTTTTCCTTCATTAAGTCTCGGAGCTGCAGGAGAAGTATCCCCTTACGAAATGGCAGCGGCTTTCACTGGGTTTGCTAACGAGGGAACCAGTGTTTCGCCTTATTATATTAATTCTATTGAAGACCAATGGGGCAATGTTATTCAAACACCTAAAATTAAATCTTTTCAGAAAGATGCTCTTAAACCGGATATTGCACAAAAAATGACGAAACTGATGATGGGGGTTGTAAATGGTGGCACAGGTTATGAAGTAAAAAAATATTTAAAGATTTGCGAAGCTGCTGGAAAAACCGGAACTACAAATGATTATGCCGATGCCTGGTTTGTAGGCTACACTCCGCAACTTGTATGTGCAGTTTGGGTTGGCTTTGACGATAGAAGAATAACTTTTACCGGGGATTATGCCTATGCAAGTAAGGCTGCTGCTCCGATTTTTGGACGTATTATGGCTAAAATTTATAATGACCCTCAGTTGCCTTACAAGCAGACTAAGTTTGTGTTTTCTTTTTCTGAGAATTCTGACTCACTCACCGCATTTTCAAATCATTCAATAAATGATTATTTAGTAAATGGCGTTGAATATTTTCAAAGTGATTTAAACGGAAACGTGTATTTCAAAAAAAGCAGCACTAATAAAATTCCTTTATTGTTCATTAAACCAAAAAAAGATAAAATATGAAATTCGAACTGAAATTTGATAATGGGGACATCTTAGAAATTGGGACTATCTTTTGTATTGGCAGTAATTACTCCAAGCATATCAAGGAAATGGGTGGCACAAAACCTGAAGCACCTGTCATTTTTTTAAAACCGAGAGCTGCTTATTTAGAGAATGGTGGAGTGATTAAAATTCCCAATTTTTCAAACTTGTGTCATCATGAACTCGAATTGGTTGTTGTAATCGGTAAACACTGTTCTAACATAGACAAAAGCGTAGCATATAAATTTATAGCTGGATATGCTGTGGGTATTGACGTAACTTTACGTGACATACAGAATTCTGCTAAACAGAAAGGTCAGCCATGGGCAGTGGCAAAGGGTTTTGTAACTTCTGCCCCGATTTCTCAGGTGATTTCTTCAGAAAAATTTGATGGAAATGTTCCTGATTTTGAATTGAGGCTACTCGTTAATAGCGAACAGAAACAATATGGAAATACAAAAGATATGGAGAGGTCTGTTCCGGAACTTATTGAATATTTATCAAAAGTATTTACATTAAATCCCGGAGATTGCATCTTCACTGGAACTCCTGAAGGAGTAGGACAGATAAAAAAAGGAGACAAATTAGTTGCTGAACTTGTTGGATATACTAAAATTGAATTAACTGTTGAATAAAAATTTGAATTTTTTATATATTATAAATCATTATGAAAGCTAAAATCATACTCATCGCAGGAATTATCCTCTCAACTGTGCTTAGCAGTTGTGTTAGTATTATGACAAGAACAGAAACGGATATTCATACCATTTCGGAGCGAGATACGATTTTTTCTTATGAACAAAAGAATGCCCCGGGGAATCAGGATATGGGGGTTGTCTATCCATCTTCGAGGACATTCAAATCCGAAAGAAGGCTTTATCAGCGGGATAGCATTGTCGAAAGAAAATATCCTGATTTCATCAGACTTGGTGTTTTCGAAAGTGTTGGACTGATAGGTTCAGCCTCAGGGGAAAGTTCTTATGGAACAGGTATGTTTGGAATATTTCCTGATTTTATTAATCTCAAGTCAGATTACAGTGGTGACTCGGGAAAATTATTCAGTGGTGGAATTTATAGAATTGGTGTGGGGGAATGGAGGCTTCGCTGGTTCAAAGATGCACCGAACTGGACTTTTGGCACTTCAATGATAGAATTTTTGATTCCATCTGCTAAAAAACAAAATACTTTATCCAGTATTTTCCCTCTCTACATTCGAAAGAGATATTATCTAAGGGAAGAAATTCCATATATTGCATTTGTCCCTTCTTTAGGAATTGGCTGGTATCCTTCACAATATGTAAATTTATCTGGATCTTTGGATATCGGCTCTTTAGGGGGGCTAAATCTAAGGGCTTATGCTGGATTAGCAGCAGGAGTAAATTCCAAAGAAGCATATCAGGTTAGAATTAGCAATGAAAGCGATAAGAGCCATACTTCTGTTTTTCCGTATTTTGGACTGGGTATTTCCTTCCTCGATTTTGTTAACATTGTTCCCGAAACATATAAAGAATGGAAAGACCATGAACATTCATCGTGGAATATTGGATTGATTCAGGCTTCGCTGATAGCTGCTGGTGCTGATTCATCGGCTGTGGCTCAGAATTCCGAAACAAAAGTGTTCACTGGTTTTATTTTCAAAATTGCCAATGCATCTGTAGCCCTTCCAATTTTAAATAATCAGCTCTATCTTGGAACTTCACTGGCGAATTTTGTTGTTCTTGGCTTTAACGAATGGGGGATTGGTATTCTTCCATTCAGACTTGGCTACTGGCAAACAATCATAGCTGACGAACTTTCCACTGAACCATTTATTGAATATAATTATTACCCTTCAAATTTTCTTCATATCGGGAACAGAGTTAACTTAAGAATCAGTGATTTCCTGAATTTAGGATTGGTGATGGGTTTTGCCTCGGGAGAAACATCTTTAGGGATTGGCTCGGATATAACCAGTCAATATGGAGCTCCAATAAGCTTCTCAAGAGCTTATGTTGGGGTTAGTGTTGGCGTCAGCGACAGAATATTTTTTCCTGATGAATTACGTTACAACAGATAAAAAAAGAGGAAACTATGAAAGTCCTTATATTTATTTCTCTAATAATTTTAAGTTTTTCGGGGTGTCATCCTGATAGATTCTCATTGAATAGAAGTGATGAGAATAGAATCGAAGGCTTCATAATGAGCCCTGATTTTGAAAAAGTCGAGATAACAGCTGATAATGAATTTGTTCTTTATGAAGATGCAATGGTTTCATTAAGAACATTAGGACTTACTCAGCTCCTTGCTGATTTTACCGTTGTATTAATAAATGGTGAAGGTTTAACTTTTTATTTCCGAACTGTGCAAAATGGTTTCCCGGAACAACCATACATAAAATTTGATTATACAACCAAAGGGTGTTCAGTGAGCGAAAATGGAAAGTTACTTGTTACAGTTGATTCTATAAAAGCAAAAATTAAAGAGCCAGCAAGGGTAAATATAATGAACGACGGGAAATTAATTAATATTACAGTTGATTGTGATACAGTCTTTTATGGCAGAACCGAGTTGAACGCAACCGAGTTTGTAATTGTCAAATCCTATGAACAAAGCAGGGCACTTTTGTCAGGGATATTTTTCAATGATGTGATAACAATAAATGAGGAAATTAGAGAATCAATAATATATGAAAAAACCCGAAAGGGAATAATCCAGAGATAAAAAAATGAATCAAGATTAAAGTTCTTTGAAAACAATCCGAAAATTGTTGTTGATTAGGAAACAAAATTAGTGGCAGGAAGCCCGAAATGATTAATAATTACACGGAGGTTTTTTATGCCAACAGCAATTTCGGGAGGTTCTCGAATAAGAACAAACACACCAGCTGAAAATGCATACAATGCATTACAAGCAAGTTCAAACAACATCGCTCTCCGACAGTTAAGACTGTCAACAGGTAAAAGAATCAATACAGCTGCCGATGACGTAGCAGGTTACATCACTTCAAGAGCTTTAATGGCTCGAAATGGTGGTTTGCAATCAGCACTCAAAGCAGCAGGCGAAGCTCTGAATGTTTCTGCAATAGGTCAGGACGCTCTTGACAACATTAACACTCTTTTGACCCAAATTAAAGATTCAGCCTCATTAGCATCATCTGGTGCAATGGGAACTGATGAAAAAGTAGCTCTTGCAAAAGGTGCCTACAGATTGGCTCAACAGATTCAATTTGTTGTTGATTCAACAGTGTTCGGCGGCAAGCAGTTACTTCAGGGTGCATTTTCCGGTTCTTGGGTTATTGGTTATTATGCAAATAATAACTTGCTATCAATTGGAATTGACCTTACAACTGGAAATGCTGATTTCAATGTTTCTGGCAATAATTTCAATTTAAATGCCACAAAAGATGCTACTGCCCCCGGTGGAAATACCAATCAGTTTGCAGGCGTTGTAGGATTGAATCTTGAATCATTAAATAACGTTTCTGAGACTGATCTTGGAGTATTCTCAACTTCACAAATTAGTCTAACTTTAGCCAGTTTGGCAACAGCTTTGAATAATGTTAACAAAGTTGCTTCATATCTTGGTGGTATTCAAGTTAGAATTAATTCACAAGAAGAATTGTTGAAGTCTCAGATAACCAATTATAATGCGGCTATTTCGAGAATTCAAGATGCAGACGTTGCAAGTGAACAACTTGAATTAATTAAGGCACAATTTTTGCAACAAGCATCATTGATATCTTTAGCTCAGGCTAATCAGCAACCACAAACATTCCTGCAATTGTTTGGTTAAGATTATTCTGAGTGAGATGTAATTTGAAATAAAAGGATTTTTTGGAAGGCGGGATTTTTAAATTTATCCGCCTTCCTTTAATATTAACACATGAGGTGTATGAATATGTTAACAGCTTCACAGCAACTTGCAGCAAAAAGAGCTTACGGCACAAACAAAGATGGAAGTGTTCCATCCTATTTGGAACAAGAAGTTATGTCATGGGATAAAGAAAAAATCATTTTAAAGATGTATGACCTGTTCCTTGTTAGTGCTAAAAGAAATGATGTCCCTAAAATGAGCAAAATTCTCATTGAACTTATGGGTTCTCTTAATTTTGAAATTGAAGATACTGCAACAAGGCTTTATCGTCTCTATGAATATACCCAGAGATGTTTATTTCAGAAAAACATTGACGAGGCATCTTACATTATTAAAGAGCTTAGGGATGCATGGGCTAAAGCTTTTAACTATGAATGACGATAATAAAATTGTGTTAAGATGGATCTGCTTGTAATTTTGTTTCATAATTCAAGGATGAAGTATATAGTTTTAAAATAGATAGTTATAATAATGGCTGATTTATTAAGTCAAATACAGAGTTTAACTCAGGACAACTCAAACAAAAGCACAACTGCTGCTGACCAACTGGCAGAAGCTTATAAAAGGTCTCAGCAGAACAGGATTGATGTGCTTACCAACAAACAAAAATTCCTTGAACAAAAACAGCAATTCTTTAATCAACTCAAATCAAAAATTGATGGTTTAATTAGCAATATTGATGTTTTTACTGCTTCAAATGCAAGCTCAAAGTTTAAAATAAAAAGCGTTTCTTCTTCTAAAACTGACGTTGTTACTGCAACTGCTGACAAAGATGCCATTTTAGGTATCAATACTGTTAAGGTAAACAGGTTAGCTTCCAACGACATATTAATAACCAAGAGATTAAATTTAGGTGATTCCGAATTATTTAATGTTACTGGTGAAGATTTAACTTTTAAAATCAATAACAAAGACATTAAAGTTACTATTGCTGCAGGTTCGACTAATGAACAGGCAATGAAAGCCATTGTGTCTGCAATTAATTCTACTTCTGATGTCAATGTAACCGCTTCTTATGTTAAGGATACAACTTCAACTGGAAGAATTACATTAACAGCCAAAGACACCGGACAATCTAATAAAATTACTTTTGATGATAATAGTAGTAATGTTCTGAATGCTTTGGGACTTGACAACGTTGATCCTAATGCAGATAACAGAACTCAAATTACCTCGGGCAATCAATATGCTTATTATAAATTGTCTAATATTGAACAACTTAATTCCGAAATTGAGGTAAACGGACTTAGCATAACGAGAGAAAGTAATTCTATCAATGATGTTTTGACAGGGGTAACGTTAAACCTGCTAAAAGCTCAGGAAAGTGATGAGCAAGCTGTAACCTTAACTTCCGATGTTAACACAAATGGTGTTGAAAATCTAATTAATCCAATTTTAAATGGTTATAATGACTTAATCAAATTTCTGAAATCAAATAACAGTATTTTGAAGTCAGAAAGTTCTGTAGGTTCTTTACTATTCAATCTTAGGTCAATATCAAGTGAGTCTATCACACCACTATCAGGTAGTGATATGAAATATCTGACTGATATTGGAATAAAAATAAACTCAGATGGAACTTTATCAATAAATGATAAAACAAAATTGACCGAGGCATTAAAAGACAATCCTGAAGAAGTTGCTAATCTTTTCACAGCGAACGATGGATTTGCAAAGAAGTTAGAGAATTCTATTGAAGTTTTGCTTGGTGAAAAAGGTTTAATTCAATCAAGACGAAAATCGCTCGGCGATCAAATTGATCAAACTATTAAACGCAACAAAGAAGTTACTGCAAGCATTGACAGGCAGGCAGAGAACTTAAAAAAAGAATATATGTCTATGCTAAAGGTTTATCTTGAAGCACAGAATCAATATAATACACTTTTGTCTAATTTTTCAGTTAGTTAATTATTGAGGTAGTTAGTTGTTCCGGTATGCAAAATATTACAATTCTCATCATACTCCTTATGTTGAACTATTGAACATTTCAAACCCTGCATCTGGAATTGCTAACATACCTCAAATTTTAACAAAAGGAGGTAAACATGGTTAATAATATTCAGAGTTTGCCATCCGTGATATCGAAAACTTATAATGAACCCGTTGTCCCAAGAGATAGAAATTCGGAGACAAACAATTTTTGGGTAAATAACTCTTCAGCAATTGTTGATCAGGCAGTTGCCAATTCTGACTTTAAGTCGATTTTCAGAAAAGAAAAGACCGAAGAAAAAAAACCTGATTATTCTAAAATTGCTGATAAATTAAAGTCACTCGTCGGCGAGGAAAGTGTTTCTTTCGAAATCACCAAGGATAAAGAAACTAATAAAATGATAATTAAAGTAATTGATAACAAAACTAAAGAAGTTTTGCAGCAATATCCTCCGGAAATTACGCTCAAAATTGCCCGGATGGTTGCAAGATCTATGGAAAGTGGGATTTTGACAAATGAAATTGTATAATGAATCTATTAATTCGGCTTTTGAAAATCTGGAGGAAAAAACCAATCAGATATCTGACTTTTTATCTGATATTAATGGTTTACATTCCGCTCAAATTGATGTTTTGATGAAGCTATATGAGGAAAGGAAAGAGTCTTTGGAGCAAATAGCTTTCTGGTATGATTCCGATAACAAAGCTCTCTCTCCTGAGATGAAAATTCATTTTAAAAACAGAATGGATAAACTTTTAAAAAATGATGCCGATAATTTATTAGTTATAAAAAATAAATTAGATGAATTAGGTGAAAAATTAAGAAATTTAAATAAAAATAAATCGTTATTAATCTATATTAAATAGGGTTGTTATGACTATAAACAAAATCAACAGCGAAAACCTCTATCGGGTTAATGAGCAGCAGGGATTATCTCTTAGGGAAAAGGAACTCGTCCAGAATCAAAAGATTCAGGAAGAGCAGGCTAAAAGTTCTGTCAATGATAAACTCGAGATTTCAAATGAAGGAAAAAGAATGCAATTGATTCAGTCAAGAATAAATTCCGGCTATTATGATAAACCCGAGGTTATGAGGGAGCTTGCTCTTAAACTTTCAAAAGCATTTCCTCCTGAGGAATAAAAAAAAATAAAATATTTTTTCAAATTTAAATTCCCGGTCTCACGGGAATTTTTTTAATTGTCAAATGCCCAATGGAGTGAAATTCTTAAATTCCTATCATACATTGGATAATATTTTATGTAGTAATAATCAGTCGAAATAATATTTTGTAGCGAAATATTAACGTAAACCGTTCCCAATCTGGCACTTCCGTAAATATTTATACCATTGAAGAAAATTGGGCTTGATTCCTGTTCTGTCTCGACAAGATTTTCATTAAAAATATAGTAGCGATGAAGAGGATTGAAACTCATTCCTTTATGCGATGGTATCATGGCTGCATTTAATCCCAACCGAACGTAACTTCTGCCCCGTGTTATTTCATAGTAAGTATCGAATGTGGGATACAATACTGGCAATATATCTGTTTGATTGCCATTCAAAAAATATTTCTGTGCTATAATCTTTATCTTTGTGTGAAGGTTTTTTACAATTGAAAATTTAAAATAAAGACCCAATCCATAACTTATTAGATTGTCTTCATTAGTAAATACTAAATCCTGAATCACACTTTCTTTGTAATTCGGTTTGGATACTATCGGAGACTGAATATTCCGATAAAAAATGTCTGATGAAAAATCAAATAATTCAGTCTTACGCTTAAAACTACCAGAAACTAAAATTCCTGTTTCCTTCGATAAATGAAAACCTTCTGATGGCGATGGACTCCTGTCAAACTTCGAAAAATCAAAAAATAAATCCGTATTTTTATCAAATTTATAATTGAGTTTGGTTCCCGCATTCAAAAAATAATAATTGTAGTTTACACCAGATCTAATACCACCGGACACAGTAATTTTATCTGAAAAAGGTTCGGTTCTAAAATATCCATAAGCTGACCATTTCAGGTTATCCAATGAAGAAAAATAGATCCCTTTGTCATTTTTCAGATAACTTATTTCAGCACCTGTTTTAATTGATAACCATGAAATTAATGATAAATCGAGTGAAGTGTTTAGACCAATGAGGAAAGAATTGTTTTTAGTAAAAACAATTGAATCATTTTCGTTGCGAAATAATTCTTCCTGTCGCTTTTGATTCCATTCTGAATGAGAAAAATATAAAGTTGAATTAATTATGTCAGAATTTTTGAATTGATTCGAACTAATATCCTCAAAAATTTCTTTGTTAAAATATTTTTCTGATGTATCAACTCTATGATTACCATTTAAAATTGAGGTTAAAGTTAAGGTTAAATCATGCTTAAAAACTCGTTCGTTCAATTGGTCATACCTTGAATTTGCAATTAATTCATCGAAAATATCCTGAGACAAATTTTTATTAATTCCACCGTTAGTCCCTTGACCATGATTTGTAAAAATATCCACAAGAGATAAATTTGTTTTTTCGTTGATGTTCCACCTTACACCTACACGTAAATTCCATGAATCCATCCATGTGTTATCAAAGCGGCCTTTGACAGACATTCTGCGAAATCCAAAAGTAAAGTTAACATTGGGCATAAAATTCTGGCTAAAAATACCGTCAGAAGCCAAAAAGTCATAAGCCGCCTGAGAAAACCATATCTTTGTATATGGTTTTTTTGTATTATATAATTTCTCCTGAAAATTGATCAAAGCAGCAGCTGAATTTTCTGAAAATATGATTGCATCTGAACCAGTAAAAATTTCAATGTTTTCAAAGTTTTCAACTGGAAAAGTCTCAAAATTGAATAAAGGATATTGAAAATCACTAATTATTCTTCCATTATAGCGAAAAGAGAGACTATTTGGAAATCCTCCAAGAATAGAAAATGAATTAAGATTGGAATAATTACCCAGATTTAAAGGATATATAATTAACTTTTCTGCAAATATGTCTGATAGTGATGTGTAATCTGAAAATAAAATTGAATCTTTCGAAATATTAAAATATGGCTCAATTTTATTATTTGAAATACTTCCATGAATTTTTAATGGTTCGTAAAGTTTTATAGTATCCTTAATAATTGGTTTTGGTGGGACAGAATCAATATTATTTTGTTCGGTTTGGAGTGAATCACTTAAAGCAAAAACACAATAAGAATCATACAAAAAAATGAAACCAAAAAAAATGATATTGATTATTATTTTCACCAAAAAACATTAAATTGGATTGACCAAAATATTTACAATAAATGGGGTTGGTCAGGAAATTCCTCCTGCCCATTATTGTTTTCAGAAACATCATTTGAACTGGTATCCTCTTCTCCTCCGTTTTCAGTTTGAAGAGATTCATCAATTTCCTCGTGTAAAACAGTTGTGATGTCTGCTATTGAATCACCTTCGTCGAGTCTGATTAATCTTACTCCCTGAGTGTTTCTGCCTATTGTCCTTATATCTTTAACGGGCTGTCGAATTAAGATACCATTAACGGTTATTACTACTAAATCCTCCGAATCTGAAGCGGCTAACATTCCAATGACGTTTCCGGTTTTTTCTGTGATGTTCATCGAGATTACACCCTTTGCACCACGTCTGGTCAGCCTGAAATCCTCATATCTTGTTCGCTTGCCATAACCTTTGTCGCCAACAACAATAACCTGTGAGTCAGGTCTTTTTATGACAATCATAGCAATCACGTAGTCACCATTCGAGAGTGAAATACCTCTCACGCCAGCAGCTGTTCTACCCATTGGTCTTACATCACTTTCCCTGAACCTGCAGGCAAGACCATGCCTTGTCCCGATAATTACATCACATTTTCCGTCAGTAATTCTTGAAGAAACAAGTCTATCGTTTTCATCAAGATTTATTGCGATTATACCATTTGTTCTGACATTTGCAAAATTGGAAAGATAGGTCTTTTTGATTGTTCCAAATTTAGTAACCATAAGAACAAAGTTTTCATCATTGAATTCGACTACAGGAAGATATGCTGTTACTCTTTCGTTGGGTTGTTTTTGAATAACATTTGCAAGAGATTTACCTTTTGAATTTCTGCTTCCTTCGGGTATATCATATACTTTCACTTTGTAGCAACGCCCCATATCGGTAAAGAAAAGTAAGTGATGATGCGTTGATGCTCTGAAAATATGTTCGATAAAGTCATCATCATAGGTTGAGACTCCGCTTGAACCTCTGCCTCCTTTTTGTTGGCGGCGATAGCTTGAAACGGGTGTCCTTTTTATATTACCTCTATGGGATATTGTGATAATCATATCCTCGTTGGCAATCATATCTTCAATAGTGAATTCTTTGGAGTCGAAAATTATCTCTGTTCTTCGATTATCTCCGTATTTTTTCTCTATTTCGGTCAGTTCATCAGAAATTATTTGCATTTGCAATTCTTTGCTTGCAAGAATAGAGCGTAGTCTTTCAATTGTTTCAATAACTTCTTTGTATTCATTGTGGATTTTATCTCTTTCGAGTCCTGTAAGTCTCTGCAATCTCATATCGAGAATGGCTTTAGCCTGAATTTCGGTTAAACCGAAACGCTCCTGAAGTCTTGAAGATGCTATTTTTGGATCTGCAGACTCTCTTATGGTTTTAATGACTTCATCAAGATTATCAAGAGCAATTATCAAACCTTCGAGAATGTGTGCTCTTTTTTCGGCTGCGTCAAGTTCAAACTGAGTTCTTCTGATTATAACAACATTTCTATGCTCAATAAAATGTTGCATCATTTCTTTCAAAGTTAAAACTTTGGGACGTCCGTTGACAAGTGCCAGCATTATAACGCCAAATGTAACCTGCATCTGGGTATGTTTATATAAATTATTCAGGACAACCGTGGGATTTGCATCTCTTTTTACTTCGATAACAACACGGATACCATCTCTGTCAGACTCATCACGAACATCTGTAATATCTTCAACTGTTTTTGTTTTAACCAAATCGGCAATTCGTTCGAGCAGAGAGGCTTTGTTTACCTGATAAGGCAGCTCTGAAACTATGATTGAACTCTTTCCGCTTTTACTTTCATCTATAACGGCTCTTGCCCGCAACATAATTTTGCCTCTGCCGGTAGTATAAGCTTCTTTGACTCCGTCGTAGCCATAAATAATGCCAGCTGTTGGGAAATCTGGAGCGGGAACATATTTGATTAAATCTTCTGAAGTAAGGTCGGGGTTTTGTATTAAAGCTTTTAATCCGCTGATAACCTCTTTCAAATTATGCGGGGGTATATTTGTTGCCATTCCAACAGCTATACCACTTGCCCCATTTAACAACAAAGTAGGAACAACTGATGGGAGAACAGTTGGTTCCATTAATGAATCATCGAAATTAGGGCGAAAATCAACTGTGTTTTTGTCAATATCTCGCAATGTTTCTGTTGCAATCCAAGTCAATCTCGCCTCGGTATATCTCATTGCAGCAGGAGGGTCATTATCAATAGAACCAAAGTTTCCCTGACCGTCAATTAGTGGATATCGCATTGACCATTCTTGAGCCATCCTGACCATAGCGTCATAAACTGCACTGTCGCCGTGGGGATGATACTTACCAAGAACCTCTCCAACAATACGTGCTGATTTTTTATATGGACGATTGGGAGCCATCCCCATATCCTGCATTGCATAAAGAATTCTTCTATGCACAGGTTTCAATCCATCTCGAACGTCAGGCAAGGCTCTTGAAACAATAACCGACATTGAATAGTCAAGATAAGAGCTTTTTATTTCATCTTCTAAGACTGTTGGTATTATTTGCTCTTTTGTGTTGAATAATGACATTTTTTATATTCTGATGTTAATTAAACTTACAAAATTAATCATTTTTAGGGAGATTTTTAATTTTATTTTGGGAATAAAATTGCTCTACTTTTTGTTCAAATGATTGATTAAGCCTGTTTTTGCAGTAGGTTTAAAGAATTAATTTTGAACTAATCAAAAAAAATTAGTCAAATAAAAAAAATATCTTAACGTTTTATCACAATGTTTTTTTGTATAATTGATGTGTTTAATGGTTAAGTTAAAAATTTTAATATTTGTATCTTTTTTTGTTTTGTTTAATTTTTATCTTTCGGCTCAGGAACAAAGTTCTTCAAGAACCGGAGAAATTTTCGGTCGTGTAGTCTCATCAATGACTCAAAAGCCTATTCCCGGCATTACAGTCAGCCTTGTCAATACTAACCTCGGCTCTTTCACCAATTCTAATGGTGAGTTCAGGATTAAGAATATACCCGTTGGTGTTTATTCAGTCAGGTTTTCTGGAGTTGGTTTTCAAACTTATGTGCAGTCAGATATTAATGTTAATACAGTAAAACCCGTTCAGCTGGAGATAGATCTCGTTGAACGCATTATAGAATTAGGAGATGTTGAGGTTCGTAGCAGCTTTTTCTTGAAAAAGGCAGAAAGTGTAACCAGCACCCAGACATTTAGTGCTGAGGACATTAGAAGAGCTCCCGGAGTGCAGGAAGATGTTATTCGTGCCCTTGCTCTGCTACCCGGGGTTGGTTTCACTCAGGCAGGAAGAAATGACTTGCTTGTCAGGGGGGGAGCTCCTTACGAAAATCTCTTCATTGTTGATAATATTGAAGTGCCTAATATTAATCATTTTGGCACACAAGGAACATCCGGCGGTCCTTTATCATTGATAAATATTGATTTTGTAAGAAATGTTTCCTTTTCTGCCGGTGGATTCGGTGCTCAATATGGAGATAAGTTATCATCAATTACCAATATTACTCTACGCAATGGAAACGAAGATAAATTAGGCGGAAAAGCCATTCTTTCTGCTACTGGATTTGGAGTGAGCCTCGAAGGACCTGTTTCTCAAAATGGTTCGTTCATTCTTAATGCCCGAAGAAGCTATCTTGACCTAATTTTCAAAGCTGCTGGTTTTGGCTTTATTCCTCAATATTGGGATTTTACAGGAAAATTGAACTACAGACTCGACCAGAAAAATATTTTCTCTTTTCTAACTATTGGTGCTTTGGATGATGTTCTTCTGAATAATGATGACGAGGACAAACGGGCTTCAAACAGCCGTGTCGCTGTCCCGAACCAGAAACAATATTTTTCAGGACTGAACTGGAAGCATATATTTGATAAAGGTTTCCTAAACATTACATTGAGTGAAGTTCTTGTTGATTTCAACACATTTCAGAAGGATTCTAATCTGGTTACTGTTTTCCGGAACAAGTCTAAGGAAGCTGAGACGGGTTTGAAAGCTGATATTGATTTGATGCTTACTGATAAGTTTAATATTGTCTTTGGTAATCAGCTAAAGTGGTCAACTTCTCTTGATTATGATATTATTATTCCCGGCTTTCTCCGAAGAGACGCAAATGGAATTCCAAGAGAATTGAAGGTTGATACATCATTTTCCGCAATAAAAAATTCAACTTATGCTGCCTTAACAACAAGCATTAGGATGCATAAAGTTACATTAGGGGGGAGATTGGATTATTTCAATTTCACTGTTGACAAGCTTTTCTTCTCGCCAAGACTATCAGTTATTTATCAGATTAATCCTGTTTCGGCTGTAATATTCAGTGCAGGGAGATTTTATCAATCACCCTCATATGTCTGGTTAATTGGCGATGAGAATCAGAAACTTAATCCATTGAAGGCTGATCAGATTGTTCTTGGTTATGAGCATACTCCTCTCGAGGATGTCAAAGTTCAATTGGAAGTTTTTTATAAATGGTATGGTAGCTATCCCGGCAGAGTATTCAGACCGCAGGCAGTTCTTTCACCGTCTGGTTTTGATGATATAACGAGCGATATCCCATTTGGGCTTGAACCTTTGCTTAATGTTGCAGAAGGCTTTTCAAGAGGTGCTGAATTATTTATTCAAAAGAAATACACCAATGAACTTCCTTTTTTTGGATTGCTTAGTGTTACCTTTTCTCAAACAAAATTCAAATCTATTGATGGAGTGGAAAGAATTGGTGCTTACGACACTCCTTTAATTTTTAACCTCTCTCTTGGCTATAAACCTTCGATGGAGTGGGAATTCAGTTTCAAATACCGGGCTGCTATAGGGATACCAACAACACCTTACATTACTGATCCTAATAATGTTTTTTATGGACAAAAGGATTTTTCACGTTATAACGAAGGCGATAGGCTCGAAATCTTTCGTGCTACTGACATAAGGGTTGACAAAAGATGGATGTTCTCTAATTTTTCTCTGATAACTTATCTTGACATTCAGAATATTTTTTCAACAAAGAATCCCTCGGGAATTCGCTGGGATCAAAGAAAAAATAAGCCTGAAATTCAAAGGTCTTTTGGTATTTTACCGAGTATTGGTGTGAGTTTTGAATTTTAATTGTTATTTTTTCAAAATATAGCATATATTCTTATAAATTTCAAATTATATAAAAAAGCTGGCTATTATTGCAGTTAATAAGTTTACTAAAGCACCTACGAACATAGCTTTGAAACCTAACTTAGCTATTTCTGCCCTTTTTTCTGGAACAAGAGCACCAAGACCACCTATTTGAACAGCTATTGACCCAAAATTAGCAAAGCCACAAAGAGCAAATGTGGCAATTGAGGCTGTCCTTTCTGATATCTTATGTTCAAGTATCAACTGCGATAAATCGGCATAAGCAAGGAACTCATTAAGACTTATTTTTGTTCCGATAAGACTTCCTAAAATTTTGGCTTCAGAAGCTGGAACACCTACAAAATAAGCAAAAGGCTGGAATATAAATCCGAAAATTTCTTTTATACTTGTGGGAAAATAATTAAAACCAATACCTGCAAGCCATTGATTTGTTATGTTTAATCCGGAGTCTATCAATGCAATCAAGGATATAAAAGCTATTAGAACAGCAATTATATTAAGCGAGAGTTTCATTCCATCTCCAGCACCTTGAGTAATTGCATCTAATAAATTACTGCTCTGCGGTATAGAAATATTTTTTATTTCTTTTAGACTAAGAAAATCAGAAGTTGGTGGAATAACAATTTTTGATAAAATTATACTTCCGGGAGCCGATATCAAGCTGGCTGTAATAAGAAATACAGGCGAAATTCCCATCTGAATATATGCTGCCATAACTCCTCCCGCAATAGTTGCAAATCCCCCTGTCATAATTGTGAAAAGCTCAGAGGTGGAAACATTGTTCAGATAATGTCTGACAAGCAACGGTGCTTCAGTTTGTCCTAAAAAAATGTTTGAGGCAACGGCTAAGGATTCAACTCCTGATGTTTTCATAGTTTTTTGCATCAGCCATGCTATTGCATAGACAATTTTTTGAATAATTCCATATCTATAAAGAACTGACACAAATGCCGAAAAGAAAATAATTGTAGATGATATTATTATTGCAAACTGAAAACCGAATACAATATTATTCTCTGATTTACCAATATTCCCAAAGAGAAATTCAGAGCCTTTCTTGCTGAAATCAAGAAAATCTCTTACTCTATCACCAATCCACTGAAAGACCAGATATGTTGCAGGTATATAAAGTATTATTATTGCAAATGCAAACTGTAATAAAAGTCCAAATATTATCAGCCTGAAAGGAAAGTTTTTTTTGTTCTTTGAGACAAGCCAAAGAATAAAAAAAATAGTGAGAATGCCTAAAATACCAAGTAATTTTGTTAAAATAAATTCCATAAAAAAACTCCGATTTAGAATCGGAGTAAATTAAAAAAAACTGAATAAAGAAAGATAAATTAATCTGTATTAATCTAAATTTATTATGGCTTTTTCCTCGTTTTCGAAAGTCCTGAAAATTTTGTTTAAATGTGTCATTTCCAATAATTTCTGCACTTTTTCAGGGACACAGCAAAGCAAAAATTCAATTTCGTATTTTTTTAATGTAGTTAAGGCGCTGACTAAGGTTCCAAGACCAGAAGAATTAATAATCTCAACTTTTGATAGGTCAGCAATGACGTATTTAATTTTTTTTGATGCTAATTCATTCAATTTAGTGATAAGATTTAAAGCATCGTTACCACCTAAAAGCTGAATACCGAATTTAAGCAGGGCTGTATTATCCTTGCTGGTAATTTTTTCTAAGACAAAATCAGAACCCATATTAAATTTTTAAATTAAATTAAATAACTGTTGATACAGCAGGTTTTTTGCTTGTTTCTTCGTCAAATTTAACTTTTCTTACTTTTTCAAGGAACCAGATTACGAAGGAACTGGCTATATAAATTGATGAATATGTTCCTACTAAAATTCCGACTAACATCGTAAAAGCAAATCCCTGCAAAACAGGTCCTGCAACTAATACCAAAGTTACTAAAACCAGAACAACAGTTACTACCGTGTTAACTGTTCGGCTCAATGTTTCATTGATACTGAGATTGACCATTTTAATAAAATTCATACCCTTATGCTTTTCTTTATTTTCACGAATTCTGTCGAAAATGATAACAGTATCATTAACAGAATAACCGATTACAGTAAGGAAAGCAGCAACAAGAGATAGATTCATCTCAAGGTCAATTATTCCTAAATGATGAAAAACTACAACTATGCCAAGAGTAAAAAGAACGTCGTGAATCAGAGCAACAATAGCTCCGAGCCCGAAAACAAACTCAAATCGGAATGCAATGTAAATCAATATACCGATAATTGCAAGCAGAATTGCCAGAATAGCTTGGGTTCTTAATTCAGAGCCGATTTTTGGACCGATAGTATCAGATTTCAATAATGTGATTTTATTATCTGGAAAAGCTTTTTGTAATGCATTAACAATTTGTTCGGCGATTTTTCCGGTTTGTTTCAATCTTATCAAATGCTGACCTTCTTCACCAAAAGATTTAATTTCAGAGCCTGTAAAACCTGCTTTTGTCATCACATCACGAATTAAGTCGGTATTTACTTCTTTCTCGAATTTAACTCCTACTTCTGTGCCACCGACGAAGTCAATTCCATACTCAATTCCAAGAATAGATGTAGCTATTAAACCACCTAAAATAAATACAAGTGAAAAAATGAAGAATTGAAATCTTGCACCAATAAAATTAATATTTGTTTTTTTGAAAAATTGCATATCTGATTCCTTATTAAGCTGTTAAATTTTTTGGTTGACCAAAATTAAAAGTTGTAGCTCCTCTTGCTATGAAAATATTTATCATAGCTTTTGAAAGAACTATTGCTGTAAATAAAGTGCCTATAATACCTATCATTAAAGTTATAGCAAAACCTTGAATTGGACCAGTTCCAAGATAGAACAAAATTAATGCAGTTATGAATGTTGTTATGTTAGAGTCTAAAATTGCACTTAGAGCTTTGCTGAATCCTTCGTCTATTGCTGATTTTATTGACCTTCCACGGGCTAATTCTTCCCTTATTCTTTCATAAATAAGAATATTTGCATCAACAGCCATACCAATTGTCAATATTATGCCAGCAATACCCGGTAGAGTCAGAGTTCCCTGAAATGCAGCAAGAACACCCAGAATAAGCAGAACGTTTATCATAACTGCTATAACTGCAATTATCCCGCCCACATTATAATAAAGAGCCATAAACAAAACAACAAGTAGGATTGCTATAAGGAATGATGTTAATCCACTGTTAATTGAATCCTCGCCCAAAGAAGGTCCAACAACCCTTTCCTCAATAATTTGAACCGGAGCCTTCAAAGCACCAGCTTTAAGAACGATTTTAAGTAATTTGGCTTCTTCGGCATCGCTCATACCTGTTATCTGTGAATTACCGCCAATAATTTTGTTTTGGACAACTGGAGCAGAATAGACCTGATCGTCAAGAACAATTGCGATTCTTTTCTGAATATTCTCACCTGTAATTTTTGCCCATCTGTCTGAGCCTTCATCATTCATTGACATCGATACGATCGGTTGATTGTTCTGTGGGTCATAGGTTGCAATAGCATCAGTAATTACATCGCCTGTCAATTCGGGGTCTTTTTTAAGAACAAAGAAATTATAGGATTTTATTTCCTTACCAGCATTATCTTTATTTATCTGGGGCTTGGCACTGAATAAAATCTGTGTTCCATAAGGTAGCAATTCTTTGATTTCATATCTTGATATTATCTGGTTGAATTTTTTGATTACAGGCTCATAGATATGAAAATTATAATCGCCTTTCGGGAAATTATCCACAATATAATTAATCATCTGTGGTCGCTGATTCTTTCCTTTGGGTATGAACCATGTTTCGAAAAGTGAAGTAAATGGATGGTCTTCAAGATATCTTTTTCTTGTTTCCTCTTCCGATAATCCTGCATAAGGATTGGTTGTATCGGCTGTTGCCTTTTTGGCAGTATCAGCAGCCAGTTTGGAAGTATCAGCTTTAGTTGTGTCATTTTTAGCAAGCTTTGAAGTAGTGTCGGTTTTGGCTTTAACTAAATTTGTATCCTGAACTGCCTTTGTAGTATCCTGAACATTCAAACCCTTTTTCAGTTTTGCTTCTCTGGCAAGAAATTTATCAATAGCATAGAAAGCAGAAACTGTAACTTCATCATTTTTGACCAGCTTAAATTCGAGCCTTGCAGTAGTTTGAAGGAGCTGTCTCATTTCAACTTCGTTTGTAACACCCGGCAATTCAAGAAGAATCCTTCTCGCACCTTGCTTTTGAATTGTTGGCTCAGCTATGCCGTATTTGTCGATTCTCTGACGTATAACCTGCATAGCTTGATCAATAGCGTCTTGTTCGTTGGATTTAAGTGTTTGCAGAATCTTTTCTTCAGACATTGCTTCTGCACTTTCCCCACCAAAATCAAAATAATCAGATAAAAATTTTCTTTTTGGTTTTGCTATTTGCTCAAAATTCCTGTAAAAAATATCTATTACATCTTCATCGCTGTTTATAGCTTCGGCTTTAGTTTTGTTTAGTACTTCCATAAATGTATCATCAATCTGATCAGACTGTGCTGATTCTTCGAGCAGTCTGATAATATCAACTTCAAGAGTAACATACATTCCGCCACGCAAATCAAGACCAAGTTTAAGGCGGTTTTGTTTGGCACTCATAAGTTCTGCACCATACTGTTTCTCAAAATTTTCGATTCTTGCTAATGAATCTGCAGAGCTTGTGTCTTTTTTAGCAAGTTCATAAACTTCATTCTGCATCTTTATTAATTCGTTAGCTCGATAAGTAGGGTATAATAATAATATCGCTGCTACAACCGGTAGAACAATGAGCAATACCTTCCCAATTATTTTCTTCAATGAAAAATCCTCCGCAAAATTTAATTTTAAAGAACTACAAATATATCTCTATTTTATGAATTTTCAAACGTTTTTTTTCTGGGTTAATTCTTGTTTTCAATTTTTATAATTGATTGAGTTTGTGCTAATTATCTCTGTCTGGAATGATTGCTAACATATTATCAATCAATCTTGTTTTGCCTAAATAAATGGCAATTAGTAATACAATTTGCTGTCCGATTTGAAACTCTTCGGGTTCTGATAGATCTTCCGCATCGGCAGCTGAGGCATAGTCAATTCTAACCAAAGGTTCACTTCTTAAAGAGTTTATCATTATTGCATTAATTATTTTTCTTCGTTTTTCTCCGTTTAGAATTGCTTCCTTTGCTGTTAGCAAGGTTTTGTAGATAATATTAGCCCGGGTTCTTTCATAAGTGCTGAGATATACATTTCTCGAACTCATTGCAAGACCGTCAGATTGCCGGAAAGTTGGCACAATAACGATAGAAACAGGGAATAATAAATCCCTGACAAGCTTTTTTATTACTAAGGTTTGTTGATAATCTTTCTGACCGAAGAAAGCAAAATCCGGCATTACAGCATTAAATAATTTTGTTACTACTGTTGCCACTCCATCGAAATGACCCGGTCTTTTTTCACCTTCAAATTTTTTTGTAATACTATCCACTAATACCATAGTTTCATATCCATCAGGATACATTTCTTTATCGCTTGGAAAAAAGATAGCATCACAACCGGCATCTTCTGCCAGCGACTTATCTCTCTCGAAATCCCTTGGATATTTGGTGAAATCCTCATTCGGTGCAAATTGAGTGGGATTAACATAAATTGACGCTATCGTTACATCAGTCATATCTTTTGATTTTTTTATTAAGCTAAGGTGCCCTTCGTGAAGGTAGCCCATTGTTGGAATAAAACCAATCATTTTCCCCTGCTTTTTTTGCTCCAGAGAGAATTCTTGCATTTCTTTTACGGTTTTAATAATTTTCATATAATTAGAATTAATTCTTAAAAATCACAGTTCCGGCTCTTCCGGATGTTTGATCCTGAATCTCCTGAGCGAAAATTTCACTTTTTGAAATAGGAATATCAGCAATTATTTCTACAGCATCTTGAAAAGATTCCTTGAATTCGATGGCATCTCTGATAACTATTTTTTTCACAGTTTGATAATCTTCATAAGTGCAAAAAATTTTCAATGTTATCGTTCTGTAAACTGGTTTTTTTGTGCAAAGATTCAGGACACTGGACGCTGAATCTGAATAAGCTCTTGCAAGAGGACCAATCCCTAACTTTGTTCCCCCAAAATAGCGTGTAACAACCACAACGATGTCAGTCAAATCATGCTTTTGTATTGCGAAAAGGATGGGCTTTCCAGCAGAGCCGCTTGGTTCGCCGTCATCAGAGGAACGATACTCGAGCCCGTCAAATCCAATCCTATAAGCCCAGCAATTATGAGTAGCATCGAAAAATTCAGCTTTGATGGTATCAATAAAAGCAATTGCTTCCCATTTTGAATTTGCCGGAGATACTGTTGCAATAAATCTTGAGCCTTTCACCTTTAATTCCTGTCTTTCTCTGGCTTCTATGCTATAATAAATGTCACTATCATTCGACTTTGTTATCATTTTTTATTGGTCTTGACATGAAAATCGGAATAGTTTGTTATCCAACTTATGGTGGCAGTGGTATTGTTGCTACTGAGTTGGGTCATTTGTTGGCAGCTAATAATAATCAGGTTCATTTTATTTCTTATTCGTTGCCAACTCGTCTTGATAGTTTTCAGGAAAATATTTTTTATCACGCTGTTGAAATACCCCATTATCCTTTATTTGAATTTAATTTATACACTCTTGCCCTTACAGGAAAAATTATAGACGTAGCAAAATATGAAAAAATTGATATTCTTCATGTCCACTATGCAATTCCTCATGCAATAAGCGGCTTCCTGGCAAAAGATATATTAAAACAGTCTGATGGCTTAAAACTTGTTACTACTCTTCACGGGACAGACATCACTCTTGTTGGTTTGGAACCTGCGTTTCAGCCAATTGTAAAATATTCATTGGAGCATTCCGATGCTATAACATCGGTTTCGGACTATCTCGCCCAGAAAACATATCAGCATTTTAACACTGGGAAAAAAATCGAGGTTATTCCTAATTTTGTAGATACCAATTTTTACAAGAGGATGCATTATCCTTTTCTTCGCAAGCAATTTGCTGACGAAGATGAGGCTATACTAATTCATATTTCAAATTTTCGCCCTGTTAAGCGTGTTCCTGATACCATCAGAATTCTGGCAGAAGTTTTGAAACACAAAAAAGCAAAATTATTATTAATCGGTGACGGACCTGACAGAAGCGAAGCAGAAAAATTAGTCAGGGATTTTAATATTTCAAGCAATGTCAGGTTTCTTGGTCTTCAGACCTCTCTTGTTGAATTATTATCAATCAGCGATATCTTCTTATTGCCAAGTCAATCAGAAAGCTTTGGGCTTTCAGCTCTCGAAGCTATGAGCTGCGGAGTTCCCGTTGTCGCCTCAAATATTGGAGGGATACCCGAAGTTGTTTTTCATGGTGAAACAGGTTTTGTAGCGGAATTAGGGGACATCGAAAGAATGGCTAAATATGTTATCTCTCTGTTGGACAACAAGAAAAAATGGCAGGTTTTCTCTGATAATGCCAGACAGATTGCTGTCGAAAAATTTGATTCATACAAAATCCTTCCTATGTATCAACAGCTCTATGATTCCTTATTACAGTAAACCAAATGAAACGCTTCAGGTAATTTTATTTTGATACTATTTTTTTATTAAATTTAGCTTAATCATTCAACCAATGCTTTGTCTTTCCCACGAAACTGGGATTCTATAGAATTAATAAAAATTAATTTGGAAATTAATGATTTATTTATTACGTTACCTTTCGAAGGTAAGAAGTATTGTTATTGTATTGTGATTGTTTATTTGATTTGATTACCAATACCAATACCAATACCAATACCAATACCAATACCAATACCAATA
>CAYYPE010000007.1:0-49594 GCA_964473465.1 uncultured Hyphomicrobiales bacterium
TGAATTCCTTTTTCGTAGAAGAGACAATAAATATCACCGGTTCTGTCGAATGTTTTGTAGTTCTGGTTTTTGTATAAATCAGCGTATTTAATATTATTGTTAAAAGCTTTTTGTAGTTGAATGTAAGGCGGATTGCCGATAACAATATCGAAGCCGTCTTTTACTCCGAACATCCATTCGGGATCGAACCAGTTGGCGGTCTCATTCTTGAAAGGATCCCAATTTGCAATTTTTGTTCCCAAGTTAAGCATTTCTTTATCAATATTTTTGTCGTTAACCATTGAGTGAGCAATTTTAGTATGAGCTTCTTTGAAATTTTTCTCAGCAATCTGTTTTGCTTTTCCCCATGACTGAAAGAATTCTTCACGATATTCCTTTAGCTCAGCTAATTGAGAGTCAATATTAAACAATTGATTTCCCCAGTTAATTTTGGGTAAAGCAATAAGAGTATTAGCGGCAACGAACTTGAATTCAAGGTTAGGCAAGGGTTGAATACCTCTATTTTCCTCATAATCAATAACCTTTTCATCAACAATAATCGAGAGGAAGCACCTGAGTTTGGATATTTCGATAGCAATTTCCTGAATATCAACACCATAAATAGATTTTTGAATGATACCGAGCTTTCTTGTGAAGCTGACAAGCTCTTTTTCACCTCTCAATTTGCGTTCGAGCATTTTCCTGACGGACTGTTCTTTAATGTCTTTCAGAACTTTATCGAGCCATATTTCGCCTTTGGGGTCAATTTTTTCGAGGATAAGTTGAATTTTTTGAAGCACACCCATAGGGAAAGCTCCCGAGCCGCAAGCGGGATCAAGAATTTTAACCTTATCGAGAGCATCAATGATTTTATTGACCTCCTCTTCGGAAAAATCATGCCCTTCATCGGAATAGGATATTAATTTTCGAAGTTTATGGGATAAAGGTAGCTCGGACATTCCTGTCTGAGTAATATTTGAAGTGTCAACAGACAAGAATGTCTGTTCTACCTTTTCTCCTAATTTCTGTTCCAGATAGGCAATCAGGCTTTCATCAACCATATATTCAACAATAGGGCGAGGAGTATAGAAACTGCCGGTTTGTTTACGAGCTGTTTCACCAGTTTCCGGGTTAATTTCAGCCAGAAGGTTTTCGAAAACTCTGCCAAGCATTTCCGGGTCAATAGCAAGGTCAATATCAATGGAAGCGGATTCATCAATTGTAAAATTATAAAGTTCAAACAAATTCAATAATTTCACGAGCCATTCATTTGGCACTTTCAAGGTATTCAGAGCTTTAGATTTTTCAAGAACTTTATCCAATTCGTAATAGTCTTTATCATGAGGTTCGAACAAACCACCATTAAGAAAGGGAACATTCAACCAAAAGCCCTGTCTATAAATTGACCGGCGGTCATTTATCGAGGTATTAAGCACCTCGAAGAACAGAGGTTCCAATATTTCGTGATAATAGTCGGAAAACCGAAGACATGAGCCAGAAGAGAGAATTTCATCGGTTAATAAGGGTAGATTGTTTGATGATTTCTTTTTTTTCAGGAACCAGCAGAACAACAAACGCCCAATGAGGCGGACTGCAAACTCTTTTTTCTCAGTGTCGTTATTTCCGGGGTATTTTATCAATCCAGTTGAAGAAAAAGTTTGATTATTGATTTTTCTTTCACCACCAACCAATTCAGTGAAGAGTTTTGCAATTTCAATATAGAATTCTTTTGTAACTTTCTCGACGCTGAAAACTTTTCTAATAGTATCAACTAAAAGATTTTCTTTTGTCTGAATAGCAAGCACATCAATAAATTGCTTTTGTGCAGTGTGGCACGGCTCGGTTTTACCGACAAGAAAAGAAAAACGTTTCGGAGGAGTTTCAACATCTGTTTTAACCCCTTTATCAGTAATTTTTCTATCAATTTCAACAAAAGATAATCTCCAGTTTTCATCATCTGAAGAGTAAAATGCAACGATAGCATTATTCACTCCTTCAAAATTAGCTTTAAGGTATTTACCAATCAGGTTACGTTGGAAATTTCTGGCTCTATCAATTTTGAAGCCTGTATGTAGCTCGACTGTTAAAACATCAATAGCTTCATCCTTGACATCCCTAAATGATCCGAGGAAAGTGAAATTTTTTACATGGCTTCGCTCTGTTTCACTCAATTGGTGAGTAAGGGAAAGCTCATTAAAATTGAAGCCGTTGAACATCTCATTAATAAAATTACGAAACCTTCTAATATTAAATTCATCTTTTAAAGTTGTTTCGATTATTGACCTTGTTAAAGAACTCATTGACATTCCTCTTTGACTAAGTATTCTGATAAAATAACTTCACGTTTGCCACTAATGTCAGCTGCTGTTTCAGCAAAAGTATCAATAAAAAATTCATCGGGTATATGATTACGGAGCATTGAAATAACTTGAATCGGTTGGAATGGTTTTGTTTGAATAACTTTACTCAGTTTTGTTGCCAGAGTTTTTGTAGTTTGCTTAGGCAAAGCACCTTCATTTAATAGTGATTTGACTTTTTTAATAAATAAATCATCTTCATCAGTATAAATTTTGCAGTATTTCACTTCCGGTAAATTCAAAATCTGAAGAATTTTATTAGATGTATCTCTCCCAGCTCTCTGTTTTAATTGACGAATTTCGTCGGTAGTGGATTTAATAAAATTATTTTTGTTTTTATCTAACAATTCAAAATAGTCGTGAGCATCTCTTTCTCTTGGTGTTTCCGGGGTGCATTCAAAATATTTTACAGCCTGTAGGAAATCAAGTTCATTTGATTTATTATTATTCGAAATAAAAAATTTTGTCAGTTTACCCTTTCTAAAAAATGAAATTAATGAATTATCAGGAAGATTGAATTTTCTAGCTGAACGAGCTTTTTTCGGCAACTGTTTTATTTTTTCAAATAAATCAGGATGCAAGTCCCGGATGTCCCTAATTAATATTAAATACTTCAATTCACTTTCTTCATCGTCTTCGCCTGTGATTGTCTTTTTAGAATTTAACAATCTAAATAGCTCATGAGAAGTGATTTCTTCGCCATCAGTTAATAGTTTTGAATCGGCACCGAGCATTTCAATAAAAGATTGAATTTTGGCTTCGGCTGCCGATTTTAATCCAATTTCTGAGTCAGATTGAACAGTAGGAAAAAAATTATAAGTAAAGATCCTATCAAATTTAGTATTAACTCTATTTATACGACCAGCCCTTTGCATCATTCGTGTAGGATTCCAAGGGATGTCATAGTTAATAACAACGCATGAGCGGTGCAGGTTAATACCTTCTGAAAGAACTTCAGTAGTAAGTAATATTCGGTAATCATCCTTTTGATATTCTGACCTGACATTAGCATCAAAATTTTTAATGATTGTATCTCTTTGATTTTGAGACGATTCGCCACTGAATGAGATGACACCATTGAATTTATTTTTTGTTAGTTCCTCTTGAAGGTAATCAACAGTTTCTTTTGATTCAGAAAAAACAATTAGTTTATTATTTTTGAGAATATTATCTGATTTCAATATTTCAATAAATCTTAGAAATTTAGGGTCACGGACGACATTTGACCACATTTCATCTATTTTTTTAAGAACTTCAAGGTCATCATTCAACTTATGAATATATTCAGGTCTGAAATCCGACGAACTGAAAACATGAACTTTTTCCTCCTCGATCAATTTATGCAAAGCTTCTTCATCGCCTGCCTGCAACAATTCAAATACTTTGTTAGAATATTTTTTGCTTACATAAACTTTACCTTTATTGAATTCGGCAATAAAATGCTGATAAGATTTAATAAACCTTTTGACTGACATTTTAAAAGCAAAGAAACTGCTTTCGAGCCTTTTCACGAGCAAAATTTTCATAAATTTTCGCATGTTCATTTGAGACAACTCTTCAGGTTGAGAGATTTTTTCATCAAGAAACAGCATCGGGGCATAACGACTATAAGAAAAATCTTTTGTTATTAGCTCAATTGTTTTGTTAAAAATTCTATCTTCATCAGGATTCAACTGGTAATAAACAGGTTTTGGATCTTCAACTTCTGGAAATTTCAGACCTTGTTTTTTAAGGTCTTTATCAAAATATTTCACTATTTCATTTCTTGTCCTTCTAACCATCAAATATTTTAGGATTTTGTCTCTGACTTGATTAGCATTGGCACGAACTACCTCCATATATTCTTTGTAATTTTCTAAACGATCTAATCCGTTTAGATTTCTTTTAAGCTCGTTAAAAAATCTCTCCAAATCTTTTACATTTGGAATAGTGCTGTTTTTTGATTTCTGAAATAGTTTAATTTGGCTCAGGATGTCAGATGGGTCATTGTTCAAAGGTGTAGCAGTTACAAGAATAATTCTTTTGCCTCTACAAATTCTCGAAATTTCCTCGTAAGTCATATTTGTTTCGTTTCTGAATCTATGAGCTTCGTCAATAAAGATGTTCTTATACTTATCAGTTCCTCTTGATAATACACTATCCAACTTACCAACAGAGACGAAATCTGCAGAAACCTTAAAATCACTGAATACATTTTTCCATGAGCCCGGATTATTTTCGTCCAATAATAAAGGTGGGGCAATAACCAGATGACGCCCATCAAGTTCTTTAGCTAATAATGCAGAAATGTATGTTTTACCAAGACCAACGACATCAGCAAGAAAAACGCCACCATATTGTTCCAATTTGTTTTTTGCATCTTTAACAGCTTCAATTTGATAATCCAATTGTTTAAATTCAGTAGGGTAATAATCATCAGAAATGGTCTCTCTATCAATATTTATTTTCTCTTTAAAATACTCGTAAAGTAGTTTCAAAAATAATTCATAAGGCGTTATGTTCTGATTTATCCAACTTTTATCAATTGAATTTGCTATAACTTCCTTTAAATTAATTGATTTTTCCCATAGTTCATTAAATTTATTGATTGCAAAAGTATAATCAGATTTATTTTTTAGCTCAACATTGAATTCTATGTTATCAACAAGACCACCTTTTGTAAAATTACTTGAACCTGTTATTACCCTGCCTACATCTCTATCACTATCACCAAAAGTCATTATATAAACCTTAGCATGAATATTTTCATCAGGATAAATTCTTATTTCCAATTTATTATTGATAAGCCAATCTCGAAATACCCTAACTCCTGTTTCAATCTCAATAGTGTCATCGGAGTTCTCTAATTCATTCAAAATATCTTCTTCAATCAACTCTTTGCATTCCGACTCTGAGTATTTAACTATTGTTTGATTAAACAAATTGGCACTTTTTACAATATCGTAAGTTGCTTTGTTGGTATTAATACCGACTAAAATTCTTATTTTTTCAGTTTTTTTGAGAGATTCATAAAGTTGGTTAAAGCCAGTTATATAGAAATACCCCACCAAGATATCAAAAAATCTTGTATCCTTAATCAGTGTTTTAAACCTATCTAAAAGGGTGGCTTCATTTTCATTAGTAATAAAAGTAAGATCTAAACTCATAAAGGGAATAAATATAAAAATAAATAGATAATCATCAAAAAATACGATAATTTTTTTAATTATCAAAGTTGCAAAATATAATTAAAAATATCTGGCAAGTAAATAATTTCTGAGCTTCTCAAGCCAAACTTGATTAATGTCTTTAAGAAAAAGGTTATGAGGATGAAAATTTTCTATGATTTTCTGTAATGCTATCTTTTTCTTTATTGTGTTTGGTTTTAAATGTGGGCTGTTATTGATGTTATCATAAAGGAAAGTCTTGAAGTTTTTATTTTTTGGGGAGAACTCGGGTTCATTATGGAAATCTGATTGAAGTTCCAAAGCCCGTTTTATTTGAATTTTTTCAGCAAGTTTTAAAGTTTCCTTATCCTTTTCCGTTAATTTTGAATTATCCGAAATATAAAGTTGAAGATATTCTTTTCTGCGTTTTCCGTCTCTGTGAATGTCTAAATAAAGACTATAACCGGTTGAGATTTTTTTCTTTCTTAGAACAACTTTTTGAATCTATGAGACGGTTGAAATTTGTGCTTTTTCAGATGACTTCGTTTTATTTTTCATTTTCGGGGGACGTTTAAGGGACGAAAATTATAAAAAAAACAATAAAAATATCAAAACAAAAATAAGAAAAATTGATTTAAAATAAAAATTTAAAATTTGTAACTAACTGAAATCTAATGATTTTCTTATTCTTTTTTATAGATTTTTAGATTTGTTAATATTTGGTATGACGATATTAAAATTTCAGAGTTCGAATCTCTCCCTTTCCGCTTCGTTTTAATCATAGAAAATTGCTAACCAGATTGTTATTACTTTTTCATCTGTCTTTTCAACCCTGTGCTTTTTATGTGCTGGTATATTGATATAATCTCCTGCTCTTAACTTTATGGATTGCGGATTTCCTTCAAATGTTAATTCTGCATATCCCTGAAGCAGCATCACCCATTCTGATTGCTCTTGATCATACCAAAAATCTTTCGGACTTTTTTGCCCTTTCGATATTATTCTTTCTATCCTAACATTTTTCCCTTTGCTAATAACCTGAATTACCTCTTCAGTCAAATCTTCAGGAATTTCACTAAAAAAATTTCCAATTGGATTTATTTCATTCATCATCGGTGTCATTAAATAATTGAGAGTCCATTTCCATGTGTCTTTTTATTCCAAAATGTTTGTAAGCAATTTCAGTTGCCGTTCTGCCTCTGGGTGTTCTGTTTAAAAAACCCTGCTGTATTAGAAACGGTTCATATACCTCTTCTATGGTTCCTGCTTCCTCGCCCACAGCCACTGCAATTGTGTTTATCCCAACTGGTCCTCCATTGAATTTTTCAATTATAGCTAATAAAATCCTTTTGTCCATTTCATCAAGTCCAAATTTATCCACATCAAGAGCAGATAAAGTCATCTCTGCTATATCCTTGCTAATTACTCCATCACCTTTCACGTCAGCAAAATCTCTTGTTCTTCTAAGCAACCTGTTAGCTATTCGGGGTGTTCCCCTTGATCTTGATGCAAGTTCATAAGCACCTTCATCATCAATTGGAGCATTAAGAATTTTAGCAGAGCGTTTAATCACCGAAACCAGATCATTAATATCATAATAATCAAGTCGGTTAAAGACTCCAAAGCGGGATCTCAAAGGTGCAGTTAGTAATCCTGCTCTTGTTGTTGCACCGATTAATGTAAATTTTGGCAAGGCAAGTTGAATGGTTCGGGCTGAAGGTCCTGAATCAATCATAATATCCAATCGAAATTCTTCCATTGCAGAATATAAATACTCCTCAATGACTGATGACAGGCGATGAATCTCATCAATAAAAAAAATATCACCTTCATCAAGATTGGTTAGCATTCCAGCTAAATCCGCTGGCTTTTCAAGAACAGGACCAGATGTGATTTTTATATTTGTTCCCATCTCTCGGGCAATGATATAGCTCAAAGTTGTTTTGCCAAGCCCAGGCGGTCCTGTAAATAAAATATGATCTAAAGCCTCTCCCCTTTTTTTTGCTGCCTCAATAAATATTTTAAGGTTTTCAACTATTTTTCTCTGACCCGTAAATTCATTGAATCTCAAAGGCCTTAAGGAGGTATCAAAATCATCCTCAATACTTTTCTCAGGAGATAAGATATTATTTTTTAACATATATAATACAACAAAAACAAAAAAACAATTTAATAAATTTTCAAATTATAATACTGAAAATATTTGGCTAATATTAAACAATTTATCATGCATCTAAGTTAATATTTTTATAAATTTATAAAAAAATTGATGAAATTTCTGAAAAGTGTGGAATTTTTTACACACATTGTAATTTTTTACACACTATTAATGGCTTAAATTTTGATTATATTTTAAGTTGCTTAATTATTATTCATCTTGTTGAAAAATAATGTAACTTTTATTAAGAAAAATTGTTAGTTTTAGAGTTGGTTTTAATGTTTATTATTTATTTTATTGGGAGCAATTTAAAATAAAAAATCAAAAAAGAAAATAATTACTAATTGTTTAATAAATTTTAGGATTTTCAAATGTTTTTGAAAAATTATACTCGCTTAATTATCCTACTTTCTTTTCTTGCTTTGGTTTCTTATCAAGGAAAGTCTCAACTACTTCAAGATATGACTTTCAATCAAACCAATGGAACTTGGCAGGAAATGACTGGTGGAACTTACCTCACAACTGGAGATGATGTTTCTGCAGGATTTTATGCTCCATTTAATTTTAAATGGGACGGTAGAAACTATACAGCAAATGTAGATATTTTCTATGCTTGCACAAATGGTTATATGTGGTTTGGTTCAGACAGAAATTTTACATATTACTACTGGTCAACATATCTCAATGACCTATACCCAAGCATTACACCTTTAAGAGGCGATCTATATTGCAGGGGTCAGGTTTCTGCTGGTGTGATTGGTTCTGCACCTAATCGTGTTCTTATCGTTCAATGGACAGGGATGGATTATTATTATCAATATAATGCTAATAATAATTTTCAGGTTAGACTTTATGAGACTTCCAATAAAGCAGAGATAATTTATGGTCCAATGAATCATGGATCATATACTTTTTCAAGAAATTTATGGTGTGGTTTTGTTGGTATCGAACCAACTAGGAGTTATATCAATTTGGTACCCGGATCAACATTTTCTGCTCATTATTCAAGCAAAAATCCTGCTCCTCCATATAATAATGGTACAGTAAATTCATCAAATGTTGGTTATATGACCTCGGGTAAAACATTAACTTTAACTTCATTCCCCAACCTTGTAGGTGTTTATCCAACACAAGGTACTATTTTTGGAAGAGGGCAGATTTATACAGGAAGCCAGCACCCTGGAATGTATTTTGAAAGAATTTCTGGACAGGCTGAAGTTTGGGCTCGTTATAGGATTTCCGGTCCTCTCCCCGGCTCTAATCCTGATTATAAAACTATTTATATCGGGACACAATCCGACCCATCAAAAGAGTTGTTTACTTTTTCACCTCAACCTATCGGGTCTCCAGCTTTTGCTAAGATCGGAAATGCCAAAGGTATTGCTGCTCGTGCAAGTGACGGAGCATTAGATCTTCAAACCAATCAAAACGATATTCCCGGTGGTGAATACGTTGTTGAAGCACAAATGGAACTTCCTCAATTTAACTATGTGCAATATTTTCAACCAGATAATCCGCCCATCTTCATTATTGCGTTACAAAACGATCTGGCGATTACTCAGGTTGCTTCCCCAAGAACAAAAGATGTGATAAAGTATCCTTTATCATCATTTATACCTGTTCAGGTCAAATATGCAAATGTTGGTATTAACCCTGTTACATCTTTCGAAACAACAATTCAAATAAGTTTGGATGGAGTGGTTAAATATGAAGAAACGGCAACATGGCCCACTAATCCTCCTCAATCTTTGACAACAGGACAAAGCGTTACTTTGAATTTCGCAAATTTCAAACCCCGAGACGTTGGAATCTATGACTTTTTAGTTACAACAACGCTTTTAAATGCAAATGATGACGACTTAAAAAATAACAGAGTGCCAAGAAGCGGTAGCGAATTTAAAGTGGAAGTCTCTTACGAAATTGAAGCTGAAGCCTTATCTATCACTGTCCCGGGTGATCAAATATACATTGGCAGGCCTATCCTACCTATAGCCAGATTTAAAAATAATGGAGTTAGCGATATCTCTGATCTTCCCGCTTCAATGTATATTATCAGATTAGCAACAGGTGATACTGTTTATAAAGATAATATAGTTATTCAGGATATTCCAGCAGGAACAAGGGTTAATACTACTCAGGTCATATTCAATAGTAATTTTATTCCAGAATTTGAAGGCTCTTATCAGGCTTGTATTACTTGTTATACTCCCGATGATCCCAAAACATCCAATAACACATATTGTAAAACTTTTGAAGTGATTGGAGCCTTAAACGGAACTTATACTATCGGAACAACGAATTCAGGCAATGCACGTAATTTTAACACATTTGAATCAGCTATTGATGCTCTATTTACTCAGGGCATTTCTGGATCAGTTATTTTTGAATTAACCGATGCTGTTTATAATGTTGGTGATATAAACAATCCAGTCCCAGCTATCGATCTATCCTCTAAGATTATTGGTGTTAACAGCAACAGGACTATCACATTCAGACCTTCTTCTTCAAAAGCTATTTATAAAGGTTCTGTTACTATAAACCTGCATAGTGCTGCTGGAATCGGTGTGCTCATAGGACAAAATCAGGCTCCTACTAATCCTAATGCCGCTGTTAATTTCGTAACTGCTGGACTTGTTAAACGTTATGCACAATCCGAAGGATACATTATTTTTGATGGTGGAAACCAAAAATCTCTTAAATTCAGACTTAACTCAAATTCACCTTTTAGAGCTGTTTTTGATTTAAGGCAAAGTGCATCCAATAATACCATAAAAAATTGTATTATCGAAAATTATGCTGGAAATATTCATTGCAACGTTACTTTACCTCTGACAAGATATAATTCATCTCTTCAGGGATTTGAATATCAACCCGACGCCAATGGAACTATTTCCTATTCAGCAGGCATATTGATGAGGTCAATAGCACCATTCGACAAAGGTTCCACTGTT
The DNA here is from genome assembly GCA_964473465.1 of uncultured Hyphomicrobiales bacterium. Taxonomy (GTDB): domain Bacteria; phylum Bacteroidota; class Ignavibacteria; order Kapaibacteriales; family UBA2268; genus CALHRB01. Next base: position 10,592 of record CAYYPE010000007.1, read on the forward strand.
CTGAATTCCTTTAATCTTGATTCATCAGCTCATAAGAATAACAAAATAATTAATAACGAAATCAGTGGTTTTGGTTATGGTATTGTATCTATTGGCACTGGAATGCTTTTCGATCCAAACACACAGACTTATAAGAATTTTTATGCAAATAATAATCTTATTTCTGGCAATACAATTTTTGATGTTTGTAGAGCTGGTATTTTTGTTGGTTTCGAGGATAATACAGTAATCGAAAAGAACAGAATCTACAGAGTTACTGGTGATGCCTCTACCGATGCAGCAGGAATTATTGCTGGTGGTGAAGGTAACGCAAATTATCCCGGTTATAATAATACAAGATTAACAATTTCTGGTAATGAAATTAGTCATGTCTATTCAAATGTTTTCTCGCTTGGGATAAAGGTTGAGCAAACACTTCTTACCTATCCATCATCACCAATGACAACTGGTGTTTTCCCGGCTATTCCAGAAAACGTAAAAATTATCAATAATGCAATTTGGGGATTATACACAAATAACACAACTGCTAACCGTGCCGGCATTCACTTACTAACTTCGAGAACAACAGCCAATACAGACTGGTTAACAAAAATGATTACCCCGAGATATCCTGATCATTTCACAAGAAATGATATGATTATCAACAACACTATCAGAATACCATCAAACAATGGTCTGAACTCAAATGGTGCTATTGCTGGTATTGGTATCCAAAATGCTATTGGAACTAAAGTTTATAATAATGCAATTGCCCTCGAAGACCGTGATGTATCCAAAACAAATCCAGTTTATGCTGCCATATTCTATCAGGGACAATTCCCATCAAGTCAGAATCTTAGCTCTGATAGAAATGCTTTCTGGTATGTTAATAATTCTGGAGGAAATATTTACAGATTTATTTTGACTGATGATAAGAATAATAATATTGATGCCGGATTAAGAGATGAATATGCTTCATTATCCCAATGGCAGGCATGGACAGGTCAGGATATGAATTCAATATTTGGCGATTTCACAAACGATCTGACTCTGGTTGGAACTGAACCAAATCAAAAATTAAGGATTAAGTCAAACCCTGTACCTCTTGGTTCTATCTTAAGCAACCGGGGTGATAAATTTACATGGTTAACTTCAGATATTGATGGGAATCCAAGAGGTCCATCAGGCATAAGATTCGATATCGGAGCATCTGAATTTTCAGGTAATCAATTTCTTACCGATGTTGAAGCCATAATGATATCCGAACCAATAGCTTACAAAACAACAACAGGCAAGTTCAGTGAAGCAGAATATATTATGACTGCCGCACCTGTTGAAATTAAAGCCAGATTCAGAAATAATGGTAATCTTCAACTCTCAGGGATTCAAGCTTATTTGAGAATTTATCGTGAATTACCAAACGGGCAATTTTCTACAGCTACAGAAATTCCATTGCAGACTGTTGAAATCCAACCAATTCCTTCATCCGAAACTGTCGAAGTATCATTCAATCTTGCTGACGGAACTGGATTGGACTTCTATCCTTCAACTTATGGAGATTTCAGGGGATCTGTCCCGGCGTATGTTGTTCCTGATGAATTCAGAACAATGGAAGCTAATGTTACTCCAAAATATAAAATCGAAGTATCTGTAAATGCCGACCAAAATAATAATAACAACATTATAACAAAAATTGTTAGATTTTATATTCAACGCTCGCCATTTAGAATTTTACTATCAGCTGAAAATAGCAACATTACTTTGGATGCTAATTCAACCGTTGACGTTGTTGCTGGTAAATTAAATTACGATTCTTTGGTTTCGGGTATTAACAAGCTTGGCTGGTTTATAAATATGGATTCCGACCCAAGACGCTATGATTACGATGTTTTCGAAAGAAAGGGCTGGGAACCAAGAGCTGTTGATTACACAATGTACAGAACTCTTATATGGTCTGACGGAGATGATAAACCATCTACCCGTATAGAAAGAAGTGATATATTAAGATTTCTCAACGAAGGCGACAGAATTCAAAAGAAAAACTTAATGATTGGAAGTCAGGAAATGGTCAGACAACACAGCCAAAACGATGCTAATCTTGACCAATACTTCATTAATAATGTTCTAAAGGCTGTAAACGTTCCACCAGGAAATCCTCTGGGTGCTAATGTCAGCAACGATGGCAATGAAGCAATTGGAAATGCCTTATTTAAAGGATTGAAGCAGAAAATCAATGCTACTAAATATACTGGCGATATAACACCATACTGTGGAATTATGTCTGTTTCTACTGAAGGTCAGGGACTTTCCTTACCTGCATATTTCTATGCTAATCATACTGCTACACCCAATGACAGTGCTGTTGGCGTTGCTACGGCCTCTCTTAACTACAATATCGCTCATATTGGAGTTGACTGGAGACATTGGTCTGACATTACTTTAGCACTAAGGTCAATCATAGACTGGCTGGAGAAAAATGGTGGTATTATTCCTGTCGAACTTGTTAACTTTGAGGCTAATCCCGCAGGCGATAGAGTTATTATCAACTGGGCTACTGCAAGTGAATTTAATACCGACAAATTTGAACTCCAGAGAGCTTTGAAAAATGAATCAGGTGTTTCTCAGTTCAATAATATTGCAACCGAGAAAGCCGCAGGTCAAAGCAATAATCTAAGAAATTACGGTCCAATTGTGGATAGAGATGTCCAATTCGGCAATACTTATATCTATAGATTAAAGATGATTGATCTGGACGGTTTATTTGAATTTAGCAATGAAGTTGAAGTGAAACTCGACGAAAGCGGTTCAATCTGGTTAAGTGAAGCCAAACCAAATCCTGCTAACAGCGATGCAAGGTTTACTTTCAGCCTTAACGAACCTTCCAATGTTGATATTTCTCTTTATGATCTTAGTGGTAAACTGGTTATGAATCTCTTTAACGGATTTGCTAATCAAGGTTCGAATGAAGTTAAAATTAACCTTGCAAATGTTCCAAGTGGGGTTTATAACTATATCCTCAGTGTCAATGGACGACAATACTTCAAACAACTTCAAGTTGTGAAATAACATTATCCATTTTCATGTTTTACGAGGCTGTCTTATTCAAGAGACAGCCTCTTTTTTTTTATGTAGATTATTATGCAAATTATTATGCAAAATAACTATATCAGTATAAAGAATTTGTTCCTGTTGATATTAGTGACGTTTATAAACCATTACATATCAATAATTTAGAGATTTTTATAAAAATTAGTATGATTTTTGATTGATTCTTGATGGTTTAAAAAATAATTGTAATAAAATGATAAAATATATCACTATTGTGTTTATACTATTTCTTAGCTTTTATAAATATTCTTATTCTGAGACCATAATCGAAAGAGTTGAGATAAATCCTTTGAACCGGACATTGATATACCTATCTAATAGACCAGATGGTTTCAACGCTGAACTTTCGCCCAGCAAGGAAAAAATTACTCTCAGATTGGATAACACAAAAACCAGAAATAACACCAATATCTCGGGAAGCACGGGGATAATAAGAAATATCACAGTCACCTCGTTCAGAACCTTTTCTGAAGTTCTGGTTGAAATGAGTGACAAAAGAGGATTCACTCTTAATTATCTGCCCTATTCAAAATCAATAATGCTTGAAGTTTTTGATTGGAACAAGCTCAATAAAGAAGAAGACCTTTATAAATTAGCACTCTTATCATATAACGATGGTCTTCTTAACGAAGCAGAACAGTATTTCAAGAAATCAGCCTCAAAAGATATTCCTAATGCATACTTTTTTCTTGGTCTAATAAATTTATCTAAAGGAAAAAACATCGAAGCATGTGATTATTTCCTTTTGGCTGAAAAGTATAACTGTAACATCATTGATAATTTCGCAGGGTTATCAGAAGCTTACAGACTATTGAAAGATTCAAAAAAATCAATTGTATATAAAAATAAATTTCAGAAACAATCCGGCTTAGCAGAAATTCAACCTATCTTTTATCCTGAAACGGCCGTTGTTAATGATTCAATCGAAAATTTGGAACCTTCTTTCCTCTCAGCTAATTTAATCGAACCGGATGATAGCTCAGATACTTTAACACAAAATAATATTTCCACCTTGGATTCCATTAAAAAGAGTTCTCAGCCAGTTATCATTGAAACACCTATATCAAATCAAAGCAAAAATCAAAATGCTAATCAATTTCCTGTATGGTTGACCAACGGTATCCTTTATATTTTTCTGATTCTGGCTTTATTCCTTACTCTAATATTTTCACTCTACAAAAAATGGAAAAAAGAACAAATTCTTCAGCAAAAGAATAAGAGTAATCAAAAATTTAAAGAAAACCTCGAGCATGCAAGAAAAAATATTGCTAATTCTAAACAAATGGCTAATATTTACCAAAAATATGACAAAACATCAAAACAAGAAAATACTGAAAGTAAGGATGTTAAGGAAAATCTTCAAAAATCAAAGCAAAATGAAGACGATTCAAAAAAAATCAATGAAATTGAACTATTAGCTAAATCAATTATTTCTGAAAAAATTAAAAATCAAATCTCCACTGAAGAGTCGAAATTGAATTCTTCCAAAGCAACTGATACCTCTACATTGATCAAAAAGCTTAATCCTAATCTTGAATTAGCTTTACACCTGCAGAATCAGAATATACAACAAAAACATAAAAAGCTAAATGATATTGAATTTGATTCTTCCGATGATTCTGATAATTTATCCGAATTTGCAAAAAAAACCGGCATTGACACTGGCAGTCTTAAAGCAAAAAAAATAATCACCCAATTATTAAATGATGATGAAGCAAAACATTCGTTAAGCAAGAAATTTCTTCATCAAACTGCAGAATAACTATTTTCAAATAAAATAATAAAAAACGAAAATATTTTTTTTTCTTTTCTGTCTTAATTTTATTGAAAATAATGTATTATTAGCAAAATAAGATGATATTGCAAAAAAAATTAAATGGTAAATTATTTATAATTTTACTCTTTCTTTTTGCATTTCAATTTTGCTGCCTCTCCTCTAATGTGCTTTATTCAAAAGTTTCTGTCAATGATATAATTTTTTTAAATAATTCCGATAGACCAAAAAGCTTCCTTGAAATCATATTCCAGCTGAAAGACTCAAACACTGGCACTAAAATTGCACCGAAAAAAGATGCCGTGAAACCAAAGAGTTATTTGAATGCTGTTAATGAAGACACTACAAAGAAAGAAAACAAAATAACAAGCGTTAGGGAAAGTAGTGATAAAATACTTTTGTATATTGATTTAATTGACTACGACCAAAAAATTCAAATCAGTGTCTTCAATCTCTTAGGAAAAAAAGTTTTAGATGTTTTTGAAGGTATGCCTTACAAAGATCCAGATTATGCATACGAAATATCTAAATCCAATCTTCCTAATGGAGTCTATCTCTTCATTGTTCTCGGCAAAAACTTTAAACTTCGAGAAAAATTCGTTATTTCAAGATAACTTTATTTAACATAAAGATATGAAAAAAACAATACTGATATTGTGCAGTGTTGCACTATTCAACTTGATGTCTCTTTATTCTCAAGTAACAAATGGAGGTTTTCCCGAGTCATACCTCCTCAGAGATGTCGGAGCCAGACCCATTTCAATGGCAGGAACCTATTCTGCAATATCCAATGAACCTTTTGCATTGTTTTATAACCCTGGGGGACTTTCATTCTTATCCCCAAAAGCTACAATATCAAGTTCATACTCAATGCTCGAATTCGGAAGAACCCATACTGCTTTAGCATGGGGACAGTCATTCGGGGAAGTTGGTCTTGGCTTTGGATTGAATCATTTTAATTCCGGTTCATTCACCGGTCGTGATATACGAGGTAATTCAATCGGTTTACTCCGAAACTGGCAATTCGAAATTATTGCTGGATTTTCATATATAATAAATTCTTCATCTTTCGGAGCTTCAATAAAATATCTATCCAATTCTTTGCAAGGCTCTAAAGAAAGTGCAGAAGGATATGGAATTGATATCGGTGCAAAGTTCGATGTTTTTGATCTGTTTTCTTTTGGTTTGAGTATTCAGAATGCGTCTGGTGCTTTATTCTGGAATACAAAAAGCAAAGAGAAGGCTGTTCTGCCTTATACCATTAGAAGTGGTGTAGCTATGGAATTTGAATTAAATGATGAGACATATATCGAAGAATTCACCCAGAACGGTCAACTTCAAAAAGTAAGAATTCCTCCATCGAGATATTTGCTCGTGGCAGTAGAGGGTAAATTAACCCAATTTGAAATAGGTCCAACTCTCACTATTGGTGTTGAAGCTGTCCCTTATGAAATTATTGCTCTTCGGGCGGGTGTCTCAGTCCTTGGTGATGATTCTGGCATATATAAAGCATTCCCTATGACAAATTGGGGGGCTGGTATTTCTCTCAGACCTTTGCCCGAAGATACACCCTACGCAATTTTTATTGATTATTCATTTAATAATGATTTGATTTCAACAAACAAGATTGGTCATAATATTTCAGTTTCGGTTTTATTCTGATTTTTCTTAGTTTTATGCTTTCTTTCAAATTGTTACCTCATACAGCTGATTTAATTATCCAGCTTGAAGCAACTTCTCCCGAGGAATTGTTCAAAGCTGCTGTTTTTGGTCTGGTTTCTGTTTTAAAACCAGAAGATTTAGTTATTAACAAAAAGGACTTTGAATATCAAAGAGAATTAGAATCAAATAGCATTAACCTTCTTTTGGTTGATTTTCTATCGGATATTTTAACTTTAATCCATATTCGAAAAGGACTCGTCAGCGATATAGAAATCCTTAACTTTACAGAATCTTTTATTAATTATAAAGCTTATTTTCAAATAGTAGGTAACTTCGAAAGGGACGTGAAGGCTATAAGTTACCACAATGTTAAAATAACCTTTAATGACAGGGACTTATATGAAGCTGAGATAATAATTGATATTTAATTTATGATTTTAACAAGTTCTAATCTGCCTGCATTGTTGCTTTCAAAAACAAATTCTTTGTTTAATTTCTTATACTTCCATATTTCAACTGTCCGGTTATTCTGATTTAAATTCCTTTCAGTAACGTCAGGATTACCAAATAAAATATAAATCTTTCCTCTGTCGGTTTTAGCACCATCCTTTTCGTTTGTGGACTGAAAATTGAAAAAAGCATAATCAACCCTTTGAAAATACTCTGCCATTGCTTCATTATAAAGTGTTGTAGGGGTTGGATCTCTCTGTTTCCAATAATCTAATATTTTTTTAAAAACTTTGGACGAAGAGCCACTTTTAATTTCATTGTATTCATCATCGGTGAGAATATAATACATCATCTCGGCTGCATAATCTGGATTTTTTAAAGATAATGGCATATTTTCCCATTCTATGGCAAAATCAAAACGAAGTGTGTCTTTGTTTGATTGAGACCAGATTTTTAAAATATACTTCCCCGGAATCAATTTATCTGCACCTAAAACAACTTCAAGTGTTCCTATTTTTAACATTTCATTTTGAGTGAGTCTCTCTGGTAATACTGTTCTGGATAGAATTATTTGGTTATCCTGACCTTCTTTCAATTCTAAATATTCTCCAGATTTTGGCGTTGCAACACCAGTAAATGTTAATTTTCCGTCCCAACTGTCTTTATTATCACTTATTTCCTTGTTTTCAACCGAAAAATTATATTTTTCAAACTCATTGAAAAATGAGACAAGAACAAAAATATGGCAGTCTTCGGAGCCAAAACCGATATTTTTATTCAATAAATAGGGCTGAAATTCTTTTTCCATCTGATTATTGAACTTATATGCAAAAAAAGGTTCACTCAATTCAGGACTGATATTTAGATTAGTCTTTTTCAAAAGAGGAATTTTTATTTTTCTGGATTTTGTTCTTTCTTTATTTGATAACTCAATCTCTATTAAAAAATCATCTTTCGTTACTAATGTATTGACAATTCCAAAATTATAACTTCCCTTATCTCTTGTGATTTCGTAATTTTTAACAAGTATCTCTTTTTCCCATGTGTCTCTCTTCCTGATTATACCTTGTGAGTCTTTATATTCAATGTAAATTATCGGATATGACACAAATGATTCATTTGTTATTTGAGCTTTATTTAAGTCGCTTACCTTGTTTAAATCGGCTTTTGTAAATGGAATAACACTATTTGCGAACCTGAAAATGGTTACAACCATCTGAGAATCGGGAAACTCAGTAGGAAAAGCATAAGATTCAGCATAAAAATGCTCTCCATAGTCGTAATAAAAGCTCCTGTCCTTATCTGGCTGCCCATAAAGATTATTTATTAAAAATATTAAAAAAACTGCGAGGGTTATAAATTTAATTTTCATATTGATTTTTAATTTATTGATTTATTTATACGAAAAAAATACTAACTAAGATCTAATTTGAAATAACAATTTCTAATGAACAATTTAGATGCTGTTTTCATCAATAAAATCTCTTAAAATGATACAGGCTGCTATTTTATCTTTCTCCTCTTTTTTTGACCGTTGTTTTTTCTTTTTCCCGATGGCTATCATAGTATCTGTTGCATATTTGCTCGAAAATGACTCGTCCTGAAAATATATAGGGATATTCAAAGAATTTTTTATACTTTCAGCAAATTCCCTGATTTCTGCAATTAATTCAGTTTCTTTATTATCTACTCTCAAAGGTAAACCAATCACCAAAGCACCCAGATCATAATTTCTGATTTGTGAAAATAATTTTTCTCTGAAATTCTCATCATCTGTGTAAAACACTTCTCTGGGCGAAATAGTTATATGCAACTCGTCGCTGACGGCAAAACCAATTCTTTTTCGACCATAGTCTATTGCTCCAATTCTACGCCCTTTTAGAACTTTTATCGAATTCATAATCAATTCTCAGAATGAATTACATTTTTCTTCTGAGATATAGCTTTGATAGTCTTGTTTGGAAGGTAATTTGGTATGCAAAATACTATTTCCGTGCCTTTTCCTTTTTCACTATCAATTTTCAACTCACCACCATGAAGCTCCATCACATGTTGCATAATCATTGTTCCGATTCCATATCCTCCATTTTTCTTTGATGTGGTAAAATATGGCTGGGTGAACTTGGATTTTGTATTAGCATCCATTCCCGGTCCATTATCTTTTACTGAAATATATACATATTTTGAATCGGAAGAGTTCGAAATAGTAATTGTTCCATTACTTTGTTGAAAACTTTTTATGCTATTCTCAATTGCATTTCTAAGGGCTCTCAATATCTTTGGTTTATCACACGAAACATTATAATGCTCTGCCTCTACTAAAAAATTTATGTTAGGATAAAGAGTTGCATCAAATTCGTTAATCGCATCATAGCATAAATCATAACAATCAACAGTTGCCTTATATATGCTTTCATTTCTTCCGACCGTAACTACATCTCGAACTCTTTGAATTAATAAACCTACCTGATGAATTATTTTTTTGCGTCTATCTCTATTGATTTCCTTTTCAAGTTCAAGTTGCTCAGCGTTAAGCCTGATCGTTGATAAATTAGTTTGCATATCGTGGGCTAATTGTGCCCAATTGCTTAATCTTTGTCGCTCAAGCTGTTCGGTTATATCAACCCCTGTGATTACCAAACCCTTGAATCTGCCGCTAAAACTTCGGAGTGGATAGCTGGTGTAAATCCACTCGTTCAAGTCATTGTTCTTAATGATATTGATTTTCTGGGTGAAAAAATCCTTTAATTCAATAGCTTTATCAACTAACTCTTTTATTGACTTTGTGTGTTCTAATATACAATACTCAGCAAATAGTTTATTGAAAGGGACGCTATCAGTTATTCCAAGTAATTGTTTTCCATAAGAATTAGCGCTTTTCAATCTTCCATTTTGATTAAGAACAAATACTACACCCGTGCTTGGTAAATTGATTAGAGCTTTCAATACTCTTTTCTGATTATTATACATTTTAATGAAAACGATAGCTATGATGATTAGGATTGTTGGTATTAAATAGTAAGCAGAGTTCTGTAAAAATCTGTTCAAAAACCAGAGTTCATTTTTAGTCCTCTCGAGAATCATTGAACCTATTGCAGAAGAAAACACCAGATTGTTATTAATGAGAGTAGCATTTGGTTTAATATTAAAAGCTTCTCCAAATGGGATATAATCTATAGAATTGAGTGTTCCATCTAAATCAAATGTTGCTAATCCATTTCTGAACATTGCAATAATCTGTCCGTTTTCGTGCCATAAGCCTATTGGTTCAATTAAATCTTTAGGTATTCTTGTTGTATTTACGTTAACTATGTTTTTCAGATTGGAGTAATCATTGACAACAAGAGAATAATCAGAACCGTTTCGATTTAACTCAAGATAGTAAATATACTTTTTATCATTATCTGTTATAACCACCCTCTCCCCAGAGGCTTCAATAAGTGATTCATAAATGGAACCTTTTTCAGGGTCTATAATGTTCAATAATGAAATATTATAAGATTTTGAGGAAGTAAGAAGAATTACTCTCGAACTAAATGGAAAAAGGTATATATCATCCGTTAGCAAGAATTGAGTTGCAAATTTGTCGCTTTTAGTCTTTTTAACGAAATATAAAAAACCATATCCTTCTTTTGAATAAACATAAGCGAAACTCGGACTTGTCAAAGGTTGATTTGAATTATATAAACTAACAGCTTTTTCAACATTATCAGAAAATAAATTGGAACTAACCCTATTACCTTTATCTATTGTGATTACAAATAAATTTTTATTTATAATGAGTAAATAATCATTTTGTCCACATTGACCATACCATTTTGCATCAATCGGCTCAAACTTATTCCATTCGCCAAAGACTTCTGTTATTGACCTTACTGCACCAATAGTATCAATAACAGAAACATATACTTTATCCTCTTCTTTCCAGCAAGCCAGCACTGAATGTTTAATAGGCATTGCAGAAAGTATGTAAGCATTTCCTAACGTGCTACCGATGAAATTATCACCGATTATACCTCGTTTTATATATACTGCTTCGGATTCTTCTGCCCAATTCGGTTTAATGAAGAAACTATATTGATTTTTTTGATCAATGCCTCCGACTATTAGAATTTCACCACCCTGCTGATAATCTATCCTTTTGTAAGAATAAGGATAAGTATCATCGGTTAAAACATCTGAAACACTTATGACTAAGGCAAATAATATAAAAATATAAGATTTCAATTTTGTTAGTGTTCTGATCATTTTTATTATAATAATTCTGCTAATTCACAGACTGTTATTGCTGCTAAACCCTCACCCCTGCCAATAAATCCCATCAATTCATTAGTCTTTGCTTTTATGCTTACTCTGTTAAATTCAATTCCGCAAATCGAAGCTATTTTTTCCCTAATCATTGGTTTATATTTTGATATTTTTATTGATTCTAAAATTATTACAGTATCTATGTTCACAATCTTAAGTCTTTTATACTTAATAAGTTCAACCACCTTCTCCAGAAACAAAACGCTGTTATAATCTTTATATTTTATATCTGTATCAGGAAAAAGTTCACCTATATCTCCAGCTGCCATTGCTCCTAAAATAGCATCTACTAAAGAATGAATAAGAACATCACCATCGCTATGGGCAATTGTTCCAAATTCAGACTCAATCTCTATTCCCCCGATTATTAATCTTCCCCCTGTTTTTAATCGATGACTGTCATAGCCGATACCAATCATAAAATTAACCTTAATTAATGAATTACATTTACAAAATTAATATCAATTATCATATTATCCATCTGTTTATTAAATGAATTCTTTAGAATTGGTTCTTATAATTAATTTCAATTTAATTATCTTTGTAATATGGATCAAAAAACATTTACGGTTAGCGAATTAACAGCAATCATTCAAGTCTTACTTGAAGATAGCATTGGCTTTGTTATTGTTACTGGTGAGGTTTCAAATTATAAACATCATCAGTCAGGACATCGCTATTTCACACTAAAAGATGAAAAAGCACAAATATCATGCGTGATGTGGAAACAAATACCTCTCAAATTTCAGCTCAAGGATGGTGCTAAAGTTACTGTTCATGGAAAATTAACTGTCTATCCCGCACGAGGAAATTATCAAATTGAATGTTTTAGTATTTCTGAGCTTGGATTAGGTGATCTATTTATTAAATTTGAAGAGTTAAAGCAAAAATTACAGGAAAAAGGCTATTTTGATTCTTCAAAAAAAAAGCCCATTCCTGCCTTCCCTTTAAAAATTGGGGTATCTACCTCTCCATCGGGAGCTGGTTTTCAGGATATTATCACTACAATCAAACGCAGACTACCACTTTGCACTATTTATTTCAGACCAACTCTTGTTCAAGGAGATGGCTCTGCCGAAGACATTGTCAAAGCAGTAAATGAACTTGACAAACTAAATCTTGATGTTATAATTATCGGGCGTGGAGGTGGCTCCATCGAGGATTTATGGTCTTACAATACTGAAATAGTTGCTGATGCCATATTTAATTCTAAAACTCCAATCATTTCAGCAGTCGGTCATGAAACTGATTTCACCATTGCCGATTTTGTTGCGGATTTCAGGGCTGCAACACCTACTGCTTCTGCAGAACTTGTTACTCAGATTACTATTGAAAGACTTTATCAAATCATAAATGAAAATTATAATGCTATTTTAAATTCAATTAATTTCAATGTTCAGCAGAGGAAATCAATTATTGATAATTTTGAGTCTGTTTCGGGTTACAAACGCTTTCCAGACAAAATTGCGAAGCTAATTCAGTTAATTGATGATTACCAGACAAGGTTAGACAACAACATAGCAAAACATTTGAAAAAACACAAAGAAAAAACAGAATATCTTTACAATATATTGAAATCATTGCACCCCTTACAACCACTTAATAAAGGATTTGCTCTTTTAAAGCATGATAATAATACTATTAATGTTGATGAATCACTTGGAAATTATATTGAAATTGATATCATCCGAAGAAATGAAATTGCAAATGCTCATATAATATCTGTCAAACCGACAAAAAAAACATAAATGAGGTTAATATGGCAAAAAAAGAAAACAAAACGTTTGAAGAAAAAGTAACCCGTCTTGAAGAAATTGTCAAAATTCTGGATGAAGATTCAGAACCGCTCGAAACCCAGCTGATTCTCTTTGAAGAAGGCACAAAATTAATTCATGAATTAAGACAAATCCTTAACAATGCAGAACTTAAAATCAAAAATATAAGCACTTCTACAGATGAAAATCCAAATTTTTCATGATTTTTGTTAATTATTTGTGAATTTCGATGAAATTTATTTTCAAAATATAAATTTTTTATACTATATTTAACTTTTATTTGAAAAAGGAAATTAATAAAACCATTTTTTATATCCAAATCCTGAAAGGGCTTTAAATGAAACTTTTTCTTGCCACGTTTTTTTCATTTCTTTTATTTTATTCCATTTCCTTTTCGGATGTCCCACTCTCTGAACGAAATGCTTTAATCGCTCTTTATGACAGTACAGAAGGTGATAATTGGACAACTAAAACTAATTGGAAGTCTGCTTCTGATGTCTCAACATGGTATGGTGTTACGGTAGTTTCTGACCATGTTACAGAAATCATACTAACTGATAACAATTTAGTTGGTTTTATTCCCACAAAAATTGATAGCCTTACTGAGCTGAAAGTCCTTGACTTAAGCCATAATTCGGGCTTGAGCGGCTCATCCATTCCATCTGAAATTGGTAACTTAAGCAATCTCGAAGAACTTAACCTCGGTTTTGATGATTTATCAGGAACCATTCCAAACAGCATCTGGAACCTTAGTAATCTTGTTAAATTAATCCTGGAAGAGAACGACCTTTCTGGCAGTATTCCTGAAGATATCGAGAATTTAACAAATATTGAGTTAATCAATTTAAGCTTTAATGAACTTGAAGACACTTTGCCTAATAAGTTCGATGCTTTAACAAATCTTAAATATCTTCAGGTTAATGACAACAAATTCGATGGTTACATTCCTTCCAGTTTAGGTAGTTGCTCACTCTTAGAGTATCTCGATTTGAGTAATCAGGAATACCTCGAAGGTGAAATACCAGATGAAATATTCAATCTTTCGAATCTCGAAGTTTTTATTTTGTCAGAGAATGAAATCGAAGGTGAAATCTCTTCTGATATTGATAATTTGTCAAATCTCAAAATTCTATTGCTCGATAATAATCTTATAACAGGTGTTATTCCGCCTGAGATTGGGAATTTAGCCAGTCTTGAGCGTCTTGAACTACATAATAATCCTTTTAGCCCTTCCAATGAGATTCCATCATCTTTCGGTGATTTGTCGAATTTAAGAATTTTAAAACTCGACAACGATTCTTTAAGCGGAACAATTCCTACATCATTTGGTGATTTAACCAATCTTGAAGAATTAACTCTCTCTAATAACGAAGATTTAGATGGTGATATTATTAATTATGCTCTAAACAACCTTAATCTCAGAATTCTTAACGTAAGTAATTGCAACTTTTCAGGTACTCTTCCTTATGATATTGAGACTTTGGACAGCCTTAGAGAATTAAATTTAAGTGATAACGATTTTTCAGGAACAATTCCTTATTCACTTGGTAATTTAGAATATCTACACACTTTAAATTTGAGTTCAAATTCTTTTGATGGAAATATTCCCGGAACTTTGTCACAAATTGATTCATTATTAATCCTATATTTAATGAATAACAACCTGAATGGCTCGTTCCCCGATAGCTTATTGAGTTGTCCTGTATTGATTGAATTAAGACTCGAAAATAATAATATCAGTGGAAGTCTGCCAACTTTCGGTTCGAGCGATCTACAAGACCTTAAAGTACTAAATGTTTCTCATAATTCAATGACTGGTAATATTCCAACATCTATTGAAAATCTCTCTGAACTGACAGAATTGAATCTTGGTCATAATAATTTCTCCGGAACAATACCTTCGAGTATAGGCAATCTCTCCAATTTAATCTATTTATATTTGAATAGGAATGGCTTGTCCGGTGCTGTTCCGACGGAGATAGGCAACCTTTTAGATTTGGAAGTTTTAGATCTTGATAGCAATGGTTTTAATTCTGTTCCAAATCAACTAAATAACTTAACAAAATTGCAAATCTTAGCGATTAATAAAAATAATATTGTTACCCTTCCTACTGATTTAAGTGGAATTTCTGACCTGAGGGCTTTTTATGTTGCCAATAATTTAATAGTTGATCTACCAAACTATTCAGGTATGTTCGACTCCTTACAAACTTTTGATGTTAGAAATAATTACTTAACATTTGAGGATATCATTCCCAACCTTGAATATGAAAATGATTATTATATTATCGGGGATAGCGATGGTGATGGTGAGACAGATACAACAATTTACTCCAGAACTTTTCTTATCTCCCCTCAACAAAACCTTCCGATAATATGTGATGGAAATAAAGACGTTGGACAAACATTCTCTCTAACGATTATTGCCGGTGGAGGGTCTGACAATTTATATGTATTTCTTAAGGATGGCTATCCTGTTAGACCATGGGATTCAGTTTCAAATACTCTTACTATTACAAATCTTGATTTTGATGATGCTGGAGTTTATTCCTGCCATGTTTACAATAGAAATTTAATCAACTATGCTGACAATTCCGAAGAAAATCAACAGGATACAATCAGACTAATTTTAGTTTCTGATAATTGTGAACTTGTTGTTAGAGGAGCTCCGACTGTTCTTACAAAACCAATGAGTTCCATCGAAATGGAAACTGCAATTTCAGGAGGTGTTATTGTTAGCAATGGCGGCTATGCTATCACTCAAAAAGGTGTTTGCTGGTCAACAGACCCAAATCCTGATATTACAGATAATATAACTAATAACGGCACAGGTGACAACGAATATGACAGCTTCCTATCCGGTCTTACGGCTAATACTCTATACTATCTGAGAGCTTATGCAACAAATAGCTTTGGCACTTCTTATGGAGCAGAAATTGTATTTGCTACCCCTGATACGAACAATCTTGTTAAGATTTTCGATCTTAGATTCAGCCTCGACTCCGCTTTTGAAGCTTCTAATTCATCCCAGAGATGTATCACCAGATCTATTGACGCTAATAGTCAATCGAATTTCATTCAAAATATTGCTGCCAGTTTTATAAAAAATCTATTTAATGAATATTTCCCCGATTGGTTAGCAAATATTGGAGCTACCATCATTGATTGGTGGGGGTATACTCCACTGCAAATGTCGCTTGGTTTGCGGGTAGATGCAGGTATTTGTATGCAGTTTAACCAAACTGAAGCCACTCAGGTTAATGTGGACTATCCCATAAGTTATACTATCGAATACCCTCAACCTAAAAGTTTTGGCTGTGGTGATACTATTGAAATTAAGACTCTTAGAAACATTGGGTTGTTGGACCAAAATTCCTTTGTTGTGGATCCACCTTTTTACGAGACACAATTGAGCGGAACTATTAAAGATTTGAAATTGGGCGGGAGCTTTAAGTTCTGCACACCAAAAGGTCCTTGTATTGATATACCATATTGGTGTCCTACATGGTCAGATCCGTGGAAAGTTTGCTGGAAAAACATTTGTTTCCCTCCAGCAATATGCTCTCCTACAATTGAATATTGGTACAGTGTGTTCAGCGCTTTTGATATAGATCCTGTTAATTTCCCGATAGTAACTCTTTGTCCGAGAGTTTTTGAAATGGATGATAATGCGCTTAACGAGCTTCTTGGAAGTAATGAACTTTGTGATAGTTTATTTGATTGTGTTACATCTGAGTATGACTGGCAGCAGGGTATTTGGCAGGAATTATGTTCCAATGATTATATTGGGCTCGAAAGAGATGATGATGACCCGAATAAGATAATAATGAGTTTCAATATTCCAGAAACACCAGAATTCTATTTCTTCGTTTCTAACCCCACACCTGATAATTTGCAATATCAAACTCTTCAGGGTGGCAATCAACTAAGAAGATTTAGCAACCCAAAAGAGGTATTAGGTGTTCAACTTGATTTAGTATCTTTACTTGATTATTTCCTGCCTCCAATTAAATACAAATCAGGCGGGGAGGACAAAGAATTAGAGTTAGCAACAAGCATATCCATTGGTCCATTTTCTCTTGATATTGGAGACATTTCACCAACATATTCAATAGATCAATCTGTTGATTATAACTTTGAGATTAGGGATACAACTACTATAGCTTTAGGTCGTAAGTTGTTCTTTGCCGAATGGGACCCATCTACTCAATCCATTGTAGGGACATGGCAATATGATTCAATTGCCAGCGTTAAATCCGGTAATTCAATAAAACTCATAATTCCTGATGAACAAAACGATCCAATACCTGTTAGTCCCACATTCCAAATGGGTGGTGTTTTTAATTCCATGGTTAAACAAACTGATTGGCAATCCCTTTACGTTGCAATACTTCAGATCTCCTTAAGTGGTGTCTTTGATTTTACTCTCTACGAAAAGACTTTTGCTAAGATTTTAGTCAATACCCCCTCACCTATTGATAATGGAACTTACAACCTGGATAATACTGCTTTCAGCCTCGAAGGATTCGATGAAGACCCATTTAGTCTAATCCCTGAAAAACCAAAACTTGAAATAACTCAAATGCATTTACTAAAGATTTATAATATCGGTAATGGTTATCGAAGGGCTGGTTTCAGATTCAAACTCGAAAACACTGGGAACGTTCCACTTCACGATGTCGGATTCTATTATGATCTTGGTAGTATTTTCGAAGGTTCAAGAGACTGGTATATCCACTCCCTTACAGGGTGGGGATATGATGTTAATCCAAATTATGATGGTGACGAAGATGTTAATTTATTACCTGAAAGCACTGTCCTCGATTCAGGAGATTACAGAATATTCGACATTTATGTTGATGTTCTTCCTGCTATTCCTGATTTAGATGGTTCCGGATGCTTTGAAGAAGTCAGATATATCAGCATTGCAACAGCTGAAGGGACATCACCACTCGGAAGACACGTTTGGGATGGCAAACAGCCCTGCCTCGATGATGAACTCTATCCCGAATTAGTAGGAAATTATCCACTGGTCGTTGATACAAATATGGGAGCTGTTGTTATTAATGATTACGATGACTTAACTCTTTACGGCAGAACAAATGTTAAATTCATTCCTCCATTTTCTCAATCTGAAGGTTCAGTGGTTTCGGGTGGTAGGTTGGAATTCCGTGCTACTTCTATTAATTCAGGAAGTAATACAATCAGAGGAGATATTATCAGCAATGAGCATGTGTTCATCGACAATTCTAATATTTATGTTGATGATGCAATGATTGCCGGTTCTCTTTTCCTTGATCCTAATTCAAATCTTATTACTTATGGTGGTTATTCTGACACTTCTGATTGTGTAAATTTGCCTGATTTTCCATCTGTTAATATTTCTCAGGTGAGCTCCTCTACAAATATAACTGTTCCTTCGAGAACAACTGTTTACTTAAGGCCGGGTAATTATAACAGAATAGACCTGAATTTAAATTCCAGAGTTATTTTCTCTGCAGGAACATATCGAATTAATACTCTTAATTTTCTTGGTAACAATATTATTTTATATTTTAATCAAAATTATAACAACACTCAAGGAGCTGTTAATGTTAATGTGCTATATTTCAATACAAACAACTACCGAAGTATGAGATTCCTCACTGAAAATGGAT
Organism: uncultured Hyphomicrobiales bacterium; assembly: GCA_964473465.1. GTDB lineage: Bacteria > Bacteroidota > Ignavibacteria > Kapaibacteriales > UBA2268 > CALHRB01. Next base: position 29,305 of record CAYYPE010000007.1, read on the forward strand.
TAATTGGAAATTCGATTTTCAGATACAAAGGCAGCAATAACCTTAATTTAAATAAGATCAAATTTGATAATGGATATATTCAAGCTATTATCATTGCACCAAATGCGGAAGTTACCTTTGACAATTCATCAAGACTATATGGAGCTGTCTATGCCAACAAAATTATTTTTGGAAATAATTCCTTGTTCCAATATTATAAGCTGATTGACGAATCTGGTATCGTTCCAAAACTGCCTGATGTCGAACAGAATGACTATGTTTTAACTCTTGAAGATTTAATACAAATGAATTCAAGTCCCATTCTTACAGCGTATCCTAATCCATTCAGCGGGAAAACCCTTATTTCATTTAATCTTGATGAACAGGAATTCGCAAGGGTCGCTATTATTGATATGACTGGTAAAGAAGTTGCTGTGCTTGCAGATGGAATTCTTAATGCAGGTTTGAATATCTTTACTTTAGAACCTGATAATTTGCCTTCCGGCTCTTATTTCTGCACGCTGAGAACAAAAGACAGGAATGAGATGTATAAATTGATTTATTTACCAGATAAACGATAAGTCATCTCTATTTTTTTACGTTAAGGGGGTTCGTTTTAAAAGATGAACCCCTCTGTATTTTTAAAAACCTGAATCAATAAGACTTTTCATAATATCTTCTACAAATATGTTTCTTGATTCACCGAACCACATATCTTCAGGTATAAGAACAAGTGAGCTATAAGTTGATGGGTTTGTATTTATAAAGTTCTCAGATGATGCTATCTGAGATAATTCTTCTGGTCTGTACTCATTATCAATATCGTTGTATATAATGGTAATTCCGAATTCAGATAATTTATTTTCATCCACAGGAGCTTTTTCAAATCCAAAAAGTAACCAAGGAATTTTAAATTTTAGTATATAATAATTTTCATTTAGCGAGGCAGAAACCCTTATCCTTTTGGCTGCTTCCTCCTGATATGTATCCAGATCATCTGTAGAACTAACCTCTTTGACATAAGGTTTTGTCTCAGTAAAATCTCCGGGATATATTTTTATAGAATAAACACCTTTGTCTGTTTTTTTTACAAACTCAACACTTTTATCAACTATCTTAAAAAACCTTGATTGATTTTGCTGATAAATATTTGCATCAAACCAAATCTCCAAAAAATCAGAATAACAATTCTCACATACAGATGAAATAAATTTGTCATCAAAAATCTTGACAGTTATAAAAAGATTATCACTATCATAAGCAGACTTTGCAGAATAGGATGCATCTTCGGGACCATTCCAATAATAAGCCCCTGTTCCTACATTTTCAACTCTATCAACAATTATTTCATTAGAAAAACCTTTATAAATCTGTCGTCCTCTCGGGTAGGAAGGTAAAATCTGGTATTTCGCAAAAAATTCTTCTTGATTGTTGCTTGTTACTATAAATCTTTTTTTTCCCGTTAAATTTATAAAGTCAGTTGTATTTTCATAAGTATATTTTAATATTCTTTGTGTACTGTAACTTTCCTTGAGATTTAAATTGCCCTCTCTATATTGATAACCAATTATTTCCCAATTATATTGCTCGTTTTTCTTCGTTACATAACAAGTATTATTCCTTATGACAACACCAACTTCAAGAGGTATCTCAACATAATTATAGGGATACGTACCAACATTAATCAGAAAACCATCAATATCAACAAATAAAAATACCTGAACTACTTTTTTACTATCGCCAGATATCCTTACAGCGAATGCAACGTCATTATGCCCGTCATTGGAAAAATCACCAACATCCCAGCCCCAAACATTATATGCACTTCCCTGAGGCATTAATTTTTCGATATCATTTATTAGTTCGTCATCAAAGTAGGAAGTCAGCTTTTTCCTGAACTCAGAAAACTTCATTCCTGTCTGACACAATAAATTTTCTGATGAAAACACAAAAAAAGTGATAATCATCAATAAAAATAATTTCCTGACTATAAAATTTTGCTTATTCATTAATTATCTGATTTTTTATTTTAATATGATCTTCTTTTAACCTTGCTCCAAATTGAGAAACAACTTTACCAGCGGAATATGAAGCAAGTCTTCCTGCTTTTTCCATTGATAACCCCTTAACAATTCCATAAAGAATACCAGCTGCAAACATATCTCCTGCTCCAGTTGTATCAATGGCTTTCACCTCTATTGCTGGTATTTTTATGGTTTCTTTATTCCAATATATCAAAGAACCTTTGTTACCGAGTGTTACAGCAAAATTTGGGACGATCTTTTTCAGTTCATCTACAGCTTGATCTACGTTTGTAGTTTTTGTATAAGAGATTGCTTCCTGTTCATTGCAAAATACAAAATCTGAGTTGTTTACAACCAGTTCAAGTTTACTCCTAAAATTCTCGGTAATAAAAATATCAGAAAAAGTAACAGCTACCTTAATATCATTTTTTTTTGCTATTTCGACTGATTTAATAACCGCTTCAGCACTTTTTTCAGATGATAACTTATATCCTTCTGTATATAATAACTGTGATTTCTTTATCAGATTTTCATCAATGTGATTGACATTGAACTGCCCTGTTGCTCCAAGGCAAGTCATCATTGTCCTTTCTGAATCTGGAGTAATCAATACTATACAAGTCCCTGTGGGATAGTCATCAATGAAATCAGCACTCAATTCAATTCCCAATTCTTCAAATTCTTTTGAATAAAAATCTCCGAATTCATCTTTTCCAAGAACAGTCTTGTATCCGGCTTTTCCGCCAAATTTTGAGAAGGCTATCAAAGAATTAGCTGCAGAGCCGCCGCTTGAGATATGACATGGCTTATCTTTTAGATATTCGAGCAATTCCTTCTGTTCAGCTTCAGAAACTATTCTCATCTGAGATTTTATTAAGTTCAGTTGCTTTAAATCGTCATCAGTAACTTCGTATTGAAGGTCAATCAAACCATTACCAATTCCACATATTTCTAATTTATCACTCATTGTCCTGTTCTTTGATTGAATTATTGTTTAATGCAAGGTTAACTAATTCTTCGCAAAGATCTGCAAAATCAAGCTCCACTTCTTTCGCTGCCATCGGAACCAAAGATGTCTCGGTGAATCCCGGAATTGTATTAATCTCCAATAAAAATGGTTGCCCTTCATCTGAAAGTCTGAAATCTGCTCTTGCAACTCCTTTACAATCAATCACATTATATGCCGAAACAGCTAAACTTTGTGTAAATTCTTCGATATCCTCGCTTATTTCAGCGGGACAAATATACTGTGTATTACCTTTTGTGTATTTGTGATTATAGTCGTAAAAACCTTCGGATGTTATGATTTCTATCACAGGCAAAGCCTCTCCATTTAAGACTCCGACTGTTATCTCACGTCCCTCTATAAATTGTTCAATCAAGACAATATCAGAATATTTTGAGGCATTAATTATTCCATGATGTATATCGTCTAAATTTCCATCTTTGACTATTGTGATACCAACTGTTGATCCCTGATTATTCGGTTTAATAACCAGCTTATTTCCAAGTTCACTTCTTATCTCTTTGAAAAAATCATAGTTATCGTAATCTTTTTTTCGAATGACTGACCACGGAGGTGTCGATATTCCTGCTGCCAGGAACAACATCTTAGATGACAATTTATCAATGGCTACTGAACTGGCTTTTATTCCTGAACCTGTGTAGGGTATTCCTCTCAATTCTAATAAAGCCTGTATTTTACCATCTTCCCCATTTATTCCGTGCAAAACTATGAAAGCAAGGTCAATATTATCAAATATCTCTGAATTTATACATTCAATATAGTTTTTTGTGTCAAATTTCATCAGTTCTTCAATATCAGGAAAAACTGACATATTGATCATTTCGAAATCTTTTATTATACCATTTTTTCCAAAGGTAGGATCAACAGCAACAATATTATGCCCCTTTTCTCTAAGGGCTTTTGCAACGGATAAACCTCCATTTAATGATACATTTCTCTCAGGTGAAATACCACCCATTAAAACAGCAATATTCATAAATTTTAAGTTTTGGTTAAAAATTAAATAATGTTTTTTTAGAATTTGCAATTTAATCAAGAATTTGAAATGTTTTGCAGATATTCATCATAAAGCTTTCTTAATTGCTTCATAACTTCCCAAACATTTCTTTTCCATTCTGGATTTCGAAGAAGGGCTGCCGGATGATATGTAACAAGCATTTTGGTTCCTTTGAAGTCAATAATTCTACCTTCAATTTCTCCCATTTTTATCTTCTTTTTGAGTAGGGTTTCGGCGGCTGTTAAACCTAAGGCTATAATAAATTTTGGTTTAATTAATTCAATTTGTTTGAATAAATACGGCTCACATTCATCAGTTTCGCTAACCAGTGGTTTTCGGTTATTTGGGGGTCTGCATTTCAGAATATTACAAATATAAACATCACTTCTTTTGAGATTGATTGACTCAATAATTTTGGTTAGCAGTTGACCAGCTCTTCCTACAAAGGGTAATCCTTGTTCATCCTCATCAGCACCGGGTGCCTCGCCAATAAACATTATATCTGCTTGAGGATTGCCACTTCCAAAAACAAAATTTTTTCGGGTAACTCCTAATGGACATTTCTGACAGTCCTTAATATTATTATATAAATCATCTAAATTTTTTGCTTTGAGCCAGTTTGATTCTTCGGTAAAAAGGTCAGTTTCCAATAAAATTGGTTTTTCCTTGAACTGATTAATGCTTGTGGGTTCTTGATTTATTTTTTCCGTTGCTAATTCTTCTTTTAGTTTTGTATTTTGAAATTCAGTTATAACTTTCTTTTCTAAGAATATAAAATCATGCTCTGAAAACTGAAATTTCAAATACATTTCAATTTGTTTTTGTAAATCCATTTATTAGAGAGTGTTAAAAAGTTAATTATATTCATAGATTGGGATTTCACCAGTCAGGGCATAATACACCCCCTCAGCCAAAGCCTTCATTTCATCTTCTCCGGGGTAAACAAATATGGGTGCAATAAAACTTGTCCTCTCTTTAATCCAACTAACTAATATATGAGAATTTGCTAATCCACCCGTAATTAGAATTGCATCGATATCGCCACTCAAAACAGTAGCACAGGCTCCTATTTCCTTGGATATTTGATATGCCATTGCTTTATACACAGTTTCAGCATATTTATCACCCGATTTGATTCTCTCTTCAATTTCAAATGCATTGTTTGTGTTTAAATATGCAACCAGCCCACCTTTGCCAGTTATCATTTTCTTGATTTCGTTAATCTGATACTTGCCGGAGAAACATAATCGAACAAGGGCACCAACGGGTAAACTACCAGTTCTCTCAGCGGAGAAAGGTCCATCACCATCGAGCCCGTTATTTACATCTATCACTCTTCCATTTTTATGAACACCAACAGTAATCCCACCTCCAAGATGAACTACAATTAAATTCAATTTGTTGTAATCAAGTTTCTTTTCTCGTGCATGACGTCTCGACACTGCTTTTTGATTTAATGCATGAAAAATACTTATTCTTGGTAATTCAGGATGCCCGGAAAATCTTGCAAGTTCCTCCATTTCGTCAACAACAACAGGGTCAACTATAAATGCCCCGATTTTTTTCCCTGATTCTTCAGCTAATTCCTTGGCAAGAATAGCTCCCAGATTGGAAGCATGCTCGCCAAGAATTTCTCTACGAATATCTTCAATCATTAAATCATTTACCCGATAGACTCCGCCGGGAATTGGTTTTATCAGACCACCTCGACCTACTATAGCATCAAGACTATCAAGAGGTATTGAAGCATATTCGAGTGAATTCATTATAATTTTTTTCCTGAATTCAAATTGATCAATTATTCTTGGAAATTCTGCCAATTCCTCCACACTGTGTCGAAGTGTTTTGGTGAATATATCCTCAATATTATAATAGACGGCAATCTTTGTTGAAGTTGAGCCTGGATTAATCGCTAATATTCTCATATTATTCCATCATTTAATTTCAATAACACGCTGCTAATGCTATAGATGTTAGTTTGCTTCTGTCGGTATCTGCTCTCGAAGTTAAAATTACAGGAACGGTTGCACCAAGAATTACTGCAGCTACTGTTCCTCCTGCCATGTATGTAAAAGATTTATATAAAACATTTCCTGATTGAATATCTGGGGTAAGTATCAAATCAGGATCACCTGCTACCTCGCTTATTATTCCTTTGTGTTGAGCAGCTTCAAGTGATATTGCATTATCAAAACCGAGCGGACCATCAATAATACACCCCTTTATTTGATTTCTTCGATTCATCATGGTAAGCAATGCTGCATCAACTGTTGCCTGCATTTTTGTTGTTACGGTTTCAACTGCTGCCACACAGGCTATTTTCGGCTTTTCTATACCTAAATGCCTCAGAAAATCAACTGAATTGTTAATTATGGAGACTTTCTCTTCCAGAGTTGGAGCTATGTTTTGCGCAGCATCAGTAAGAGATAGAATTTTATGATAGTTTTTCAATTCGAAACATCCGATATGACTAAGTAAGTCCCCTTTCCTCAAACCATTTTCTTTGTCGAGTATAGCCCTTAAATAATCAGCTGTTCCAACTAATCCCTTCATTAATATCTGAGCTTTTCCTTCTCGAACTAATTTGACAGCAATTCTGCAAGAATTTGCCGGATTCTCTTCATTTATAATTTCTATTGCATCTAAAGAAAAATTAAGAGTTGAAGATATATTTTCTATCTTTTTTGCATTGCCTACTAAAATTGGTTCAATTATATTTTCTTTTTTAGCTTCAGATATTGCAGATAGAACAGGTTCATCTTCTGCTGCAGCAACAACTAATTTTTTTGTTTCTGTATTTTTAGCTTTTTCAATAAAATAATTTAAATTTTTAATCACCATATACACCTCAAAACTGCTTTTTCCTTAATCATCAAGAGAACCAATCTGACTTTCCACATTCATTAAAATCTCATTGGATTTCACTAATTCCTTCATTTTATTGTGATCGGGGTAAAGTGGTCTGTCAACATCCAAAAAATCAATATATTTTCTTATTGTATTATGTGCTGTCCTAACACCAAGTCCATTTGTGAATTTCCTAAAATCGAGTGCCTGTGCAGCAGCCATAAATTCTATTCCGATTATACCGTAAGAATTATCCAATATCTGTTGATTTTTCAAGGCTGTATTCATACCCATTGATACAAAATCTTCCTGATCTGCAGCGGCAGGTATTGATTGAATTGAAGCAGGAGCCGATAGAATTCTCTGCTCAACTATCAAAGAATCTGCTGTGTATTGGCTCAACATTAGCCCGGAATAAAATCCGGGTTCCTTGGTTAGAAAAGCCGGAAGTCCCTGACTTAATGCAGGATTTAGAAGTCTGTTCAATCTCCTCTCTGAAAGGACGCAAACCATTGTTATTGAAGCTCCAGCAAAATCCATCGGAAGACTGACCGGGGTTCCTTGAAAATTAGCCCCTGTAAGTGTCAATTGGTCTTCGGGGATAAAAATCGGATTGTCTCCAACACCATTTAATTCAATTTCTACCTGTTTTTTTGCATAATCAATAGCATCCCTTGCTGCTCCAATAACCTGAGGAGTTGATCTCATTGAATAGGCATCCTGAACCTTTGTTTTAACTTTACCGGTTAACAAATCGCTTCCTTCAATACACTTCTTTATAGCAGCTGAACTCTTAATAGCTCCGTTAAACCCTCTTAACTTGTGCAGCCTTATATCATAGGGCTTCATATTAGCGAGTAATGCTTCAAGAGTCATTGCAGCAGCAATTTCAGCATGCTTTATAATACGCTTAAAATCATTAATATGAAGAGCACTTATTGCAGTTAAGAGATTAGAACCATTAATTATAGCCAAACCATCTCTTGCTTCGAGTCCGGGTATATTGATCCCGGCTTTTTCGAATGCCAACTTTCCCGGCAGTCTTTCACCATTATAATATGCTTCGCCTTCTCCCATCATTAGTAAAGCTATCTGGGACATTGGGGCTAAATCACCACAGGCTCCAACAGAACCCTTCTGGCATACCACAGGAATTACATCCTTATTTAGCATTTCTATCAGAGTTAAAGTTATTTCAGGTCTGCATCCTGAATTTCCATGAGCATGGACATTAATTCTCGAGGCAATAGCCGCACGAACAAATTCAATTGGAACTGGCTCGCCAATACCTGCAGAATGATTATAAATCAAATATCTCTGAAAATTCTTAACCTGCTCATCAGAGAGAACAATTTCAGAAAATTCTCCTATACCAGTATTAGTCCCATACATTATTTCTTTTGCCTGAATCTTTTGCTCAAGCATAACTCTGCAAGCTTTTATTCTTTCAAGTGCATCTTTCGAAATTTCTACTTTTTCTTTATTTCTTGCAATTTGTTCAAGTTTTTCTGTGGTCAGGTCGCTACCATCGAGAATTAATGCCATTTTTTTTCCTCTTATTTTTTAGAATGGAATAATTTCATCAGAACCAAGAATAAACTGAGTTACCCTTCCAAAACCTAATCCCATTCCAGATCTTTCTACAGGATTATTTTTGAATAGATTCAGATATTCTTCGAAACTGTCAGTTATTTCTTCTGGTTTATTATCATGTAAGATTTTTAATTCTTTAAGTTGCTTTATCATTGTGCCTTCGTAAAGCCTTTTTCTCAGGATTTCATAATCATACTCACGGACAGAACCACCGATAGATTCACCAGAATGCTTGAGAATTACATCAACGCATTCACATGTTTGCCTTGAAGGGTCGCAGTTTCTAGTCAATTTCATATTGAAAAACTTAATCACTTCTGGATAGTGAGTTATCATCAAATTACTGTCAAAATACTTGACTAACATCTGTTCGTGATCTGATTTTAAATCATCTCCCCAATTTATATTTAGTGAGTATTCCTTTTGAAGTATTTCAATACATTCAGTATAGTTAATTATTTGAAATCCTTTTTCGTAATATATATATAAATTATGATGTTGTTCTGGTGTTAACAATCCATACTTTGAAGATATGTGAAGAGTATTTGTGAAAATATAATTAAGCAGATCGGTGCAATGCTTCAATAGCCAATTCAGATCTGTATCTAAAGCTTCAGTTTCAAGTAATTCAAAATCATTTAAATGGCGTCCGTCGGAACTCCAATTCTTGTTGTCTTTTCTGAAAGAACGATTAGTTGAAAACATCCTTGGCAATCCATTTAAAATAATATCTCTTTCGAGATGAAGCTGAACTGTTTGTGATAAAGTCTGAAATGTTTCTTCCTTTAAAGTAAAAACATTGCTGACTGCTTCGCAAGATCCGGTTGCATTTGTTATTCCCTGATATGGAATTCCAACGAAACCTTCATTCCACAAAAACTCTAAGGCAGATTGATAAATCAAACCTTTTAGTATGACTGTATTTTTTGACATTAAACACTCCTTTTGAATAAATAAATTAATTCGGTCAATATGACCGGGTTAACTAACACAACATCATAGTCTATTTAATTAAGCCATTAAACTACATATTGCAGCAACGTTTATCATGTCATCTACACTACAGCCCCTCGATAGATCACAATACGGCTTTCTCAAACCCTGAACAATTGGTCCTACTGCCTCTGCTCCGGCTAATCTCTCGGTTAACTTATACCCAATATTACCAGCATCAAGATCAGGGAATATAAGAACATTTGCTTTACCTGCGACAGGTGAGCCTTTGCACTTTCTTTCGCCAATCGATGGTATCAGTGCTGCATCGGCTTGCATTTCTCCGTCAACTAATAAATCCGGGGCTTTTTCCCTTACATATGTAGTTGCCTGTATTACCTTATCAACGTGTGGATGAGTTGCACTGCCTTTTGTTGAAAATGACAACATTGCAATTTTGGGTTCTTCGCCTGTAACAGCTTTAAAATTTCTGGCTGATGTTATTGCTATATCTGCCAGCTGAACATCAGTAGGATCAGGATTTACTGCACAATCAGCAAAACATAACATCCTTTCGGGAAGAACCATAATAAAATAACTACTTACTATAGATATTCCTTCAGCTACTCCAACAGTGAAAATTGCTGCTCTGATTACATCACCAGTTGAAGATACATTTCCTCCGACAACCACTTTCACTGCATCCGTTTCTAATAAAAATCCAGCGTAATAAAGAGGGTTTTTGACTGTTTCAATGGCTTGCTCAAGTGTCATTCCTTTTGCTTTTCTCTTTTCATAAAGTATATCAGCAAATTTTTCGATAAGAGGCGATTTAGTTGGTTCTATTAATTCTACACCATCAAGTTTTACTGAATTTTCTTGAGCAAGTTTTTTTATATTTTCAATATTACCTACTAAAACCGGCTGGGCTATCTTATTGTTTAATAAATATTCTGCAGTTTTTAATGTTCTTAGATCATCTGTATCTGGAAAAGCAATTTTGAAATTCTTACTCTTTGCTTTTTCCCTCATACTATCTGTAAAAGCACTCATTTTTTTTCCTGATTTATTGTTAAAAATATTTTTACCAAATTCTCTCAGCATTAATAACTACTCTAAGAGTATCCCGGGCTATTAAAAGCTCTTCGTTAGTTGGAATCACATATACTTTAATTTTGCTATTGTCAGAACTAATCAACATTTCTTTAGAACGGACAGCCAGATTATTAAGCTCATCGTCTAGTTCAACTCCGAACCATTCCAAGCCTCTGATAGCTCTCTTTCTTATATCAGGTGAATTTTCACCAATTCCTCCGGTAAAGCATATTGCATCAACTCCATTCATTGCTGCCATATAAGCACCTATATATTTTCTGATTCTGTTGCAGAACATATCAATTGCAAGTGTTGCTCTTCTGTCTTTATGCTCTTTTTCTTCTTCTAATAGATCTCTCATATCGTTTGTCAAGCCAGATATACCGAGTAATCCTGAACGCTTATTTAAGACAGAAAAAACTTCATCAATTGTGATACCCTCGTTGTGTGCAAGGAATTCAATAACTGATGGATCTATATCCCCGCATCTTGTCCCCATCATTAAGCCATCCAGCGGTGTCAAACCCATTGAAGTATCGAGTGAAAAACCATTTTTAATTGCACAAGCTGAGCAACCATTTCCCAAATGTAATGATATGATATTAACCTGTTCTCTTTGGAGATTATTCAATATTCTGTATCTATATGCTATATAACGATGTGAAGTTCCGTGAAATCCATATTTCCTTATCTTGAATCTTCTATAGAATTGGTATGGAATTGCATACATATAAGTTGTTTCGGGTATTGTTGAATGAAAAGCTGTATCAAATATGGCAACTTGTGGAACTGAGGGACCAAAAATATCTCTTGATGCATATATACCTTTCAAATTAGCTGGATTATGCAGTGGAGCTAATGGAATGCAATCCTCAATTCCATCAATAACATCATTATCAATTTTGACTGCTTTCTTGAATCTTTCTGCTCCATGAACACAACGATGTCCAATAGCATGAATATCACTGATGTCCTTTATTCCGGGAATATCAGTTTCTGGATTTGTTATCCATTTTATGGCATACATAAGTGCTATTTTGTGGTCTCTCAATGGCTCTGCTGATTTAAATGCTGGTTTACCTACTACCTGAAAAGTTATAAGTGACTGACTACCTACCCTCTCAATTAGTCCTTTAGCTAACATTTTGTCGCTATCTGAACTAATCATATCCAAATCTGTTTCAATTATTTGAAATTTCAGGGATGAACTTCCGCAGTTCAATACTAATATATTCATGATTTATCCTTAAGAAAAATTAATATTTACTAAATAATCATTACAAAATTAGACATTTAAATATATACAAAACAATTAAAGAAATGTAATAAATGTTATTTTTTACAACAATCCGATTACAAATATTATCAACATTTTATTTCTTAACACTTAATCCATTTTTTAATCCCTCAAAAAGCCAGTTTGATATTGCCTGTCGGTTGTTATATTCGATGAATCTAATCTGGTCTCGCTCGTTTTGTATATTACCCAGCTCTATATATACTGTTGTTGGAATGGTATTTTTTAGCATAAATAAATTTCTGGTGCTGACTGTCCCTTTGTAACCCCTACCCGGTTGGTTCTTGTCATATTTATCTTTAATGGTGTTCAAAAGTGCATTGGCTATCTTTTCTCCTTTTTTGTCATTGTCTTGATGATAGAAAAAAATGTCTATCTTTTGCTTATTTTCTCTTGAATCTAAATGAATGTTTATTGAAATTTGTTCTTTTCCGTTTTTTTTGTTCTTTTGATACAAATCATTGATTATTTCAGCTCCTTTAGCTAATCTTTCTTTCTGATTAATCGAAATTGTATCACCTGTTGCAAATATTTCTTTTGAACCTGTTGTTAGATATCTACTATCTCGGATTCCATCATTTTTATCAATTACAAGAAAAAAAACTCTTCCTCCATTCTCTATAATTTTTCTGCCTAATCTAAGTGTCACATCATAAGCATATTCATCTTCGTGAAGTTCATATCCATCTTTGAATCCTATTGCACCGGGATCTGGTCCACCATGTCCACTTACTAAATAAAAGATATAACCTTTAAATATTGAAGATTTCTTGGTAATTTTAGAATATTTTTCACCAAAAATTTTGAATTCAACGTTCTTTTCCTGTAATTCATAAAACAAATCTTCATAGGGTTTCGAATTATCACCTTTTTCATCATCATTTTGGGGTTTTTCCTTTTTCATATAACTTAACGGTATCAAAATTTTTCCGCTGGCTTTGTAATTTTTCTTAATCAGTCCTTTCCTATAGAGTAATTGATTATATTCGATAATTTTTTGTAATGGCTCCTTGCTTATTTTTTCAATCATTGATTCTAAATTATTTGAATCAAATTCTAAGATTAATATTGGTAATTGATAAATATTGTCTAAAAGCAATTCTTCGTTCTTTAATATCCTATTATGATTCAATTCTTTGAATTTTTTTATATTATAATTGCTAATTTCGAGATTGTATCTTTCTAATAATATTGTTATTCCATCTCCAGCCTTGATTTTTGTTGTCAGATATTGATTTTTTTTCTGAGATAAGACAATATTATTACATAGAACTAAAAAAGTTAGCAGGATATAAAAAAAATGAATTATATTATTTAATTTTAACAATATTTTTAAAATATTTTTGACAAATAATTTGAATTTTTGATAATTACAAATCTTAATTTAAAATTTTTATTATGAATAGGAAGAAAAAATTTCTTGAATTGCTTGAAAACAAAGTAATCCTTTTTGATGGCGGGATGGGTACCGAAATCTACAAAAAGGGTTTCTTCATAAATAAATGCTATGATGAATTAAATTTATCTAATCCCTCCATTATCAAAAAAATACATGAAGAATACATCAAAGCTGGCTCTGATGTTATTGAAACCAATACTTTTGGGGCTAATAAGTTTAAGTTACAAAAATTCGGGTTCGAAGACAAAATATATGATATAAACTATCAAGGGGCTAAAATTGCCAGAGAGGTAGCTGGTGAAGAGATTTTTGTTGCAGGATCGATTGGTCCACTTGGAATTCAAATTGAACCACTCGGACCAATTGCCAGAGAAGAAGCACGTGCTTTCTTTCAGGACCAAATAATACCTCTTGTCGAAGGTGGTGTTGATTTAATTATTTTTGAAACATTTGTTTATCCTGAAGAATTACTTCAAGCAGTTAAAGCAGTTAAATCATTATTCCCTGATTTTCCTGTAATTGCCCAAATTACAATAGATGAGGACGCTACAACCCTAACTGGTGCCGAACCAGCAAGATTGATAAGAGAAATTGAAACATTCGGTGCAGATGTTGTTGGAGTTAACTGCACTGTTGGTCCTCAAGTTATGCTCAATTGGCTTGAAAAGGTTAGAAAACTAACTGAAATCCCAATATCAATTATGCCAAATGCAGGTAAACCTAAAAACATTGATGGTAGAAATATTTACCTTGCATCACCTGAATACTTTGGAGAATATGCCAAGCACTTTGCTCAGGCTGGTGCAAATGTCATTGGTGGCTGCTGTGGGACTGCACCCGAGCATATAAAGGCTATGAGAGCCTCTCTCAATGCTTTGCTTAAGGATTTCAGAAAATCCAGGATTGAAATTGAAAAATTAGCCGATCTACCAGATATTGAAGTAGTTCCCGTTGAAAAAAAATCAAGACTTGCTAAAAGAATTCGTGACGGTCATTTTGTCAAATTTGTTGAATTACTCGCACCTCATGGAGTTTCGGCTGAAAAAGAAATCGAAAAAGCCAGAGAAATGTATTATTATGGTATCGACGTGATTAATATTCCCGACGGACCAAGAGCAAGTGCAAGAATGTCTGCTCTTTCATTGGCTGTTCAAATCCAGAGAGACGTAGGAATAGAAACAGTACTTCATTATGTTTGCAGAGACAGGAATGTTATTGGTATTCAATCAGGTCTGCTTGGAGCTTATGCACTTGGAATAAAAAATATTTTAGCAATAACAGGCGACCCACCCAAACTTGGAAACTATCCTGACGCTACTGGTGTATTCGACGTTGATTCAATTGGTTTGGTTAATATTCTTAACAGGCTCAATCACGGTCTTGATATTGCAGGAAATCCCATAGGAAAACCTACCGGATTTTTTATCGGGGTTGGTGTCAATCCCGGTGCTATTAATCTTGATGAAGAACTTAAAAGACTTGACTGGAAGATTGATGCCGGGGCAGAATACATTGTTACTCAACCGGTTTTCGAGTTGAAGGTTTTTGAGAATTTCATAAAAAAAATCGAGCACTACAAAGTTCCTGTTATTGCTGGTCTTTGGCCCCTTACTTCAATCAGAAATGCTGAATTTATGAATAATGAGGTCCCGGGCTGTAATGTCCCCGATGAGATTATGCTTAGGCTAAGAAAAGTTCAGGATTCTAAAGAAAAAAGCCTTGAAGAAGGCATTAATATTGCTCGTGAAACGCTTACTAATATGGTTGATATGATACAAGGTATTCAAATTGCTGCTCCATTCGGAAGAATTCAAAGTGTTGTGCAGGTTCTCGATGGTTTTAATCTTTAAGTGTCTTTAATTTTTAAAAATAAATAATACAACTAAACTTCATACTTGCTTTATTTCATAAAAAAATATGGTAAAATCTGATAATTTTGAACTTCTGAAAAAAATACTCAGCCAGAGAATTTTGATTCTTGATGGTGCGATGGGCACTATGATTCAAAAACTTGGTCTGACTGAATCCGATTTCAAAGGCTCTAAATTCAGAGATTTTCCCTCTGATTTAAAAGGAAATAATGACATTCTTTGCTTAACAAAACCAGATGCTATTAAAAATATCCACCATCTTTATCTTGAAGCTGGTGCTGATATTATTGAAACAAACACTTTTAATGCTAATTCTATCTCACAATCAGATTACAACACTCAAAATTTTGTTTATGAAATTAATTTACACGCCGCAAGAATTGCTAAAGAAAAAGCCATTGAATTTTCAAAGAAGAATCCAGACAAACCCAGATTCGTTGCTGGTGCTATAGGACCTACAAATAAAACCGCCTCGATTTCACCCGATGTAAATAGACCCGGTTTTCGCTCTGCATATTTCGATGATTTTTATAAATCTTATTATGAACAAATTTCCGGACTTGTTGATGGTGGTGTTGATATTTTACTAATAGAAACCATATTTGATACTCTCAATGCAAAGGCAGCAATCTTTGCAATTTATGAGTATTTCAAAAAAAATAAAATTAATCTCCCAGTTATGATTTCAGGAACAATCGTTGATTTAAGCGGAAGATTACTTTCGGGACAGACAATTTCGGCTTTCTGGACTTCCATTTCTCATGCTCCAAATTTGTTAAGTGTCGGATTGAATTGTGCAATGGGACCCGAGCAAATGAGACCTTTTATTGCTGAGCTATCAGATTTAGCACATTGCTATACAAGTCTTTATCCTAATGCAGGTTTCCCCAATGAATTTGGTCAATATGAAAAAACTCCTGAAGCAATGGCAAATGTCCTCGATGAATTTGCCAAGGAAAATCTCTTCAATATCGTTGGCGGTTGCTGTGGAACTACACCCGACCATATCAAACTGATTTCAGAAATATCACATAAATATAAACCCCGAAAACCGGTTGAACCGCAGAAATATTTAGTTCTTAGCGGTCTTGAGTCTCTCAAAATTACTGAAGAAATCAATTTTGTCAATATTGGTGAGCGAACAAATATTGCTGGTTCAAGAAAATTTGCCAAACTGATTCTTGAAGGTAACTACGAAAAAGCTCTGGAAATAGCTCTCAATCAAATTCAGAACGGTGCTCAGATAATTGATGTTAATATGGATGAAGGACTGCTTAATTCCGAAGAAGCCATGGTTAATTTCCTGAATCTTTGTGCTTCCGAACCTGATATTGCAAGAGTTCCGGTAATGATTGATTCATCAAAATGGTCTGTTCTCGAAGCTGGCTTGAAATGTTTACAGGGTAAGGGAATTGTTAATTCAATTTCCTTAAAGGAGGGTGAAGAAAAATTCAAGGAAATGGCACATTTAATCAAACAATATGGTGCCGCTGTTATTGTTATGGCTTTTGATGAGGAAGGTCAGGCAGTAAGCTACAAGAGAAAAATTGAAATCTGCCAGAGGTCATATGATATCTTAGTCAATGAAATTCGATTCGAGCCTCATGACATTATTTTCGACCCTAATGTTCTGACCATAGCAACAGGTATCGAAGAGCATAATGATTACGCAATTAATTACTTAAAAGCTGTTAAATGGATAAAGCAAAACCTTCCGGGGACACTCGTAAGCGGAGGAATTAGCAATATTTCTTTCTCTTTCAGGGGAAATGACAGAGTCAGGGAAGCTATGCATTCTGTATTTCTTTTTCACGCAATTCAGGCAGGACTTGACATGGGGATTGTAAACCCGGGGCAATTAGAGGTTTATCAGGAAATACCAAAAGATTTGCTTGAATTAATTGAAGATGTTATATTCAACAAAAGAAAAGATGCCACAGACAGATTAATTTCTTTTGCCGAATCCATCAAAGAGAAAAACACTGATAAACATATATCATCAGAGGAATGGCGAACCTATTCGATTGAAGAAAGACTCAAATACTCTTTAATCAAAGGCATAACGGAGTTCATAGAACAGGATGCACAGGAAGCCATAGAAAAATATCCCGATCCGCTTAAAATTATTGAAGGTCCATTAATGGACGGAATGAATGTTGTGGGTGATCTGTTTGGCAGCGGCAAGATGTTTCTTCCTCAGGTTGTCAAAAGTGCCAGAGTAATGAAAAAATGCGTTGCTTACCTTTTGCCATATATCGAGAACTCTTTAAAATCTAAATCTAATGTCAGCACTAACGGGAAAATTCTCTTAGCAACTGTTAAAGGGGATGTTCACGATATCGGCAAAAACATTGTTGGTGTTGTTCTTGCCTGCAACAATTATGAAATTATTGATCTCGGAGTTATGGTGCCTGCCTCAAAAATTATTGAAGAAGCCAAAAAGCATGATGTTGATATTATTGGCTTAAGTGGTTTAATTACTCCATCTCTCGATGAAATGGTTCACGTTGCAAGTGAAATGGAGCATGCTGGTCTTGATATTCCCTTGTTGATTGGTGGGGCAACCACTTCACGTGTTCACACAGCTGTAAAAATTGCACCATCCTATTCAAAGCCAGTTATTCATGTTCTGGATGCCTCAAAATCTGTTTCTGTTGTTAATAGTTTACTTAGCGAAGATCAACATCAGGAATTCATAAATCAAATCGAAAAGGATTATACTGAAATCAGGGATAATCATCAAAAAAGACTTTCGGAAAATAAGTTAATCAGCATTGATGATGCAAGAAAAAATAAATACAAATTCGACATTACAAAAGCCAATATTAAAAGCCCAAACAAATCAGGTATAACAGTTTTTAATAACTTTCCTTTGAGTGAATTAAGAAAATTTATCAACTGGTCAGAATTCTTTATCACTTGGGAATTGAAAGGAAAATATCCCGCTATATTTCAAAATCCAAAAATTGGAGAAGAAGCCCAAAAACTCTATAATGATTCAAATAAATTACTTGACATTATCATCGACAACAACCTTATTTCAGCTAACGGTATAATCGGAATTTTCCCCGCAAATTCCATTGGCGATGATGTTCAGATTTACACTGACGAAAATCGAAATGGTATTATAACAGAGTTACATTTTCTAAGGCAACAATCTCATAAAACAGATTCAATGCCAAATGTCTGTCTTGCTGATTATATTGCACCTCTTGATTGCGGTATCATTGATTATATTGGTGCCTTTGCTGTTACTGCTGGTATTGGTGCAGAAGAATTAGCAGATAAATACCAATCTGAAAATGATGATTATAATAAAATTATGGTGAAGGTGATTGCAGATAGGTTAGCCGAAGCTTTCGCAGAATTTCTCCACAGGGAAGTCAGAATTAATTACTGGGGGTATTCAGCCGAAGATGACCTTCAGGTTGAAGATTTACTAAAAGAAAAATATACAGGTATCAGACCCGCACCCGGTTATCCTGCACTACCAGACCATACTGAAAAAAAGATCTTATTTGATCTACTTGAAGTAGAAAAAAACACTGGAATAACCCTCTCAGAAAACTTTATGATGATTCCTCCTGCTTCCGTCTGTGGTTTATATTTTGCCCATCCCGAAGCAAAATATTTCCCGGTTGGAAAAATTAATAAAGATCAGGTTCAGGATTATCGAAAAAGAAAAGGTTTTAGTCTCGAGGAAATGGAAAAATGGTTATCGCCAATATTAGCTTATTAATTTTTATTAAAATTTGAAAGAAAAAGAAATATGACCCAAGAAGAAAGAAAAATAAAACTAAAACATTACTCAAAAGCCTATGAAGAGGTAACCGAACTATTAAGAGAAATCCCAAAAGATGTCTGGAAATATAAACCAGACAAAGATAAATGGAGTATTCATGAAATCATTATTCACCTCGCCGATAGTGAAGTTAATGCCTATCAAAGATGCAGAAAAATTATTGCTGAACCCGGTTCAACCATTTTCTTCTATGATCAGGACAAATGGGCACAGAATCTTGACTATCACAACCAGAGCACAAACGACGCTCTTGAATTATTCAGGTTATTGAGAAAAATCAATTATGAGCTTTTAGATCACTTACCTGAAAACATCTGGTCAAATTCTGTATTTCACTCCGATGGCTCTGAATGGAGTTTGGATAAATGGCTTGACATTTATGAATATCATATCACCGGTCACATCGAGCAAATGCGAAGAAATTACTTTGAATGGAGAAGAATAGCTTATATTTAATAGTAAAAAAACAAAAAATGAATAAATTAATAAATCGCTTATCGAAAAGAGCTAAGAAATGGCTTTATATAATTACTGCTAACTTCTTGGTATTACTCGGTATTATAGGTATTTTTGTACCTGTTCTTCCTACCACAATTTTCTTAATTTTAGCTGCTTCTCTTTATATGAGAAGTTCTGAAATTTATTATAACTGGCTAATAAATAACAAAATCCTTGGTAAATACATAAAAGATTATATTGAGCGAAAAGGTATGCCGGTAAGTTCAAAAATTGTTTCCATTACTTTCCTTTGGGTTGGAATTAGCTTTTCAGTAATTTTTTTAGTTGAAACCTATTGGGTTAAATTACTTCTTCTTGCTATTGCGGTTGGCGTAACAACTCATCTAATTATGCTGAAAACTCTCAAAAAAGAGCCATCTCCCCAAAACAATTTATCATTGCTGACAAAACCCGCTGAATCTGAGAGTATATAAAAAACGGTGAGTTCGAATCAACCCACCGTTTTATATCTATATTAATTATTGATATCTTAGTTGCACCACCAAATTACGTTGTTCTGGTCAATACATGGACAATTTAATAAACCGTTGTTGTCAATTATACATCGTGGAAGATCAGTCGGACATTCAACTCTTAACCATTTGCAGTTTTGTTGATCCCATTGATAGCAACAAACAACTCCCGGGGGACAATCAGGTTTTGTTACCGTTGATGGATCACAAGGGGGACAATCCTTCGGTATCCATTTGCAAAGCTGATAATCCCAATACCAAGTTTGAAGAGTTCCGTCCGGGCATGTCGTTTGAGGTGGCTCGTTTGTAGGCTCACATGGAGGACAGTCCTTTGGCATCCACTTGCATAGTTGTGTATCCCAGTACCAATATTGAGGAGTTCCATCAGGACATGTTGTTTGGGGTGGATCGCTTGTAGGTTCACAAGGAGGACAATCCTTTGGAACCCATTTGCA
>CAYYPE010000007.1:49694-149815 GCA_964473465.1 uncultured Hyphomicrobiales bacterium
CAATCCTTTGGAACCCATTTGCAAATATGTGGATCCCAAACCCATTTTTGAGGTTTTCCATCTGGACAGAATGTCTTTGGTGGTTTTGATGTTGGCTGACATGGTGGACATTTTATCGCTACCCATTCACATTTTTTTGTATCCCATATCCATTGTTGTGGAGTTCCATCCGGGCAAAATGTTCTTGGTGGCTCGGTTGTAGGCTGACAAGGTGGACAGTACCATTCCCCATTAGCATTTTGAGTTGCTAAAACATCACCATGATTCAAATGATTTTGCACGTCATTATAATCAACCCAGATGAGATGACCTTTATGACATATAGCTACTTTCCTATCTTTTCCTTTGTCATTTTGAGCTTCGGCAAAAGATATCAGAGTTAAAACCATAATAATGGTTATGCAGAAAGTTCTAAAACTATTCATAATAACTCCTGAAAAAAATTGAAATAAAATTAAGGTTAAATATAAACATTATATTTAATATTTCCTAATATTATTTTTTATGTAAGTATATTATTTATTTAGAATTTACTAAATAAATATATGATAATATTATATGAAAATAATTCAAAGTATAAGTGAAATTTGGCTGGTTTAATACTTTTTAGAAAAGGTTTTAAGCAACATCATAATTTTTATATTCATATATAGTCTTTTGTTCAACAACGGAAGAATTATGTGTTAATCTTGAAATGAATTTTTCAATCTCCCTTTTATTGCTTAGTAATTCAAAAGCAGTGAAATAAATGACCTTGAAGTTATTAATGTTTATTATCGAAAATCTTCTGTAGGAAATTGATAGAAGAATACTTGCTTCAACTATATTCAAAAAGCATAATAAAGATTCAAAAAAGTTTAAATTCCTGATATTGAATCCAAATTTATTAATAGAGGATTGCTTTAAGTAAAAAATATTACCTTTAAAAATTGCCTTGGGGCTTATTCTTCCTTTTTCAATCTTATTACAAAGATTTAACAATCCCTGTGCTAAATAAATGATCTGTAATCTGGGATTAATATTCTGAGTTCTAAAAAAATCCCAGCTTGTACCAAGATGAATTTCATAAAGATTTTCAGATAGTGCAACGGTAAAGAACATTGGTGAGTGATAATGATAGATTCCGATTTTTTTTAGAATTGGAGTAGTTAGAAAGCGAATTAATCTCCACAGAACAACTGAAGATATTAGAATCAGTAATACATATAACATATCTTAAATTATTTATTGATAATTTCAAAAATAATATTAATATGTTATTTGCTAATTAATTATTAATAAATTATTTGTTTAAAAATAAAAAAAGCAGACTCACTGTTTTTTGAATCTGCTTTTAAAGAAGTGAATTAAAAACAAAATTTTATACCCAGCCACGCAATTTGACTGCTTCGGCAACTCTTGAAATTGAAATCATATAAGCAGCATCTCGCATATATACATTTTTCTCCTGAGATAATTCATATACTGCATGATATGCACTTGTCATCTTTGAATCCAATTTCTCCAGAACTTCTTCCTTTGACCAGAAGTAATTCATATTGCATTGAACCTGTTCGAAATAAGAACATGTTACACCACCAGCATTAGCAAGAAAATCTGGAATCAAATGTATATTCCTCGATTTAATAATCTCATCTGCCTCTGGAGTTGTCGGACCATTTGCACCTTCAACAATAACTTTGACAGTTGAAGCAATAAACGGAGCTGTCTCAGCATTAATCTGATTCTCAATGGCTGCTGGTACTAAAATATCAACTTCCTGCTTAATCCATTCTCCGCCATCAAGTATTTCGTAGCCTAAGTCTGCGGCTTTGGCTTTGTCAATTTCACCAAATTTGTTTGTGATTTTTAATAATTCTTTGAGATTTAATCCATCTGCTTTTTTATAGGTTATGGATTTCTTTTCTTGATTGTCCCAGCAAGAAACACAAATTGCCTTCCCTCCAAGTTGTGTATAAAGTTCAATAGCATATTGACTGACATTGCCAAAACCCTGAAAGGATGCGGTTGTATTTTTTATATCAATACCAAGTTTATTTAGCGATTCACGGAGACAATAAACAACTCCGTAACCAGTTGCTTCAGTTCTTCCCAATGAACCTCCAATTCCAATTGGTTTACCTGTAATAACTCCGGGGGCTTTGATTCCTGTTATTTTCTCATATTCATCCATCATCCAGATCATATGTTGTGGTGATGTCATAACGTCTGGTGCTGGAACGTCCTGAAGTGGACCAATATTTCTTGCAACTTGCCTGACCCAACCCCTGCAAATAGCTTCCTGCTCTCTCATTGATAAATTTCTTGGGTCGCAAACAACTCCGCCTTTTCCTCCGCCCAATGGAATATCAACACATGCAGTTTTCCAAGTCATCCACATTGCCAATGCTCTGACTGTATCAACTGTTTCCTGTGGGTGAAATCTTATACCACCCTTTGATGGTCCTCTTGCATCGCTATGCTGAACTCTGAAACCTCTGAATACTTTATAAGTTCCGTCATCCATTCTTATTGGGATATTAAAATGGTATTCTCGGTCAGGATTTCGTAAAAAATCTTTTGTTGCCTGGTCTAAACCAAGTTTATTTGCAACAGCATCAAACTGCTGTTGAGCCATATGAAACGGATTAAATGATTCACTAGACATATAAAATCTCCAAAATTATTCTAAAATTTCAAACTCTTTTAAAATTAAAAGATTATACAAATGCAATTTAAGAAATAACCTTTTTGTTTTCTCATCTTTGTAATTTTTAAAAAAAAGTTAATTTTTTTTTAATATTTGTTATGTTGCTTTTCTTGTTTTGTTTGTAACTTTTTTTCATGCAATTTGTTATTATTTTTATTTATTTTAAAAGAAGAGGATATTAAAATGAAAAAATTCAGCCTTTTAATGGCCACCTTCTCAATTATCATCTTATTGACAGGATGTTGTACAACAAGAGTACAAAGATACACCGGCAAAGTCTATATCCCAGTTTACAAAGATTTACAAGAAGTTCGAAATGAATTCAGAAATGAGTCTCCGAGAAATTTGGAAAACCCCGGAAAAATTTATGTTTATGGGTCTTATTTATTCATCAACGAAATTAAAAAAGGCATTCATATTATTAATAATTCCAATCCATCTGACCCAAAATTTGTCAATTTCATCAACATACCGGGTAACGGAGATATTGCCGTAAAGGGTGATATCCTCTATGCTGATAGTTATATTGACTTGTTGGCTATTGATATAACTAATCCAGAAAATGTCAGACTTGTTAAAAGAATAGAAGGCATCTTCCCTAATCCACTCACTACAGAACAAGCTTACTTAGATCCCGAGAAAGGTCTTTTAGTTGATTTTATTATTCGTGACACTGTTTATGAATATGTTTATGAAGATTGTTGGGATTCACAATCAAATCCAATTATGGAATTTGACGGAAGAAAAGGTTCTAGTAGCACTCAAGGTCCCGGAACTCCTTCTGGTATTGGCGGTTCTATGGCAAGATTCACTATTTATCAGAATTATCTATATGCTGTTGATCATTCTAATCTTCAGACATTTGATATTTCAACACCTTCAAATCCATTAGTATGGGCAAAAGTTAATGTTGGAAGGGAAATTGAGACTATATTTCCATTCAAAGATAAGCTGTTTATTGGTTCTACAACCGGAATGTTTATTTACGATAATTCTGTTCCGTGGAATCCAAGACAATTAGGTCAATTTTCCCATGCACGAGGTTGTGACCCTGTTGTTGCAAATGATACTTTGGCATTTGTAACCTTGAGAACAGGAACAAGATGCGCTGGCAACCAAAACCAACTGGATATTATTGATATAAAAGATCTATTCAAACCTAAATTAATAGTTACATATCCTATGCAAGAACCTGCTGGTCTGGGCATTGATGAGAATATTCTATTTATATGTGATGGTAAAGCAGGACTGAAAGTGTTTGATTTTACTAAACCTAAAGAATTAAAATTATTAAGCTGGATATCCGATTTTAATACTTACGATATAATTCCACTGGGCAGTTATGCTATTGTTATAGGTAGTGATGGTTTATATCAATTTAATTATAGTAATCCGGAAAAGTTGATATTATTAAGTAAAATCTTAGTGAAAAAATAACCTCTCGCCATTGAATGCGAGATGACAGACCCCCGAATGATTCTTCCACCTCCTTATCATCGGGGGTTTTTATTTTTCTATAATTGTTGTAGCATCTTTTTTGCTCTTGGTATCTGATTGCTATTAGGATACTCATCAACAAATTTTGCATAGGATTTTTTCGCTTCTTCCACTCTGCCAATTCTTAAATATGATTCGGCAATCATAATTGTTGCATAATCTTTCTTGTATGAATCTCCAGATTTGATAACTTTTCTGAAATATTCAATTGCTTTGGTGTAATTCCCAAGCCCAAAGTAGCTCTCTCCAAGCCAATAATATGTTTTGAATTTCTCGGATGGATTCTTTTGTTTATTTTCGAGCTTTGTCAGCTCTTCTACGGCACTCTGATAGTCTCTTTTCGTCAAAAAATCCATTGCCAGTTCAAATTCCTGAGATTTTGTAGTTTGCTGAATCTTTTTTTCCTTATCATTTAATTTGATAGACTTGTTTTTCTCAGTTGGTTTTTCAGTACGAATTGAGATATTATTCTTTGTAATACCTTTTGTTTTGTTTTTTGTATGCTCTGAATTACTTTGTTTTACATTTTTTTCTTTATTGTTCGTGGTTAATGGTTCATTTTGCTCGTCAGGGTATAAATAAAAACCTGATTGATTATTTTCAATCTTGTTTTCTGCACTTTCGTTTTTATTCTCCCCATAAATACCTGTTACTGATTTCTGGTTAATATTGTCGAGTATAGATCTAATAGTTACTTTAATATCTTCGATATCGTTTTTGATATTCTCAATATCTCTTTCGAGGAATGTTAGTTTATCAAGCATTTTGTCTTGCTGTTCGGTATAAATTTTCATTTGTTCCCTCAAAGAAGGAATTTTTCTCGTAGAATTTGTGGTTATTGGTTCATCATTTGTATTTTCATCTACTTTTTCATTTTGTTTTATTTTGTTGCTGCTCATTTTCTCGAACAATCTCTCAGCCTCTTGAATTTGTGAATTTTCTTCATTTTTAACTATTTCATTTTTCTTTTGTTCTGCTTTAGAATTTGTTACTGTCAATTTTTTCCCACTTCTGACGCTATTTGGAGTTGAGCAGGAAAAAAACATCATACAAAATGCTATGGAGGTTAATATTAAGCATGATTTTAATATTATCCAGATATTATTATATAAATTTTTCGTCATATTGCTTATTTTTAAAGTATTTACAAATATTTATCTTTACAAATACATCATATTACAATGTTCTTGCCAAAAAATTATTCCAATTATAATTTCTCATTTTATCTCCAATTTATTTAAATTGCTTTTTTAAAACTTTTATTTGCTCTGATTCTTAGTATTGAAAATACTTATATTTAACTGGCAGGATATTAAAAACCCATTTGGTGGTGGAGCGGAAGTCCATCTTCACGAGATTTTTAAAAGAATTGCCCAGATGGGAAATGAAGTCTGGCTATACTGCTGTAAGACACCTGAGCTTCCTTCTTACGAAGAAATTGATGGTATTAAAATTTTAAGGCACGGTGATCGAAACACTTTTAATTTTACTGTAAAATCAGCTTACAGAAACAGATTCTCAAATGAGAAGTTCGACATTGTCATAGATGACATTAACAAAATTCCATTCTATACTCCATTATTCGTTAAAGAACCGTTACTTGCCATTAGCCATCACTTTTTTGGAAAAAGTATATTCCGAGAAACTAATCCCCTTAGTGCTTCTTATGTTTATTTGGCTGAAAAACTAATGGATTTCATCTATAAAAAAACTCAATTTGCAGTTGTTTCCCAAAGCACATTAGATGAATTCATATCGAGAGGTTATAATCCAAAAAACTTCTCAATTGTTCAAAATGCAATTACGCAAGAAAACTTTCCGATGAAGGTTGGTTATAAATCTGAATTTCCAACTATAGCCTATTTTGGTAGATTAAAAAAATATAAAAGCATTGACCACCTGCTTTTTGCTTTTGCAAGGGTCTCCAAAAATATTCCAGATGCCAGACTGAATATACTCGGCAAAGGAGACTTTCTTCCCTCGCTGCAAAAATTAGCTTTTGAATTAAATATTTATGATAAGACAAAATTCTTTGGATTTGTTACCGAAACAGAAAAAATTGAACTTCTCAGTTCTGCATGGGTAGTTGTTAATACCTCCATGAAGGAAGGCTGGGGCATAACAAACATTGAAGCCAATGCTTGCGGAACACCTGTCATTTCTGCAAATGTTCCGGGATTGAAAGACTCAGTAAGCGAGGGACTTTCAGGTTTATTATATGAATATGGAAACATAACTCAACTGTCTTCTTTAATTGAATCAATTCTAAAAGACCAACGATTAAGACAAAATTTATTCGAAGGCTCAATTCAATGGGCAAGCAAATTTTCATGGGATAATTCGGCTAATCTGATGTTTGAGAGGTGCAAAGAAGTTATTGAACTTACAAAAAAATAAATTTATTAAAATATATAACAACCTTGGGAAGTGTGTAATGTCCGCCGGTGAAGGGGGAGGGACACACCCCTTATTCCCCTCTCGAGAGGGGAAAATAAGGATTGATGTTTCGGGTTTGCCTGCGGGGCTTTATTTTGTCCGTCTTGGTGATTGGGTGGGGCGGTTTTTGAAAAGTGGATTGTTAATAATTATAAAATAAAAGATGTGCCACATTCTTGGTTGAATGTGGCACATCTAAACTGTCTAATTACTTGCGATTATGCTAACTAACAAAGCCTTTGCTCAATTATTCACTCTTGTCGTTTAAATCTTTATAGCAGAACCACCAGTCATAGTTTTTGTATTTGCTTTGTTTGTATTTCGCAGCTTTAATATCCGAAGCAGGTGGCACTATAACATTATCTCCAATAAGTTCATTATTGGGCCAGTTGGCTGGCATTGCAGCATGATTGTTGTCAGCAATCTGAATAGCTTTTACCATTCTCAGTAATTCATCAAAATTACGACCAAGTTCCTGTGGATAATATAATATTGCTCTGATTTTACCAGTCGGATCAACTAAAAACACAGCACGAACTGTATTTGTTCCCTTGCCGGGATGAATAAAACCAAGGCGTTTTGCCAGATCACCATTATCAGCAATGATCGGGAACTGGATTTCTGTGTTAAGATTATCTTTTATCCAGTCAACCCACTTAATATGTGAATAAACCTGATCAATTGAAAGTCCTATCAGCTCAGTATTTAATTGCTTAAAATCATCATATCTTTTTTGAAAGGCATAAAACTCAGTTGTGCAAACAGGTGTAAAATCCGCCGGATGGCTGAAAAGAATAAACCATTTTCCCTGAAAATCTTTTGGAATAACCATTTTTCCGTGGGTTGTTTGAACTTCAACCTCGGGAAACATATCGCCAATTAATGGCATTGAACCAAATTGTTCCATAAAATAACCCCCTATAAATGTTAAAAATAATGTTAATATTATTGTTGATTAAATTAGTTGTTTAAATAAGCAGAAAACATCCATACAAGTTTTTCTTGTTCACGGATATAATCGGACATTAATGCATTTGTGCCTTCGTCGCCGGCTTCATCGGATAAATCTAAAATTTCTCTTTGCAAAACGAGTAGTTTTTTGAAGCTGTCAAGAATTGATTCTACGCAAGCCTTGCCGTCAAAAACATTAACTGCCGGTTCGATCTGAGAATGTTTCAGATATTCATTAAAACTGTGATATGGAATATGGCTTAAGGTTAGCAACCTTTCCGCAATCTCATCAATTTTAAGTTGAATATTGTTATAAAGTTCTTCAAATTTCAAATGTAATTCGAAAAATTTATCTCCTTTAATGTTCCAATGAAAGCCACGTAGGTTCTGATAAAACACCTGGTAGTTTGCCAGTAGCAAGTTCAATTTTTCAGCTAATTTCTTTGATTTTTTAATATCAAGTCCAATTCGATCTGTTGTCATAAATACCTCCTATTAAATGAATTGTTATTTGAAATCTCCAATAAGTTGAAGATTTATTTCTTTTAGTTCAAAATTATCAATTTTTTTGTTTTTAAAATAATTTTCAATCATGTTTTTTAAATCGTTATCATAATAATCTTCAAGTTTGTTCTGCTCAGGATTATATAAGTGATAATGATTAGTTATTATTGCATCATATCTGAGATAATCGCAATCTGTCTTGATTATTTTGACAAGTCCGACATCTTTGAATGAATCTAATGTTTTGTAAACAGTCGCCAAAGAAATTGTCGGATACTGTTTAACAATTATTTTGTAAAGTTCCTCGGCAGATGGATGAGTTTTGGTCTTCAGAAGTGTATCTAAAACAGCTATCCTTTGATGAGTAGCCTTTAACCCATAATTGTTTAATTTTTCTATTAAATCTTTCTTTTTCATAATCTAAATTAATATTATTTAATAACGATTATTATCTAATAATTATTTTAAATAATTTTTTAAAAAAATTTTCAACGTTAATTTATTTATGAAAAATTTTTAGCTTGTTAATTTTAGACCGATAATACCAACTATTATGAGAAAAAAGGAGAGGAGCCTGAAAATATCAGCCGAGTCCTTGAAGAGGAGAATTCCAATTATGAAAGTTCCTCCGGCACCGATTCCAGTCCAGATGGCATAAGCAGTTCCAATGGGAATTTCTTTTTGAGCCAGCCAAAGAAAGAACCCACTCAATGCCATTGAAATAATGGCAAGAGTGAGTCCCCAAAATTTGTTCGATGATTGAGTTGAGAGTTTAAAGCCAAGAGGCCAACCTATCTCAAAAATTCCGGCTATTAGTAAATAAATCCATGCCATTGTTGATTTATGATATTATATATTACTCTCAACAAATTTCCAGTTGACCACATTCCACCATGAATTGATATAGTCAGCTCTTTTATTTTGATATTTAAGGTAATATGCATGTTCCCAGACATCACAAGCAAGAATTGGAATGGCATTCCAAGGGGATAGGTTTTCATGCTTTTCCGATTGATAAATCATAAGAGTTCCATTTGGCAACTTGCCAAGCAAAGCCCAGCCACTTCCCTCAACTGCCCTTGCAGCAGCAGAAAATTGTTCCTTGAAAGCTTTATAATTACCAAATGATTTATTTATTGCCTCCATAACTTTTTGAGGGGGCTCCCCACCACCATTTGGTGTCATTGATTTCCAATATAGAGTATGAAGAACATGTCCTGCTCCGTGGAAAGAGGACTTTTTCACCCAGTAATCAATTATTGAATAATCTTCCTTAAATCTTGCCTTTGCAAGCTCTTCGAGAGCTTTGTTCAAACCCTGCACATAGGCATTATGATGTTTGCTGTGGTGAATTTCCAATGTCTTTGCATCAATATATGGTTCCAATGCATCATAAGGATAATCTAATTTTGGCAGCTCAGCAAGAGTTATATTTTCTGGTGCCATCCCGGTCTGTTGCTGTGATAACGCTTCACTTCCAAACAACACAGAACCAAGAGCAGCAGTTGTTCCCAATACCGAGGTTGTTTTAATAAAATCTCTTCTATCTTTTTTCATATCTTTCCTTAAAAAAATTATCAATAATGTAAAGATAAATTATGAAAAAAGACTATTTAATCAAAATCATACTTTTTACTGACGTGAAACTTCCTGACTCCAGAATATAAAAATATAGCCCAGAATTTAAATCTTCAGAATTTAAAAGATATGAATATTGCCTCGGTTCCATATTATTTGAGTTGATTAACTCTTTAATATATTTTCCTTTGGAATCATATAATTTTAACCTTACTGAAGTTTTTTCCTGCAAAACAAAGTCAATTCTGGTATAATAAGTCCATGGATTGGGAGTATTCTGAAACAGATTGGGTAAATGCGAAGAATAATTAAAATACGTAAGGTTGCACTCTCCAATAGTTTTAAACGACCCGTCCGAAGGCTGAGGATGTATATCAATAAACATAATTGAATCAGTATTGAAGTCTCTTGATTGAACAAACAGAGAAGTAATGATTGTATCAGGCACAACCACAAGGAAATCCGATGATGCTATTAAACCAGCTTTTAATGAATCAACATTCTTGAATCTGTAAGTGATTTTTCCCTGTTGAGCAAAATTGCTGAACTCTCCATTTATATGAGATTGTGAACCTAAATATTTCAGTGCATATTTATTGTAATTCAAATCAATTTCGAAACTGAATTTTTCCAACCAATACCATTTTCCCCCGATGAATGCTGAAATATCTTTTTCAAAATAAACAGGTATATTAATTGTATCTCCCAGAGTAGCAGTAATTGTGTCGGGAATTGTAAAATTAGTGGAAAAATCAGAAATAAAGCTAAAATAAGGTGCATATCCAATACCTTTAATAACGGTTGTATCCATAAAATCACATGGAAAACTTGTAAAAGCCATCACTTTTTCATCGAAATCCTGCTTTCTCCTTGGACAGAAACTAATAAATACCTTTGCTGTATCACCTCTTTCGAATGTTTGATTGAGTGGTGGTTCGGACGATATTATTTTTACATCTTTTGGTAAATTTAGTATTGATTCGAGACTAATAGGTATATCGCCAGTATTCAAAATGTATAGGGTATCATATTTGCAATCAAGAACCTGAACGCTATCGAAATCAATCGTGTTAAGAATCTTATATTCTGGTTCTAATATCACAACCACAGCATCATCAAATTCGGTTATCAAATTATATAATATGAGTTCTTCTGTGTCGAACATGGCACTGTCAATTTTCAAAGCAAAAGTATCACGTTTATTAGTTAATGGAACAAATTTGGCATATAAAATTGGTTTTATAGAATCTACCTTGCAGAAATTCTTCATCAAAACCTCAGTTCCATAAAATTGAGAATTCACTTTGCTGATTTTTGGGATATGAGGTTTACAGGTATCTAATAAATAAGGCGAAAATGAGCCTATATATTTAAGTTTCGTTGTATCATATCCCAATCTCAAATTAACATCAATCACATCTGCTGGAATTTCTCGTGAGGAATAAATAGGTATTATCAAAGTATCACAGGTTATCACTCTGAAGGTATCAGTCTCATTTCTGTGATTGTCAAAATTCAAAGCTAAACCAAAGGCAGGTGCAAATCCTGAACCATAAAGAAAAACAGTTGTGTCGGTCATTGGACATGGCTGACTAAAATATATTTTCATCTTTGCACTATAATTCCTGACTGCTCTGGGTTTGAAGTTCAATTTTAACTGAAGGACATTATTGGTATCTATAACAAATGGAGCTGGGTTACCGAGTGTATCTGAATAGTAAAATACCCTTTCATTTGGCATAAAAGTTATCGAATCTATTCTTAAACTACTTCTATCAGGATTGACATCATAATCAGGGATTAAAATATTCACATATTGAGGCACTGAAAAAGTATCGACCCTTGTTGGTGGGAATATTGCATACTCAGGATCGGGCATCATCAACAAAGCTCGCTTCCCAACAAGGAATGTCTCATATTTGCCGTTCCACCCAGAGCCGCTCGCCTTAAGATTGATTCTTGCCGCATTATCTACATACTGCGGTAATGATGGTGTTCTTGGACAATATATTATCCTTAATGTATCGAATGATTTCGGTGGAATTGAATAGGGAGTTATTCCGTTAGGAGAATAAAACGAATTCCATGTGAAAAATTCGGGTGTCCCATTGATAATACCAGTAGAATCAATCCAGACGCTATCAACCCTCATCGGAAACACGAGAGACTGATTTATTAATGGTATTTCTCTTGTCCTGCAGTCACAAGGTCTGACAAAACCATAGCTAATAACAGAAATCGGAGCTTCAAGTGGGACTATTATTCCTTTACCTTTGAGCTGTCCGCTTGATTTTACTTCGCAAGGTAAACTCGAAAAAACCTGTAAGCTACCATTGTAGTCTTTTGCTTCAGTAGGTTTAAAGTCAACAATTGCCATTATAGTATCCCTTTGGTTGAGCCATTTATTTATCTTTGATACTGGATAAATCAGCTCATATCCCTCAGAGGTTATAATGCTGTCAATTTTCACTGGAAATGGTGAAATATTTTCGATTAAAACAGTATCCCTCTTTTTATCACCCACTTCGAGAGTTCCGAAAATTTTAAGCTCTGTAACTGAAATTTTTGGTGAAATAGAAGAACCGAATAATACACCTGCCCACTGTTCAGCATCGCTTGTTTCATATCTTAAATAAGCTCTGTCGGCATAATCCTGCAAAACATCACCGGGAGTATATCTAAATATAAATTTATAACTTTCATTGGGCTTTAGAATCAAATTATCTGGGAGAACACCGGGGGAAACAAGTGAAAACCTTCCAGAAGGGTCATCGAGCTGGAATTTTGAAAGTATTTGATCAGAACCGGAGGAATTTATTATTTTCAGGCTATCATCTCTGAATGAGCAGCCAACAACATTCAATACCTGCATCAAAGGAGGTTCAAATCTGAATCTTTCATATACCCCTCTTACTCTTAATTTGACACAACCTGATGTATTACACTTTGTTTCAAAAAAGCAAAGCTCATCCAGATAAACAGAATCAATCAAAGGTCTTGCTGAAACTCTAACAGTTGCAGTATTACCCGGATCAATTCTTAAAGTTCTGCTGCTCACAAGGAAAAATACCTTTCCCTTCCTGAGATATAAATATAAGTCAAGTGGATCTTCACTTTTGTTGGTAAGGTTGATTGTCATTGTTCTTTCCTTGCCAACTATTACATCTCCGAAATCAACTGAATCAACAGTAAAACTTAGGTCAGCTACATAGCCCCTGCCTTTAACAATAACCTTTCGGTTAACCAGACAGTTCCCGGCATTCACAACAAATATTATTGAATCAAGGAAATTTCCCCTAGACTGAGGTAAAAACCTGAAGTAATTTGGATTATAACCTGTTTTTGGATCTAATGTTACCGGAAAGACAAATTTCTTTCCTATAAAATGAGTTGGTAATATGATATTCTGAACGGTTATCTTTTCCTCGGTCAGATTTTCCCATAAATACTCAATGGCATCTGAAACATAACCTACACAAACACTTCCGAAATCAAGTGTATCTATCCGCTTATTATCTCTGTTTTTTATTCCTATAGCCTCCTGAGCCGTAGCTTTAAGTGATATAACATTACTTCCCTGACATCTGTCATTGGAAGTTATTCGCAATACATCAGTATAATCTGCTGTTACAGAGCCAGGGAAAAATCTGACAGTAACATTAATACATTCACCGGGTTTTAGTATAATAGGTGTTGGTGGGGCAATGACCCCAAAAACATTTGGTCTGTTTGTTCTTATTTGGGATATTGTTATATCTCTGGGGGCACCAAGAACAATTGTATTATTACAGATTCTGACTACTGAGTCAACATAAGGTATATTAACACAATTTGCAAGCACTTTTCCAAAATTAATACTAACCCTTGAAAAGCTTAGCTCTGTCATTCTTGTAATTTTCAAAGGAATTGTATTGGTAATTCCACATCGGTTATAATTTATTACCTGAAGCCTCGAATTAATATTTCCCGTATAAGTTGTGTTAAGCGTTACCGTAAAAGTGGCAGGAACATCTTTGGTTAATACTAAATTTGCCGGTGTAATCTTGTAGCTGGTTGAAAGGTCGTCAATAACTCTCATCCAAACCCTTGAACCGCACATAGAAGTATCTGTAACTGTAATCACCCACGATTTAGTTGTATCGCACTTCAAAGTATCAGTAATTGATTTGACGTTTGTAAAAATTGTTTGATAAAAGGGTCTGTCAGATTTCTGACACGAGGCACCACTACGGGCTCTTCCAAAATTTCCATTTGGAGTGGCATCGCATAATGTATAATTATTTGGAACTTCGTTAAATCTGTAATATAATATCAAACCCTGTTCATTTCCCTCAAAAGATTTCAGACGATTACAGTATATGTCCAGATCACTGAATAATCTTGCCCAGATTCTAAATTCATCAATCTGTCCTTTGAATGTTCTGTTGTTTGCATTATCCGAAAGTCCGTTGCAACTGCCGATTTGTAATGGTAGTTTATCTTCCTGCTGAACCCTTAGTTTTGTCAAAGGATATAAATTATTAGTCGCTGAATCAGTTTTTATTCCGTTTAGATATAGATAAGCCATTGCCCTTTTCCCATCAAACACTGCTGCAATATGATTCCAACGATTATAAAGCTGGGAAGCTGGTATTCTTACTGTAGTATTATCAGCCTTCTTTAAGTTTGTTCTTTCACCATTGAGTTCAAAAACAAGATAATCATCAGGTGAGAAATACAGCACCCAAACATCATTCTTATCTTCACCGGGTCCCCAGAGTCCAGCTATGAATTGGGTCTTACCGGCTTGTTTTTCAGGCTTCATCCAGAGCTCAATTGTCATCGAATCTTTTAATTTACTCATTGATTTGGTCTTTTCAACATCAACATAATGAGCACCCTTGCCTTGTGTTACAGTAAGCGTCAGAGCATTCCCGAGGCAGGACCTAACCGTGTCGCAAGGTTCGTATGATACTGATTTTATAGGTATAAACAGAATAGTAATTACAAATATATATAAGTAGAATCCGTATATTTTTTTCATAAGCAACAACTTAAAAATCACAAAATATTTTTTTAGACGCAACTATACTTACATAATTATACAATTATTCGAAAAATGTTACAATAAAATTATCGGTATTTTTGTTCATATTGTTGAAAATATTTGGTTCAAAATGAAATTTTTTTTGATTGTATTTATTTCAATTATTATTGTCGGTGTTTCTTTTTCAAAAAAAATCAAACCTGACAACCCCGATACGTATTTTAAAAAGGGGATTGAGCTTCTTAATTCTGGTAACAATGAAAAAGCTATAGAATTATTCGAAAAAGCCCATAAATTGAAGCCCGATGTTCTTGATTATGTTTATGAAATTGCTTTAGCCTACTACAATATGAAAGAATATGAGAAAGCAATTTCTATTCTCGATACCCTTAGAAATCACAAAGACGTTAACGATCAGGTTTATCAGCTTCTGGGTAATAGTTATCACTTCATAGAAAATTCCGATAAAGCTTTAGAAATTTATAGTGAAGGTCTTGAAAAATTTCCTAACTCAGGCAGACTTTATATGGAATATGGTTTGGCTCTTGTCGGGAAAAAAAGAGTTCGTGAAGTTATTGGATACTGGGAAAAAGGCATTGAAGTTGAACCTGCTTATGAAAATAACTATTACTACCTTGCTAAATACTTTTCAAGAACCGGAGAAAAAATCTGGACTTTGTTATATGCAGAAATTTACCTCAATGTTGCAAAAAATTTCAAACGCAGAGATGAAATAAGTAAATTACTTTATGAAACCTATAACTCAGGCCTTTTTTCGCCCGAAGACAGCCTTTACAAAGTTTCATTCAGCGAAATCAGAATTATATCAGAAAACCCTGATGAAAAACGTATTCCTTTTCAATTGGCTTTTCAAAATATTATGGTAGAATCTACGAAGCCATACGTCTTGATGAAAACCACTTCTTTGCCTGTAAAAGAAATAATAAAAATCAGAGAACAATTCATTAAAAATTGGTTTGGAAAAAAATATAATAATATCTTTCCAAATATTGTTTTCGATTTCCAGAAAAAATTCCTTGATACTGGATATTTCGAGGCTTACAATTACTGGATTTTTGATGTTGCTGACAAAAATGAATTCGAAAAATGGCAAAATCAAAATATGAAAAAATTCAAATCATTCCTGAATGAACTCCAAAAAAATCCGTTAAAGTTAGATAAAAACAATACACTACTTAGATCTATGTATGAATAATTAACAACATTTTATTACAAATTTCATTTTTTAATTTTTTTATTATTTATCTTTTATAAGACATTATTTGTAGTAATGATTTTTATGTCTTGATAATTACCAATTAATATTAAAACTTATCAAATCTTTTTTTTTATTATTTTCGATTATAGTTTTTTATCCCATAATTCCTGTCCTTTTCAAAATTTTTTAATTAATTAAAAAATTGTAATTTTATAATTTGATAATTGATAAACATTTTTTTAACAATATTTATTGGTGATATGGCTTATTTGACAAACTACTTAAAATCAACGATTCTGAGTAAGGTTGTTATGGCTGTAACCGGAGTTCTGTTAGTTCTATATATTATCGTCCATACAGCTGGCAATCTCCTAATCTATCTGGGCAGCGATACAATTAATACTTACTCTCAATTTCTTCATAGCCTTGGACCCCTTCTTTGGGTTATTCGTGTAATACTCTTTCTTGCTTTGGTATTTCATATTATTACATCTGTTTATCTCAAATTGCATAATCTCGATGCGAAACCTGATAAATATGCTGTAAGAAATTATATGAAAGCCAAACTTACTTCCAGAACTATGATCTGGACAGGAATTATGATTTTCTGTTTTGTTGTTTACCATGTTATGCACTTCACAATGCACATTACGAATCCTGAGCATGTGAAACCTGAAACTTATTCGATGCCACATTCCGTAAATGAAGTGCTTCTTCAAAGAACAGACGTATTTTCTATGGTTGTAGCCGGTTTTCAAAATCCCTTTATTTCTATAGTTTATATTGTCGGAGTAATTATCGTCGGCTTCCACTTGAATCATGCTATTCAAAGTATGTTTCAGACTCTTGGATTCAATGAAAAGCATTATTTCAATACAATTGAAAAGTCAAGCACAATTTTATCTGTTATAATTGTATTATGTTTAATTTCTATACCAATTACCATTCTACTTGGGTTGGTGGGAGGTAAATTATGATATTAGATGGCAAAACACCAACCGGTCCTATAAAAGATTCATGGGACAAACATCGCTTCGAAATGAAGCTCATAAATCCAGCAAATAAAAGAAAATATAAAATTTTGATTGTAGGAACCGGTCTTGCTGGAGCATCTGCAGCTGCATCCCTTGCTGAACTTGGTTATAATGTTGAAGCTTTTACTTACCACGATAGCCCCCGAAGAGCTCACTCTATAGCTGCTCAAGGTGGTATTAATGCCGCAAAAAACTATCCTAATGATGGTGATAGTATCTGGAGATTATTCTATGATACTGTTAAGGGCGGGGATTTTCGCTCCCGTGAAGCCAACATTTACCGTCTTGCTCAGGTAAGCAATAATATTATTGACCAATGTGTAGCCCAAGGTGTACCATTTGCAAGGGAATACGGAGGACTTCTTGACAATCGCTCTTTCGGTGGCGCTCAGGTTTCAAGAACCTTCTATGCTCGTGGGCAAACAGGTCAGCAACTTCTTCTCGGTGCTTATTCGGCTTTATCCAGACAAATTGGGAAAAAAGCCGTCAAAATGCACAACCGCAAAGAAATGCTTGATATTGTCCTTATTAATGGCTTTGCCAGAGGTATAGTTACAAGAGATTTAAATACTGGTAAAATTGAGTCTCACTGGGGCGATGCTGTTGTCCTTGCAACTGGTGGTTATGGAAACGTTTTCTATCTCTCAACAAATGCACAAGCATGCAACGTTACAGCAACTTTCAGGGCATA
This sequence comes from uncultured Hyphomicrobiales bacterium, assembly GCA_964473465.1. Taxonomy (GTDB): domain Bacteria; phylum Bacteroidota; class Ignavibacteria; order Kapaibacteriales; family UBA2268; genus CALHRB01. Next base: position 67,320 of record CAYYPE010000007.1, read on the forward strand.
TAAAAAAGGTGCTTTCTTTGCAAACCCTTGCTTCACACAAATTCATCCTACCTGCATTCCAGTTAGTGGCGATCACCAATCAAAACTGACCCTTATGTCTGAATCCCTCAGGAATGACGGACGTATCTGGGTACCGAAAAAGCCCGGAGATAAAAGGCATCCGAATGATATTCCCGAGGATGAGCGTGATTATTACCTCGAAAGAAAATATCCGAGCTTTGGCAATCTCTCTCCAAGAGATATTTCTTCAAGAGCCGCAAAAGAAGTCTGTGACGAAGGCAGAGGTGTATCTGCTACTGGTTATGGAGTTTATCTTGATTTCAGGGATGCAATTAAACGTCTTGGCAAAAAAGTCATACAAGAAAAATATGGTAATCTCTTCGAAATGTATGAAAGAATTACCGGAGATGACCCCTATGAAGTCCCAATGATGATTTATCCAGCTTCTCACTACACTATGGGCGGTTTATGGGTTGATTATAATTTAATGAGCAATATCCCCGGTCTCCATGTTATAGGCGAAGCTAATTTCTCTGACCACGGTGCCAACCGTTTAGGTGCAAGTGCCTTGATGCAGGGACTGGCTGATGGTTATTTCATTCTTCCATATACTATCGGGCACTTTTTAGCCTCTAATAAGCTTGATAAAGTATCAACAGATAACCCAGAATTCAAAGAAGCTGAAAAAGAATCTTATGAAAGGATTCAAAAGCTTCTTGCTGTTAACGGCAACCGAACGCCCACACAATTCCACAAAGCACTCGGAAAAATCATGTGGGAATACTGTGGTATGGCTCGCTCCGAAGCTGGCTTAAAAAAAGCCATCGAAGAAGTGCCAAAACTCAGGGAAGAATTCTGGAACGATGTTAAATTAGTCGGTATCAACGAAGATTTAAATATTGTTATAGAAAAAGCTCTTCGCGTTGCTGACTTTCTTGAATTTGCCGAGGTTATGCTTTGGGATGCACTCGAACGGGACGAGTCCTGCGGTGCTCATTTCCGCATCGAACATCAATTCCCTGATGGCGAGGCAAAACGTGACGATGAAAATTTCTGTCATGTTGCTGCGTGGGAATACCAAGGTGATGCTAAACCTATCAGGCATATTGAACCTTTAGTTTTCGAAAATGTAAAATTAGCTGTAAGGAGTTATAAATAATGAAATTAACACTTCATATCTGGAGACAAAAAAATAGAGAATCCAAAGGGGCTTTTGAACAATACCAATTGGATAATGTCAGCGAGGATATGTCTTTCCTTGAAATGCTCGATGTACTGAACGAAAAATTAATTATGGAAAATAAGGAACCTGTTGCCTTCGAGCATGATTGCAGGGAAGGTATCTGCGGTTCCTGCGGAATGACCATTAATGGCTATCCTCATGGTCCCGAAAAAGCTACTACAACCTGTCAGCTCCATATGAGAAAGTTCAAGGATGGCGATACGATTTATATCGAGCCATTCAGGTCAAAAGCTTTTCCGATTATTAAGGACTTAGTTGTTGACCGCTCTGCATTTGACAGAATTATTCAAGCTGGTGGTTTCATCAGCGTAAATACCGGTCAGGCAATTGATGCAAATGCTATTCCAATACCAAAGAAAAATGCCGATGCTGCTATGGATGCCGCTGCATGTATTGGTTGTGGTGCGTGCGTTGCTGCATGTCCTAATGGTGCTGCTATGCTTTTTGTTTCTGCAAAAATTGGACAATTTGCTATGTTACCTCAGGGGCAGCCTGAAAGAAAAAGAAGAGCCTTGGCAATGGTCAATCAAATGGATTCTGAAGGTTTTGGTAGCTGCACAAACTTTTATGAATGCGAAGCAGCCTGTCCAAAACAGATTTCAGTCAGGTTTATAGCATTGATGAACAGAGATTTCCTTAAAGCATCTCTGTCGGATGAAAACGTTGCATAATTTTTTGTAACTTTTTTATTAATTATTCGTTAATTTGCTCATATTGTTTGTTTCATTATGGGTGATTTATGAAATATTTAAAAATTATTCTTGCTTCAATTGCTGTTGCAATTGTTTTTTGGGGCTGTAGCAGTTCGTCAGAACCTTCTAAACCTGATTTCTCTCGTTATATGCCAAACAAAATTGGCTCCTACTGGGTTTATGAGTGGTTCGATGTTGATGAAAACGGAAATAAAGATCCAGAGAGCAAAACAACTGATTCAATGTTTGTTGTTGGACCTGCAACAAAAGCAGGAAAAAACTGCACCGAATACAAAACAATTTCTGACGGCGATGCAAGCTCTTCATTTATGTATGTCGAAGGCTCTAAAATGTATAGTTTCTGGGAAGCTCTCTCAACAGATTTACTACCTCTTCCTCTAAACCAATGGATAATGATGGCTGACTTCGAAGGCACAACATGGGTGATTTTAAAAGATTCTACTGTTTCAGGGCTTGAAGTTCCTGACTATCCGGGCGTAAAAATTGACGTTACCTTTGGTATCACTGGTGCAAAAGGCGGAACTAAGTCAATTCAGGTCGGATCTAATACCTTTACTGCTCAAGAATTCACAATGAACGTTAAGATTATTGGAAAAATGTCGGGTTTGGAAATTGTCAATTTTACCAAAGTAATCAAAAACTACTTTGTTCAGGATATTGGATTGATACAATCCTCTTCCGATGCTAACAAAGTTAGTATTCTTGGCATGGGTGAAATGACAATTCCCGGATTTTTACAAAACCTAATTCGCTACAACATTGTAAAATAACTTTTCCAAAGAAAATGCCACTTATCATATTAAGATAAGCGGCATTTTCGTAATTAACCATTTCTAAGATACTTTTTTTATATCAAAACTTATACCAAAATCATTTATATTGATTAATTGTGATTTATTTAAATGAAGTCCTCTTTAATTAAGTGGGCTCCATCTTTTTTAATGTCATTCCCGTGCAAACGGGAATCCATAAAAATTATTCAGATTCCCACTTTCGTGGGAATGACAAAAGGAAGAACAAACTGGGGTGTCTGTTCTACCTGAAGACATTATTTTTTTCTTTTGCCCACTACTTGAAAGTAGTGGCTACTCAAATCTTCAAAAAGGGCCCCATCCAATCACCAACACGGACAAAATAGAGGCCGGCCGACAATCCCACAACATCAATCCTTATTTTCCCCTCTCGAGAGGGGATTAAGGGGTGTATTCCTACCCCTTCACCTGTTGATAAAAGACACTTCCCGAGCAGGTTGAAGATTTTGATGTCTTGCTCAGGAACAAGGGGTTGCAACCCCTTGTTCAAGCACGATATTAGGATATATTCCCTCACTAGATTTGGAGATATATTTATTGTCATTCTCTCGTTATTTCCTGGGAATTCTTCAATTCCAGTTAAATCCCGTGTATATTTAAATATCGAATCCTCGTCATATATGCAATAAGCTGTTGTAGCTGATGGAATCTGAAGTCCGTCTATATAACCGAAAGCAGGGTCTTTGTCAGGGATTTTGTATAAATATTCCTCCTTCCAGTTTTTTCCACCGTTTGTTGTTTTTATTACAAAGTTCGAATCGACATAATAAAGATCGCCAACAACAATATAAAAATCTGGTGTAGGATAGGCTATGTCCCTCAAATAAAGATCTCCTTTTACATCTAGACTTATTATTGAATCTGAAAAAACGCGATTCCAGTTCAATCCTCCATCAGTCGATTTCATTATTTGCTGAAAACTGAAGAATTTATTGTTCTCACCTAATACCTTACCGCTAACATAAGATGCTGCCATAATATTCAATGAGTCGGCACTGTCTATGCCCATAAAAGTTGTACTTCTTTCTTCAATAGCCAGATAATCATCATAAACTTTAGTCCATTTTATTTCAGATGAATACGATATGCTATGGATTAATATAATCAATAATATATTTGTTAAAATTTTCATTTATTCTTCTTCTATTAGTTAAGAAAATGCAGGGAACACAAATATATTCCCTGCTATTATTGTATTATTCCTTAATGAACTTTCCAAATCCAATTAGGATGCCATCGAGAGATACCCTGTAAGTATAATAACCGGGATGAGTAACCAAGCCGCTCAAATCTATTTTTCTTAAGTTCTCTCTGCTTTGTTCTGTATAGACATTTATGGTATTACCAAGAATGTCAAAGAACTCGATTGTCAATTTACACTCTTCCCTGCTATCACATTGTAATATTAATGTGTTCCCTTTTAAGTTGAATCGTGTTATACTATTGTTATCATAAATCTCATCGAAGCCAACAGCCTCTCTACATTCTGACCAATCAACCCAGTTGCAAGCCGTGTGGCATGGATGTATTACCGGGTATAACGGGTAGTAATTCAGTGATTCATCGGGAATGTATATACAATCGTAAGGGTCAGGAATAGTTGGCTCGCCTTGTGGTGTAATCGTAAGTTTTGGGTAAACAAAGCTTCTGCAAACCCTGATTCTTTGTATGCAGCATTCAACGCTATCACAAGCCTTTTGAACTTTTCTTACACCCTCATCTCCTGGCTCGCATCTCCCTGTTCCTATATATTCTATTTCATCCTTCCAGCAGCTTGCGTTTATTATCCTCCACAAATCGTTACAGCCTTGTGAACCTGGTAAGGGATCGAAACCCATGGGGTCTTTATCAATTAAATATTTTAAAACAGCCTGATATACTTCAGCTGTAGTCATTTCTAAGCAATCCTGATTATAGACAAGGGAATAATCCAAGATTTCCAAATCCTGGAAATTATTAGTCGTCGGACAGGCAAATCGATACCTGAATGACACAAATACCTCACAACCATTGGGTAAAATTATTTTTTTATTATATTCATATGTCCACGGGTCGTTTTCGCAGTCAGTATGGCAACCCATAGGAATAGTGTCCTTTACTTCTGTATTCGAATCGCATACTGCGATTCCCTGTATAATGCAGTCGTTTGATAAATGGTAGGGTCCTCTCATTAAATACAGCTTAAATGTGGAGGGACCTCCGTTGGGAATACAAAATGTGCTTTGCCAGAATGGGTCGCTTGTATTATACAACTCCTTTACCGGCAATAAAATATGGACTGGTGTTTCAAACTGGTAATGAGTATAGCAAGTGATGTTCTCGGGTAATTCCAATCCCATGACAAGCAGCCTGCACCCGCTATCCGGACAAGATCCATCCCTTACTACCTTATAATGAAGCCAGCTTGAACGGTCTTGCGGGCAATCGCAACAGGTTGTTAAATTTACTTCAGCAATTCAACTTGGCTCCTGCTCGTTATCCTTAAAAAGCTTTACTCTTATCATTTTTTGTGCATTTTCCTCAACGAAGCATAAATTATCATCAATATCATTTGTATCATTTACATCTCTGATATTATACAATCCTACAAAAGCATCTTCCGTACCGACGTCAACTATACTGTTTTGGTTGTCATCATAGGGTTCCTGTGTGTGATTATCGCTATTTGCCCCCAAATTATTAACCCAGTTGTTGGGTACGTCCACGTGATATCCGACGTAAGTTATGGGATTGCCCGTTTCAGCTACATTCCTGTTAAAATCATCGGGAGTTGATGTATCTTCATGTAATGGATTATACCATCCGTCGCATCCACCGTTTGTTTTGCTTTGTTTCCTGTCGGTATAATATGGGAAAAAACAAGGTGAGGGTTGTTCTGTGGTATTCCAGATATAATCACCAAGGCATCTGGTAATTTCATCTGAATGCCAATTATTTTCATCACCGTCAGTAATGTAGCATGGGGTTAATCTTTCTCTCTTTGGTAATAAAAATCTGTTATTATCAGAATCCCACTGTCTTTCTTCAAAACTTGGATTCTTGATCAGATTTGTTTGTGAATAAACATTCAAGACTGAATTAATGTGTGAAGCAAAAATTAATATTACTTAAAGGCAATATGGGGGGGGGTAAAATAATTTTTGACATAACTAATTCTCCTTATATAGTTTGAGAAAATGTATTTTATATATTTATTTTATTTATGTTATGTCAAATTTTTCATTCAAAAATTAAAAATATTTTTTTTATTTCAAATTAATTTTTATTAACATTATAGATTCCCAGTTTCGTGGGAATGACAAATCAGCGAGTTTGTCATTCCCTGCTTGACTGGGAATCCAGATTTTTTCTAAGAAAGGAAATAATGTTTAAAATGCAGATTCAATAACCCCTCCAGCGACTAAGTCATCGCCTTCGAAAACCACTACGCTTTGTCCGGGTGTTATTGATTTTTTGGGAGTAATAAAATTGATAATTAATTTCCCATTTTCATCAATTCGGCAGCGTCCATCTGAACCTTTATCACGATATCTAATCTTAATGTTAAAAATTTTGCTTTGATCAATTTCGGAATATTTCATAAGATTTACTTGTTCGGCAACTAACCCATTTCCGGAGATATCTTCCTCGACCGCAACTTCAATTGTATTTGATTCAGGTATGATTTTCTTAACAAACAGAGGCTTATAGTAGCTTATCCCCAATCCTTTTCTTTGCCCAATTGTATAGAAAGGATAGCCTTTATGTTTTCCCACAACCATACCATCAAAAACAATATCACCACCATCAAATTTGGTCTCGATTTCCGGTACGGCTTTTTTCAGAAAATCCTGATAATCATTATTAGTAACGAAACAAATTTCCTGAGAGTCAATCTTATTATGAACTTTCAAACCGAACTCAGCAGCAATTTTCCTAACTTCAGGCTTTGTAAGATTGCCAAGAGGGAAAATAGTTCTTGATAGTTGCTCTTGCGAAAGTCCCCATAGAAAGTAAGATTGATCTTTAAATGGATCTTTTCCTTTTGAAATATAATATCTTCCGGTTTTCTCAGAAAATAATACATTGGCATAATGTCCGGTTGAGTAGTAATAACAATTCAATGAGTCAGCCTTCTTGAGAACTTCTCCCCATTTAATTATTGGATTGCACAAAGTACAGGGATTTGGAGTCCTGCCATCAAGATATTCCTTGATAAAATTATTGATAATTTTATCCTTGAAAATTTCTGATAAATCCATCAACTTATGCGTGATTTTAAGATGTTCGCATATATCGCCAGCATCAATCACAGCTGAATAACCACAACAACCTGATTCTTTGCTATCGGCTTTGCAATCATCCTCCTGCTTTATTGATGTAATGGTTAAACCTATGACCTCGAAGCCTCTTTGCTTCATCAATAGTGCAGCAACGGAGGAATCAACGCCGCCGGACATTCCAACCATTACTTTGTTTTTATCAAGCATAAGAAAATAATAAATTCAATAAACTTTAGCTTTGACTAAAATTTAATAAAATTATTTTTTGATAAATGATTAGTTAATTTCGAAAATTTAAATCCCTCCACGCAATGCTTTGAGCTGTTTGAACAGCTCTATCTCTGATGCAGTAAGGTTTTCTGGTAGTTTTATTTGAATAGTTACATATAAATTTCCCCTCTCCAGAGGATTGGAATATTTAGGCATGCCCTGATTTTTCAGCAGTAATTGCTTGCCCGGCTGAGTTTCGGGATTTACCTTTATCTTAATTTTACTCCCGAACACATCTATCTGACTTGTTCCACCAAGAATCGCTTTATACAAATCAATTACAACAGTAGTGTAAAGGTCATCACCCCTTCTTTCGAAAACTGGATGGGGATGAATAGAAATTGTAATAAGCAAATCACCGTTTGGTCCTCCCCTTTTACCGGGAAAACCCTTCCCTGAAACCTTTAGAAGCTGTCCATCAGCTATGCCCGGTTTAATCTTTAATGCAATTTTCTGATTATTAATATCGAGTGTTTTGGTTGTTCCGTGAAAAGCTTCTTCAAGAGTGATTTCAAGAGTAGCATTTATATCCTGTCCTTTTTTGGCAAACATTTCAGATGTTTTTTGCGAAAAACCTCCGCCAAATATTTTTTCAAAAAATTCTGAAACTCCACCGCCCGTATCAAAAATATCTGAAAAACCTCCACCTCCAAAGCCTCTGCCTGTCTGTCGTTGCCTTGAACTTTGCTGAAACCAATCAGACCAATCAAAATCATTTGGATTTCCCCCTGTTTGCCGGAATCTGTTCCAAGATGAACCAAGATTGTCGTATTTCTTCCTTTTTTCCGGATCACTCAGCACTTCGTATGCCTCGCTGATTTCCTTGAATTTATTTTCAGCTTCCTTATTGCCGGGGTTTTTGTCAGGATGATATTTCTGAGCAAGTTTTCTATATGCTCTTTTTATCTCATCAGTAGAAGCAGTCTTTTCAACACCCAATATTTTGTAATAATCTTTAAATTCCATCTTTAACCGACTATAATAATTATAAATATCTGTGAATCATACCTATTTGCAAAGAGAATTTTGGCACGTATTCTACTGGTTCTCTGCCAAAACAGATACCCATAGATTCATACAATGCTATTTCATTTAAATCTACATATCTCTGAATTATTGCATCGCTGACTGGCATATACGTTATTTCTTCATGCTCAACACCAACTACAGTTACCCCGGAAATACCATGTTTCAGCAATAAGACAGCAGCGGCACCGGCTTGTTTGCCAAATGCAACGTCATAAGCACTTGTTTCGCCAGCCCTGACAAGGTGACCAAGAGAAATTTCCCTTATTTCAGGGTGAGTATAAATTCCCTCCACATAAATACCCTGTTCTTTTAAAAATTTCCCCCAGTCTGGATCCTGATACATATAGCTTTCAAGGTTTTTCCTAACGTAAGAGGCTCCTCCGGAAAGTTTAACATGCCCGAAAGAGTCAGTACCATGATTCTGTGCTGCAAAATACTTGCCTTCTTTATCCTTAATTCCTTCTGCCACAATGATAATATAAACAGAGCCTTTAACATCACTGTGTATCAAACGTTGCATATATGTCTTCTTAAAGTGGTTATATACAACTTCGTAATCCACAGGAATTTCAGGAATTAATATACAATCTGCATCAGCACCAATACCACCCCTGAAAGCAGTATGACCGGCATATCTACCGAAGACCTCTATTATCAAAGCACGATTATGAGTTAATCCTGTCGTTCTCAATTCCTGAGTAAATCTGGATATCCTGTTAATTGTTGAATCACCGCCTACTGAATAAGTTTGTAAGTCCAGATCCATTGTTTTAGGGACGTGAACGCATTTAAGTCCTTGATTTGCTAAATCCACAACTACTGAACCGGTATCATCACCACCAGCGATTATTAGCCCGTCTATTTTATGTTTTCTCAGCCCTGCTTTGATTTTTTCATATTTATTATCATCATTAATTTTACTGATTTTTACCCTTGAGTGACCAGCTTCTGAACCGGCTACACCAGATGAAATCTTATCAATTCTCTCTAAATCAAAATTAGGTATTTCAAGATCAATCAAATTATATAAACCTGCATAACCATTTGGTATAAGACAAAATTCAATGTTATTGTGATAAGCCATTCTTGCCGCACCAGTAATAACGGCATTCAGACCGCCACAGTCACCTCCGCTTGTTATTACTCCGAGTTTTTTTATTTCAGACATTACCCCTCCTTTAACTTATTTCTGATTTGAATAATTTTCAACGTATATTAACGAATATTCAATAATTTTTTGCACTTAATTTTATTTGTTATTTTAAACTTTGTTATATTTAAATATTATAAATTTATTTGCAAAAAAACAAACTTAATAAAAATTAACATAAATTGAATTCTATAAATTATGGTAAACAAAGAAAATCCAATCGGTCTTTTTGACTCAGGTATTGGGGGGCTAAGTGTCTTAAAGCAATTTATTAAATTTTTGCCAAACGAAAATTATGTATATCTTGGCGATACAGCCAGAGTTCCTTATGGAAATAAATCTGTAGCAACAGTTAAAAGATATGCTTCTGAATGCACGAACTTTTTGCTATCGAAAAATGTCAAATTGATAGTAGTTGCTTGCAACACTGTCAGCTCAGTTGCAATCGAGGAAGTCAGTTCACATTCTGATGTTCCTGTTATCGGAATGATTTTTCCCGCTGCTATTGCTTCAGTCAGATCAACAAGGAACGGAAAAATAGGGGTAATCGGAACAAGAGCAACTATCGAAAGTAATGCTTATACAAAAGCAATTTTATCAATAACGAAGAGTGCCAGTTTAGAAAATGAAATTACAATAAGTTCATTTGAACCGAATGAGCTCAAAGAAAAAAATATTACTGTTTACAATAAAGCTTGTCCACTTTTTGTGCCTTTAGTCGAAGAAGGATTGATGAATCATCAAGCTACACGATTAATAGCTCAGGAATACCTCGAGCCTTTAAAATCTCAAAATATTGATACACTGGTGCTTGGCTGCACACATTATCCACTTCTTGCACCACTTTTTTCGGAATTAATGCCTGATGTTAATCTGATTGATTCGGGTGAGCATTCAGCTGTAGCTGCTATAAGATTATTAGGTGAAAAAAACCTGCTTAATCCTAATTCTGATGCATTGATTAAAAATCCATCAGTTAAATTTTATGTTACTGATATCCCCTCTACTTTTAATGACATAGCAAAAATGTTTCTTAATTTCAATATTTCAGAACCAGAAATTGTTAGTTTTGGGAATTAATATGATTGAAAGACTTAGCGGAAGAATATTGCAAAAGAAATCTACTGAAATTATTATAGATTGCAACGGTGTTGGGTTCTCTGCTTTTATTTCTGTCAATTCTTTCGAGAAACTCCCCGGTGAAGGTGATGAAGTAACCTTATACACACTACTCATTACTCGTGAAGATACTTTTGAACTCTTCGGTTTTTCCGAGGTTTTCGAAAGAGAAGTATTCAAACTTCTCATTTCAATCTCCGGGATAGGACCGAAATCAGCTATGTCAATTCTATCCTCAATGTCAGTTGCAGAACTTCAGGATAAAATATTATCAGGTGATTCAATTTCACTACAAAAATTACCCGGAATAGGAAAAAAGACAGCAGAGAGAATCATTTTAGAACTCAAAGACAGAATCCATAAAGTATCAATTCCTTCTCAATTTGAAGTAAGAAAAGAGCAAAACCTCATTATCAGGGAAGCTGTTTCAGCTTTAGTTACCTTGGGCTATTCTCCAGCTTTAGCAGAAAAATTAATAAGTAAATCAATTTCAGACTTCCCTGACATAAACTTTTCTGCTGAACAGTTAATTAAAAAAGCCCTTAAATTAGCCGCGTTATAGGATGAATTATGTTGTTAGTTTTTCCAGAAATCAAAATCCGAAATGGAGAAAGTGTTTATTCTATTCAAGGTGAGCCGGGAACAGAAGAATTTTACAATCAACTTCAAAAGAATCCTTTTCAACTTTGCAAACTTTTCAGAACTGAAAATTCAAAGTCTATTGTTTTGACCGATTTAGATGGTTTGGAACAAGGTCAGGTAATAAACTTCGATGTGATTTGTATGTTAACTCCAAGCACAAATTTACCCATTCAAGTCCTTTCGGGCTTTGGCTCTCATCTGGAATGTGAATTCCTGCTCGACTTCGGTGTCCAAATGATTTATTTAACTCATTTACCACTTATTCAAACAGATGCGGTTGTTAATTTAATCAAAAAATATTCATACAGTCAAATTGGTTTTTATATCAATGACTCAGATGGTCTCATTAATTTTCATAATCTCAAAAAAGTTATGCCAGTCAAAGAGTATATTGAATTTATCTATTCTCTTGGTGGTAAAAGGTTTTATTATGAGAATCAAAGTTGGATAAATGATAAATCATCGGTTGATTATGACTATCTTACCGAATTAGCAATTAAGCCTGACATAAAGTTCAATGTTGCTAATGCTGTTGAAACTGTGTCAGATCTGTGGAAAATAGCACAATACGAAAAAAAAGGTATAGGAAGTGCAATTATTTGCGAACCTCTTTTTTTTAATCATTTTGCTTGTCAAAAGGTATGGAGGCTGGCAGAAGCCGATTCAATCAAAAATGATAATATTTTTACACTACAGTCTGAGGAAAATATTGCTAAATAACGACCTTATAATCCTGATAAATTGATAATTTATCAATATTACAAAAACAAAAAAAGCATTTCTTCAAATATTTATTAATGTTAATTTTAACAACCAAAAAAAATATTATTTGTCTTCTTCGTTTTCTTTTAAATTTATTCTTGACATATGATTATGTTTCACAAATTATACAATAAACAATTTCTCCCAATTGACATCAAACTTGCTTGGGAGTTTTTTTCATCTCCTAAAAATCTTTCAAAGATAACACCATCGTATATGGATTTCCAAATTACATCTGAACTACCAGAAGAAATGTATGAAGGAATGATAATTACTTACACAGTTAAACCTGTTGCTGGAATTCCTGTCAATTGGGTTACCGAAATAAGTCATACCAGGAAACCATATTTTTTTATTGACACTCAACTATCAGGACCATACAAATTATGGCATCATCAACATTTATTTAAAGAGGTAAAAAACGGGATCGAAATGGAAGATATAGTCCACTATAAACTCCCTTTCGGTATCTTAGGAAACATAGCAAATTTCTTATTTGTTAAGAAACAGCTTGAAGGAATTTTTAATTATCGACAAAATATACTTTCAGAAATTTTTAAATAGGGTTATAACATGTACAAATATATCATCATTTTCCTATTTTTCTTTTTCTCTTTTCAATTGAATTCTCAGTTCCTAACCCACAGATACGAATTCGAAAAAGTTAAGAAAGAGAGAATCAGCATGAAAAAGTTGAAAATTTTCAAAATAAATGAATATTCATCCGAAATATTAGTTAATCCTTCATCAGATTTATTACTTACTAAATCAACTGAATTCGATGAAGATGGTTTCAAAATCCAAGAAACGATTTTTGACTCTGAATACGGAAATATTATCAATAAATTTTATTACAATACTAAAGGAAATTTATTTAAAATTGTTCTCGCCAATTATGATATTATGGATTTATTGTCAACATTCACTTACGACAGCTCAGGAAAATTAGTTCAGGAATTTTTTGCTGGAGGTGAAAACAGAAAATATATTATCAAATATAATAATAAGAATAGAATCACTGAAAAAGTAGGTTATACTGGTTCACTCCCTTTTGATGAAAACGGAGAAGTCATTGAAAACGCTGAACCAATTTGGCATTATATTGATAGATACGAATATGAATATAATTCTAAAAGTGAATTAACTGTCGAAAAATTTTACTATCTTGACAACATTTCTTATACAAATTTTTTCTATTATGATAAGTCAGGAAAAAGAACAAAATGGATAAACAGATTTGGAGATAACTACGATGTTGTTTATCTTTACAATTATGATAAAAATGGATTACTGAAACATATTGAAGTTAAAAGCCCTGATGAAACGAAATTTATTATATACGATTATGAATTTTATAAATAAAAGGTTATAATGGAACTATTAAACCAATCAAAAACTTTGATAATCAGCCAGCAAAAACACTGGGGAGAAATTCTTAGTGGTTTCGAAATGAAAAACAAATATATAATTTATGATGAATTTGGGAATGAATTATATTATGCTGGTGAAGAATCTTCCTCATTTCTTGGCAGGCTGTTTCTTAAATCATCCCGACCTTTCGAGATAATTATACTCGATAAGCAAGGCTCAAAATTACTTAAACTGAAAAGACCTTTTAAGTTCTTTTTCCAAGAATTGACAGTATTTGACTCTTATGATAGAAAATTTGGTCAGGTAAAATGGAAATTTGCATTTTTCAAACGACTATACACCATATTTGACCAGAATGGAATTGAAATAATGGAATTAGAAGGTCCTTTCTTTAAACCATGGACTTTCAATATCATAAAAAATGGCATGGAACAGGGTAAAATTGTCAAAAGATGGAGTGGGGCTATGAAAGAGCTATTTACAAATGCTGATAACTTTGGGATAACATTTCCTCCTGATTGTGATCTAAATAATAAAGCCATTCTTCTTGGTGCTGTTTTTCTGATTGATTTCGTTCATTTTGAATACAGATAAAAAAATAAACATGTTTTATTTTAATTTGGGCTGGAATGCCATAACTGAAGCAGATAGCATCTTAGTAATTCGTGATGTTAAAACTTCTTATTAACACCCAGATGCAAAAAAAATAAACTAAGTAAAGTTTTTCTCCAAATTGTATCCCTGATATATAATCAACATCAGGGATATTTTTTTTATGAACCATAAAAGGCAAAGTTTAATATTTTATATACTAATCTTGCAGTAGTAAGGCTTGGATGACTCAAATTATCAATTTTTGAAAGTTCTACTACATCAAAACCTATAATTTTTTTATTAGCTTTAATTATTTCACGGAAAACGTCCAGTGTTTCACTATACAAAAATCCATCCGGTTCTGGTGTTCCAGTTGCAGGTATAACAGACGGATCGAAATAATCAACATCAAATGAAACATAAATGATATCACCCAGACAATTCACAATTTCTTTTTGCCAGTTTTCGCCATATTTATTTCTTCTGATTGAAGAAGCATAAAACGTTTTTATGTTTTTTTCCTTTATGAATTCAGCTTCTTCTCTACATTGGGCTCTTATTCCAACCTGCACTATCCTGTCCGCAGGAAAGAATTCGCAAACCCTTGCCATAACTGAAGCATGAGAATATTTTGTCCCCTCGTAACTTTCTCTGAGATCTGAATGGGCATCGAAATGCAATAGAGACATATCAGGATATTTTTTATAATGCGATAAAATTGGAGCTGATGATATTGTATGTTCACCCCCTAAAGTAACAACAAATTTATTTATATCAAGGTGCTTTGAAACATTCTCATCAATTAAATCAAGAGCATCCTGATTTACCAAACCATTAAATTCAAGAGGTTCAATAGTAGCAATTCCTTTTTCGAAACATAGTTCCCGCTCAAACTCATCATCATAAAACTCGACAAAAGCACTTGCCTTTAATATTTCATCTGGACCGAAAGAAGCACCTTTTCCATAGCTTACGGTATGTTCATAAGGGGCAGGAAGGATAACTATCTTAGAACTATCAATATTCGAATATTCTTCTTTTATAGCAAGAAAATTTCTATCTGGACCCAATACTTTCATTTAACACCTAAATTATAATAATAACGATTTACAAAAATTATTTTGTTCACAACAATTAATCGAAACAAAAATTTTATTAATTTGCTTTGAAAGTAAAATTTTATAAAGTAAGAATTATGGCATCACAAAAAAATGAAACAATCATTTCAAAATTAAGAAATTTTGAATTAAAACCAGAAGAACTTAGATGGACTTGCTCAACAGACATTTTTAATTTCAAAACCACTGCTGAATTAGAGCCACTCGAAAATATTATTGGACAGCCCCGAGCTATTGAGGCTATTCGGCTTGGCTCAGAGCTCGAATCAAAAGGTTATAACATTTTTGTTTCAGGTTTATCAGGAACCGGCAGACTTACAACTGTTAAAAAAATACTTGAAAGTTTAAATAAAGAGGTTCATCAAATTTATGATTACTGCTATGTTAATAATTTTTCTGACCCGGATGTTCCAAGATTAATCAGACTTCCAAAGGGAAAGGGAAAATTATTTGCAAATACCATAAATGATACAATCACATTTCTCAAAAGAAGAATTCCCAAAATGTTCGAGGACGAAGAATTTCAAAATAAAAGGAAGAAGATTATTGAGGAATTTCAGAAAAAAGAGCGTGATATCCTTCATGAATTTGACGAAAGAATCATTCCATACGGCTTTGTGAGAGGGCAAATAGAAAATGAACAAGGAATTCTCCAACCGGAAGTTTTCCCTGTTATTGATGATAAACCCGTTTCAATTGATAATATTGAAGAATATGTTGCTAATGGAACCATTACAAGAGAAAGGGCAGATGAGTTAATTAACTTATACCAAAAATTTCATCAAGAAATTTATGACCTTGCTAAAGTTGGTATTAAATTAATGCAAGAATTTAGAAATAACATTGCAGAAAATGATAAAGCTTCTGCGTCGATCATTGTTAGCACTGTTTTTGATGATATTTTAAAAACTTTCCCTTATGAAAAAGTTGATATTTATATCAGTGAATTAAAACAATTTACTCTTGATAATCTAAATATTTTTGTCCCCGGCATAAACCCTTTGCAACCAGTCAATGAGATTGACGAAGAAAGGATGAGGGAGTTCTTCAATCTTTACTCAGTAAATGTAATTCTTGATAATAGCGGAACCGACAAAATTCCTATTATAACAGAAACAACACCAACTTATAATAATCTTTTTGGCACTATTGAAAGAACATTTGATAGTCGAGGATTCTGGAGAACTGATTTTAGAAAAATCAAAGCTGGTTCACTACTTAAAGCTGACAATGGTTTTCTCATCGTTAACGCTCTCGATATTTTCAGTGAGCCTGGGGTATGGCAAACATTGAAAAGAGTTCTCCTATATAATAAACTGGAAATTCAGCCCTATGATGCTGTAATTCAATTATCTCAACTACACCTCAAACCAGAACCAATTGAGGTAAATTTAAAAGTTGTTATTATTGGCGGACTGTCTTTGTATCGCTTACTTTATCACTATGAAAAAGGTTTCAAGAAAATTTTTAAAGTTAATGCTCAATTTGATTACGAAACTGAAAAAACCGAAGAAATGATGATTAATTACGCAAGATTCATTACAAAAATTTGTAACGAAGATAATCTTCCTCATTGCACACCTGATGGTGTTGCTGCTATTATTGAATGGGCTGTTGAGCATGCAGGGGCTAAGGATAAAATAACACTTAAATTTTCCGACGTCGCTGATATTATTCGTGAATCAGCTTTCTACGATAGAGGTTCCAAAAGAAAATATATTAATCGTGAGGATGTTGAGAATGCTATTGAATTCAGGCGATTCCGCAATAATTTGATGGATGAAAAGCTTAGGAATTTAATCCTTAAGGGAACTATGCTTATTGACACAGAAGGAAGAAGAGTTGGTCAAATAAATGGTTTAACTGTTATTGATGATGGAATTTTATCGTTTGGAAAACCAACAAGAATTACCACAGACATAAGTGCAGGAACCTCAGGCATAGTTAATATCGAAAGAGAAGTTGAAATGAGCGGATCAATCCACAGCAAAGGAGTAATGATCTTAACCGGCTTTATTGCTGATAGATTTGCTCAGGATAAACCTTTAAATATGAATGCATATATTACATTTGAACAGTCTTATAGCGAAATTGATGGTGATAGTGCTACTGCTGCCGAAATCATTTCAGTTCTATCCGCTTTGAGTGATATACCTATTCGTCAGGATTTAGCCATTACCGGGTCAGTTAATCAAAAGGGAGACATCCAGCCAATTGGTGGAGTTAATGAAAAAATCAGAGGTTTTTATGAAATCTGTAAACTCAGAAAATTAACTGGTTCGCAGGGTGTTGTTATTCCAAAGCAGAATATAAATGATTTAATGTTACCCCAAGAATTAATTAGCGACGTTAAAGCAAAAAAATTTCATATCTACTCAGTTAATACGATCGAAGAAGCTATCGAAATTATGATGGATTATCCCTCTGGTTTAGTTAAACAAAAGAACGGTGCTAACAAATTTAAGTATCCTGATAATTCTGTCTTTGGAAGAGCTAACAAACGTCTTATCGAACTTTCAAGAGCGGTTCAGGAAACAAAACAAGAAAAAAAACAATATATCAGAAAAGCTTTAAAATCAAAACCAGAATCACCGGAAGAGTAATATCATGTCTCATATTCTTTGCAATGAACCATTAAAAAAACTGAAAAGATTCAGTTTGAATGAGATATTTACTAAATCAATTATTAATGATAAACCTTATGACCTTGTTCTGGTTTTTCCGACAGGCAAATATGTTAGGTATTTCAAACAGAACTTTGTTAAGGAATACTATTCAATTCACAAAAAGCCACTATCGGAACTAAAAATATATACTCTTCAGGGTTTTATTAACTTGATCTTTGACTCGTTCGGTCTTAATAATACCTACAAGCAATTGTCGGAAGGTTATCTTCTGGCTCTTTTCGATGAAGCTATTGAAAAAGCGAATCTAAAATTTTTCAAAACAAAATCAAAAAAAATTTCCAATACGGTTCTTATAAAACTCTATTCATTAATTTACGGCTTGCGAGAAGACGGTATCACTCTTAAGAAACTTCAAAGCGATTATGACTCCATAAATAGAGAATTTCCGGAAGAATTAAGTTATTACACTGATACACACAGAATGTCAGACATAATCAAAATATACCAAAATTATGACAAATTACTTTCGGATAAATACATTGACTTCCCAAAATTGCTCAACTTAACGATTGATAAATTAAATGAATTAGACGAAATAGGCTTTCAGACAAAAATTGCAGATATTTTTGGACCACAATCAACAATTTACATAGATGCTTTTACAGACTTCAAAAAACCCGAGATTTCGCTTTTGTCATTTTTTGTAAAGGCTATAAATCCTTTTGGAATTCACATTGATTACACCTACTCACCCACTAACCAAAATGGAAACGGACCTCTCTTCGGAAATCTTGAAGAGATTATCATTCATTTTCACAAAGCAGGATACCATTTGATTTCACTTTCAGATTATCCTAACGAAAAGGTCAATAATGTGGAGTATATACTTAATTCTTCTAATGAAGACGAAAAGGAAAGGCTCTTTGGGGATATTTCAGGATTTTTCAGAAGATGGCTTTTTAATACTGAAAAAGATTTAAAAAATCCATATTTGTCAAAATTTATCAAAATCCTGATTGCAGAAAACCGAAAAGATGAAGTTAAAAATATTGCTAAGTTAGTAAAATATCTGATTAATTTTAAAGGGTATAAACCATCAGAAATTTGCGTTTGCTCAAGGCAACCTGAACTATACTCTGGATTATTCAGAGAAATGTTCTCAAGATACAGGATACCCTCAAATGTAACTGATAGATTTAATCTGGCTCAATCACCTGTCATTAATGCAATTTTAACAGTATTAGAAATTATCAGTAGCGGATTTAGGTTTGATGACGTATTCAAAGCCCTTAATAGCCCTTATCTAAATTTTGAGACCGATGGAAAATCTGATAGAGTCAACAAAGGGAATCTATTAAATATTGCTGAGCAGCTTAGAATCAGAGGGGGATATCTTTTTGGCAGAGAAAATGAATGGCTAAGAAAACTTGAAAACTCAAAACAATATTTAACAAATGCTATAAGCTATTCAAAAAACAAATCTTTTGATGATCTTGAATTAACAAGATTGGAAAAAAGGTTTGAGGCGATTAAAAAAGCCTATGATGATTTTAATGTTATACTTAACTTATTAAAATTTAATACAAAAAAGTTATCAGCTGTTGATTTTCAAAAGACTGTAATTGAATTAATAAAAAAATTTAAAATCCTTGAAGCTATTGAACAGAATTATTTATCAATACTTAAAGAAAATGATGATAAATTCTGGCAAAATGAATTGCTGGAACGATGCGAAAACGATGCAAAAGCTCTGAATAGATTATTAGAAATTCTCGACGAAATGACTTATGTCATCAATGAATTAACACCAAATCTTTCGGCTTCAATAGATTTCTACATCGAAAAACTGAAAACTTCAATATTAACAACAAAATACCAGATTAGCGAAAAGCAAGGCTTTGGCGTAACCGTTACATCAATTGAACAAACAAGAGGCATTCCATTCAAAGTTATGATTCTTTGTGGTGCCATTGACGGCGAATTTTTATTAAAATATACACCAAATCAGTTTGTTGGAATAGAACTTCCTGATTCTGAAAAGAGGCACATTCACTCTGAAAGAATGCTTTTTTATCAATTTTTGACTAATACCCCTGAATTCTTTGCTACTAATGAAAAATTAATTTATATTACTTATTTCAAAAATGATGACTCTGGGGAAAAAATTCGTTCTCCCTTTATTGATGCACTTTTAAAAATCTCAACATTAAAAGAAGATGGCTGTATCATTGATTTAAGCGAATTCATTCAATCGAAAAATACCGCTGCGATTGATTCAAGCACCCATAACCACGATTATGAATGGCTAAGAACAATTTCTAACAATGATGAACTATATAATTATTTCTCAAAATCAGATTTTTCTGAAAAAGCCATTGAGATACCTTCTAATAATCTCAATAATATTAACTATATAAAAAATTACTTACTAAAGTCTTCAGTAATCAATAATTCAAATGAAGAATCAGTATCAGACTTATCACAAAATGAATTGTTAGAATTTTCTAACAAGGATAAAATTTATTCAATAACAGAATTAGAAACTTACGCAGCCTGCCCTTTCAGATATTTTGTTAAGTATCCTCTTAATATTGAGGAACCAGAAATAATTGATTTTTCAATTTCACCCTTAGAAATTGGTAGTCTGCTGCATAATGTTCTTTATAAATTTTACAAAGAAATCCAATCGAATCAAATATTAAGTCCAGACGAACAAACAAAATATCAAAATATAGTTGTTTTCCTTCAAAGTATTGGATTTAATGTTACTCCAGTCATTCTATATCCAGACAAAAAAGATTACTACCTGTCGGTGCTTTTACAGATAACAAATGAGGAGTTACAAAAAATCAGATTTGAACATCCATTCTATGATATAGAAATTGAAAATATTCTGGGCTTAACAAATAAACCGGGATATCTCGAAATGTGGTTAACTGCAGAGATAGAAAAACAACAGCAAAACTGGGAATTTCTCCCTGCTTTGTTTGAACTTTCGTTTGGAATAACGACTAAAGATCATTTTAGCCCTGTTCTGATTGACAATCATTTTAAATTGAAAGGGAAAATTGACCGTATTGAATTTGCTAATATTGATAATGCACTCTCCTTCATCATTACTGATTACAAAAGCAATCTAAATAATATTGCTTCTCTTAAAAAAATTCTTGACGGAGTTTCTTTTCAGATGCCACTATATCTGGTTGCAGCAAAAATTCTTTTTGAACTAACAAGCAATGAAGCTAAACCTTTTGGTGCTGTATATTATAACCTTAAACCTTTTTCAAAAAATAAAAAACCGGAATTTTTTAAATGTCTGATGATTCCTCCTTCAAACCCAATTAAAAAATTATTAGGCAAATCAAGAAATCAATATTTACAAAGTGATGATGAATTGAATGATGTGCTTAATAAATCTATAGAGCATGCAAAAAAATTAGTTGAAAATATTTCAAATTTTCAGTTCCCGCTTAATCCTCTTGATTTAAAAGTTTGTAACAATTGTAATTACAAATCTGCTTGTCGAATTAAAGAAAAGAAAATAATCATGGATATTAGCGAGTCTGAAGAGTAAAAAAATACTATAAATGTAAAGGAGATTAAATGGAAATCAAAATTGAAAAATTAACCGAATCCGAAATAACAGCCAGAGGCGTTAAAAGCTGGCCTATATGGACTAAAGAAGTATCTGAATTTGATTGGTATTATGATTCTCAAGAGCAATGTCTTTTTCTCGAAGGAAAAGTCATTGTTAAAACTAATCAGGGTGATTATGAAATAAACAAAGGTGATTTTGTTACTTTTCCTCAGGGCCTTGAATGCATCTGGAAAGTTATTGAACCAGTTAAAAAACACTATAAATTTGGATAACCATAAAAATGCATTATTCTTCGATTTAGAATAATTATCAAAATATTAATAAAAAAATTTCAATTTGTTTTCTTCAGGATAATATTCATTTTTTAATATTACAAGAGGCTGATTATAATCAGGTTCAGAATCGGGAGGCTTCAGATTAACTCCCGTAAAATAATCATATTCTGAATAATGTTCAGCACACCAATGATTTTTTCCAACTTCTTCATTAAGGATTATTTCTCCACCTTGATGGGGACAAATTGTGCTAAAAAGGATAAAGTCATCTTGGCTGCCTTTGTCTTTTCTTACGATAATTATATGACGACCAGCTAATGGTTTACCAAAGGATTTGGATATAGCTCCGCCAATTTCGTTCAATTCAGGAAATAAAGATAAATCAACAATAAATTCTCTGATTCTATCTACAACTGTTGGAATTGGTTTTTCCTGAATATATTCACATGATGAGAAAAAAGCTGGTGCACATGTAGAACATAATGATGCCCCAGCTAACAAAATCACTTTTTTCAAAAATTCTCGTCTTTCTTCTTCAGTTTTCATAGCAATAGATTAATCTTTAGTAAAACAAATGTAATTGAAGGTAATACAATGCACCTTTGTATTGAGTAAATTCTCTTGGGATTTGTTCAGTATCAATCAGACGGAATTCTTGTTTCAACTCAATAAATGGCAGTATAAATATCTGAGAAGCAAAAACAAGTTGTTGAGATGTGTTTTTAATCTCTAAAGATTTAAAATCTGACTGGGCTTGTTCAGCCCTAATTTCCAGATATAAAGCATCAAAAACTTTAATATTCAGCATGCAGAGAAAATTGTTCAATGAGAAAATATCAGCTTTTTTCCCAGAACTATATTCGAATATCAGAGATACTCTTTTAAAAAAATTTATACCAAAAAAAGTATTAATTAAGTAAAAATCTGCACTGTTTATAATCGAAGTACCAATATATGAATTTGTGAAATCTGACATTCCAATTGTTTCTGAAAGCAATGCCTTTAGAACATAAGTAATATTGCTACTACCAGTCAGGCTGATTGGTCCTTCAATGGAATTTACCTTAACTTTTGAAAGATTTGAAGAATTGAATATTCCACCAGATAGATTAAATATCCATTCAGGAGTCGGGCTAAAAACATCCTTGTATAGTTCGATACCATAATCGGAAAAATCAACAGCAATAAGTGGATTAGCATAAACGTTATCGCTTGCTATAATTCTAATTAACATAGTGTGATCATCATATCTGACTCCAAAACCGGGTTGAAAATGACCTATTCTTACCTTCGGTGTTTCCGGAAACGGATCCAAAACAATTCCAGCTGTCCAGCTCTGCTGTCCATGATTTTTATATGTTATATCGGCAAAATTATATCCACCTTCAAAATACAGCCAATCGGCTGCTTCATAAGATCCATAGCCTGTTATCTGCTTAACAAAAAATCTTCTTTTCGATTCTGGTTTCAATGATCTTGACAATTGAGCTCTTATGTCTCCGCCAAAATATAATTTCCCATCTAATGCAGAATTAGTTAGTCTGGTCATATCGAATAAATTTTCCAAACCAATCCATTCTGGCTTAATCAATGAATATTTACCTACTGTCCTCCATCCATTTTCATTCCTTAGTCCAGAACCAGACTCTGACAAATGACAATTAATGCACCTGTTTGCTGTTTGAAGAGCTATTTGGGGCGTTGAATTACAATTATTTTTAAAAACTAAGAAACAAACAAGTAATAAAAAAATAGTTTTCATTATTTTAAAAAAAGGGCTAACCCCTAAACAGGATTAACCCTATTAAATTAAATATCAATCATTTTACTAAAAATTATCTTGGTAGTCCCTTTAAAATGACGATCAGACTTCCTTGGCTTTCGCTTGGCCTTAAAGTACCTTTGTCTGGATTTTTATATTTATCACCAGTCCATCCATGTGGTTGAACTGATAGTAAGAAAACATCCGGAATTCCAATTAAGTCGGATATATCAATTAAAGCACCATATTCAGCACTTCCTTTTTTCGAATCTGCTTTGTCATATAAAGTTCCGGGATTATTAGGATTAGATTGGCCTCTGTAATGATCTATCTCACAGACAACTTTCAATTCTTTTGTTGCAATATTATATTGATAAATATATGCATCATGAGTTTCACTGCCATAAGTATTTGGGTCTTCCTGAACATAAACATAATTTTTTGTTACGCAAATATTGTCTGGATTCTGGAATAAATTTGCAGGACCGGCTTTATCATCCCCGTCAAGAATGCACTCCAATTTTCCTTTTAAGGGGTCATTTGCGTCCATAACAAGTTTATACACTCTGCCAGCAACAGTTCTTGAAGGATAATTTTTTTGACCGGTAGTGGTAAAGTAAACGTTTCTTCCATTTGCTCCTCCACCCTTTTGATAGTCTAAATCTTCCGTTCTACCAAATCTGATAGCCCCAAGAGCGGTACACTGAGCATTCAAATCTTCCTGAGAAATATCATTGATTTTTTTGAATGTAACGTTAAAAGTTTGTCCGGTTTTCATATTTGTTTCCGAAGTGTCCCCGTCATCACGGCACATTGCATAGAGACTGCCATTATCAAGATCACCAACAGTATTGCTTACATAAAGAGCAACCTGACCACCGCCGGGACCTGAATCATCATCTCCGATAATGATAACTGTCTTCCCAGAATAAGCATCTTTTGGCAGAGGAACAGCATTTTCGAATGACCAGTGGCCTAAAGCCTTCAACCACTTAGGTTGTGTCAATGGTGCTGCATAAGGATTAAGGCCCAGAGCTTCGGATTTAGCACTACTTTCTCCACAACTGATAAATAGTGGACCAAAGCCATGTTCAGATTGTGTTGCTAAAGTTGCTGAACAAAGTCTGTATTTGCCTAAATCAGAATTAATAACATACTCACCTTTTACTGGCTTAAATGTTTTGTCAAGAGTTATTCTTGAAATTGAAAAATTATCTTCATGATTTACCAAAAATGTAAAAGTTCCATCACTATTTTTTAATAAACCTGATCCGTCTGCTGAGCCACCAAAGATAAAACCCGGTGATTGTGGAAGAACATCATCGCTGGATAAAAGAGTGAATGCTTGTATTCCCGGCATTAGATTTTTCAAGAATGTTGGGGTTGAAGAATATTGCTTAATAACTACTTCATTTTTAGTGTTATCAGTTGTTTCTTCACTACAACCAATTAAAGCAATTATCAAAAAACTTGTTAAAATTAAAAATTGTACTTTTTTTAACATAAATACTCCAAAATTTGTTTAATTAAAATGAACACATAAAACATTTCAAACTTAGATTTATATAGTTAAGTTTTAATAAATAATTTGTTGTTAACTGTGAATTATTAAAAAAACAACATATGATTTCAATTATATTTAAATCAATTGTTTACATTATTTTATAAAAGAAATTGTATTAATTTTAAGTGAATTATTTAATTGATAATTCACATACTTGACAAATAATGATTTTTTCAGGTACTGAGCTTGAGAAAATTTGGGATGGATAAACGAAAAAATAGCTTATGGGTCGTTCTTTTGATAGATAAGCTTTCAATGAATTATATCAAGCTTCCTTTAAAAATAAAGGAACTGTCTTATTGTGACAGTAGCTTTTGTGGGCCCTGAGGGACTTGAACCCCCAACCTACGGATTATGAGTCCGCCGCTCTAACCAGTTGAGCTAAGGGCCCCTTGAAATAAGATTGCAAAATTAACAAAAAAATATGAAATTTAATAATTAAAAAGTCCTAAAAATAGACCAAATTGAACTGTGAAACCATTAGCGTCAATTTTATCAGGAACATTAGTTAGGTTCGCTGTCCTGTTAAAAGTCCAATCACCGCCGAAAGATAATGCATAACCAGCATTAGCTCTTATCATAAAGAAGGGTGTGAGAGCGTATTCAAAATTCACATTGGGTTGAACATAATAAAAATTACCTTCAGCTCTGTTTAAAAAATTTTGAATTTCCCCGATTGCTTTGAAGTTATCCCATGAAATTTCAGCTGGTGCCTGATAAACTTCGATTGTTCTTTTTCCCCAACCAAATGTAATTCCCGGAATCAAGGCTAATGATTTCATTAATATTATGCCATAGTCAATCGAAATACCCTGAAAACTCAAAGAATAATCAACATATTTATTTAAATTGATTACTGTATCTTTCTTCTCAACTGTTTTGCTTCCCCCCATTCCTAAAAACCCAAGTCTGACATTGGGAATAATACCTATTGCTGTAAAACCTTGAACTCCCGAAAGAAAAACAGGTGATGAAAAAGCATCCTCAGGAAAGCTATATGTTTGCCCCAACAACTTTTTATTTAATTCATCAAAATTTACAAAAATAAAAGACCCAGTGTACCCCCCGCCAATAGCAAAATAAGGTGGTTTTTCTTCTTTTATTGTGGCAGACTCAAATTCAAGTTCATCTAATCTGTCATCCTGTGAAAAAACATTTCCATTGAAAAAAGCAAAGAATAATATTACTAATAATGTTAAAAATACTTTCATAATTTGCCTCAATTTATTTAATTAAAAAAAAAGCGTACTAAAAAAAATTAATTTACATCAATAGATTGAATAAATCAAACAAAAATAGACTAAAACAAGAAGGTTGTATTTCAGGTTTTAAAATAGTTTAATAGTTTCTTTTCAAGCAAAAGATAATCTTTAGGTTTCAGTAAATTCACGAATTCATATTGGTAATCCATCAATTTTTCCAAGTTCAACTCAATAGATTTAAAAATTAATTTCGAAACCATTTCTATGTCATTTAATTTTGCAAAAACTTTTGCAAGTTCAAAATAACCATCAGACCATTTTGGATTCAAATTAATAACTCTTTGGAAAGCAATTTTTGCATCTTTGAATTTCTCTAAATCGAAAAGGGTTAATCCATAATCAAACCAACAATCAATATGCTCAGGATTTAGTTCAATTGCTTTCCTATAGCAAGATAATGCTTGTTTTGGTTTATCAATCTGGTTCAATAGCTCAGCTTTAGCATACCAGAGTTCGGGATTTTTCTTATTTAATCTTATTGCAGAGTCATAATCATTTAAAGCTTTTTTGAACTGATTAGTTGATTCATAACAAATTGCTCTGCCAAAGAAGAGTTGATAATTATCTGATTCTAACTCAATTGATTTAGTGAATAATCTTATAGCTTCGTTATAGTTGCCCAAATCACCGTATAAGCTGGCAAGATTAAATAATGCATCTTGATCGTCAGGATATATTTTTAAAGCATTATTATAACACTCTGTTGCCTCTATCAATCTATCCAGACTGGAATAGCAATTCCCCAGATAATACCATGCAAAATATGATTTTTTATCAATTGCCAGAACAGTGTTAAAACATTCAATTGCTTTATTGAATTTATTATGATTTGAATATGCAATACCTAAGTTAAGCCATAAACCAGAGTCAAAAGGATTTTTATTCAAAACAAGCTCATAATATTTTTCGGCGTTTGAATAATCTCCTTTGAAATAATAGCAGTAAGCAAGTTCAAGGTGTGATTTATACTGAAATTCATCACTTTCTAAGAGTTCCGAAAATATTTCTATAGCTTTTTCAAACTCAAATAAAGATTCATAAATCAGACCTTTATTGAATATATACTCTTCGTTCTGAGGGTCGTAACTGAGTGCCAGATCAATATAATCGAGTGCTGAACGGGATTTATCAGCATAAACTAAAGTAAAAGCTTTTTGATTCAATAGTTCCGAGTCTGTTGGATTTATAGACAGTGCTTTGTCAAGTGTATCAAGTGCCTGTTGGTATTTTTCTAAATTAACGAGTGCTATGCTCTTTTTTAATAGCGCTTCAGTTGAGAGAGGAGAAATTTCGAGCCACATCTCACAAAAATCAAGGGCTTCATCAAATCTTTCTTTATCAAAACAATAATCAATAATCCCTTCAATCACATCCACACTTGGATAAATAAAATCATTCCTATCATCTTTTAATAAACTTTTACGATACTCTCTGATTTTTCTTTCCATATCGTCAAAGTTTTTATTATCCGAATAATCTTCGTCGTAGTTGATATAACTCATTTCTAAAAAAATTTTTTATGAAAATCTATACAACTTTGTGATTTTTTTTGAAATAAGCAAAAAAACTTTTCCTCAATTCCTTTTCTGAAATTGATTCAAAGAATCATCACAAAAATTAAAAACTAAGACGTTATAAAAGGTAAAGTAATTGAAAATATTTTTATATCATTCTTACCCAAGCTATCTACTGTTGCAGTTCCGTTCATCACCCTTATCAATGAGGAAGCTAAAGCAAGGTTAAGATAAATGTCGTTGTAATCTTTTTCAATCAATTCAATTACATTTAATGAGTTTGATTTATAATTCATAATAAATTCATCAATCAATCCATTGCTATTGGAAACTAATTGAATTTCAGTGCTGTTTTCAAGCTTATTTTCTTGAGCAATTATCTCAATTGATTTTTTATTTTCTCCAGCCGTTAATGATTTTGAAGCAAAAAACAATGCATTTTCAAGCAATTCAGGTATAACGAAACATTTGGCCTTTTTACTTTCATCATCAGTATTGAAAACAATTGAAATCGTTGGATCATCTTCATCAATTATTTTCTTTAAATTTTGAACAACTTCATTAAATTCAACAATTTTAGCTCTTTCGAATAAATTATTTCCACTTTCAGCATTATAATCATCCATATTGGAAATTATCGCAAATAATTCCTCGGAACTAATCAGGGCTTCGTTAGAAAAAGATTCTAACTCATTCTCATCTTTGAAACTCTTTGTTTGAATAAGCTGTAAATTACCTATCAGGGTGGTTAATATATTCCTGAATTTGTGGCTCATTTTTGTCATAAAATATGTTTTTTGCTCATTAGCTTCCTTGGTTAGTTGCTCAGCTAACCTTATTTGCTTTGACTTAATTAACCTAAGCTCTTCTGTTTGTTTCTCTTTGGTAACATCTCGTCCAATAGCATAAATGAGTTTATCTTTGCTTGAAATAGTGAAAATCCAACTTATCCATAAATCTGAATCATCTTTTGATTTCATTCTGACCAGAGATTTCAAAGAAAACTCATTTTTATATTTTGTAGCATCTTTGAGTATCTTTGTCAATTCATCTTTATCCTCTGTTAATTCATATATACTCTTTCCAATAATCTCATTGGAAGAAATACCAAAAATATCCTGAAATGCAGGATTAACAGATTTCCAAACTCCGTCATAGCTTAAAACACCTATAATATCCTTAGAAGCCATTAATATTCTTCTTTGGGATCTTGTCATTCTTTCGGCTATTTCCAAAGCTCTGGTTTTACTGTTTATCATTGATAGCACAAAAAGGAATATTACTATACTAATAAACAATGAACCTAATAAAACAAAATTTGGAATTATTATTTCCAGATTCCCACCGAAATATGGAACTGATGAAAAGTTCACCACTAAATTCCTATCGGCTATCTTAAAGTCTCTTTTGTCAGTTATAGCAGGTGTAAACCCACTTTTCGATAAACCATAGTTTGAGGATTGGAAAATTTCTTCCTCTTCACCCTGATTGTTTGTTTGAGTTATACTAAAAATGATACTGGTGTCCGAAGGGCTTCCCTTTCCTATAGCCGATTTAAAGAAATTGTGTATGTTGATTAACATCACAACAGCACTTTCGAAGTTTCGATATCGGTCATTTTCAGTTTCTATAGAATAATCCTTTTTGTAAACTGGTGAAATAATAAAAATAAAAAGTGAGTCATTGAACATCCTAAATGCTGGAGTTGAAATAGTTTTTGCTTTTTTTCGAGCTAATTCTATCTTTTCTTTTAATATATCATTCGTTGCAAAATCAAAACCCCTAAGGTTGAATGTATCGCTTTCCGGTACAATAAACTCAACCGGATAATAATATTCCCTGTAACCGCTTGGTCTAATCTGGTATTCATAATAACCTTGCGATTGAACATAATGAATAAATTGATCTAAGAAGGAATTATCAACTTTTTGAACTGACATTAAAGCGGTAATTGAGGGATATGTTTTTGTCGGAACAGTGCCATATAAAAGAAAATAATCCCTTACAACCTGAACGAGATTGTCATAAAGACCTCTCATAGATTGTTGAACCTGCATAACAGAGCGATAGTTCATATCAATCCTGTTCATAATCGAAGTAACTGCCTTATCAAATGCAGCCCGGTTATCACTTAATATTTTATCTTTGGTAAAATAGTAAGCTAAAAAACTCAGTGCAAGCAAAACAATGAGTACAATATAAGCTGGATATGATTTTTTAAAATCGAAAAGCACAGACTTTTGTTTAGCTGTCTTTTTTAAAACACTATCGAGGTTTAAATTTTCATTGTATATTTCGCTATCCATAGCTCTGTCCTTATCCTTTTATAATTTTGTTTTAGACTTTATAATTTTTTCTATTTCATCTGGAAATGTAGTAATATTGACTGGTTTTGATATAAAATAATCAAACCCCGATTCTAAAATTTTCTCTCTTGTTAAATTCCCCGATAATCCCGATATGGCTATTTTTGGTATTTCATCGTAATCTGGCATATTTTTGATTTGTTCAATTAATTGAGTACCGAGTATATCAGGAAGAAGTATATCAACTAATATAGCAGAAGGTTTATGATTTTTAAGCCATTGCAATGAGCTTTGACCGTTGAAAAATGAAACGCATTCAATCCCCGCTTTAGTCAACACAGTTGATAGTAATTTATTGACAGGTTTGTTGTCCTCAATAACACATACTAAAAATTTTTGAAAATCCATTTTTAAATTATTCCTAAATAATATCTAGTTGTATGTTATTTATCGGTATTTTTTTTTTTAATTGAATAGTTCATTATAAAATTTAAATAAAAATATAATACTACTGAACAACTGTTATTTCTACTCTTCTATTCATTAATTGACCCTCGGGTGTTCTATTATCTCCAATAGGATACAATGCTCCGTCACCTCTCGAGAATATTCTGGACAATGGTATTCCATTTTTTTGAAGATATCTGACAACTACATTTGCTCTTTCTATAGACCTTTCACGGTTTTGCTCGGGGGTTCCCTGGTTATCCGAATGACCAACTATTCTAACTGTTGCTTTTGGATTGGCTCTTAAGAATTCTACTATATAATTTAGATAATTTTCAAGCCTTTCATTTAATTGGGTACTACCAGAACTCTCATAATTAAATCTTCTCATCTCACCGGGTTTGATAACTACAGCTGGAGCTTTTGGAGGAGCTGGCTTTTCGATTGAAACAGTATCCATCGACGGACTTTCGGCAGTAATGCCCGGTAAACTTGGCACTATTGCTGCAAATTCCTTTAATTCAAGTGGTTTGAAAGTTATAAGTTCTGGTAAAAAATTACCTCTAAGCACATCAGTACTTGCAAGATAAGGAGTAGGCTCGATATAATAAGGATTGAATGGTACTGTATCTGTTTTAACATTATCAAAACCAAATTTGAAATTGAAACCTATCCTTGCCTGAACAGCACTGCGTGATGAGTTATATCCTTTGAATATATCTGTTCCATAACTAAATGTAATAAACGGAGTGAAGAAAATCCTTGCTTCATTATTAAAATCGGCTATTAATATGTCATAACTTACTCCCAAATGACCACCAAATCTCATCTTTTCTGGTTTAACATTAACTGGCTGATCTTGTGAAATAGCTCCAGTATTATCAAATTGTGTCTTATGTACCCATCTGCTTGAAGTTAGTATTTCAATATCTAAACCTGCAAACAATTCAAGATATTTTACTGGCAATCTTAATATAGCAGATGGTGAAAAAACGAGATATGTTGTTGATGTTTCTACTTTGAATCTTGTATTCAAAGAATCATTATAAGGATCAGAATAAGAATTAAAATAAGATTTATCTATTAGATGAAGCCTCAGGGCAGCTCCTACATAATTTGTTGTCGGAAACCACTGCCCGAATAATCCTAAAAATAAACCACCACCGAAACTGTTATGATAGGATATAATTGGTCGCTCCCTAAAATAATTATCTTTTAAATTCAAATCACCAAAAAAATAACCCGGATTGGTTCCTGTGGTGATCCCAAACCACCAGTCCCCCCTACTTCTTGTGTATATAACAGTATCTTTATTTTCAAGTGTTTTCAAACTAAAAAATTCATCAGCCAAATTGTCATCTGAAAAACTTTTTGTTACTACTTCATTTTTATTCTGAAGTGTTTCAGAATAACATACAATTTTCAAAGAAAATAATAATATTAAAAACAAAATAATATTCATCATCCTTTTATTTTTCGGTCAAATTGAACTCCGATTTCTTACTTATCGGAATATTAATCATTTTCTCAACATGATAATTTTATTTCAGTAATATCAGTTTTCTGTTTACCATCTCACTTGGCGAGATAAGTCTTAAAAAATAAATCCCGCATGCATAAGCTGATAAATCCAATGAAAAATAATAACCGCCACTTTCATATTCACGCTCAAAGATTCTATGGTATCTTCCTTCTGAGCTAATTAAATCAAATGTATATTTTCCATCTTCAATTAAATTCATAAGTATTTCAACTTCATTATTTATTGAAGGGTTTGGGTGAACTTCAAAATCAAATGGAGAAATAGAAAATTGAACATCCATATCAAAATCTCCGATGCAATATTCTTCAATCTTAATTGAGCCATCAATCTTTTCAATTATGAGATTTAAAGTATCCATTGGTTTAAAATCCAATAGCTTAATTTCCTCAAAATGTCTGTCCCCTTTTAACACTAAAGTTTTGATAGTATCCAATGAACCTCTCAAATACATTTCGGCAGAAAATTCAAGGGTATCCTTTCTTGTAGAGCTTTTAGAAATTTGAAATTCTGTATTTCTAAGATGTAAAAGCCTGTTGGGTATTTCAACTTTTATATTCGTTAGAATTTTCCGGTCTGATTTGTAATTAACCGGATTTTCAATAATAATTGGTATTATAATTTTCTTGTTGGGGCTTGAAATTAAATGAGGTATTTTTGCAATTATTTGATTTTTTAGGACAACGTCAATTGAATCATTATAAATTGTGCTGAAACAATTTCTCCATATTTTTATGGTGCTATCCCTTCCGGAACTAATAAGATACTTACCATCGAAAGAATAATCCAGAGCAATAACCTGTCCATTATTATTGATTGGTTCACAAGTATTCTCCAACGTAAATATATTCCATTGTCTGATAAACCCATCCAGACTACCTGTCATACAAACATAATCCAAGGGATGAAACCTGACACTTCGAACGTGGAATGTATGCTTATCATAAGTATTAATTAATTCTTTATTCCATAAATCCCAGACTCTGACCGAGTCATCTACTCCCCCGTGTGATATATATTTAGAATCAAATGAAATATCAGCAGACCAGATAACATCTCCCAACCTATTATTTCCATTTGAAAAAGTACCAAATGTATCGTTATTAATAAATGGATGTTTAATAATTATGGTATTTCCATTATAATCTGAGAAATGTAGAAATTGTCCATCCGGTGAAAACCTTATATGATATATTCCCACTTTGTCTTCAGAAAAAAATTGGTTTATCTCTTTGATTTCATCACTAATTTGATACAGCTTAACCTGACCGGAATAAGAAGAAATTGCAAATAAGTTTTCTTGAGGACTAACAGCTATACTGCGAACTATATTGCCAAATTGTGATATTTTGATTGTCTTATTATCTTTTCTGAGCCACATTAATGCTGTTGAATCATAAGCAATCAGGATTGTATCGGGATTATGAAAAAATTCTGCTGAATAAACTCTGTTAACCTTTGGAAAAATTAGCGAATCTATAGCATTACCACTTTTGAAATCCCAAAGAAATACTTTCGAATCTGCTCCTGATGATAAAAAATAACTATAATCATAGGAAAATCTAACCATATTTATTTCGCCTAAATGTGCAGGTTTAATTAATTTTATTAATTCTGGGGAATGGCTTTCAGTTAGTATCGCTCTGAACCTGAAATTCTCGAAATCACTGGCGGGAGGAATCCATTCAAAGCAATGGCCATAGTAATTTTCGATAATCTTGACCCAGTTCTTTCCTTGATTAGTTGAATACTCAAGATTAACGGGATGATTATTATTACCCTCCCAGCAAATATTTACGGGTTTGCCAGAAATAATTGTGTCTCCATTTTGGGGATTTGTGATTTTGAATTGTGCAGATGCAAAATTAAGGTTTAAAAATACAAACGATGTGGAAATTATAACCACAAAGAGGAACATAAGTTTATCAATTATTTTCAAAAACATTTTACTTAACAAGCTGTATCTTCAAAACAGCATTTGAGAGTTCCACAGTTGGATCATCAATTGGTACACCTAAAAATACAACATTGTATAATCCTTGTTGAGCTAAAGATTTTGCATCCAATTCAAAATCATATTTTCCCATTGCCCTGTATTCATTCTCGTAAATTCGATTTACCATTTTACCCTGCAAGTCATTAACAAAACAGGATAAATACAAGTCATCGGAAACAATGTAAGTTATCTTTGTTCTGTTATTGAATGGATTTGGGTCTGCCTGAGCAAAAACAATTACTGCATTGGGAATCCTGATACAATCATAAGCCATTTTTCCATGTATGGTTCCAAAAAAGTCCTGATACATCAATTCCCAGCAATATTCAAGACCAACATAAGGAACAGAATCATACATAAAGTAATATTTTTTACCAGTTGGGGTAGTTCCAAGACCAATGATAGAGTCATGAGGTGTATATCCAAGTCTGTAATCGGCTATTGTATCAAGATAAGTTAAACTTGGTGCTTCCCCATCTTCAAACGTTCTTTCTGCTCTGGCAATGATAAAACCCTTATTGAATGCTTCGCTTTCGGTTTCCCACGTCAGTAAAACTTTTTTTCTACCCACATAAGTTGCTTTGAAATTCTTGATGATCATTTGTGGCTCGGGTGCTTTTATGACTATATAGTCAACAGTTTTAAAATCTCTATCATACATTTCGATATTGCTGTTAGCATATTCCTTAACAACATCCGGCATAAGAAGCAGATCTTCATCAATCTTATATGCACAAGCCTGATAATAATCGAATGGGGCTAACCACTTAAAATTAATCGGTGGCTTTGAATTATCCTGAGTTTTGATACGGAACTTTCCAATTCTGATACCTACTGAATCAAGAGGTACGACTTTGCAGTGTTGATATGTTTCTGGTCCTGCTATTGTAATACTAAATCTACCGGTAAAAACACGGGGAGTAATATAATAACTTGTTGTTGGTAGTTGTCCTGTTATTGGTGAAACATCCAGATCGCTTGAACCGGATACCAATTCAATAGAATGTAATGTTGGATTAGCTGAATAGCCTGAAGAATCAAAATCAAACTGAAAAGTCCCATTTGCCCAATATTTCCAGTCATCTGTTTCTCTGGTTAAGTATAAATCAAATTCAACTGTATTGGTACCAATCAGATAATTATTCATTATAATTGCTTTGGAAATTACTTTTGGCTGAGCAATCAGAGATTCTCCTGACAAGCAAAGAACTAATACTAAATAAAAAGTAAAAAATAGTATTATTCTATATTTCAATAATTTGAACATCAATAAAAAAATCATAAAATAATAAAACTAAGGAACCGTTGATTTTATACCTCGGTTATTCCATGGAAAATTAAAATCTTTTGTTGTTACTATACCACTTAGATTAACATCAGGTATTAAATATCCCTCAATATCTCTTTGATCCCATGTAATAATTAAATCATTAAAATCAATAACACCATCTGCATTAACATCACCGGCATACATTCCAAATAACAAAGAACCATCAGCATTGAATCCTATTGGTTTGGCTGCTGAAGTTCTTCCAAGAAGAATTTCTGGCTTAGTGAAGTCAATTAAAGCGTCTCTGGTTTCCGGATATATCCTGACAGGTTCTTCGGTTACTATCGCAAGGTGATTTCTATGTCGGACGGCGATATAATATTCTCCCGAATCTATACCTTCGTTATAAAGATTTACCGGATATACTCCCTTTCTATTCACCACTTTTCCATCAGACCTCAAAAAACAGGTTAGATATTGATTTTTGATATTAGAATTCTTGTTTCTGAATTCAATAACAATCCAATCAATAACTGAATCAGGAACAGCATCAACAAAATATTGTGTTCGTTTTGGATCCAAATTGTAAGGATAAATATCTGGAGGAGTTTTTGGTATTAAGCCACGTTTGTTCAAATCATTTACCATTTCACCATATCTATAAGCACCTTCGAGATAAACCAGAGCATTCAAAGCTAATAAATATAAATTTCCGGGCATACCAATTGCAAAATTTCCAAGGGCATTAATATTTGCAGTATAGCCCGAGCCCCAGCCTGAAGGGTCGGTTATTGCATCTTCTGATTTTTCAAGGTCATACCATTCATTATTTACCCATCTTTGCAGTCTGAGGTTAGGAACCTGCAATGAATTTGTTTCGTGTTTTGGATCGTTTGTGTCTGGTAAATGCCGCCAACCCCATCCTAAAGTAATATTCATACCAGTTTGAACGAGATTGAAGTTTTCATCTCTGGCACTAATTTCAAATGACCTTTTTACTTTTGAAGTTCCGTTTAGAAATGGGGGAAATGTTCTTGGTTTCACCCTGAAGGTCATTTCTTTCATTGAACCAGCCGCACGCTGATTTTCGATTAAAGCATAAGTATAAGGGTTATTAAAGACCAATCGTGTGCTATCAAATCGTAAGAATTTACGTCTGAAACTTCCCTCAATTTCTGCATCAGGAGTTGTAAAAATTGGGTCTTTAGCAGAATTTGTGTAGGTTAAAACAAATTTGTTAATAGAATCAGGTTCAGTCCTTATGACATCTGAGAGTAGTAAAGTGTCATTAACGGTTACATCTTTATTTAACGTTATGCCTCCAACATTTTCAACTCTTAAATTCTGTAAAACAGTGGAATCTGATGGTAACTCACCACTAGTAGTCATTTCTCCAACACTGACATACTGAACATTAACAGTTTTGTCAAAAACGGGTTCCGAGGATAAGGAAGCACCGGAATGTCTTATAATCCATGATGAATCACCCATTCGGAAGTTATTGACTGATGAATTTCTTAGCTCTCCTCGTGTCAGTTCCAATTTTTTTGAAACAAGGAACCCACCATTATTTACGATATCAACACCTAAGGGATTATCAATATTTAAAATATTGAACTCTCCTCTGCCCTGAATATCCTGTTCCTTATTCTCATTTATTAATCTGAACTGATTTATTCCCTTAACGGTAGCTTCATTAACAACTGATGCTCGGGCATCCACACCTGATTCCATTGTAAGTAGAATAGAATTATTCAAAATCCAGATTGAATCGAGAGAGGTTAACGGAGCAGGTCGCACAGAAGCTATATCTTTATATGAAGCACCACTTATAAGGATTTTATTATAAGTTACACCCGGGAATTCCTGAAATAAATTTGGTACATTGAAAAGAAATTCAAATTTCCCTCCAACTGTGTCAGGTAAACCTTTTGTATGCCCACTTTTAACTCTTATCACGCCATTATTCTGAAGTTTTCCACCGGTATTATCAAAATTGTATTGTGATAGCAGAGATATTGGAGTCAAAATATATAGCAGAACTATTAAAAGCAAAACAGGTTTTAACTTTATATGTGTTGTAAAACCATCCATAGTTCTGATTATAGAAAAATATTAATCATCATAAAAAAGGCGGCGGCTTTAAATTACAAATAAACCACCGCCTTTTATGACGAAAAAAACTAAATATTAATTTCCAATTTCGATTATTCCATTGTTTATTACTGTACCTGTATTGGTAATCTGCAATGTTCCTAATACAGGAGTGAACACTGAAGCAGGTCTTACCCAAAGACCGTTCAAACTTGCAACGGGTGTACCATTGTCATCTCCACCTGCTGAAGCTCCTGCATTAAGGTTGAAAATACCAACATTAGTTCCAACCAATCTGGTTCTGAATATTCTCTCACCAACTCCCATCGTATTATCTTCATTACCGATTAACAATGTTGCATTTGCAACGTTCATAATTCTTATTGAGTTAGCAGCGGCTCCTGCATCGCCTGGAACAGAACCATCAATTTCATCGTCGGGCCATGGGTCAGTTCCGAAAGGTCCTGTTGCTATACCAGTATAGACAACGTGGTTAATTTCGGCATTATCAGATGCGACGGGAACTCTACCTTCATCCCATGTTCCGGGGTTTGTCCATCTTCCATGAGAAACAGAAATAATAGGTGCAGTTGTTGCTGTAATAATCAGATCACTTCCTGAAGCGAATCTGAAATATTTATTTGGATCTGTATTATTCTCAACATAACCATCAACAAGGTCAATACCATTCAGTCCGGGACCACCACCTGAATAAGTTAAGTATCTCGGTGAATTATTTGTATTAGCCCTATTATAAGTTGCACCCTGTCTTGATAATTTTTGCATATCAGCTGAACCAGAATATCCTTCTGCGAATCTGAATAAATCTCTATCGCCGGTGAAGCCAACTTCATCAGTTGATTCCCACATTACCTGCAAACCGGAAATTTTACCGCCGCCCTGATAAGTAGGAACTATCCTTCTGTTTATATCTGTTGTTGTGCTGAAGTTCTGGGCTTGGGTGGGAGCTGTTTGCTGTCTGATATCAAGAGTTAAATGTGAACCTGCCCCTGATGGAGCTGTTTCAAACGTGATAACTGTTTCCTCATTATTAAATGTATATGCTGTTCCTGCAACGGTACCTTCCCATCTAAATTTACCTCTGACTTCTACACCGCCTGAGTAATTAACATCATTATTAGAACCGTTATGAATCATTATTAATGCCTGATCGTTGTTAGTCATATCAGTTTCCTGCGAAACTGTAAGATTGCCGGCAACAACGACACCACCACGCCCAGCAGAGGTACCGGATGTTTTTGCTCCTGTGCCTATTAATTGGAGATTTCCATAACTGACAAAATCTCCGGGAGAATTAGTATTACCGAGAAGTGTTTGTGCTCCACCATCATACTGGAAGGTAGATGCAGCATCGAAGGTAAATTGACCTGCAGCTCTTGTGAATGCTCCTGAAACACTCATTGTCTGACCTGATGTCAAAGTTAAACTACCCGATGTGTTAGTAAAATCTCCGACAATGTCAATAGTACCTACTCTGCTAAGAGTATTGACCCCGCCACCGGGACCACCTGCATCATTTATGAAATTCCCGTTAACCTGAAACACTCCGTCTCCAGCTGCTGGAGCAGGATTGAAAACACCAGCGGTATTATTTGCAAATTTATTACCACCACCATTAAGTGTAAGAGAGCCGGTTCCCATATTGAATGTTCCGGTATTTGTAACAAGTCCGGTTCCTGTTGAAGTTCCTGCTGCTAATGTTACTGTTCCGGCATTTATTATGTTAACAAAATTAAAGGCTCCTGAATTTCCATTAAAAGTAGCACCTGAATTATTGTTAATATTAGTTGACTGAGTGAAGGATCCTGTTCCTAAAGTAATAATTCCATCATTGATAACATCAGCATCAGATGTAGAAGCACCGCTTCCAAGTTGTAAGTTACCTAAAGAAGTATTAGTCAAAACTCCATTAGCATGAGTGAAAACATTTTGAACAACTGTAACCCCATCATTTGTTTTAAGTGAAGCTAACGGTAAATCTAAGTTATTATAGCCACCACCATTTGTACCATTTTCAGGGGCAATAATTTGTGTTCCGGATGTGCCATCGTAATGAATTGTGCTTGCTCCATATACTCTGTTGCCTCCTGTTGGCAAATAAGTATCAAAAATATAAACATCACCGGTAAAACTTTTTACTCCGGTGCCAGAAGTAGCTAACTTAGTATAGTAGCGAGGTTGAACGTTTTGACCGGCGTCTTGTCTCCAATCAACAGTACCTTGAATTCTTGAGCCAATAAGTCCGAGTTCAGCTGTTCCATCAAAAATACCCGAAATGGATTTCATCCTGATAACGCCATTCGCTCCTGCGGTATAAGTACCACCAGTATTATTAGTAAAATTTTGAGAAAGTGCTAATTCGGAAAATATAAATCCGAATAGTAAAACCACTGCAAATATGCGGGAAAGATTATTTTTCATATAAAACTCCCAAAATAAAAATATAATTAATTGTAATACAAATTTTCTAAATATTGAATCTCAATAAATAATCGACTTAAAATAAAATAAATTTACTCTGTAATTTTTTCTGTTATTATTTAAATTTAACAAATTTTTAAATTAGTAACGTCTAATACTTTCACCTTAGTGTTACATCTACTTTTAAAAAGACCTCGAAGAAAAAAAATATAAAAGTTACCTTTTTTAAATACTACTAATTATTTTTAGAATAAAGACTTACAGAGTTTTCCACATTTATTGACAAATAAATAAAATAAATGTGGACAAATTTATATAAATTTTTTTATTAAACAAAACTTTTTTTATATTTTCACTTAAAATTCAGTACTTCTACGGATATTTTATGATTCTTTTTAAAACTAATATGGTATTTTACTGACCTATTTCAATAACTCCATCATTATTTATTGAAGCACTATTTATTATACTACCTCTGACTTCCAATGCATCAACTCCGATATTGTTTTGTAATATTGCTCCATTTGAATTAATTA
This sequence comes from uncultured Hyphomicrobiales bacterium, assembly GCA_964473465.1. GTDB lineage: Bacteria > Bacteroidota > Ignavibacteria > Kapaibacteriales > UBA2268 > CALHRB01. The sequence goes on from CAYYPE010000007.1 coordinate 107,638, forward strand.
GATTTCCTCTAATTAATAAGGGACTTACAACAAATTTTGTGCCTGGATTATTTAAAATTACATTTCCTAAGCCAGATACTAAATTGACTGGCAGACTGCTTATAGTTTGATTTTCTCCTAATAATCCGTAAAACTCAATTGTGCTGTTAGGATCAACATTATAAGAAGAGTAGTTATTAATAGCAGTTTGCAAATTATTTGTCCCTCCAACTCGAAGCGAAGCATTAGAACTAATAGTAAATGTTCCAACACCAGAGTTATTGTTTGCCGTAAAATTAAGTAAGTCAAGTCTTCCAGTATTGATACTTAAATCATTTGAGATATTTAATGAATTAATTAGTGTAACTGTATTATCTCCAATAGGTCCTGTATTTTGAATAGATAAATTTCTTATATTAACAGGTAATCCATTACCCACAGTCTGATCAGAATTTCCATTGTATATAAAACTTGCAAGACCAGAGACAGTATAATTTCTTGATGCTGTCTGAATATTTCCAGAAGGACCGGATATTGTAATTCCTTCAGGTGAACCAATTGCTAATGTCGAATAGTTGTCAAGAGTAAAATTCTCACCATAAATAATATTCGGTCCGCAATTCAAAGTTCCCGTTGTATCTTGTGTTCTACCTACAGCTATACCTGCAATTGTAACTGATGGAATATCTAAAGTTATTATATGATTACCAATTCCCAGACTACCTCCACCAATATTTACCGAATCAAGAGTTTCCTGAGGATAATCACCAAACACAGGACCAGAGTGTGTTCTTGAAGCAGTCCAACTGTTAATATCTGTCCAATTACCTGACTGACGGCTGAAAAATAGTCTCCTGAATGCTTCAATATTTGCAATAGTCCAATCTCCCCGATAATTAGTATCCTGAAAACTTGCAAATGTTTCAAAATAATTAGAGGCAATATTAACATTTCCATAAATCGGTCTCCATGAGCCCGGACTGCCCTCTCTTGTAGGTCTCCATCTGCCAATGGAAGTAATCAGATTTTCATCTCCCGCAATATCATTATCATTATAATCAAATCTTAATTGTCCTTTTATTGTTGTTGTAACACTATCAACAACCCAGTATCTCTTTATGTAGCTATTTGTTCTGTCTGTTGGTAAATAAAGATGACCTTCGGAAGTTACAGGATCGGTTGAACTTCCACGTGATGCTCTCATACCAATATACCCATCTACCCCTGAAGACTCAGTTATCAACCTTCCCGGCGTATAGTTATTGTTACCACTGTCATAAGAACCTACCGGGAAAACGTAAGTTTGATTATTTGTTACATTTCTTATTAATAACCCGCTATTATTAGATGTTCTGATATATCTCAGGATACCTGTTCCCTGATAGTTTTGAATCGAAGCAGGATTTGAATTTTCAATCCTCAAATTGCTATTTGTGCCTAAAGCAATTATTTGATTATTAGGATTTGCTCCCTCGAGAAAATTGAGCGTTCCTTTTACGGAAGCATTCATATTCAATTCAACTAAGCCACTTGGATTGGCTCTGTTCATAATCAAATCGGAAAATAATAATGTTCCGGAACCTGATATTACCTGATTCGAAGCAACGGCACCCTCAAATTTAAATATTGAAGTTGTATTGTCTCCTGCGGGATCAATTGTGAAATTCATAGTGCCATTTACTGTTAAATTGCCTGATAATCTAAAATCAACCGTGCTGTTCAAGGGTCTTAACTGTCCAGCAAGAACATTGATATTGCCCGATATCGTAAGAATTCCTGAGTTCGTTGAAACAATTCTTGTGTCATTGTCTGTAATGATGGTAAGATTTCCAATATTTGATGGAAAAGCAGCCCCGAATGACTGATTTAATGCTCCAGAAAATACATAATTTGCATTAGGTTCAAAAGTTCTGGTCAAATCATCAAATCTCAAAAGACCTGCCAATCCGGGTTCTATACCAAGATTAGTTCTATTAGTCAGTGTTCCGTCGTCTCTTAAAGCAAAAACAGAGCTTCCAATTGAACTTTTTGATAAATAACTTCCCTGATTAACTATTAAATTACCGCTTGTAAGAATTTCTAATAAAGCTAATTCAGGAACAATAGAAGACCCAAGCATTATTGAATTGCTATTTCCAATTATTACACTATCCCGAACCTCAGTCTCATCAATACCATAATTCCAGTCCGGGTTTGGAAATTCCCCTGCGGGAACCGGTGGTCCGCCAAGCCCGGTGAAAGACCAAGAGTTATTATCATTCCAGTTACCTGTCTGTCTTGAATAAAAAATTCGTTGCGATTTATTTCCAATATAGAACTCACCGATACCAATCCATTTGTTTTCAGCAGGAGCAAGCTCAACACTTGCCAGACCCAGATTCCAGGTCAGGTTACGTCTGTCTTTGTAAACCGGAGTTTCAGCAGGGATTGATTTTCTACGTATTACTGCAGTAGAAATATCAAGAGGAGCTAATTCAGCAACTGGAAATTGTAGGTTTACGTTTGCTAATCTCCCTCCCATTGCAAAGTTATCATAGCCAATTAAAGACCAATACCTCGGAATTGCATGGGCTTGATCCATTCTGTTCCCGCTAAAAGGTTCATTTGGCAAAGGTTTAACATTTTCGGCTTCTATAGAGCCTGCTTGTCCGCCAGTTCCAGTTAAGGACAGAATAACAGGTGTATAATCATTTTCATTTCCTACTTCAAAAGTGTATGTTCCAGAGCCTGTCGAAATTGGTTTTCTAAGCTTTCCGTCAACATAACCATTGCCTTCTCTTTCAACAAAACCCGTGCTGGTTAAGATCACTCTTCTGTTATTTGTTCTGACGTCAATTGGTGCAGCATTTCCACTCGAAAACCTTAAACGATTTTTTATGAATATATCAACATTCGAAGAGCCATCTACAATAACCTTGCCGCTTGGTTTACTTACATAAAAATTATGGAAGAGTGTCCCCCATGAATTATTCAAAGTGATATATTGATCTAAAGATGAATTAATTAATTCAAATGTGCTAAGGCTCGGAATATAATTTGAATTTGCATTAATTATCAGGTTTCTGTTTAACTGAACAATCCTACTACCAGCATCGAGGAAGCCACTCTGGATATAAATATTACTATCACAAGTAATATTGCTGGTGAGAAGAACTCTTCGGCTGGCAGAGTCCGGAGCAGTATTATTAATTGTTAGAGATAAAACCCTGTTCGAGGGACCAATTGGCACTCCGTCGCCTGTGTTTTGAGTCTGATTAGAGCTATTAAATATATAATTAGAACGGCCATAATATCTTTGATTAGTTCTGATTGAACCACTATTAAGGCTTGCTCTTAGACCGAATTGATGTGCTGTTGAGATTATACAACTGTCATTCAGAGAGAAAGTCTCGCCTGTTATAAAGTTTATACCGGCGTTCAGATGACCGGGTCCTGAACCAACATTTTCGATTGTAACAGATTTAACATTTGCATCTGTATTCAGAATTACAGTTTTTCCATCACCAATATAAACCTGATGATTGATGGCATTGGGATATAATACCGTTTCAGGGGGTCCCCCATATCCCACAGTTGACCATGTTGATGGAGAAGTCCAGTTTCCATTAGCTACAGAATAAAAATCTACAGAGGTTCGTTCACCAATGATAAAATCATTTGATGTATTATCAAACAATGAATGATTTATTGATTGAGTGCTGTTTGTCGTTCTTGTGCCAGTTGTAGTTTGATTCCAGGCACCGCCATTTCTTGAAACAAAATGCTCGAAATTAGTCCAGCTTGCTCCAGATGGAACATCTCCGGACGGAACATTCAGAGGCAAAAATGTCGTGGTTAAACTATATGTCCTTGAAGCTCCAAGAGCAAAATTGGAACCTGAAGGCCTGCTTATTCTCCACCTTCTTGTTATATATTTTGAAAGATTAATCGGAGGATCGGTCGGTGCAGGACTAACATTATTGAATACAATCATATCAAGCGGACCATCTGTCCCTCCAGTGCCACTCAAACTCAAAACAGCCGGAGTATAAGCCGTATCTGTTCCAATGATAAATTCAACTGATTGAGTGCCAGTGGGAACTTCCCTTCTTAAAGTTCCATCAATATGTCCATTTCCAATTCTTTGAACCTGAGCTAAATCTCCAGTCGTCTGAAAATCTGTAAAAACATATCTATTATGAGTTCTTGAGTCAATAACAGCATTATTTCCTGAAGCAAATTTTAAAGTATTTCTAACTATCAAATTTGAATTCGTAAAAACACCAGCACTATCAAGAATTATTTTGCCTGATGGTTTACTGACTTCGATGTCGAAGAAAGCCTGATTATTGTAACTCGGTCCGGTATGTGTTGCAATAGCTTTCATATTTGCATATATCTGGTCTCCGGTTCCATTAAATGTAACTTTTCTTGCACCTACATTATCATTCCAGCCAACACCATCGGTTGTGAAATTTCCTCGATTGATAAAATTACCACCTAAAGTAAAACTGTTACAATGCAAATCCAAACAGCCATCTGCATCGATAACAACATTATTCAAAATTGTTAAATCACCATCCCAAAATAATGCAGACCTAAAATCATTGTTAATGTCTTTTGTATATTTCACGTAAAGATTCCAGAGAGGAGCTGTTGGGCTTCCAAGAGCAATGTTTGCTCCACTACCTATATTTATACCGGTTTCTCCAATTTGCAATGTGCCACCGGTGACGTTAAATGTTGAGGCACCTACTTTATAGTCAACATCATCCGAATTTCTTGTTATAACGATTGTACCGCCACTCCAGTTAAATATCGAAGATGAATTAGATAAGTCAAAGCCATAATATCCATAACTATTTGATGTTCCAACAGTTAAAACCCTTAGCGTTCCCCCACTAATATTAAAATCGCAATATGACTGATTGAGAGTCCTCGAAAAACAGGAAGCAACCCTCATTTCACCGCCTGTCATGGTAAATTTTGTATTAGAGGCATAAAGGAAATGCTCTGCAGGATTACTGCTATTTCCGACATAAAGAATACCACCTTCTATAAATACAGAAGTATTTGAATTTGTATTTGTTCTTTCGTTAAATCTTATACCTCCACTAACCAAATGAACACCCGTATTTGTTCCAAAAGTATAAGCTCCGGAACCATCAGCGCATAGTATTGCAGTATCAGAGTTATTATGCCTGTATACACCTGAGCCAAGAACAAATCTTCTATCCGCAGTATTTGCTATGTTCAAAGCTCTTGAAAAGGTTGTTGAAAGGTTAATCAAAGTATCACTCAAGCCATTAGTTTTGCTTAATCTGACATTGGACAATCTCCATCCGTTCGCACCTGTTCCGCCGCTAACAACTGAATTCCCACTACCTGAAAAAACTAAAAATGTAAATCTATTATTAGCTGGTCTAAAATCTATAGCATTAGCTGTAGTGTTATTATTAGTGAAATCACCATAAACATTCATAGTATCAGTAGTAGAATTAGTATTTATTTCACTAATCGTTCCATTGCTTTCAACTATGATATTACGCAAAATTGTTAAACTCTTGTATGGTACAGCTCTATCAAATTGAAGTGAGCCAGCTAATGTACCTCCAATTCTCAATGAATCAATACGAACTCCACCAGCTTGATTAAATCTTATATTATCTGAGTCTGCAATAAGAACTGTATCCCTTTCAAAAATCTGACCGGGCCAATATACAGCGGCAGATCCTGAATGAGAAATATTTGACCATGAGGAGGGATTGTTCCAATTAACATTTGTTTGACGACTGTAAAATATTCTTCCAGTGAAAAATGAATTTGGTTCACCGGCAGTCCAATCTCCGTTTAATCCAGTTTCTCCCTGAACAGTGATTGGAGAAGTTGTTGCATTTCTTGATGTACCAAGGTTGACTTCCCAAGCTGAATTATATCTTGCTGGTATATATCTTGTTTGGTTACCGTTAACATCTGCTGGTTGATATACAAATGAGAGATTGGTATTTGCTGGGTTTATATTTGTTATTCCCTGAGTAGTTAATCGCCAGTATTTTCCTAATAAATTGTCATTGCCTGAGACTCTATTGGGATGCAATCCTGACAAAATTTTGATATTGGTTGAGGCACTGCTAAAATCTCCACCGATGTTAACTACAGCTTCATTGTAAAGAGTTCCTATGCCAATTGGAAATGTGAAATTCCTTGTTACTCCTGTTCCGTTTGTATATTCCTTGATAATGCTACCAGAACTGGATGAACCGTCAGATTGGATCATCTTTGTTGAGGAAAATGGTCCTCCACTTATACTGGAACTTGGTCCTAATCTTAAATCGTTATCATTAATTTTTAATAGTGAATTACTCGCAATATTAAGTGTTCCGTTTACAGTAATATTTGTATCGAGAGAAAGATGATTATTTGACTTATTTATAGTTAAACTATTAAATTGGGTTGAAGAATTACCCGAAATTGACTGATTCTTATCCTTCTCAAAAGATACAGTTCCAGTTCCAGCAACAAATGCATCAGAAGATGAATTATTTATCCAATTGCTATCAAGATAAATATTGAAATTATTACAGTTCAACTTTCCTGAGGATAAGAGTAAATTATTTCTAACTCTTATATTCTTACTTAAAGTAACAACATTATTTGGATTAGAACCAGTATTATTAATTTCAAGATATCCGAGTGTATCGGGGATTCCGTTGCCAGTGTTTTGATTATTATTTCCAGTATAAACAAAGAATCCATTGAAATGGTTATTAAAATTATAATTTCTTACGGCTGTTCTAACGTTACCAGTAGCCCCTGATGTAGTTATACCATCAACTGAAGTAATTTTTAATTTGCCACCGCTTTTCAATGTAAACTGATTTATAGCATTTCCAAGCAGGTTATATCCATTGAAATCTAATGTTCCTTGACCATTAATATCTTCTACCGTAACACTTGCAATAGTTCTATCCTGATCTAACGCAATTGTATTTCCATTACCAATGAAAACTACATCAGCTGATGTCGAAGGATAATCATCTGCGGGAGCACCTCCATATCCTTCGTATGACCAGTTACTCATACTGTTCCAGACGCCTGTTAGCCGAGTATAAAATATTCTTGTAACGGCAAAAGGCTCTCCAACTACAAAATCTACTCCAAAAGTTGTTATATTTGTTGCCTGTGTTGTTGTGCTTGTTCTTGCTCCGGTGGTAGTTGTGTTCCAAACACCATCCCACCTTCTAATTACAAAATTAAGCGGGTCTGATCCACCCCTCAAATCATCGGGATTAAGAAATTGAAGCGTCAGATCATAACTTCTTGCCCCAAAATTAAAAGGAGAGCTAAGGGGTCGGAAAAGCTTCCAGTAGCGTTGAACATTCTTCGCTGTGTCAAGTGTTAATGGGATATCATTAATATTCGGATGGTTAGTGCCATAAACAATCATGCTAACATGTCCTGCTATTCCCCCAGTTCCGTTAAAATCTAAAATTGCACGGTTATATGCATCGGAAGTACCAACATCAAATGTTATTGCTGATGGATTTCCAGATGGTATATAACGCCTCATCTCACCATCAACATGACCTGAAGACCTTGTAACATTAGCACCATTTCCAATAGATACAAAACGGTTGTTTGTTCTGGCATCTATTATTCCGTTCGTAAAAGTTAATTGATTAGTTACAAAAAGGCTATCTTCGAGCAAAACTTTTCCACTTGATTTATTTATGACCAAATTATAAAATGTTTCTCCTCCTGTCCTTATCATTCTTTGAATTCCATTTCCATTGAATGTTACCGTTCTGTTGCCGGGCGTGAAAATCCCATTATTTCTCCAGTTTCCACCTAATGTTACATCTCTGTTATTTGTTGAAACATTAAAATTACCTTGCTGTATATAAATACTATCATTAACAGTAACATTATTAGTAAGATTAACAGTAGTAGGATTATTAAGAATCAATGTATTAATAGTTGGAGGAAGACCACTTCCGGTTGATTGAGTTGCTGCACCATAATAGATGAAATTACCATTATTATGTGTTCCTTCATTATAATTTCTGACTGAAGTTTGAATATTGCCTGTTGCACCGGAAGATGTTATACCATCATTACTTGCAATAGCAAGTATTCCTCCGTTTCTTAAGGCAAAATTACCACCTCCGGATATAATATTAGTTCCTAAATTTAATCTACCTGCTAAACTGCTTTGACCAGCAGTTTCGACAATAACTGAATCACCTGCAGATGTTGTATAATTAACATTTAGGGTAATGGTTTTGCCATCACCAATGTAAATTATTGATGGACTTGTCGGACTAATTGCTGAGGGCTCGCCGCCATATCTTGCAGTTGACCATGAGGATGCTGAATTCCAATTTCCATCTGCTATACTGTAGAAAGACAAAACAGTAGGCGGACCAACAACCAACCAGAATGTACCACTTAGACTTGAATAACCTAATGATTGTGTCGTTGTTGTTGTTCTGTTGCCAGTTGTTGGCTTTGACCAGACCGAGCCATTCCATAATCTTGTTTCAAACAGTAATGGATTGGCACCACCCCTGAGATCAGCAGGATTAAGAAAAGTAACTATAACATCAGCAGTTCTTGAACCTAAGGCAAATGTGCTGCTTCCCGGAATAGTTAAAGCCCATCTTTCCTGAACATATTGAGCGGAGTTAAGACCAGTTGGTGTATTTTGGTAACTTGAATCCTGGGCTTGCAAAAGTCCAGCACTGCCACCACTGCCATTTAATGTTAAAAACAGAGGTCTATAGCTACTTCCCCTTCCTATTGGGAAAAATGCAGATGAAACAGAACCAGATTGTAAATAAAGCCTTAAATTTCCATCTATATGCCCGAGGTTTTGCCTTGTGGCAGTACCAAGAAGGGTTACAAATTGATTAGACCGATTAGTAAAAGTAATATGACCGGCAGAGAAACTATTAAAAATCAGATAGTTTGAAATAGTAATGTTTGTATTTGCAGCTAAATTAACGGTCGCTGCTGTTTTATTTATTATCAGGTTATAAAAAGATTCACCGTTTGTATTTGTGATTGTATTAACCGAACCACCGCCAAAATAAACAATTCCGGTTCCTGCATTGAATGTGCCGTTATTATTTGTCCAGTTTCCATTAACAAGAATTGATGCTGATCCAGAATTTAAAATACCACCAGAGCTGATTTGAAGTAGATTGTTTACTGTCATTGAATCTGCAACTAAAAATGCTCCCGGACCATTAAAAGTTGTGTTATAAAAGGGTATTCCAAGAGATGTTATTGTGTTTTCAGTTAAGGCAACATTATTAGTAAATGTTACTGTTTGATTTGAATTAACAAAATTACCTCCATTATTTATCCAATTACCTCTGACAGTTAAACCCCTTGCACCAAGAGAGAAAGTAGAGCCGCTTTCAATTATCACATTATTATTAACCTGATGATCAACGGTACCAGCAAGAGTTTTAGTTCCACTCCCTGCAAGTTTAAGGTTATAATATGATAATTCATAATTAGCTCCAGCAGTTCCGGATGTTCTTGGAATATTTTGGTTTCCGGAGCCGTTGAATGAAATAGTTGAACCACTTGTCAAAAATCTATCTGTATTAAAATTAGCAAAGGTACAATTAGAAATATCAAAAACATTCGCAATCCTGATTTCACCTTCAGTAGAGAATGTTATGGATGCATACTGTTTATTACCAGAAATAGTAAGATTATTGTATTGTAAAACTCCGGGGGTAGATCCACTTGAAGGGACAGAAAAAGCAACAGAACCATTGAAATTAACTGTACCAGCAGTGAAAGTTGGTGGAGAATAATTACTTGGAAATTCAAGTCCTATTCTTATCTCTCCACCTCTCATAATAAAAGTTCTATTTGGATTTTCGGCATTTGCTGTTCTTGTTCCAAGGTTTAATATACCGCTATTAATGATAAGTGAATCTCCGATAACAACGTTATTGGTAAGGGTTAATACGTCATTTGCTGGTTTTTGTGTAATTAATGAACGAATTCTGTTTGGCAGTGCATTACCTGTAGATTGTGCACCCGAACCATTATAAAGATAAACGGCAGCTGTGTCAAATTGTCTCGAGGTTGTTCTTATGTTTCCACTGGCACCAGTTGTTATTCCAGCGGCATCACCTATCCCAATCGTCCCGCCCGGGGATAATCTGAAAGTATCACCGTTTACAGTAAAGGTTTGAGTTAAGAATCTGCCAGTATTTTGAACTTCTATCAAATTAGCATTTGGAGTATTAGCTGTTAATGTAATTGTTTTGCCATCCCCAATAAATACCCTGTCTGTGGATAATGAAGGGGCAGAGTTGGAAACGGGTCCCCCAAAATTAATTTTAGACCAAGAGTTTGGATCGTTATAATTACCATTAGCAATACTATAATACTTAGCAAAGGCTGCCTCCTGCTCACCGGCTGTCCAATCACCATTAAATTCAGCATTTCTGACTCTTTCCGAATATATCAGATTTGTATTAAAATCAACAACGGAACTCGTTCCCGGATCAATTAACCATGGTGGTTGATAAACTAATACACGGTAATTACCTTCGGAGCCAAAGACTTCTGACTCAGCATAGTAAAGCTTGACATCACAGGCACTTCCGCCGGGGGGATCGGTTAGGGTAATATTATTTTTATTTAATATCCAGTATTTTTTTAGCGATACATCATTCAGCTGAACATTTGGTTGTTCCTGTGGTATAGGTTTTATTCTGATATATGCTCCGCTTCCAACAGTAGCAGTATTAACGATGATTTCTGCAGGAGTATATACTCCATTTGTTCCCACAGGGAATCTGAAAGGTGTGGGAGATGTTATATTTCCTGTTCTGTTTCTTCTTATCCAGCCACCACCTGTTCCTGACTCTGAGTAAAGAATGCACTTAGTTGCAGAAAAACCCGATCCGGGTTCTATTACTGAGGATGTCCCGTTATCAGAATAAATAATACTGCTTGAACTTAATTCAATATCATAGGTTGATATATCAAGAATGGCAGTATTCGAAATTAAATATATATGATTATCAATTACGACTTGCCTTCCTAATATCACTTTATTAGCAGACTTATTAATTTCCAGATTTGAAAAAGTCGTTGTTGCAGAGCCACCGATTGTTTGATTTGTCCCGGAATTAAATATAACTCTTGATGTACCACCTGTAAAGGCCGTCAGATCAGTCGCAGAATTATTTATCCAGTTCCCTCCAATAGATATATTTAAATTATTTGAATTCAGCCTTCCTGCACCTGTGCCAGCTATTGTAATATCACCCAAAACAGATAAAGAATTTGTATTTAATATTGCAATCGGGTTATTTGTTCCTGTCATCAGTAACTCACCAACAGGTTTGGTTGAATTTATCCTGATTGTTTGACCAGCTGCAGAAGCATTGATTTTTAAAATTCCGCCTGAGACTGTCCCTCCATTTGCCAGAACAATGTAATCACCATTTGGGGTACTTGTATTTGATGATTGACGCTGCATTTCAATCGTTCCACCAGACCAGTTAAATGTTGAACCTGTATTACCAATATCAAAGGCTCCTCTATCATTCGCTGTGCTTTGTCCTACTGTTGAAACAACAACCGTCCCTCCGGTTTGATTATAATTCACAGTTGCGTTTGAATTCAAATCTCTTGAAAATCTTCCAGCGACATTCAAAGTGCCACCTTCGATTGTAACTTGAGACCCAGATGAATAGAGAAGGTTATTTATTGCTGTAGTTCCTACAGTCATAGTTCCGTTTGTAACTCTGAGAATGCCCGAAAGATTGGCATCTCCGTTCTGACCAGATACTGTTGCATTTGGATTATCCAGCCAGAATCCTGAGTTCGATGGTATTGAATATGAGGCGTTTAAAAAGAATGGTTGATTTATATTGAATGTGCCACCAAGATGAAAGATTCCTCCATTCAGAGTCAAAAATCCTGTGTTTAACGCTGCAAAGTTTGTTGAATTAACAAATATTTCATTAGATTGATTGGTCTTATTTGTTGTTATTTCATTAAATTCTGTTGTTCCGCCCGTACCTGTTATATTTGAATTTGAACTGCCAATGAAAGTAGTGTTACAAATATATCCGCTACCTGTATTAAGATCAAATATATTATCATTATCTATATTGCCAGAAATAAAAAGGTTATGAGTTCTGTTAGTTCCTGAATTCAGTACATCAAATGTTCCATTTGATGAGATATCTATATCACCCAAAATCCTTAAGATTCTGTTAGCATTATTTTCAAAACGGAAAATTCCCTGTGTGATAGTTAAAGAGCCATTTAAAGTATCATTTGCATCATAAAACAGGATGTTGGTTAAATTATCTTTGTTTATAGTGATATTATAAAAATATGAACTTAGCTCTTGAATACCACTGATTATAGAATTTCCGTTTCCGAAAAACAAAATTAGCCCTGTCCCTCCAATGAACTGACCATTATTAGTGAAATTTTCCGAAATCCTAATGGTTCCATTTGCGGATTGAGAAATTGATCCGCCAGAATTAATATTTATTGAACCGTTAATGGTAAGTGTAACACCATCCTTAAGATAAAAGCCACACCCGTTCTTGATGTTGACCAAATCCTGAGAAAAAGAGTTGTGATTACTGAAAATTGTAATAAGCAATATCAATAAAAGATAAATTTGTATCCGTTTAATATGTTTTTGCAGAAATCTCAAAATGATTGTCTCATATTACCATAATATATCAATGCTATAATTTTTGAAATTTTTATCATGACTAATAACAGTTAATTTTTCACAAATTGCCTGAGCAATAATCATTCGATCAAATGGATCTTTATGAAAAAAAGGCATATTTAATAATAAATTCAAGTGAGCAAAATTATTGTCTAATAAATCAAAATTATTAAGTATTAAATATTCATTAATATTTTCAAATGGTTTAGACGTAACTAACTTTCCTAAACTATATTTTATTGCCATTTCCCATAAAGTTACTTTACTAATAAAAACTGAATTCTCTGGATTTTCAATTTCGGATAATATATTTTCAGGAATTAGTTCATAATCATCCAGAAACCATATTAATACATGAGTATCTATGAGATAATTCATGGCATATAATCCTTGAATTCTTCTAAAGGTTCATCAAAATCCTCAGATACATAAGTAAAAAACCCCTTAGCAATTCCTCGCTTTCGGATTTTGCCGGGTTGACTTGTATTTATAACTTCTTTTAAAATATTAGAAACCTGATTGATTTTTTCCTTATCTTTAATTTCTAATATTCTTTTAATTAATTTTAATTTTTGACTTTGAATATTCATAATTATTATTTCTAAACTTTTTTTTGTTATAAATTATATCTAAATTCTCTTAACTAATCTTATGAATTGAAACATAAGTATTAGCTGAACCACTAATTATGTTGTAATTACTACCCGTATTTTGATAGACATATATTTCAATATACTGACCTGCCTCCAAATATACAATATCAGATATTACTGGTGCATTATTGTTTCTTATAGCGTTGAATGTTCCATCGCTGTTATTCAAACCTAATTTTGAACCATAAGAATATAGAGAACCACTACGATATAAAGCTATAGTAACATAACTGTTTGTGTTGCCCGGAATACCAAGTGAAGAAAAATCAAATTCAGCCCTTGCATTCACCTGATAATAACCTGTTTCTTTTGCGGTAAATCTATAATTTGTCCCACTGTCAAATTCTGCTTTTTCGTCAAAATTTTCAGCATTAAATTGTATTTTCACATCTGACCCACTACTAATGGTTTGAGTAGCATTCCTGTATGCCCTCGCTCTGCTTTGATGATTGAAGTCAATTATTCCCTCACTGCCTGATTCTGTATGAATTTGCATCATTAAGGCAGAAGCTGTATAACCAGTGGAATTATTATTGAATGAATTTGCTGTGCTTATTTTAAAGTTCACATTATCTGAATGGTCTAAACCCATCATCATATAGTTTGTTCCACTGTAATTAAACCTTAAAGCAGCGTCGCCATTTGCCAGACCATAAATATCAATAATTGGATTTTGAGTTTGTCCATTATTTCCCTGAGCTCTAATAGCATAATTATTATCTGCAGAGCTTATTACATGCAATGATGAACTTGCATCAACTGTTATGCTTCCTATATTTGGAGCAATTCCAACATTCCCGGCAGATGTTACTTTGATTCTATCTGTGTTATTTGTCTTTATAATTAAATTTTGTGCATTTGTCGTTCCCAAAAAATCTCCTGTGCTTATCGCATTTCCCGAAAGCATCCAGCCTCCAGTTCCACCAGCATCAACTGCCGGTTCCCACTGACTTGCGGTGTTATTCCACTTCAATACATAACCATCGGTAGGTGCTGTGCTCGCAACCGTTCTGCCCTGCAAACCAGTAACAGTAAGAACACCGGTGTTATTTATAAGACCATCGCCAGACATTGTTACTGCTGTTGCTATATCTGATGAATTGCCAACTATAATTTGACCGCTGTTCAATGCTAAATCAGTAACAGCTAAACTTGATGTTATTACGTTGCTCGAACCATCAGTTTTTAAATATAAATTAGGCGAAAAGCCCGAAAGATTAATAACTCCTGCTGATGTGACTCTTATACGTTGAGTATTATTTGTCCTAATGACAAAGTCCTGAGCATCAATTGTACCCAAAAAGTTATTGCTTGGATTAGTTCCTGAATTTCCACTCAGTGACCAGCTATTAGCCCCTCCGAGTGTCGAAGGGTCTGTCCAAGTTGGTGCACCACTACCTCCGCTTGTTAAAAGGTATCCCGTAGTACCAACGGAAGAAAAGGCATATTGAGTTCCTGTTCCATAGGCTATTGCACCTGCTGTTGGGGTTGCATTTGTATTTGTACCGCCATTGGCAATAGGAAGTATTCCAGTAACCTCTGATGCAAGATTGATAGAACCGGCAATGATTCTAATCCAGTTAGAACCATCATAATAATAAAAACCGGGAGTATTATCTGTCTGATAGATTATCAATCCTGTGGCAGGAGAAGAAATTGAATTACGGTTTGCTTGATTCATTCTCGGAATTAAAAAGCCCTTTGGTGAACTTAGTAAATCATTGCTTAGTTCAAGAACTGCCGATTGATCAGGATTATTAGTTCCAATCCCAGCATTCTGGCTTTGAGCTAACAAACTGTGGTTCATTAATCCCGGAAGTAGAATTATGTCTAAAAGAAGGGAAAATATTAGGAAAAAATATATTCTTTGCATGAATTTCAAATACATAAAACCTCCCTAAGGATTATTTAAATTAGTATATTAATATCGGATAAAATTAACAAAATATTAAAACTAAAACAATATTTAAATTAAGCAATATTATAGGTTTAAAATATTTTATATTTTTTGATAATTTTTATTATTTTAAACCATAATTTATAACTGCGTATCGAACAAGAGCTGATGCAGTTTTTATCCCCAATTTTTTCATAATATTAGACCTATGAGTTTCCACAGTTCTTATACTTAAAAAAACTTTCTCGGCTATTTCTGCACTTTTGTAACCTTGAGCTAAATAATTTATAATTTCTTGTTCTCTTCGTGTTAATCTTACAGGTTGAATTTCTTCGTCATGTTCGGTTGGTATCTTTTTTTGTATAAGATTTAATATGCTCCTGCTAAATACTCTTTCTCCTTTTGTAACAAGAAATAGCGAATCTATGAGAAATTTTGAATTTACATTTTTTGACAAATACCCATCTGCACCAGCATCAAGTGCCTGTTCGAGATGTTCGTAATCTTCATAAGCCGTCAACATAATCACTGCAATATTTTCGCTAAAACCCTTTATTAACCTTGTAGCTTCAATACCGTTCATAACTGGCATATTAATATCTAATAAGGCTACATCAGGTTTATAATATTCGACGAGTTTATATGCGTCCCTACCGTTATCAGCTTCACCTAAAATATTAATTCTGTGGTCTATAGTAAGCAATCTTCTAAGCCCAACTCTCATTATTTCGTGGTCATCAGCCAGAACTAAATTTATTATCTTACTTTCAGAATTCATATTTTGGATTAAAATTTTTCCAGATCACTGAGCCAAAGACTTACCTCAGCATCGCTCGGCATTCTCCAATCGCCTCTTGGAGATAATGCTACTATTCCAACTTTTACACCATCAGGCATACAGTTCCTTTTGAACTGATTTTGAAAGAATCTCTGGTAAAATACCTTTAGCCATTTTACTATCTCTTTGGATTTAAAATCTGCATTAAATGCAATTTCAGCAAGTGTAAGAATTTTATTCGGTTCGAAACCAAACCTAACCAAATAATATAAGAAAAAGTCGTGAAGTAAATAAGGACCAATACTGTCTTCGGTTTTTTGTTGTATCCTTCCTGTTGGGTCTGCAGGAAGAAGTTCCGGTGATATTGGAGTGTCAATTATATCATTAAGAATTTCTGATATTTTACCTGAATATTTGACATCGGCACACCACTTAATAATATATTTGACCAAAGTTTTTGGTACTCCGGCATTAATTCCATACATTGAAATATGATCCCCGTTGTAAGTTGACCACCCAAGAGCTATCTCTGATAAATCACCTGTCCCAAGAACTATTCCTCCTAACTGATTTGCCATATCCATCAATATCTGGGTTCTTTCACGAGCCTGTGCATTTTCAAAAACAATATCAGTTTTATTCGCAGGATGATTTATATCCTCGAAATGAGAATTGATTGTTTTCCTTATATCTATTTCTTTATAAGTTACCTTAAGATGGTTTGCTATCAGCTTTGCGTTATCTTTTGTTCTCTTTGTGGTTCCAAAGCCTTGCATATTAAGGCAAACTATATTCTTTAATGGGAATTTAAGTTTTTTGTAGGTATTGACCGCAACAAGAAGAGCCAAAGTTGAATCCAGACCCCCGGATAATCCGATCAGAACCTTATCAGAATTGATATGCTTAAGTCTTTTTGCTAAAGCAGTTGTTTGTATTTCAAATATTTCCTTGCATCTTGAATTTCTTTCATTTAGACTCGCAGGAACAAATGGAGTTTTATTAATATCTCTTATTAAATCATTTGTCTTATCAAACTTTTGCTCCAGTGAAATAATCCTGAAATTCTTATCTGTTTTGGAAATACCGAAGGAATTATTTTTTATTCTATCATGATTAATTCGCTGTATATCTATGTCAGAAAAAATTACGTCTGTTTTGAAATTAAATCTCTCACTTTCAGCTAAAACATAACCATTTTCTGCGATAATGCTATGACCCGAAAACACTAAATCCGAAGTAGATTCATTCGGACCGCTGGAAGAATAAACATAAGCTGATATGCAGCGGGCTGATTGTGATTTAACAAGTTCTCGTCTGTAATCTGCTTTTGATAAATATTCAGAGCTTGCTGATAAATTACATATCAGATTTGCACCTGCCGCTGCCTGATAAAGGCTTGGAGGAAAAATTGCCCATAGATCTTCGCAAATTTCAATACCAAGCCTAAATCCTGAAATTTCATTGAAATCAAACAAGACATCGGTTCCAAAGGGAACATTTCGTCCATTTATTGTAATTTCTTTTTGTGAGATATCCATCGATGATGAGAACCATCTCTCTTCATAGTATTCATCTGTGTTGGCAAGGTATGTTTTTGGAATCACTCCCCTTACCATACCATTTGATATAAGAATAGCTGAATTGAATAATTTGCCATTGGAACTTATTGGTGCTCCAACAATAATTGTGAGATTTGCTTTTTTTGTTTCAGTCTCTAATAAATTAATAGCCTCATAAACAGAATCCAAAAGTCTCTTTTGATAGAATAAATCCCCGCATGTATATCCGGTTAGTGAAAGCTCAGGGTAAATTGCCAGATTGCATTTATTTTCCTTAAGAATAGCAAAAGATCTAATTATAGAATCAGTATTGAAGAAAGTGTCGCCAACCTTCATTTCAGGCGATATAGTTGCAACCCTAAAAAAACCTAATCTTTTGAAATCTGTGTTCAATTTATTAATGTCAACTAATGTTTATTAAATATAAATTAACTAATTAAACTAACAAAGCAAAATCTAAACCAAAAAAAACGATTCTTGGCATAATTTCTTGCAAAATTATTTCAACATGAATAAGCGAGCTAAAATGAATATTTTTGCTACAAATTTATTTATAGAAAATTAATAGTTGAACTAAGCAACAAAAAGCAACAATTCTGTAACAAAATTTATACATAAAAGAAAATATTATAAATTATCCCTTAATTTGAGATGAAAATAACTTATTTTTGTTATATAAATGTTCAATAAAAAAAAAGAAAAAATTATGGCTGATTTAAGAGTAAAGTATATGGGATTCGACTTAAAGAATCCAATTATTGCTGCAAGTTCATCTTTGACTGAAAACTTAGCAGGATTAAAAGATTTAGAAAAACACGGAGCTTCGGCTGTTGTTCTTAAATCCCTATTCGAAGAAGAAATAATTATGGAGCTGGAGCAAAGTAAAGTCTCAATGAGTTCTCCGGGACACATTTATCCAGAAATATTTGATCATTTTGATTTTGCCGATGTCGAAGACACTGTTACCAAATATTTGTTCCTCATAGAAGATGCTAAAAAATCACTTTCTATCCCGGTCATTGCGAGTATTAATTGCGTCTCTGCACATGAATGGCCAATATTTGCAAAAAAGCTGGAAGAAGCCGGTGCTGACGCATTGGAATTGAACCTTTTCATTCTACCTTCTGATTTCGAAAGAAGCAGCGAAGAAAACGAAAACACCTACTTTGAAGTTATTTCAAAAGTCAGAAAAGAAATTCACATCCCAATCGCTTTAAAAGTTAGTTATTATTTTACTAACTTAGGGACTATGCTTCAAAGACTATCACAAACAGGAATTTCTGCTTTAGTTTTATTTAATCGCTTCTTTTCTCCAGATTTCGATATTGATAATTTCAGGATTATCCCTGCAAATATTTATAGTAACCCAACGGATTTAACTATTTCTCTCAGATGGATTGCTATTATGGCGGAAAGAGTAAAATGTGATCTTGCTGCAACTACTGGAATTCATGATGGAAGTGCTGTAATCAAACAACTCTTGGCTGGAGCAAATGCCGTTCAGGTTGCTTCAGTTCTTTATAAACATGGTATTCATTATATCGAGCAAATGTTGAAAGATGTTCAGAATTGGATGGAAGAACATAATTTTAATTCAATCAATGAATTCAGAGGTAAAATGAGTCAGGCAAAAAGTTTAAATCCTGCTTCATTCGAGCGTGCCCAATTTATGAGACATTTCAGCGGCAAAATTCTATAATATATTGTTCTATTTTGTTTCAATTAAGACTTTTTCCCTCTCAGAAAAAGTCTTTTTTGTTTGTTTTTTTTTGAAAAATAAACAATATTGATAGAAAGGTTTTCGTTTAAAGTTTTGTTCTTTATTTTTATAATTTTAGCTTATGTATGAATGCAATCTTACTTGATATCAGCAATAAGCCCGAAAATAAACATCATTTAGATCTTCTCAACTCTATAACCAAAGGGCTCAAGGAACAGAAAGTAACAGTTGAGTATATTAATATATCAAAATTGTCGATCAGTCCTTGTCGGGGATGCACCGATAATCCAGTATTTTTATCAAATGGTAACTGCCTATGTCAGGACGACATGCAAAAAATTTATCCAAAACTTAAATCTTCAGATCTATGGATTTTCAGTCTTTATAATAATAATAACTGGACAGCACAGACCTTTATAAATTTTCTTGACAGGATGGAACCTTTATACCAACCTGACTATGCTTTGTCTAAAAACGGAAATTCACATCCGAAACAAAAAGGTAAAGTTGCATTTATTTCGTCGTCCGACAATTTGGATTCTGATGCTATTTCAATTTACAGCAATCACTTAAAACATTTTGTGAAATTATTTAACCGCCAGTTTATTGGTTCTATTCATAGACCACATCTGTGGGCTATTGGCATGCTTCAAGGCATGGGGGTTAACCTCGACGACATTTTCGAAGCTGCCAGAGATGCAGGGAGACAAATGGTAAACCAAAAATCAATATCAAAAGATACTTTAATTACTATCTCAAGACCGCTAATTCCAAAAAATATATTTATTAATGAATTATCAGTATCAGGTTAATTTTCAATAATCTCTGATGTTTGAAAAAAATATCGAAAACGAAATTTCAGCAATCAAATCTCTTTTTAACTTTGATAATAAAATTATTGAATTAGAAAAAATCCTGACTAATAATCAACTCGATGATTTTTACAAAATCTATATTTCCTCCGAAGTCATCTGGTGGATTTATCAGGAAGATCTGAAAAGAAATGCATCATCCAATTTCAATCTTGACAAGAAAGAATTTAAGAAATTAAATCAAGAATTCAATGTTTATTTATACCAAAATACCATTTTCAATGAATCTGATTTTGATATAATTTTAAGAAATGCCATAAATTTAAAAATTAATTTTTTGCTTAGACCCTTCCAGACCCTTAAATGGTTTATTTATCGGACTGATTTGCAAAAACCCCTTTCTGAAATTTCTCTTAAATTGAATTATTTCTCGAGAGATGATTTTTTAATTAATTACATTCGCCATCAACTATTAGATAATTTAGGAAAAGGTTATAATGAATTTTTCTTGCTTAATCAATTGAATTATTTCGATTTATATCCCGATAAGAATTTCTCAATATTTGAATTTATTAATATTCTAAACAAAGTAAAAAATCATTACTTAAGGAATTTATCTCTTGAAACAATAATAAATCCTTTTATTCAATTGATAATGTTGTTTAACAAAAATAATTCATCACATGATTTTGAAATCCCAATCGAAGCAATAATAATAAACTTTAATGATTATGGATACTCAAATCTAGTTGAGCATTTTGAAAATCTTTGCATAAATCAAAATATCACAACATTAAAAACAGATGAATTTCATCGAATCATTAATAATTATCTCAAACAAAATCAAGAACCACCTATTGACAAAATTTATGAAGACAGTCTAGAGAGAAACCAGCCTTTAGTCAGTGATAATGAACCAGATAATATTATTTCAGATTCAACTGATACTCTAACAGAATCAAATAAAATTGATGATGATTTTGAATTGCTAATTCAACCCGATAGAGCCGAATTAATCAGAGTTGCCAAATATGTAAAAAATGAAATGAATAAAATAATTTCCTCGAATCCTGAAAAGATAGAAGACAACTATGAAATCAATATAGCAGCAAACGAAATATCAAAATACCTTAAAAATTTATCCTATAAATCTGAATTTGAAAAATATTTAATCAAACCATCTGATTTAAAGATGTGTGATATTGATGAAATTATTATTTTTTCCAATGATATAAATGAATTCACTCTGGAATATGAGTTTAAAACACACACAAAAGATCAACCAAGTTAACTATTATGAAATTTATTGATTTAGCAAAAATTTTCATCAAAAGTGGTGATGGTGGAAACGGACATATTAGTTTCCGCAGGGAGAAGTTTGTTCCAAAAGGTGGACCGGACGGAGGCAATGGCGGCAAAGGCGGTGATGTAGTTTTTATGGTTGATCCAAATTTAAACACATTACTCGATTTTAAATATAAAAGATTTTATAAAGCTGAAAACGGAAAACCCGGGGGAAAAAGTAATAAAACCGGTAAAAATGGTAAAGATGTTATTATCAGGGTTCCGCCGGGAACAATTATAAAAGATGCAGTAACCGAAGAAGTGATTGCAGACCTTGCCATTTCCAACGAAAAATTTATTATTCTTCATGGCGGGGCTGGTGGCAAGGGAAATTCCGAATTTGCTACACCTACAAATCAAACCCCTCGTTTTGCCGAGGAAGGAAAACCCGGCGAGGAAATGGAAATAATTCTTGAATTAAAATTAATTGCCGATGTTGGGATTGTTGGAATGCCCAATGCTGGTAAATCCACCCTGATCTCGGTTATTTCTGATGCAAAACCTAAAATTGCCGATTATCCCTTCACTACTCTTATACCTAATCTTGGCATTGTCAAAATTGATTTAGACAAGAGTTTTGTAGTTGCTGATATTCCGGGACTTATAGAAAATGCCTCTGATGGCAAAGGCCTCGGCATTCAATTTCTAAGACATGTTGAAAGAACAAATGTTCTTGTGTTTCTTATTGACTCACTTTCAGAAAATCCGAAAAAGGATTATAAAATACTTCAAAATGAACTTAAAAAATATAATCCTAAAATGTTTGAGAAAACCAGAATTATTTGCCTGAGCAAAATTGATGCTTTAACTGATAACGAAAGAGAAAAATTATCAAAACTCTCCTTCGGAAAAAACGAGAAAAAGCCTCTATTGATTTCATCAGTTACCGGGGAATCAATTGAAAAATTGAAAAAAATGATGTGGGACTCCATTCAATCAGTTTAATTCAACAATAAAACTTTTTTAATAACCTCAGTATTTCTTTTGATAATTTTTAACTTTTATTTATGAAGTTTATTAGATTTAAATTTTTATATTTTTTTTTATTATCAATATTGTTTTTTTCAAATCTTTATTCTCAAAATTATAGTGAGATATTAATCAAATTAAAAACAAGACAGAATTTTTCCTCTATAGTCAATCAAATAAATAGTCAAAAAGATATTAAAATAGATTATCAAAAAGTTTTGAATTTAAGCAATAACTTGAAGAATAATTCTCTCCTTTCTACAAATCAAAAAGATTTATTAGATAAGTTATCCAGATATTACAAAATTATCATAAAATCTGAACTCAAAGAATCCCTAATTAATTTCTTGCAGAATTTGCCTGAAGTCGAGAATGTCACAGAAAATTTTGTTTATAAAATAGAATCTGATAAAGTTGTAATTAATGACCCTCTATATAAAAATCAATGGTATCTTCAAACTATCAATGCCGAGAAGGCTTGGACTTTTGCAAGTGGGAAGGATATTTTAATTGGTGTTGTGGATACAGGAATTGATTTTTACCATCCTGACATTCAAAACATTCTTTGGATAAATCCAAAAGAAGACATTAATAAAAATGGGCGTTTCGATCCGTGGAGTGACACATTGTCCATTGATGGTATATCAGGTGATTTCAATGGAAAGGACGACGATGGTAATGGATACATTGACGATATTATAGGATATGATTTTGTAAGTCAATATAATGATAATCTGGGTGACTGGTATGATTTTGACCCTATCCCAAACGATGAAAATGGGCATGGAACTCTCGTCTCTGGGATCATAGTTGCTGAGCAAAATAATAACCTTGGTATAACCGGCCTTGCTTATGGCTCAAAACTGGTTTCTTTGAGGGCTTTCGATTTCAGCGGAAACGGTCAATCAGATAATATAGCCTCAGCAATTGTTTATGCAGCTCTGAATAATATCAGGGTTATTAATTTAAGTTTTGGGGAAAACTTTTATAGCCCTATTCTTCACGATGCAATAAAATTTGCTAAATCTATGAACTGTTTAGTAGTTGCTTCCTCCGGTAACAATGGATGGGATAGAGCTCACTATCCATCGGATTACGAAGAAGTAATATCTGTTGGCAGTTCAAACATCAATAACCGACGAGACCAATTGAGCAACTATGGTAACAGATTGGATTTGCTTGCACCGGGAGTAAACATTCTGACAACTTCCATCCATGGTGATTTTAGACAGGTGAGCGGCACTTCTATGGCTGCCCCATTGGTTAGTGCTGCTGCAGCAATCCTTTTAGAACTCAATCCAAATTTAAGTTCTGATGAAATAAAAGGTTTACTAAAATCTTCCACAACCGATGTCTATACACAAGGGTGGGACAGAGAAAGCGGCTCTGGAATTCTTAACATTGGTAATGCCGTTCAATTTTCTCATTCTTCAGAAATCAGTATTAATTATCCAGAAAATAATAGTCATTTTTTGAAATTATATAATCAATACATACCTGTTATTGGAACCATTACAAACCCAATTTTTGATTTTTATCAGGTTTTTATAAGCAAAGAATCCAGCCCCGAAAAATGGGACTCTGTCACTCCAAAAATTTTTCATCAGATATATAAAGATACCATCTGTCTGATTAATTTAAATAATCTAAACAATTCAAATTATATAATCAGAATAGTTAATGGATTAAGAAACAACCGCACAATTGAAAAACGATTCTCAATATCTGTCTTTGATGCTGATTCATTCAACATAAAACTATTAAAAGCTTATCCTGTCTTTTTTAATGATAAAAGAGCCATTCTGATTAGTGCTGAAAGTGATAGAATTTCTGAACTTACACTTGAGATAACAGATCTTTCCACAGATGAAACAATTATAGTGATTGACCACTTAAAAAAAGATAAATTCCATCAAATTTTACTGACCGAAGAGTTATTAAGTGGAAGAGAATATCACTGCAAATCAATTTTTAATTTTGGTAATGATATCATAAAGGAAAGAAGAATTATTTTCAGCAAAAGTAATGAGGATTTTTCAATTGGAAATTTCAAAAAAAAATACAATACCCTCCCTCTCTCATATACTTATAACGGGGTTATTGATGTCTATGGAAACAAGAAAAAGAATATCGTAGTAAATGACATTTCAGGCGGAATCTGGCAATCTACTAAAATCTTTCAATTCGAAAAAGACAGATTTATTCAAAAAGATACGATGAGCTCTGTCTGGATTCCTGTTGGTTTTGGCGATTCTAACGGTGATAGTATAAATGAAATATTCACCAAAGCTTTTGGGTCAAGCAAACTTTTCCAATCTAAGGTGAAAGGAGAAAATCCCTTTAATAATATAATTTTTGCAGATACAACCAATGGTGATCTTTGGGCTGCTGGAATGTATGATTTCGATGGAGATGGACTGGAAGAACTGATTGCTCATACTTCCTCCGAAATTAGAATTTTTAAATTTTTTAATGGTAAATATTCACTTCTTGAGATAATTAAACCTGTCAAAGAGGAATATAAATTAGGAACATCCCCCGGCATTACCTTCGGTAATTTTGACAATGATTCTAACCCTGAATTAGCCTGTGCTTTGCAAGATGGGAGAATTTTTATTTATGAGTATAATAACGGAAAATTCCAAAATGAATGGTCAGATTTATATTCCAATTCTGGAAGCCCTCAGTTTCTTGAGTCTTCTGATATTGATGGTGATGGAATCAAAGAAATAATTTCTGCCAATTATGGAAGCACTTTTTTCTTCGGGCAAGAAGTTCCTGTTGACCCTCTCTGGACGTTAAGAATACTAAAAAATAATTCAGCAAATAATTACCAATACATTTGGAGCGAATCATTCTTTGGTGTTAAAAGTGGTGTAACTCAAAGTGGTATTGCCTATCGAAATGGATTATTCAATGGAAATATTGATGATAGTATTGGCGATGAGATATTTCTCTCTGTCTTTCCAAATTTATACATTTTTAAATGGGATAAAAACTCTAAGAGTATTAAACCTTATGGCTGGTTCCCTGCAGCTTTCTCAAATTCTGGTATTGTTTATGACTTTGATGAAAATGGAATAAGTGAGTTTGGTTTTACTTCCGGAAGAGGATTAGAGTTCTTTGAATTAGATACTAACTACAAAATTAGCCCTCCTTCCGGCATCAAAGCCCATTCAATAAATGATTCATCTGTATTCATTGTCTGGAATAAGCAAGATAAAGCTGATACTTATGAAATTTTTGAAATTCTCAAAATTGATAATGAATATTTTACGAGAAGTATCGCTGTTACTAATGAAGACAATATTATTATTAATGGTGTTAAAAAATCTCAATGGAACTACTTTGTTATTCAGGCTTTAAGTAAATCTTTAAACCAAAAAAGTGATTATTCGCAGATTATTGAAGTGTTTGCCAATAATCCTATCTACCCAAAGAAAGCCGAACAAACAGACTCAAATAAAATCATTATCAGCTTTTCCGGTAAACTTTCTAATACTCCCCCAAACCCCGGAAATTTTTATGTCAAAAGTGAATTAAATGACAAGATAACAGCCAGTTCAACTAATATCGCCGGTGATTCTTCCATAATTCTTGTTTTTAGCAATGGAATAAGAGATAGTAATTTAACACTTTTCAGCCATAGTTTTCTTGATTACTATAAAAATCCAACAGCTAAAACTCTCATTCCAGTTATTAAAAATTATTCTTCATCTGAGAGAAAAGAGTTATACTTGTTCAATCTTACTGTTATCTCAAAGACTGAACTTATACTCCAATTTTCTGAATCAGTAAATTCAGCTCAAGCAACAAACATTGATAATTACTTATTAAGACCATTCGGAAATATAAAAGGTTTGGAATTAATTGAACCTGATAAAGTAAAAATAATCCTTGATTATTCCCAATTACTCGGTTCAATCGGATATTACTATACAATTACTGTCAGTAATATTAGTGCAATATCAGGATATCCAATGACAAAAGGAAGCGGAAATACTCTCGGATTTGTTTTAATGGCAGAAACAGCTGATGATGCTTATATTTATCCGAATCCAATCAATCTCAATATTGATGAGACAGCCACATTTGCTAATATTCCTCCTGATTCAAAAATTGTTATCACTACAATTAATGGTGATATTATTCGGGAATTATATGAAAAAAACAACAACGGCGGAGTAGAATGGGATCTAAAAAAATCAAATGGTAAATCTTTAGAAACTGGGATATACCTCTTTACAATAGATAGTAAAAATCAAGATTCAGTAATGAAGAAGTTTAGCGTTGTCAGATAATTTTTCTAAAATTCAATAGCTCTACCCCATTGACCGTAATAAAAATTATCCTGAAGTTCTCTTCTTTTTCTGGGTGCCACTTCCCTTCTTTGATTATATTCATCAAGAACATCAATCTCACCTTGATAGCCTATAGCTATCATTGCCATAGGTGTAAATTCCTCTGGAATACCAAACTCTTTGATTACGCTATCAATTGAAAATCCACCCATAGGATGAGCCATTAAACCCAAGCTGACTGCCTGAATATAAATACTCATTGCCGCAGCACCTGTATCATGCTGACTCCAACGGTTTATATCCTCGCTATTTCTCCATTTTTCCCTTGCTATTGTTAAAATAAGCAATGGTGCATTTTTCACCCAAATTTGATTATATTCTGACAGGCAATTTAAGGCTTTGTCAAAATAATCGGGTTCTCTGAATCTATCGAATATAATGAAACACCAGGGTTCATCACCACCGGAAGAAGGAGACCATCTGGCAGCTTCGCAAATAGCCAAAATTTTTTCTTGTTCAACCATTCTATTTGGGTCGAAAGCTCTAATACTCCAGCGTCTGGCTAAATTATTATCAATTTCAACTTTTGTTATTGCTCTTTTCTCTATCATAGATACTGTAATTAATCAATTATTAAAATTACACTGTTTTTCGTAAAAATATTGCTTTTTATTGTAATTAAAAATATTCCAGCATAAAATTCATCAAATTTTAATAATAGCCTATTATGACCTATTTTAAGTTTATAATCATTATGTGAATAGACTTGTTTGCCGTTAATATCAAAGATTCTAATATCAATTACATCTTCGATAGCTGATTCAATTTCCAGAGCATCATCATAACTTTTATCATAAATAGATTTGATACTTAGTCTATCTGCGTCATTGGGATAATGAAAAATAGCAGAAGTTGATGTGTCAATCTGCAGAAAAACATTTTTACTTGTATCTGAGCCACATTCACCTCTGACTATACATCTATAGTAGCCCTCAAAATTTCGATTTACATTATTCAACCTGAGGACACTATCTGTTTGATTAATGATTTTAATTCCATTTCGTTGCCACTCATAACTTAATTTCAATCCTTTTGCCTTAATTTTAAACTCCACATTTTCATTTATTTTTACTTTTTTATCTTCTATGTCATTCATTATCTCAGTTTTAGGTTTGATTTTTATTTGGATTGGCGAACTTTTTACATCTGGTTTACATTTTCCACTAATATTTAGCGAATAAGTGCCTTCATCTTCCAGAGTTAAATCGGTAAATTTCAAATTCTGCTGAGTTTGAGCTATTAATGGCTTTCCGTCTTTTACCCAGATAAACTTTAATTGTTCTCCTTCGACTTCTGTTCTAATCTCAAATGAATCACCTTCGCAAAAGATGTTTTCATCACTGCTTAATTCAATTTTATTAATTCTTGGAGAGGAAAGGACTGAGAAATTGCCTTCGGACAAAGCTATTATTCCAGATGGACTGTAAACTCTGATTTTATTTAAATTTCCTGCTGGAAAATCTGCCGGTATTTTCCATATAAATTCATATCTTTCATAATCCGAGATAATGGATTTCCAGCTTTTTCCGTTATCTGTTGAAACATCAACATTGAATAGATGTCCTTTTTCGAATCCATCAGCCAACCAAGAAAGATATACATTTTCATTCTGACAGTATTCAAATGAATTCAAATTTCCAGTTAATTTTAGTGTCTTTTGAATCCTTCGGTAAACAAACCCATCGCTGATGCCACCTAAAAAACTGCTATCCAGTGCGTCGAAAACAGGGAAATCTCTCGAATTCGTTGAGCCGGCAATATTTATACCTTCGAATTTATCAATTATTATACCGTTTGCAACATCATCTCCTGAAAAGCCTAAAATTGTAGAATAAAAAAGCTTGCTACAATCAAGTGATAAATTTGAAATAATAACATCCTTTTTTGCGAGGTATTTTTCATTCTCATCTGCATTTACTATGGGAAAATCGGCTGATTGAGTAAAACCAGTCAGAAAAATTGAAGTTTTTCCAATATTAAAATCCATCGAAAGGAAACTGTCATTATTTTTTCCACCAAGGAATGTTGAGCCTAAAAGTTTTGTTCCTTTCCTGTTAATTGACATCAGAAAGGCATCGAAACCACCACTATTCTTTTTCTGATAAGCTGTATTTGTTATTCTGAAATCGGTAGAAATAACCGTTGGATTTACAGATGCATTCTTGGTTGAGGTTTCACCAGCAATAACAATATTTCCATCATTATCTATCAAAATATCTCTTAAAAAATCGTCTCCCGAGCCTCCAATAAAAGTGCAGAAATTAAATGTTCCAAGTCCGGGTGTGAATACAGCAAGAAATATATCCTGCCCACCATTGTAAACATAATCAATGACCATATTATCACCTGATTTTGGAAATGTTACCAGATCAGAACTGTTCGTTTGACCACCGACAACGAGCATTCCAGCCTTTTCATTCAGAGTAATCACAGAACCATATTCAAAACCAAGTGATGTAAGTAAATAAGAATATTGAATACTTCCGTTTGAATAAAATTTAGTTATAAAAGCTTCTTCAAGTCCTTTATTATTAGGATTATTATCATTATAAGTTATTGTAACAGGGATATCATTTGAAAAAGTCCCACCTGTAACGTAGATTTCCCCAGATCCACCCGTTGCGATTGAATTTATTCTGTCTTGCTTAGTTCCTCCAAAATATGATGAATATAATAATTTTGTCCCATCATTATTTAATTTTGTTATAAAACCATCTTTCAAACCTGCATAGCTCGAATATGGTGTACTTTTAACGGGAAAATCATAGGATTCAGTTTCTCCTGCAATGTAAATATTATCGTCAGGATCCAGACATATTGATTTTGAGTATTCATCAGCATTTCCACCTATTAATGTTGAAAAAATTAATTTTTTTTCAACGCCAACTAATCTGAACTTTGAAACAAAACAATCTGTTTCGCTGTAAAACAGAGTATCATAAGATCCGGCGGTTGTTCTGAAATTCTCTGATCTTGACCAACCCGTGATGATTATATCTTCATTCTTGTCTTTAGCCATATCAGTAATTTCATCAATATCTAAACCTCCGAAAAATGTTGAATAAACTATAGGATCAATAACTAATTTCCTTGATTTATCGTAATTTTCAACTTTAAAAGTTAGGATATTACCATTCAGTTGGTAAACTGTTTGTATATTTTCTTTTTTGGATGAATTTTTATAGGTATATTTTTCAGAAAGGTAAAAAGAAGTGATTTCACCAAAAAATACTTTTCCTAAATGACTGAAAATTTCAATTTTACTATTGTCATCTGATTTAATATTAAAGCTTTCATTTATCTTTTCTCCACCTTCGATTCTAAATTTAATTTTATCAGGATCAGAATTTTCATTTAAAATCAAATCAAATCTGAATTTACCTTGCTCAAAAGAAAGAACTAAGTCAATATTGTCATATAAATTATTGAGTTTCAACTTTCTGAATTTTCTCAAGCCCTGAATTTCTTTACCATTTTTAAAATAGTTGATTTGAGTTATCTCATCAATGGTTTCTAAAAAATAATTTTTGTTAAAATCAAGAAATTCCATAGTTACTACAATTCCTGTTCGTCTGGTTAAAAATCTTCTGGATTCAAAAAATGGATTGTTTTTGCCATTAACATTAGTATAATCCATCTTAATGCTGTCATTTCGATGAAAATCAAAAATAATCCGATCTTTTAAAATAAGAATACTATTATTTTTTCCAATATAACAGAAAAGAGCGTTGTTATTTAATTGACCTCCATTTTCAATGAAGCCATATGAAGAAGTCTTTATAGTTGGGTCATAAAAATACAATGAATGCATATTATCAGCGTAAGAGACAAATAATATTTTAAGAAATATAAATAAAATTAACGATAGATTTATAATTACTTTCATTAGAACCAAAAAATGTATTAGAAAAAAAACAATCTACAAAAAATAAAAAAAACCGCCTGATAAAAATCAAGCGGCTTATAAATTATTGAAAATTAATCACTTAAGTATAATAAATTTTTTCATAAGATATTTTTTACCATCATTTATCCTGAGCCAATAAATACCAGATGTCAAATCATTTAAATTAAAATCAAATTTATGAGAACCTGATTCTATAAATCCTAAGGACTGTTTTAGCTTTATGTTACCAAGAAAATCAAAAATATCGACATTTAAATTGATTGATTTTTCTGAATGAATCATTAGTGTTAGTATATTTTCAACAAGATTATTGTTAAAAAAAAGGTTTAAACCTTCAATCACTGATTCATCAACCGAAACTGTAGTTGTATCAACCTCAAGTGTTGCTTCTTTTGAAGTGTCAGTCTTGCAGGTTCCACGAACAATACATCTGTATTTACCTTCCAGAGATTTTTGAGCACTATTTATGACGTAGTCTTTTTCATTTCCACCTAAAAGTTTTTCGCCATTCCACTGCCATTCATAAGATAGATTATCACCTATTGCTTCCACAGAGAACTTAACGTAACTACCTGCTTTGACAGAGGTATCTCTCGGGTGAACCTTTATACTTGTAGATGGCAAAACATTTATGGACACAACATTACTGGTAGCAGGTGGATCGCATGCTCCTGAAACAACAACTTTGTATTCCCCGCTATTATCAACTTCTAGGTTAATCAACTCTAATTTTGAACTTTTCTGTCCATCAATCAATTTGTTATTAAGATACCATGAATATTTCAAATCAGGACCTTCTGCTACAATTTGTATGGAAAAAGTATCACCTTCACAAAAAGTAGTATTCAGACTGGATAAATTTATTTGATTTATTTTGGGTGGGTCCTGAACTGTGATAATATCGTTTTTAAAATAAGAAATTCCAGATTCATGAGAAACCATTAGATGAAATGTACCTGAAGCAAAATCATCAGGCACAACCCAGTTAAACTTATTGGATGTTATGTCCTTACCAATGTTAATAATTTTACCTGTTGATGGGTTAATAACATCAACAAAAAATTTGTCCCCGGTAACAAAACCTGATGAACTCCATTCAATATTTAAATTTTGCTTCCTGCAAATCTTTTCATTTGATGAAGGGGATGTGATTGAAATTTCTCCGGTTGCAAATTTGACAAAAAATCCATCACTTGTACCACCTCCATAAACAGGTTGGATTGAATTGGCACTATTTTTAAAATCATTGGAACTTGTCGTTCCGACTAAATAAATATCTCCACGAGTATCAACATCAACACAAGTTCCAACATCTTCGCCACCACCTCCAATAAAAGTCGAGAGAAGAAGCCCGCTTCCATCTTTATAAAATCTTGTTAGAAAAGCATCATTTCTTCCATATGGTTTTGTTACATCGCTTGCTTCAACCGGATAATTAGTTGAATTAGTTTTCCCCGTAAAATAAAGGGATTGGGTTTTTGGATCTCTTACCATATAACTGACAAATTCATCGTTACTACCACCAAAGAAAGTAGAGAATATAAGATTCTGACTGATACCACCCCAAGTACCACTTTGTTTTGGTTTATCCATCTTAGCAAAAAAACAGTCCCATCCGCCTTTGTGTTCTTTCATGTAGGCACTTTCAGTAACGGGAAATGTCCTATTGGTCTCTTTTTTGGTTTCACCTGCGAAAAACAATGTAGCATCTTCATCAAAATATACAGCACGACCAATGTCATCCTGAGTACCACCAAAAAATGTTGAAAATTCGAGTTTTCCACCATTTCCGATTAATTTTAGTGCAAAAGCATCCTTGCCACCATTGTAAGAATAATCATAAGGTCTATCCCAAACCCAAGAACCCCAAATTCTAAAGGGTGCTACTGGAAAATCACCAGAGGTTGTTTCACCTGTCAGATAAACATACCCTGTTTCATCTACAGCTAAAGCATGTGCTTTATCATCGGAAGTTCCGCCAATAAACGTAGAGTAAACTAAAGACGTACCTGTATTCGAGAAACAGGAAACAAATATATCATTCAAACCTTTATGTGATGATTGAAATGCACCACTACCACTCGGGAAATTCTTTGAATCAGTATAACCACAAATAACTGGATTATTATCGGGCGTCAGATCAATATCAGTTCCATAATCATCCTTGTTACCTCCTAAAAATGAAGAAAAAGTTAAACTGGAGCCTGAATTATCTAATTTAACTACAAAACAATCATAACCACCATTATAATCTTTACTATAACCACCCTTATATGGAAAATCTGCCGAATTAGTCCACCCAGTAAAATAAATATTTCCTTTGCTGTCAAGTTTCACTGCTGAACCATAATCACTCAATCCGCCACCAAAAAAAGTTGAGAAAACCAATCTTTTATCGCTGCCATAACTTATAAACTTTGATATAAATATATCAATATCATCATTATATACGTCATCATAAACTCCGGGTGTAGTTTTGAAATTTAAAGAGTTTGTTGTACCTATAACCACAAACTCACCGTTGTTACCAACAGAGAGATGTTTAATATCGTCAGTGGCATTTCCCCCAAAATAACCCCCAAATACTATTGGGTCAATTATTAAATCAAAATTCTTATCGTATTGTCCAAGATCAAAACCAATTAAACCAGTTTCTTCATTTATCCATTTGAAATTACACTCAACAATTTTTGTCTCATTATCAATTATCTGAAAAGCTCTTAATCTATTATTGAATATTTCTCCGAAGACTGACATAAGTGAAATTTCATTAGCTTTTATATTGGCTGAAGAAACGCCAATGTATTTGATTTTTATGTTTTCGGGATTTCCACCCTTTTTGATAATGAAATCATATCTTGGATTTCCTGCATCAGTCACTATAGTTAAATCAATATCGCTATAAACGTTTTTTAATATAACTTCTTCATAAGTTTTGCATTTAACTGACCATTTAGATTCATCATTACCTTTAAAAAAGTTATAGTAAACATCTGAGGGTTTGTTTCCAATAGCTTGTTTTTGAATATTACTCCCAAGAAGTTCCATGGCAATAACATTTCGTTTGGTTAAGTTTTCCCCAGTAAAATCAAAAAAATCATAGATTAAACCTTCATTTGTAACAATGAGATTCAGATTGCTCTTTTGGGCAATGAATTTAATATTGTCCTGCCATTGTCCTTTGTTTTCTATGAATGAAAGAAAGTGATTATCAAAACCCGGATTAAATTCCTGTGATAAAAGAAAATTGTTGTTAAAATGGATGGACAATATTACCAGTATTAATGGTAAAATTTTTTTCATAATTTCATAACAGATTAAATTAAAAAACTCTCTCAAAGCTAAAATAACAAAATAAATTCAAATAAGTTTCATAGGAACTGACTTTTTTTAAATATGGTCAAAAGATCTAAAAACAAGGGCGGTAATTCAGCTTCGAATTTCATGTTTTTTTTCAAAACTGGATGTTCAAATTGTAGGCTAAACGAATGTAATTGCTGGCTGGTTGTGAGTTTTAAACAATTATTATATAAATTTTTTAACTTTTTATTATTATATCCATAAATAATTTTATCTCCACCATATTGAACATCTCCAAAAACAGGATGTTTGATATGCGAAAAGTGCACTCGTATTTGATGAGTCCTTCCTGTCAATAAATTTATTTCAACAAAAGATACATACTGAAACTCATCGAGAACTTTATATTTAGTGATTGCAGGTTTACCTCCCTTTTTTACAACTGCAAAAAGTTTCCTGTCAAGGTTAGATCTACCAATATCCCCCTCAATTCTTCCTTGTGGTTCGTCAAACTTACCCCAAACCAGAGCTAAGTATTTTTTCTCAACAGATCTTTCAGCAAATTGTTTAGCCAATAATGAATGTATTTCAGGGTTTTTAGCAATCAGCATTATTCCCGATGTGTCTTTATCAAGTCTGTGGACTAAACCAGGCCTTATAGAATCACTTGCAAAAATTTTACCTTCGTCGTTTATCTCTTCCTCATCTTCTTCTATTTCAATTTTTATTCTTTCTCTGTGTCCCAAGTGAAAAAGTAGTGCATTAACGAGCGTTCCGTTTCTGTTGCCAAAACCCGGATGTGAAACCATCCCGGATGGTTTATTGACAAGCATTAAATAATCATCTTCGTAGATTATATTCAGGGGTATGTTTTCAGGAATAAGCTCAATTGGAGGTGGTTTCAATAACTTACATACAATCAAATCTCCCGGTTGAACTTTTTTACTTCCTCTGGTTACTTTACCATTGATTGTTACAACACCTCCACTGATGGCTTTTTGAACTTTTGTGCGGGTTGCATTTTTTATGTTATTTACAAGATAAATATCAAGACGTTGAGGCGTTTGTCCTTGTGGGACTTTAAATTCATAGATGCTTTCAATATATTCCGGATAATTATTGTTTCTATCCATTAAAATATCATAAAGAATATTTATTGTAGCTTGAATTAATATTATTCAGATTGTTCTTGTTTCTTGGGAAATAATTCTTTAAATGATGGAATATGTTTATAGAATATGAGTAAGAAGAACACACCCACTGTAACACATGAATCAGCTACATTAAAAACAGGCCAATATTCTAAATTAAAGAAACTAATATCCGGGATGTCAACAAGGATAAAATCAATTACTTTGCCATAGAAAATATCTGCATATCCAAAAATGACACCATAAAATACCCTATCCACTAAATTTCCAACTGCTCCCGCAAGAATCAATGATATTCCGGTCTTTATACCCCAGTGATAATTCTTTAATTTATATAAATAAACTGACAATAGAACTCCGGCAAGAATCGAAAATAAACTCAATATAATCTTAAATGGTCCAAAACCGATACCAAATGCAATTCCTGCATTCTCAACATAAGTAAATTTTAATATCTCCCCAATAAGATTAATATCTGAATATAAATTCCGTGTATAATATGCATTTTCACCATAACCAATATGACTAACACCAAAATATTGAAAAATTAAATATTTGGATACCTGATCAATGATTATTAATAAAAGTGAAATTAAAAAAAACAGGGTAATTCTTTTGTTTGGATTATTTGTCATAAAGTTATTCAAAAAAAAAGGGACTATCAAGTCCCATTATGATAAAAAATAAAAAAAAAGTTATTTTAAAGGTTCTATTCTATCAATACCATCTTCCGGGCATACTTTTCTAATTTTCCAACTTGCTGATAATGTAGTAATGGGAACAGCCAGTAGTCTTTCTTTGGCAATCAGTATTCCACATTCCCTGCATATTCCGTAAGTTTTATCAGCAATTCTTTGCAAAGCTTCATCAAGTTTTTTGATATATTCATTGATCCTCTGGATCTGAGCATAGGTTTTCTCTTTTTCCATAGCTTCGGAACCCTGCTCAGCCATGTGCATTGAATAAATCATGCTTTCTTCGGCAAAGTCATAGTTAGTTAAGTCTTCCAGTCTTTCCTTCAACATACCAAGTTCTTCAATGGCTTCTTTTCGAACTTCAAGAATTTTCATCTTAAACATTTCCAGATCTTCATCTGAATATCGAACTGTCGGCTTTGGCTTTTCAGAAGCACCAGTCTCCTTAGGGGCTTTAATTTCAGATTTTTCTTTGGTTTCTTCCTTAGTTTGAACTATGGCTTTTTCTTTTGTTTTTGTTTTTTTCTCCTCTGCTTTAACTTCCGGTTTGATGCTTTTCTTTGATTTCTTTTCGTCTTTTTCTTTCGCTAATTCGATTTCTGGCTCAGATTTTGATTTTGCCTTATCCGTTTTTTGTTTTTCTTTAACTTTTACTACTTCAACGGGCTTTTCAATCTTAGTTTTTTTTGACTCAACTAATTTTGATGACTTTGAGCTCTCTTTTGTTTTCAAATTCGCAGCATCTTTTTGGGGTTCATTCTTTTTCGAAGATGACTTATCCTGCTTAGCATCAATATCAGATTTTTTTTGAATACTTATTTTTTCAGAACCTTTCTGTTCTTTTGTTATATTTTTACTTTTAACCCCTGTTTTGATTACGGGTTTAATATCATTTTTCGAAGGAGTCTTTTGTGTTTTTGTTTTAGTTCCTTCTTTTGTAGTATCTTTTATTGAGACAGACGGTGCTTTATCTTTCTTCTGCTCACTTTTTGCATTTTTTGTTTTAATAGCCATTTAATTTACTCCCGAGTAAAAGAGTTGCAAATATAATATAAATAAAATAAATTAACATCAAAAAATTAAATATATCTCAATATCATAAAGCCTTATTAACAAGAACCTCGATATTTTCATCAAAAATTTCAATTATTTCACCATTTATCGAATTATTTAATTCAAGTGCTTCAGACAAAGTTTCATTGCAAATATAATCAGAAAGTTTAAGAATTCTTGAAGAAATATTATCGTCTGCTTTAAATTCTATCTTTATTCTATCGGTAACATCGAAATCTTTTGATTTCCTTATGTTTTGAATTCTATTAACAAATTCACGTGCAATGCCTTCGCTTAACAATTCATCAGTGATTGTTGTATCAAGAGCAACGGTAATACCTTCTTCACTTGCTACAAGCCATCCTTCGATATCCTCGCTTAATATTTCAACATCGTCAATATTAATCTCATACTCCTGATTATCAACGTTAAAGGTAAATCTTGAATTTTCCTCCAGCTGATATATCTGAGAATTGCTCATATTTCTTATTAAATCAGCTATTGTCTGGGTTTTGCTGCCAAACTTCTTGCCTAATGATTTGAAGTTTGGTTTAGCTTTTTTCCTAACAATTTCTGCTTCTCCTGTAACATATTCAATATTTTTAATATTAACTTCTTCTTTAATAATCAATTCAAAATGCTGAATATCTCTACGTTCCTGAGCAGTTAGAACCGGAATCAAAATTCTTGATAATGGCTGTCTTACTCTTATTTTTGCCTTCTCTCTTAAAAATCGGGTCAAAGTTACTATTTTTTGAGCAACTAACATTTTACGTTCAAGTTCCTGATCTATCAGATGTTTTTTTGCTGAAGGCATATCTATTAAATGAATAGATTCAGGCTCTTCGTCGCTGCGAAGTTTCTGGTAAATATCTTCGGCTATAAATGGAGCAGCAGGAGCCATCATCAACAATATGTTTATCAATACTTCTCTTAGTGTCTGATAAGCGGCAAGTTTTTCTTTATCGTTTTCACCTTTCCAGAATCTTCTTCTGTTCCTTCGGATATACCAGTTCGAAAGTTCATAGATGACAAAATTCTGAACTGCACGAAGGGCACGGGTTAAATCATACCTCTCCATATTGCTGCGGTATTCATCAATTAAGGTATTTAGTCTTGATATGACCCATCGGTCAATTTCAAGTCTGTCAGCAATATCAACCTGCTTTTCTTTACCGGTAAAACCATCAATATTTGCATAAAGTGCAAAGAAAGAATAAATATTTGTTAATGACCTGAAAAAGTCCGAAATAATAGTTTTGGCAATGTCATCTTCGTTGAAGAGTGTTGCTTTCCATGGTGGATTGTTAACTAATAAATACCACCTAACAGCATCGGCACCAAATCGCTCCATGACTTCAAAGGGATCTACAGCATTTCCCTTTGATTTAGACATTTTTACACCGTTCTTGTCAAGGATCAATTCATTAACAA
Source organism: uncultured Hyphomicrobiales bacterium (assembly GCA_964473465.1). GTDB lineage: Bacteria > Bacteroidota > Ignavibacteria > Kapaibacteriales > UBA2268 > CALHRB01. Next base: position 145,962 of record CAYYPE010000007.1, read on the forward strand.
TAATGTTTTTGAAGGCAGGTTTATCAAACAATGCTACTGCAATATTATGCAGTGTATAAAACCAGCCTCTTGTCTGATCAATACCTTCTGCAATATAATCAGCCGGAAAACTGCTATTGAATAATTCTTGATTTTCGAATGGATAATGAAATTGGGCAAATGGCATAGCACCCGAATCGAACCATACATCAATTACTTCTGGAACTCTTCTGAAAATTTTTCCGTTTTTCTCAAATATTATTCTATCCACAAAGGGTCTATGCAGATCTATCTCCACATCAGCATCTTTTAATGGCATTCTTGTTCCGTCAGGATGCTCGTAAATGCCTTCGAGAAGCTCCTGAATCGAACCTATGGCAAATTGTTCAGTTCCATCTTCTGATACCCAGATTGGAAGAGGTGTTCCCCAGAATCTATCTCTTGATAATGACCACTCTTTAACTTCTTCAAGCCAATTACCAAACCTTCCGATACCAATTTCGGGTGGTTGCCAGTTTATTTGTTTATTCAGTTCAATCATTCTATCCTTGAATTCTGGAGATTTTATAAACCATGACTCTCTGGCATAGTAGATCACAGGATTTCCGGTTCTCCAGCAGTGGGGATAACTATGAACATAGTCATTTCTTGAACGATAAAGCTTACCTGCAACTTTTAAAGCATAAATAATATCTTTATCAGCTCCCTCTTCAATGTATGTTTCTTCTTGACCATCCTCCGATTTTTTATTGTAGGAAAATGTTTTGACTGCCCTACCAGCAAATTCACCCATATCAGGAGTAAAATGTCCATTTGGAGTTACCGGCTGTAAAAAAGGAATCTTGAATTTTTTGTACATTTGATAATCGTCCTCACCGAAAGCAGGAGCAATATGAACAATACCGCTACCATCTTCAGTCGAAACAAAATCTCCAGGTAAGACTGTTAGAGCGTCAGGGAATTTGTTTCTGTCAATTTTGCTATAATTAAATATTTGCTCATATTTAGTCCCAAGCAAATCCTTACCTTTAAACATTGATATCACTTCATACTCACCATCTAAGGCTTCTAACCTACTTTTTGCAAGCACAAGATTATTGACTACCACTTCATCCTTAGTTGACCTTTTGTTGCGAACATAGACATAGTCAATATCCTCTCCAACTGCAAGGGCGACATTTGCTAATAATGTCCATGGTGTTGTTGTCCATACTAATAATTCACCGTGTTCAATTTCTTTAAGATTAGAAGAAATTACTTTTAATTTGATATAACAATTAGGATCCCTAACATCTTTGTAACCAAGCGAAAGTTCATGATGACTCAAAGGAGTTTCAATTGTCGGGGATTGAGGAATAACTTTAAAGCCTTTGTAAATAAGCCCTTTTTCATAATACTGCTTCAAAGCCCACCAAACAGATTCTATATAGTCATTTGTACAGGTAATATAAGCTTTGTTCAAATCAATCCAATAACCCATTCTCCTTGTTAACTCTCGCCAACCGCCCTCCATTTCAATATTTCTATATACAAATTCCTTGCATTTTCTATTAAAATTCTCAATTCCATACTTTAATGTATCTGCTTTGCTTGATAATCCAAGTTCTTTTTCTACAGCTATTTCCACAGGTAAACCATGAGTATCCCATCCAGCCTGTCTTCGGACATAATAACCTGTCATAGTCTTGTATCTGCAAACACTATCTTTAAGAGTTCTTGCCATTAAATGGTGAATTCCGGGTCTCCCATTTACTGTTGGTGGTCCTTCATAAAAACTAAAATACTTAGCCCCTTTTCTCCTTTCAATTGTCTTCTCGAATATTCCATTTTTCTCCCAGAAATCAATCACTTTTAGCTCTATTTCGTTGAAGGAAGTTCTATCACGAATTTCTTCATACATTTTTTGTTCTACCTCGGTTCTAATAAATAAAAACTACAAAAATATGATTATTTATAAATCTTTCAAAATCTTTAGCAATAATTACCTTAAAAAAAAAGTTTATAACAATTATTTATCCCTTCAAAAAATATAATACCAATCGAAAATTATCCTTATAATATGAATTTTCAAAAAAATATTATATTTTTGTTTTTTATGATAAATATTTTGGATAATTACTATGAAAAAATCAGTTCTATTAACATTCACATTAATAATTTTATTCTTTTTTACTTCTTATTCTCAAAATAAAATCAATATTCAAAACCTGAACGAAAAAATTCCACCTGATAATCAAATTACTATTGGAGTATTAGATAATGGTTTGAAATATTACATTAAAGCAAATAAAAAACCTGAGAAAAGAGCAGAATTAATGCTCGTTATTAATGCAGGTGCTATTCTCGAAGATGATGATCAGGATGGATTAGCACATTTTTGCGAGCATATGGCTTTCAATGGCACAAAGAATTTCCCTAAACAAGATTTGGTAAATTTCTTAGAATCCACCGGTATTCGCTTCGGAGCTGATTTAAATGCTTTTACAAGCTGGGACGAAACAGTTTATATGTTAACATTACCAACCGATGACAAAGAGTTATTAAATCAAGGATTTCAAGTGCTTGAAGATTGGGGTCATAACGTTCTTTTCGATCCTAAGGATATTGACGATGAGCGTGGTGTTATTCTTGAAGAATGGCGTTTAGGAAAAGGTGCTGAAGATAGAGTCCAAAAAAAACATGCACCTATCAGATTTTATAATTCAAAATATGCAATCAGGGACGTTATTGGTGATACCAACATCATTCTCAGAGCAGATTACGAAGCTTTCAGAAGATTTTACAGAGATTGGTATAGACCAAATTTAATGGCAGTTATAGCTGTTGGTGATTTTGATAAAAAAGATATCGAAAAGAAAATAAAAGAACATTTCGGGAATCTTCAAAACCCTCAAAATCCAAGACCCAGAGAAAAATTCACTCTTGACAATCATGATGATATTTTATTTTCAATTGCCTCCGACAAAGAACTCTCTTTTCCAAATATTCAATTTATCTCCAAATTACCACAACGAGAAACAGGAACTTACGAAGACTACCGAAAAAAAATAGTTTCAGATCTCTACACTATGATGCTAAATAAAAGACTACAAGAGATTATTCGCAAACCAGATGCACCCTTGAACCTTTTTGCAGTATCTTACGAAGCTGAAGATGTAGGTAATGTTCGTGCTTTCACTCTTTTTGCAGGCATGAAACCAGAAAAAATTAATGAAGCTTATCAGACAATCTTGACTGAACTTTTCAGAGTAAAAAAACATGGATTTACGCCATCCGAATTTGAACGTGGAAAAAATGAAATGCTGAGAAATTATGAAAAAATGTTAGATGAAAAAGATAAAACCGAATCAAAAAATTTCGCCTTTGAGTTCTATCGTAATTTTATTAATGGAGAATCAATCCCGGGTATTGAATTCGAAAATGAACTTATAAAACTATGGCTTCCTGAAATTTCTATTGATGAAGTTAATAAATTGTCAGCTGATTTCATTAAAAAGAATAACAGTGTTGTTTTAATTAGTGCTCCTGAAAAGGAAGAAATAAAATTACCTGCTGAATCTGATCTGTTGGTGGCTTTCGAAAATATCAGCAAATCTGAAATTCCCCCTTATATTGATGATACACCAAAATCAGCATTATTTGATAAAAAACTTGAAAATGGAAAGATTATTTCTCAAAAAGAAATTAAAGAAATTGGTGTAACAGAATGGAAATTATCAAACGGTGTCAAAGTCGTTTTAAAGCCCACAAATTTTAAAAATGATGAAATTCTTTTTGTATCATACAGTCCGGGTGGAACATCACTCGCTTCTGATGCAGACTATATATCTGCAAAATCAGCTTCAACAGTAATAAACAAAAGCGGTATCGGTAAT
>CAYYPE010000008.1:0-140835 GCA_964473465.1 uncultured Hyphomicrobiales bacterium
AATAACAGGTACAAGAACAGCCATCAGACCCGGAGCGATCATTTGTCGAATAGCTGCTTTAGTTGATATAGCAACACATTTTTCGTATTCAGCTTTTCCTTCGGCTGCGTGGAAAGTATCTAAATCTTCCTTTGACCATTCAGATTGCTCTTTGTCTCCCATACGCTTCATTACTTCAAGAGCATTCTTGAGAGCAGGAATATCATTAAATTGTCTTCTAACTTCTTTTATCATAGACATTGCTGCACGTCCGACAGCTCCCATTGCAAGAGCAGAGAAAATGAAAGGCATCAAAGCTCCAATGAAAAGCCCTGCCATAACATTTGCCTGAGAAATATCAATAGATCCTACTTTTGCTGTTGTCATATAAGCCCCAAAGAGAGCAAGAGCAGTTAAAGCAGCAGAACCAATTGCAAAACCTTTACCGATAGCAGCAGTTGAATTACCAACTGCATCAAGTTTATCAGTTCTTCCTCTAACCTCCTTCGGCAATTCTGACATTTCAGCAATACCGCCGGCATTGTCAGCAATTGGACCATAAGCATCTACGGCAAGCTGTATTCCAGTAGTTGCAAGCATACCAACGGCAGCTATAGCAATACCGTATAAGCCAGCTAACGAGAATGATATAATGATAGCAAGTGCTATTAAAAGCACGGGAATAGCGGTAGAAATCATACCTGTTCCCAAACCAGCTATAATATTCGTGGCAGCACCAGTTAAAGATTGTTCTGCAATTTTTCTGACAGGGGGTTTACCCAATCCGGTATAGTATTCTGTAATCAGACCAATGCCAACACCCGCAACCAGACCTACTATTGTTGCAAGAAAAACACCTAAAGAAGTAATTTCAAATGTTTTGTTATATAAGGGGTCATAAAAAGAAAATGTTTTCGGTAGCATCCAGTCAATAATAAAATAAGAGACAATTATCATTAATATAGCTGCTATAAATGTTCCAGTATTCAAGCCAGCCTGAGGATTACCGCCTTCCTTTACTCTGACAAAGAAAGTTCCGATAATTGAAACAATGATACCAGCTCCTGCAAGAAATAGTGGTAATAATACTGCAGAATAACCTTGAAATGGAGTTGACCCGAAATCCTTTGTGACAACAAAGACAGCTCCAAGAAGCATTGTGGACACAATTGAACCAACATAAGATTCAAATAAATCTGCACCCATACCAGCAACATCTCCTACATTATCACCAACGTTATCAGCAATTGTAGCTGGATTAAGTGGGTGGTCTTCGGGGATACCTGCTTCTACTTTCCCTACAAGGTCTGCACCAACATCAGCAGCTTTGGTATAAATACCTCCTCCAACTCTTGCGAATAATGCAATTGATGAAGCACCAAAAGAAAAACCAGTAACAACGGTAACTACAACATTTATGGGCGCTTCACTAATAGTTTGAAATGCATCAAACACATATCCATAAATAATAAATAAAAGACTTAACCCAAGCACACCAAGACCAACAACACCCATACCCATAACCGAACCGCCATTGAAAGCTATTTTTAGAGCACTATTCAGGCTGGTTCTTGCTGCATTTGTTGTTCTTACGTTTGCTTTTGTTGCCACCTTCATTCCTATGTATCCGGCTAAACCGGAGCATATTGCCCCAATCAGGAATGAAAGCCCAACAAGAGGTGATGAGCCATTTACAGAAGCTCCCTGAATTGCAAGCAAAATACCTATAATTACAACAAAGATAGCTATTACCGAATATTCAGCTCTCAAAAAAGCCATAGCTCCTTTGCTAATATAAGAAGCAATTTTCTGCATCTTGTCGTCGCCCGCATCTTGCTTTGAAACCCAGGCTGATCTGGCAAATGTGTAGATTAATGCAATTAAACCAATGACCGGTATTAGAAATAATAAACTTAAGTCCATAACAACCACTCAATTAATAAACAAAAAAATAAACCATAATTATCAAAAAAAATAATCGCTAAGACATTGTCCATAGCAATTATAGGAATAAATAAAAAGTTTCAAAATTGTAAAAAATTCAAATGCAAATTAAACAAATTTTCATTCTTTTGAAACGATTAAACTTAATAAAATCAAAAATTAAATCAAATAATTATGTTTAATTAATTTTGATTTTAAAAAGTTTGTAATTATTATGTTGTAATAATATAAGTGGAAATAATATGAATTATCTGCCTTTTCCGTAGGTTTGATTATAGAATTCCTCCTGAAATTGCTCTTCTTCTTTTGACATTCTGCTTGGTTCAAAATCTTTATTGCCTATAATATTTTTTAGCATTCTTTCGTGAGTTTGGATTTCTTTTTCAATCAAAATCAGTCTTTCCTGTAATTTTTTAGACCTTTGTTTAATCCAGAGTGAGTCTTTTAACTTTTCGGAAAAAATCAGAGGCTCTTTCAATTTCATTCTCTCGATTCTTCTTTTTTCCACCTCTGTCATAAGTTCAATTTTACTGATTTCTTTAAGCAGAAAGTCTTCATCAATAACGTAATTTTTATCATTAATGATGCTGTTTGAAGAAATTGATTCAAGGATTAATTTCAATCTTTGCAAGTTGCCTTTGAGGTAGGAATCCTGGACTGCATGCCAGTATTTTTGTGCAACTTCATTATTACCGGAAACATCTGGATGAAGTATTTTGACTAATTTTCTATAAATCTTTGTTAGCTCGGAATTTGGCTCATTTCTTTTGTTTTTATCGTTTTGGTTATCATTCTGATCGTCGAAATTCCTTTTTAAATCATTTTCCTTTTTTTCGAACTCTTTATCAACCATTTTATTAACGAAGTCTATTGTTTGGCTGGTAAGTTTTTCCCCTCTTTGAACTTTAATTGCAAAGATTTCAATTTTTCGCTCAAGTTTTGCCGCAATTTTTGAACGGGAATTAATTTTTTTTTCGAACTCTCCAAAGATCAAATCATATTGATAGAGAATTTGAGGTTGGACTTCATAATTAAGTTTATACCATTCATTTATAACAGCGAGCAGCTTTTCTCTGGCTGAATCAAGCTTTTGCCGTAAAATTTTTATTCTTGGATGCTCTGTTATGGCATTTTCAATATTTTTTGTTTTATTTTCCAGAGTAAGAAAGCGATATATTTATGAATTTACGACAGAATAAGTTTCATTTTTTGATGATTTTGCAACAAGCATTTCTGCAATAATACAGCAAAAAGCAAGGATAATTGACAGTTGCCAGAGCTCTGTGCCAGTTCTTGCCCTTTCAATTCCCTTTATTATGTTGTTTCTATCTTCTATCACATCAAAATTAACATTTTTATTTAAAATATTTATAAAATGATTTTTGATTTCATTCTCAGATAAATGATTAATGTTTGATTCTGAAGGGTTTATATTTACAGAAAATAATGAGATGGGAACATTATCCTGTGATTTAATAATATAAGACCCGGTGAGCTCATTATTTTCAAACCTTAATAAAGCGCCTGATGGAAGATTCACAGATTGAACCGAAGATTCAATATTCTTAGGGTCAATTAATTTGAAAGTGCCACCGGCAGAATATTTTTTTGGTAAATTGAAAACTATCGGAACACCAACAAGAGATGATTTGCCAATTTCCTGTTTGTAAGAAAGATAATAAGCACTCCGATAAATAATAGTCGGAAATAGTCCTGTAAGAGGGAATGAACTCCATTTAAGGTCTGGGGTTACAGAAATGTATAATAATTTCCCCTCTCCAATTCGTAGTTCATTTATTAATGAGCCTCCGGGAATTTCAATTAAAGACTGACCGGATTGGGTTGATAGAGCTTGATAAATTTCTACTTTCTCAGCAATCTTGTTATTATTGGTAGTTCTTTTAAAAACTCCTTCGAATAAAGGGTGAAGTTTATCAATTGAAGTTAAGTCACCGGGTGAATTATCAAAAAATTTTTGTTGTTTCAAACCAGTAATGTTTAATTTGCTCATTCCCGAAACAAAGGTTTCCCTGTTAGTTAAATCATCAGCAAAAAATAGAACTGAACCGGAATTTTCGAGATACTTTTTGATTCTTTCAAAATCTGAATCCTTGAAAGGTCCGCCCGCAAGAATAACTAAATCGAAATCATTAAAATTAATGCTACCGATTTGTTCCGCTCCAAATGATTTGTAAACAGGTGAATTATTGCCCTGCTGGACGGCTGAAAAGACCAGAGAAATATATTTGCTTTTTTCACTATTGCCAATGATTGCTATTTTGGGATGCTCGGGTATTATGAACCCGAAATGGCGTTTGTTGTCGTATTCGAGAGCATCATTTTCAAGCTCAACATAAGCGGTATTAGCTCCGAAACTTGGAGGAAGAGCACTTAATAAAATTGTCTTTTGAGATTTAGCCTGTAAATCGAAAATTCTTTGGGTTAATCTTTGATTATTTATGAAAAGACTAATTAAGGCACCATTTATATCTTTTTCGGAGTGATTTCGAATATGGGCTTCGATTTCAACTGGTTTATCCTTTTGAAAAATCTTAGTTATAACAGTAACAGAGTCAATTGAAAGGTTTTGCAGATTTTTTCCCGTATTGAACCCAATAGGAATAAAATAGACAGAAGTATTGCCATCAAAGAGACTCAGGGAGTCTCTATTTTCTTTAAAAAATACGTTTGGTTGTGCGTCTGAAATTATATAGATATCTTTTATTAAATTTAAAGAATTATCAAGCATTGAAGAAGCTTTCCTTAGACTTGACTCCAGATTGGCTGCTTTTAATGATATTTTAACTTTTTGCAATTCATCGTTTATAATATCCAAATTCCTTGTAAAACTGAGTTCATTTATATTTTTATCATCAACCATTGTTATTAGAGCAGCTTCGTCACCTTCCTTAAGATAATTTAGCAATTTTCTGAGTGTATTTTTTGCCTGAGTGAACCTATTTCCGTATTCATCAGAAACATCCATACTGAAAGAATTATCCAGTATGAAAACCGAGCTTGTTTTTGCGTAAGTTCCTATTCCGGGAAAAGTGCTTTTTATAGTGGGACGGGCAAATGCAAGAACAATAAATGTGATGATGAGAATCCTCAAAATCAATAAAATTAACTGTTTTATTTTTAATCTTCTAATCTTGGTCTTTTGTAGTTCTTTCAAAAATCTCAATGTAGAGAATTCAATAGTTTTCAATTTCCTGAGATTCAGGAAGTGAAGTATAATGGGAATTGCGGAGGCAAGTAATCCCAAAAGCACCAGTGGATTTAAAAAAGTCATTCTTAATTAGTTAATATTAAAGTCCCACTACTGACGGATTTGATATTTAAAAATTTATAATAATACTTTCAATTATGGAAAAGAATTTTGATAATTCATTAAAACTGTGTTAATTTCCATTTTTTTTTCGGGATTATAATGAAACTAATATCCTTGTTTATGCTAATAATTCAATTGAATTTTATACCTTTACTTTTACAAGGAAGTGATACGACACTTATTCAAACACTTACTTTCGATGACATCACAAAAAGGCGAGGGGTTTGGAAGTTTCCCGAAAATCCTGAAAATTTCCGGAAGATACTTATGCTTTATACTCTGAAATGTGACCCCCGCACAACTCAGGACAGGTTTAATTGTGGTGAATGGGATTATTTAACCTACAATCTGATTCATAGAAAAACAGGATTAAAAGATTCATCACAATTGGAATATTATCTTTACAGGGTTGGTAATTCAGCCCCCGATACAATCAACTACACAACAAGACAAATTTCAAGAACATACCAAAGAAATTATTTCAAACGTGATATTACAGGGTTTATAAGTCAGGAAGAATATAAAATCGGAAACAATGACAAAGTAATTCAAAGTATTTCGAAGAAATTTAGACTTCAGTGGTCGCTTACATCCAAAGAATTAAAGAATTATGGTTTATCAAGAGGTGAAATCAATCGCCTGAAATTCTTTTTCCAAGAACCAATATTAAATGTCAAGAATTTCAGAATAAAAATCGGCGGTGGTTCAATTGAAGATAAATTTAATAATAATCTGGATACTTATTTCCTCTATAATTTTGATAAAATAGACAGCGGTTGGGTAACTTTTAATCTATTAAACCCTTATTCGTGGAACGGACTCTCAGGAATTTCTTTCGAGATAAACCTTGAATCTAATGATGAAAATAATAATTTGAATATTTTGCTTGGAGCAATTGAACGAGAAGGCTCAAACATCAGCACCACATCCGACAACTATTTGTATTTTGATGGATTAAATGACTGGGTTCAAGTAAATAATATTGGTCTTAATAATATTTCCAAATTTACTATTGAATCATATATCAGAGCCGATGAGTTCAAAGCTATGACCAATATTTTGAATTTCGGAGATAAAATCATTATACGAATGGGAAGGAATTCAGGGGAATTGTATTTCTATCTTAATAATCCTAATGAAAGCTATGGTATAGCAAGCAATGCACTCAGCTTTGGAGAATGGGTGCATATTGCAATGGTTTTTGATGGTTCACAGCCAGAAAATAAAGATAGATTAAAAGTATTTATCAATGGCAAGCAAACTACCCTTAGTTTTAACGGGATAATACCATCAATAACAAGTCCAGAGCAGGAAATATTTTCAATCGGTCATTATAATTATAGGGGAGGGATTGATGAAGTCAGGATATGGAATGATGCCCTGACAGAAGAACGTATTTACGAATGGTTTAATCAAGACCTTACTTCTTCACATCCAGATTATTCAAAGATTGTGGCTTACTATCCAGCAAACGAAAGCAAAGGCACTGAACTGCCAGATAAGAGCGGCTCAAATAAAAACGGAATTCTGCTTGGTTGTCCCGAATGGTCGTTTATATCAGCTGATTTGTTGTTTAAGGACATATCAAAAATAAATCTGACACCATCTTTTGTTATCATTAGAGGTGAATATGAATCTAAGATTGACTCATCACAAATAGTAACTGAAAAGGTTCCAAATCCACCGGCTTCTATTCAAAAATATAAAATTGAAAACTATAAGCCGGTAATCTCAGAAATCCTTTATGTCTGGAATGATAAATATGAATACATTTTTAATCAAAATAATGTGCCAATTAGTGTAACGGCAGTAACATTAGAAAAGCAGATGATTAACAGTAAATTGAAATATTACAGTAAACCCTTTGATATTTATGATGACTATGAGATTGGCAGATTTATCACTCCTTATGGGATAGGTCTTGACTTGGGACCTGACGGTTTTTCGTGGCTTTATGATGTAACGGACTATGCTTATTTGTTAAAAGGTGATGTGGAATTCTCAGCTGGAAACCAACAGGAATTAATTGATGTTAAATTCTTATTTATTCATGGGATACCGCCAAGAAAAGTTCTGAAACATGACAGAATATGGGGAAAAATGGCAGATTATCGTTATAAGGATATTTCAGCAGATACAAAACTTTCGGAAACAAAAATTGATATTCACAGTGAAGCTAAATCTTTCAAGATAAAGTCAAGAATCACCGGACACGGGCATCAAAGTAATAACGGTAGTTATCCTCATTGCTGCGAATGGAAGGACAACACACATTATTTATATTTAGACGGAAATGATTTTGCTGAATGGCATATTTTTCAATATAACGATTGTGCCCTTAATCCTGTATTCCCACAAGGGGGAACATGGCCGGGTGCCCGCGAGGGCTGGTGTCCCGGGGATGTTGTCAAAGATTATGAGTTTGATGCAACCAATGCAATAAAAGGCAGCAGCGTTTTAATCGACTATGACATTACAAAAGTTCCAACTAATAATCAAGGCATGGGCAATGGTAATTATGTAATGAATTTTGACTTATTCCAGTATTCTGAGCCGAGCTTTGAAACCGACTTAGAAATTTATGATGTTGTAATGCCAAGCGATTGGGAATATTATTCAAGGAAGAATCCTATTTGCTCGAATCCGAAAATTGTTCTTCGTAATAATGGAAAAAGTAATGTTAATTATTTCAAAATTAAATATAGGGTGATTGGAGGTCTGGAATTAGAAAAGGCATTTGACAATACAATTGAACCCAATCAAAAAATGGAAATCGAACTTGAAATAAACAATAATACATTCTGGCTTGGTGATGGGACTAACAGGTTCGAAGCTCGAATTATTGAGGTCAACGGCGAGAAAGATGATTACAATGAGAATGATACTTATATATCTACATTCAATTTGCCGGATTTATATAAAAATAAGTTTGTTATATGGTATAAATCTAATAACAGACCTCAGGATTACACTTACACAATAAAGGATATTAAAAATAATGTTGTGTTCGCAAAAAATAATGTCTCAGCAAACTTCACATATACTGACACAATTGATTTGCCGGCAGGGTGTTATAAATTTGAATTTCTTGATAAAAATAATTTAGGACTGTCATATTGGGCTTATCCAGATCAGGGAAATGGTGCAATCCAGATTAGAGATGTTAATGGAAAAGTATTAAAAGCTTTCAATCCTGACTTTGGCAGGAGTATTTATTATGAATTCAGCACAGGGGAAATAAGTTACGTTAAAGAAACACATTCTGAAAACCTATTTTATGTTTATCCCAATCCTGCTAATGAAATGGTTATTGTCGAATCCGAATTCGAATTTGGTTTGAGCGAAATTCATATTTTTGACATGAGCGGAAAAAATATTGAATCAAAATGCTTAACTATAAGAGAAGGGGAAAGAATTCATCTGGATGTAAGCAGTTATCCGGCCGGAACTTATCTGATTGACTTTAAAAATAATAAGTATAATATCACCAAAAAATTTGTGAAAGATTGAAAATTGGACCAAAAAAAAATACTCTTATCACGTAGTGATTAAATACTAATGAAAATATAACACAAACAACAATTTTAATCGCAAAGCGATTAAATTATTAAGATTTTTTTCAAGTTATTTATAATATAATCACTACGTGATAAAGGAGAAACACCTCTATTTCAATACTATAAATGGAATATTGAAAGTTTGCTTGCTGTTATTAAAAGTAAGAAAATATACTCCACTTTCTAAGTTATTAACCGGCAGATAAATTAAGTCCGAAGTCCCGGGATTAAGGTTATTGAATTTCTTAATAAGACTACCATTAGAATTATAAATCAAGAATTGTGAGCTCTCGTTCTGACATTCTACAGGAATTCTGATATATAAAATATCCGAAACAGGATTATTAAGAAGTCTTATAGAGTTAAGTTCTTCCGAATTAACAGTAGTTGGGAATTGTTGGCAAAAAACATCTCCGGTTTCTCCATTAACCAGACATGAAAGCCTGCCTCCGGTAGAGTTAAAAATAATACCCCAGATTGCCTTATTTGTTAATTCGGCTGGTTCGGGCAAGGGATTAATGCTGATATAAGCCAGCATAAGCTTATAATCTTTGTTGTTTGATGAGAATTCCTGAAAAGTAGAATTATCTCTTATCTTCTGAGCCATGATATCGCTATCGAACCATGTGGCATTATTTAAAGTTGTATCCTTACGGAATGGGAATTGATTACCGGGGTTTGATATTGGTATTTGTAGAGGTATATAGGTATTAAGAATCTTAGTTACGGCAAAAAGTTTAAGCGAATCCACATCTACCGCCGAGCGATAAAGGTAAAGCCAGGCATTTGCTGTTCCTTTTGACATGTCAAAGGATATTGATACTGGAAATCCTTCGATTTGTTCTGATGAAGTTGCTATGAGAACAAGTTCGGGAGATTTCAAGCCACCGTCGGCAGCAGCTTTTGTTGAAGCAGAAATACCATCCTTTGCTTTGAATTGTTGCTGAGCATAAGCTGATTGTAATATAATTGCCAAAAATATTAGTATTATAAAATTCTTCATTATAAACCTTTCTAATAAAATTAAATTAACTTTCTTTGTTTCCATTTACTTGAATTTTTATTTAACGATTGAACCTTCATAGGCAATCTGACTTTACGGTGAGTATAGGCAGCGATGACAGCTATTAACTCTTCAGTCTCTTTCCTGACCTTTGCAAAATCCTCAAAATCAAAAACATTTTCGAGAAAACCAGTGTCAAAATTACCTTCTCTGAAGGCAGGATGATTAAGAACAGCGATTAAAAACGGAATTACTGTCTTGATGCCAAAGATTTTATAATTTTTTAGAGCCTGAATCATTCTGTCAAGAGCTTCTTCACGATTTTTACCTAAGGTAATGAGTTTAGCTACCATAGGGTCGAAATGCATCGAAACAACAGAGCCTTGTTCGACTCCTGAGTCAATTCTAACGCCTTTACCGCCGGGTTCTCTCAAATATGTAATTTTTCCAGTTGAAGGCATAAAATTATTGAATGGGTCTTCAGCATTTATTCTGCACTCAATAGAATGGCCTATCCATTTTATATCCTGCTGGGTAAGATTTAACTTTTCGCCTGCGGCAATTTTCAATTGTTCCTTTACAAGGTCAGCACGTGTAACTCTCTCTGTGACAGGATGTTCCACCTGAAGTCTGGTATTCATCTCAAGGAAGTAGAAATTTTTATTTTTATCAAAAAGGAACTCGATAGTTCCTGCATTCACGTAATTGCATGCTTTTGCGGCATTGATAGCAACCTGTCCCATCTTATGTCTTAATTCATCATCAAGCACTGTTGAAGGGCACTCTTCAATTAATTTTTGATGACGTCTTTGAATTGAGCAGTCTCTTTCACCAAAATGGAGATAATTTCCGTGTTCATCAGCAAGAACCTGTATCTCAATATGCTTTGGATTTTCGATTAACTTTTCGATATAAATAGAATCATCACCAAAAGACTTCAGAGCTTCACGTTTGGCGGACTCAAAATTTTCGATTAATTCATCAGGGTTAAAAACTTTTCGCATTCCTTTGCCGCCACCACCCGCAGCTGCCTTTAATAAAATTGGGTATCCAATATCTGCAGCTGTCCGATGCAATTGGTCGTAATCATCAATTTTTTCTTTAGTTCCGGGAACAATGGGAACGCCGGCATTGAACATAATCTCACGTGCTTTGGTCTTGCTTCCCATCATCTCAATTGATTTGGGATAAGGACCGATGAATTTAATATTAGCATCAAGACAAGCCTGACTGAAAGCTTCTCGCTCGGAAAGAAAGCCATAACCGGGATGAATAGCTTCTGAATGGCTTCTTCTTGCAACGTCAATTATTTGCTGAATATCAAGATAGGCTGACTTTGGAGTTTCGGAAAATAGCTCAAAAGCGTAGTCAGCATAATGAACATATGGGGCTTCCCTGTCAACTTTGTGATAGACTGCAACAGTTTCAACGCCTAATTCCCTTGCGGCTCTGATTACTCTTATGGCAATCTCGCCTCTGTTTGCAATTAATATTCTCTTGAACATTTAAATTATAAGTTATCTTAAAAAAAATAACTTAAAAATTTTTTTCTAAAAGAAAAAGAATAATTTTATCAATTCAAACGGTCCTGATGTTTTTGTGGGATGATAAACTTGAAATTACTACCCTTCCCAAATTCACTTTCAACCCAGATTCTGCCTCCATGACGCTCAATGAATTCCCGGCATATCATAAGACCCAGACCTGTGCCTTTTTCGTGATTAGTCCCTAATGTTGTAAAATGTGTTTCGTATTTGAATAGCTTATTTACATCCTTTGGGGAAATTCCTATACCGTTGTCTTTAATGGCAAATTGAGTGAAGTCTCCCTGATTGACTGCATTGATTTCAATAAAACCACCGTTGTTAGTAAATTTAATAGCGTTTGTAATAAGATTTCTCATTGTCGTGGTAATCATATTTCTGTCAGCGAAAATCATCAAATCAGGACTGATTTTATTGGATATTGTAATTGATTTATTTTCGGTAAAGATATCGAGAGCTTTAAGGACATTGTCAACAACTGTTCTTGCTGAAATGAATTCTGCATTGAATTCAGTCTTACCTGATTCCGACAAAGCCCAGTTCAGTAGATTTTCCAACAGGTCTCTGAGGTTTGTCGAAGAGATTTTTAATTTTTTTAGATGCTGTCTGATTTTCTCAATGTCCATTTTATCGGTATAAAGAGAAATGAAATCAGTGCTGGTCATCATAACAGTAAGAGTATTTCTCAAATCGTGAGCAATTATATAAAGGAATTTATCTTTTGTTACATTAGCATCAAGCAGCCTCTTTTCGGATTCCACAAGCTTGAGATTGGCAATTTCGAGTTCTCTGTTTTTGAGTTCAAGCATAACATTGGTTTTCTTCTTGTTGAGGTATAGCTTATACATAGCAAAAGTGGAAATCAGGATTAAACCCGAGATAAAGAACCAAAAAGTTCTGAATTTGGTTTCGTTTTCAATCTGAATTGCTTTAGCTTCATTTTCACTTCGAAGTAATTCATTTTCTCTGATTTTTTTCTCTGTGTCATATTTAACTTGCATTTCGGTTATTCTTTTGTTAGTTTCCTCATTAATCAGAGAGTCCTTTAAGCTAACATATTTTTGATAATACTCATCAGAGATTTTTTGCTTTCCTATAGAGGTATAAAAGATGGCAAAACTATAGTAATTTGCAGCGATTAAATCTCTAAAGCCCTTTTCTCTACTGTAGTTAAGACTTCTGTTTAAGTATTGGAATGCTTTGTCATATTTTCCGAGTTTAGTATAAATACTGCCAATATTCATTATTGAAATAGCAATATCTCTGGTGCTCCCTGACTTTTCGTGCATGTCCAAGGATTTTTGATAATAGTCAAGGGCTTTTGTGTATTGACCCATAGCATCATAGCAGTTACCAATGTTATTATAAGCTTTAGCAATCAGATCTTCATCGTGTAATTTATTAGCAATATTTAAGCTTTTCTCGTAATACTTTATAGCAAGATTGAAGTCATTTTTTGATTTAAAAATAGTTCCTATATTATTACAGATCCTTGCAGTAGCTCTTTTGTCGCCAACGTCTTCTTTGATTTTTAATGTTTTATTATAATACTCTAATGATTTATCAAAATTCTTTAAATAGCTGTAAGTTGTTCCGATGCTGTTATAAGTATTGCTGAGGGATTCTTTATCGCCAATCAATTCCCTAATTTCAATAGATTTAAGGAAATTTGTCAAAGCATTCTGGTAATCGTTTTTGCTCAGGTAGAGATTGCCCAGATTGTGATAAATACCAGCTATGCCGGTTTTATCGCCCAAAACTTCTCTGATTGTGAGAGATTTTTGAAAGAATTCAATTGAATTATCTATAAGTCCTAAATTTCTATATGTAATACCGATATTATTCAAAATGTCAGATAACTCAATTTTGTCGCCGAGCTGTTCAATTAGTTTCTGTGCCATCATCAAATAATTTAAGGCTTTATAATAGTTTCCAAGCTCATAAAAGCCATTGGCTGCTATTTTTGTGAAATGAAATTCGGCGTTTTTATCATTAAGATATTTAGCAAGTTCAATACCATCAATAGCGTATTTGATACTTTTTTCAGGTGCAAGAATCAAATTTGCATCTGCCAGCTTTTGCAAAATTGAAATTTTGTCTTTGCCGTCAACATAATTGAGCTTGAATTCAAGGCTTTCAAGGCTTGTTTGGGAAAACAGATTGCCAACTGCAGAGAACAAAAAAATTATCATATATATTAATTTAATTTGTTTCACTTAAGTACCTTTAATGGTAGATAATAATTATAAAAATTAGCAAATTATTTATTAAAAAAAAAATCTCAGTAAAAATTTTTTTTTAACATACTAATATTATCAAAAATAATACCTAAATAATGAGTGAAAATTGTTCTTTAAAACAACTATTTACTATTTTTTTGCTAATAATTCTAAAAATATAATTATATTTGAAATCTTGTTTTTTATAAATTTTTTATTACATTATTTGTCCTTTAAGGGCTTTTGCATTATTTAATATTAGGTGCCATATGAATAACGAACAAATTATTGCTGAAAATGAAATGACTAATCAGCTTGAACCTCAAATACAGGCTGAGAATAATGTTGTTGATTCTTCAGTTGAAATTGAATCTTCGGAAATTGTTAGTGTTGAGACACAAACAATTGAACAAGAAGACAATTCCATAATTCAGAATCATTCAACAGTTCAAGATGAAGTTCCTTCAGCAAGTGCTTTAGAGACTGTCGAAAGCGTCGAATCAACAGAAAAAACGAATGAAATTATCATTGAAGAGTTACTTGAAGTAAAGAGTGACGCTCAGGAAAATATTTCAACTGAAGTAGCTGCTAAGGAATCTTCACAGGTTACTGAGCAAGAAAAACCAGCCGAAGAAGCTTCTCCGGTCGCTCAACCCGTTGAGGTCAAAGAATCAACCGTTGAAGCTAAAGCTGAGACAACCGAAGAGGAATCCAAAACTACTACCGTTGAATCAATTGAACCAAACAAAACAAAAAGAATTTTGAAAGAAAGATACGATGAACTTTTTAATAGATTAGCTGAATTTAAAGAAAAAAATGAATCCTTCGATGTTTACGTGAAAGCCAGAGTTAAGGGTGGTTTACGTGTGTTTTATGAGGAGGTCCCTCTGTTTTTACCGGTCTCTCACTTTTCTCTCAGGAAATCACCCTCTGAGCAGGAACTGAAGGCAACTGAAAGAACAACTCTTAGAGTCCATGTTCACGAACTTCAGGAATATGAAGAAGGCAGAAAAACTGCTATTGTAACGAGAAAGCAGGTTTTGATAGAAGAGTTATGGAACAAATTGCAGGTTGGTGATATAGTCGAAGGAAGAGTATCCTCGATAGCTTCATTTGGAGTATTTCTCGATTTAGGAGGCGTTGAAGGGTTGATTCACGTTTCAAGGTTATCACAGTTTCATATTGAACATCCCAATCAGTATTATAATAAGGGAGACCTTGTAAAAGCAGTTGTTGTAGAACTTGATAAGGAAAGAAATCGTATAGCTTTGTCCAGAAAAGAACTTGAAGAATCTCCATGGAAGAACGTAGAAGAGGCTTTTCCTGTTCAATCACGTCATAAAGGAAAAATCAGAAAGCTTACCGAGTTCGGAGCTTATGTAGAATTAAAACCCGGTATTGACGGACTTCTCCGAACACCAGAAATTTCATGGACAAAGAGAATTAAAAAACCATCGGATGTTTTCAAAGTTGGTCAGGAAATTGATGTTGAAGTGATATCTGTTTCTGAGGAGAAAAAATCAATATCATTAAGCTACAAAAACACAATCCCAAATCCATGGAACAGTCTTGTTGACAGATTTCCAGTTGGTACAACACATATGGGAACTGTTTCGCAGGTACTTCCACAAGGGATGATAGTATCAATTTCCGATGATGTTGACGGATTTATGCCAAGAAGTAAAATGCGTTCATTGCTGAAAGGCAACAAGATACCATATCATTCTGGCGATCAGCTCGAAGTTGTTATTGCTGATTTAATCCCCGATCAAGAGTCTCTGATTCTAAGCCCAAAAATTGATGAAAATGCAGCTACTTCAAACACAGAGTCAGATGATTTCAAGGGAAGAAGAACAAATCAACAACCATACAGCGGTGATAATAAAGCAAATAAGCAAGTCCCAAATCAAAGTGCTGTAACTCTTGTTGATTTGCTTTCTGATTCAGATAAGAAATCTTTATTAAATCTTTGATTTGAATTTATTCCACTAAGGGTTGAGTTTACAATATCTCAGCCCTGATTTTTTTTATAAGAATATTCATTTTATCAATTTTAGGAGTAAAAAAATGAAAAAACTATTAGCTAATTTTTTACTTATTGCTTTTTTCTCATTTATTATAATTAACTGTTCACATTCAAACGAAAAAGGAAATAAAAATATGAATATCAACCAAGATGCTACTTCTCAACAGGAAAATGAATTTAAGACAAACCCTCATTATATAATTTCGGTAAAGCTCAAGGAAGCAAATCAGGACTTGGGTGAAATTGAATTAGAGCTGTTCCCTCAAGTAGCTCCCAAGCATGTAAGAAATTTTGACAGTCTTGTTTCAATCAAATTTTTTGATGGATGTGCTTTCCATAGAGTAATTCCCGGCTTTATGATTCAGGGTGGAGATCCAAATTCGAAAGATAAACCGAAGAACACATGGGGTTATGGAGATCCTTCTCAAACAAGAGTACCAGCTGAATTCAACAATATCAAACACGAAAGAGGCATTCTTTCTGCAGCTCGTTCGAATGATCCGAACAGTGCCACATCACAGTTCTTTATTATGGTTGCCTCCGCTCCTCATCTTGACGGACAATACACTGCCTATGGTAAGGTTGTCAGTGGTATGGATGTTGTTGATAAAATTGTAAATCAACCAAGGGACGGCAGGGATAATCCATTGGACAAAGTTGAAATGACTATCAGAAAAAAATAAGCTAATTATTTTAAACCTTAACTTTTGAACTGATTATCAGTTTTAAGTAAATAAAATAAAGGCAAGATTAAATAATATAAGTAACACCGGTATAAAAACTTTCATCCAGAACTCTTTTTTTATGCTACTGGGTGTCGTTGCAGCTGGTTTTGGTTTAAAAGGATTTTTACTGCCTAATTCATTTCTCGACGGCGGAGTAACGGGGATATCTCTGATATTAGCATCAATTACTGATATCCACTTTTCGATTCTTCTGATTATTATTAATCTTCCATTTATGATTATTGGATTTAATACAGTAAGCAAGCAGTTTGCAATTAAGAGTATAATTTCCGTAATATTGCTTGCTGTTGCTGTTGTAGTAATACCATTCCCGAAAATAACTGATGATAGCATACTTATTTCAGTGTTTGGAGGTTTTTTCCTCGGACTTGGAATTGGACTATCTATCAGAGGTGGTTCTGTTCTTGATGGCACAGAAATTATGGCTGTATTCATAAGCAGAAAAACCTCACTTTCCATAGGTGATGTTATTTTAATTTTCAATGTTATAATATTCATAATAGCCACTTATTTCTTTAATATCGAAATAGCTCTTTATGCCATGCTGACTTATCTTTCTGCTTCAAAAACAGTAGATTTTGTAGTTGATGGAATTGAAGAATATATTGGTGTTACCATAATTTCCGATAAACATGAGGAGATAAGATTGGCTATCATAGAAAATCTTGGAATGGGTTGCACCATTTACGATGGAAAGCGTGGTTTCACTCCAAGAGGTCAACCGTTAAAGGATACTAAAATAGTTTATACTTTGATTACCCGATTAGAAATGACAAAATTGATGACAGAAATTGAAAAGGTTGATCCCTCCGCCTTTGTTGTTATGCACAGCATCAAAGATGCCAAAGGCGGAATGATCAAGAAACGTCCTTATCATAACGTTTGATTATCTGATAATTATCAATTTTTTTGTTTTGCTTTTTAATCCCTCAACTTCAAGTTGATAAAAATAAATACCTTGAGAAAGATTTAAAAGCTCAATATTCAAACTACCCTGATACTCATTGAGTGGCTTGTTGTAAATTTCAATCCCTTTGGCATCAAAAAATCGAATTCTTGCTTCTGAGAAATTATTATTAATTTTATAATTAATTAAAGAAGATTGTGAAACAGGATTTGGATTTGGATCTGATAATGAATAGTATATGTCTGATACTGTTTTTTCCACTTCGGTTGGACCAACTTTAAAAGTAACTGTAAATGATATACTGTCGTTAGGATTGTCAACATTGAAAAAAGTGAATCTTGCTTTTGATTCACCCACAATTCCATCGGCAAAAATATCAGCGTGGAAATTTTCACCGGATGTGCCCAGTGGCATAAGCGTTAGATATCCTTCTGAGGTTATATCATGATCAACAGGTGGATAGCAGATGTCCCAGCAGAAAACTACTGTGTGACCGTTAGTAAGATTCAAAATTTCGAGTTTGGCTTTAACATTGATAACATTAGCAGTAACATTCTTTATTTCAGCCTTAGCTCTGATTTCATCATTTATACCTCCACTAACTATTTCATCTTTGGAGACAAATTCAAAACTCGAAGCTTGAGTTTGAAAATAAGAAAAAATTATGAAGAATATGACCAATAAAGTCAAATTATGTATTTTTATCATCATGATACCCCAATTGATTAACAATAAAATTTGTAAATTCTTTTCTTACTAATGACAAATATGCAAAAAAAAAGTTACAATTTAATTTTTTTTCGGGATTTCATATGAATAAACTAAAATTATTAATGTGTTTAATAGTTCTGACAATAATTTCTTTTAATTTTTCTTTTTCCGAGGAAAAAAGAACTATACCTTCGGTTAAGGTAAAGAATTTAAAGGGTGAAACAATAGACACAAAGAGTTTTTCGAACGATGGAAAGCCCTTTGTCATTTGTTTTTGGGCTACTTGGTGCAGCCCTTGCATTATTGAGCAAAATACTTTTAATGAAGTCTATGACAAGTGGCAGGAAGAAACAGGAGTAAAAATTGTTTCTATCTCTATTGATGACACCCGTAGCAGTAAGAAAGTAGCCCCTTTTGTTAAAGGGCGAAAATGGAAATTTGAAATTTATCTTGATGAAAATAGTAATTTTAAGCGTGCTATGAATGCTGGCCATCCTCCTCATTCTTTTCTGGTTAATGGAAATGGTGAGATTGTTTGGGAGCATAGCGGGTTTGCTCCGGGCGATGAAGAAGAGCTATATGCCGAAATAAAAAAGCTAATTAACAATAACAGCGAAGATTCAAACTCAAAGTAACTTTTGTTTGAAAAGTTCGTATTTAATAACGTAACTAAAACGATTGAATAGCATTTATGACAAATATTCAAAATATAATTATATTAAGTGTATTAATTTTTTTATTTCAATTTAACTTAACTTATTCACAATATCAGGATAAACCAAAGGAAGAGCAGTTAAGAAAAATCAAAGAAATTCCATTAAGTGGCTTTTTTGGAATATCAGCAACCAATTCTGTCCCTCAGAACCAATTTCAGGACTATCTGCAAAAAAGCGGTTTCGGGCTTTCCCTTTTTGGGGGATATTACGCAGACCCAATACCTTTCGCTGCTGGTTTTGATGCTGATTTAATTTTCTTTGGTGGTGAAACAAAAAGATTTAAATACGAAAGACCCGGAGGTTGGGGATTGGGCGAAGACACTGTTACTACAAACAGTTTGATTGTCCCTTTGAGTATATTTGTGAGGATAAAACCGATTTTTTTCAATACCTTTATGCCTTATCTTGAAGGATTTGCAGGTTACACCATATTTAATGTTTCAGCTGATTATAAACCATACTGGGGAAAAGCAGATTCGAAAAATAAAACAAGTTTTGCGTTTCACTATGGAGTTTCGGCTGGCTTGATGATAGAATTAGTTGATTTTATTGAATTGCCCTCTTCTCATAGAACAATGTGTCTGGATATCAGAATGAAATACCTTAAAGGCAACGAAGCCGATTACGCTACTGCTAAAATAAAAGATGATACATCTGTTGAATTTAATGAATTTCGCTCCAGAACAGACATGCTCTTACTTTTATTAGGACTAACTTTTAGATTTTAATATAAATTTATGAGGTATAAAAATGAAAAAATATTCTTTAATTATCATTGCAATTGTATTACTGATAATGCTTAATAGCTGCCAGACATCAAGGGAATCTTCGAGTAATTCAGGTTATACTCAGGAAAAAGAATTAACAGTTGGTTTGGTTCAGAAAGAGATAAAAAAAGGTATGTCAGGAGCAGAAGTTGCTGAAGTGCTTGGATCTCCCAATATTGTTACTAAAGACGAGAATGGCAACGAAACATGGGTTTACGACAAAATAGCCACAGAAGTAAACTACTCCGAAAATCAAAGTTCAATTTTCATTTTCATTGGCGGTGTTTCTGATAGAACAGGTAGTAAAACTGTTACCCAGAAAACCCTGACCGTTGTTATAAAATTCGATGATAAGAGCAAAGTTTCGAGTTTTTCCTATCATGCCTCAAAGTTTTAGTTCTAAATACTATAATAAAAGGTGTGTAAATGAAATATTTAATTTTTATTTTTATAATATTATTTTCTATTAATGGCTGCACAATTGTAAGCACTCCAAAAAAAAGCGAAGGGGAGCAAACTCAATTGCAAGTTCGTCAATTTCAAACAAGAGAGTTTGATACAAATGATATAAAACTTGTTATGAAAGCTCTTATCAATGTGCTACAGGATGATGATTTTATAATTAAAAATGCTGTAGTTGACCTTGGATTGATTTCAGCTTCTAAAGAAATTGATCTTACAGCCAAAGGAACATCACAATCTGATTTCTGGGAAGAATTTTTCAAAGCTATCTTTAGTGATGCAAAATCACGTCGGAACGACCCAACAATTTATAATAAATTAAAAATTGTCGAAGCCACAATTAATGTATCTGAATATGGCACAAGGACAAAAGTAAGAGCTAATTTTCAGGCAAAAATTCTGGACAATAGAGGGAATCCTGTGGAAGTCTTTACCGTTGACGATGAAAAATTTTATCGTGATTTTTTTGCAAAGGTTGACAAAGGTATATTTCTTCAAAAACAAGGACTATAATAATTATTCAAGGGGTTATAAAATGGCGTATTATTTTAATAAAATTATTGACTCTTCATTCGAAGAAGCTATAACAAAGGTAACTGAAGCTCTTAAAGCGCAGGGCTTTGGTGTATTGACTGAAATTGATGTAAAATCTACTATGAAGCAAAAACTTGATGTTGACTTCAGGAACTATCGTATTTTGGGAGCTTGTAATCCTCCATTTGCTTATAAAGCTTTATCTGTTGAAGATAAAGTTGGAACAATGCTTCCCTGCAATGTTATTGTTCAGGAATTAAGTGATGGGAAAATTGAAATAGCGGCTATTGATCCTATTGCATCAATGTCTGCCGTTCAAAATCCTGCATTGAGTGACATTGCATTCGAGGTGCAGGACAGATTAAAAAAAGTTATAGAAAGCCTTTAGTATAAATCAGTTTTTTCTGATTTGCGTTTCAAAAAACATTTTATAAAGCTGTGTTTAGTTTAAAAATCAAAATTTTACTAAACACAGTTTTTTTTAATAATATTCAAAACCTTATGGCTATTTTTATCGTTTGCTAATTATATTATTCGTAATTTACAGAGCAACAAAAGCGAATAAAATTATGAAATCAAGAAAAATAGCTGTCCTGATATTAATATTTTTTGTTAATGAGCTTATTGCACAAAAACCAGATATACTTTGGTATTTTGATTTGAAGTCGGTCTCCTTTGGGAATTCCTGTGCCGATGATATAGATGGAGATGGCAAACTTGAAATTGTTTTTTCGACTTATTTCAATGACGAAACAGTCTATGCATTGAATTCTGAAGATGGGTCACTTCTCTGGAAATACAAAACGGGTGGATGTAATGATGCGGCACCATTGATTGCTGATGTTGATGGTGATGACTTAAAAGAAGTTATTTTGCATAGTTCAACCTCTCACTACCTTTATTGCTTTAATGGAGTGGATGGTTCAATAAAATGGAAAACCAGTTCAATAGGAACTGATTCGCCACCTTCGGCAGCCGATATCAATAATGATAAAATTCTGGAGATTTTCGGGGGTGATTTTTATGGTAGAATTATTAGCTGGAGCGGTGAAAATGGAACTCAATTGTGGGCAAAGCTTGTGGATTCAAACTCAACGGTCCAAACCGAACCAGTAATTGCTGATGTTAATGGCGATGGAGTCCTCGATTGTGTTGTTGCAACATGGAAAATCAATAAGAAGAATAGAATCTCTGCTTATAGATTAAAAGATGGTGAATTGGTTTGGTCATCAATCGAGCCTGCCAACACGCTTTATCACGGTCCTGTTATTCTCGATCTGGATAAGGATAATGATTTGGAAGTAGTTATTGGAAGTTATGATGGTTACCTTTATTGCCTGAATGGCAAAGATGGCTCAATCAAATGGACTTTCAATTATCCTGATAAAAGATTTATTGGTGCACCTGTTACTGCTGGAGACCTAACGGGTGATGGCAATTACGAGTTAGCTTTTGTTTGTGGCAGCAAACTTGGAGTGCTGAATTTTCAGGGGCAGCTTTTATGGGATTATGATATGGGCTTTCAATATACATCATTTAGAGGGGCAGTTTTCTCCGATATGGATAATCTACCGGGTCTTGATCTTTTATTTGGTTCTTCATCTGGAAAAATTATTGCCCTTCGTGGTTATGATGGGCTTAAGATATTTGAATATGATATGTCCTCTGACTATGGTAAGGTTTTTAACATAGACCATGCTCCAATTGTTGCAGATTTCAATAACGATGGCTTGACAGATTGCTTTTTTGTCGGTGGCTACACCGAATATCCTGACGTTGAGAAAAGTCACGGCAGGGCTTATATGATTACCATTGGGAAAACCAGAGGACCTGACTGGCTTATGTTTCGTCAAAATATCAGACGTAATGCTGTTCTATCTATAAATCAACTTACAGTTCCCGATGATAATTTTGAATCTGAATCAATCTCTCCTAATCCTGCTTTAGATTATATTGAAATTAATATTGATAAAACAGATATCAATCCCCTGACAAAAGATATCAAAATCTATAATATTCTGGGTGAATGCCTCATTCGTGTAAGTGCACAAGTTTATTTAGCACAGAAAAGAATTGATATTTCTCACCTTTCTGCAGGTATTTATTTCATTAAATCTAATTATATTACGGCAAAATTTATTGTAGTAAGATAAAAAACAATCATGATTTTTTTATAAATAGTCAAGTTCATTATGGAATCAAATATTTCAGAGTAGCTTAATTTTTTAAATAACTCTTATAAAATTTTAGCTTCCCACGTCAAATTGCAGCCTGAACGTTTAAACATTGCTGAGGCACTGCAATAAGTTGATTCAGAAAGCTCAATAGATCTCTCCAGATCTTTCATTTCAGCATCAGGGCTTTTTAGTTCAAATCTTAGATGAACATCGGTAAATACTTTTGGGTGATTTTCAGCCCTTTTTCCTTCAATATTTAGGTTAATACCTTCAACTGTTTTTCGCTTTTTTCTAAGAATACTGACCACATCCATAAGGGTGCAGGCTCCAAGTGCTTGAAGCATAATTTCCATAGGTGTTGGTGCTGTGTCATCTCCGCCGACTTTATCGGTTGTATCGAAATATGTCAAATGATTTCGGCTGTCTTTTCCGATAAATCGCATATTTTTATCAAGTTCAAGAGTAACTTTCATTTTTCCTCCATTTTTTATTAATATTTTTTTTAAAAATAAAATTTAATTAATTTTCAATAAAATCAATGACGAATTTATTTAATTTTTTGGAGGAATTATGAATGAGTTTTCAAATACCGCTATAAGTCATGATAGTAACGATCCAAGATTTATTGAGATGGTAAAAAAAATGGCCAAGGATATGAAATTCAATGGGATTTTTAACATAATTTATGGAGCATTAAGCTGTTTATCAATAATTGGTGCGGTGATAGGAGTTCCACTGATATTTGCAGGCCTCAGATTAAATGAATCTGCTGATTTATTCAATACTTATATTAATTCAGGTGATTTCCTTTCACTCTCCAATGCATTAGAGCGACAGGGGAGATATTTCTTTATTAATAAAGTTCTTATAATAATTGCTTTAATCTTGTTTGCACTTTATATAATTTTTATCATTGTATTAATATCTTCAGGTTTATTCCTTGGAAGAGGGGGATTTGATTTCTAATATGGAAAAAGAGAAAGCTATTGTCGGTATTATAATGGGAAGCGACTCCGATTTACCCACAATGAAACAGGCAGCAGAGATTTGCAATGAGTTCGGGGTTGCTTACGAAATGAAGGTAGTCTCTGCACATAGAACGCCTCTCGATATGACTGAATATGGTCAGACAGCCCATATTAGAGGTTTAAAAGTCATAATTGCAGGAGCTGGAGGCTCTGCCCATCTACCGGGTATGATTGCAGCAAACACACCTCTACCCGTTATTGGAGTTCCTATTCAATCTAAAGCCTTGAATGGTCTGGATTCATTACTTTCGATTGTTCAGATGCCACCGGGTGTTCCGGTAGCAACAGTGGCTATTGGTAGTGGTAAAAACGCAGGTCTTCTTGCCATTGAAATACTTTCTCTCTCCGACGAAAATTTATCGAAAAAGATGATAGAATATAAAGAAAAAATGGCTGAGGAATCCCGTGCTAAGAATAATAATCCTGAGTTTACATTTTAATAAATAAATTTTAGGGTGGATTTTTTGATCCACCCTTTATTTAATTTAATTTATTTGTTATAAATAAATTTTTTGATGATAGTGTTTTCGGAAGTTGAAAGTCTTATAAAATAAACCCCATCGGGTATTGTTGCACCAGCATCATTTCTTCCATCCCAGTTATTAGTGTGTCTTCCTTCAGATTTTTCTGTGTTTTCGATGAATCTAAGAGAATAACCATTTAGGTCAATAATTTCTAATTTGACATAAGTGTTTTTAATCAGATTATAAGAAATATTTATTTCCGAGAAATTCAGATTCTGGGTAATATTGATTTCATACGGGTCATTCATTGCATAAATAGCATCAGAAATGCCATTAACATTAGGCTTACTTGCTGGATCGCCCGGATTGGTTACAAGGTCAGGATTTCCGGGAGCCGGATTACCTACTTTCCATTCACCATTCGGGTCCTGTAATTCTTCTCCATTTGTGAAGCCGTCGCCATCGGAATCGAGCTTAGATAGTTCAGGACCCCACTGAACATTACCATCAACAAGATATTTTGTGCCAACTGATTTTCCAAAAGGATTTCTGGAGTCACCACCATTTTGAGAATTATGGCAACTTATGCAACCAAGTTTAGAGCCATTAGGGATTTGACCAACCCTAAAAGCTTTTGCAAACAAATCATTCGATGAAACAACGACTAAAAAGAGCCCAAGTAAAAAAACTGTATAGTATTTCATAAAACCTCCAAAAGTAAATTTAAACTAAAAACAAAAATAATATAGTATAAATAAGGAATTTGTTACAAAAAAAATTTATTATAGTTAAAAAAAACGGCATATCTCAAAAGAGAGAATAGGTCTGATATGAGTTACCGCAATAAATTCACTAAATGTTTTATACTATAAATATGAAGCGAAGAATTTATAAAAATAATTATCACGTAGTGATAAAATATTGGTAACAATGCAACTACAAAACACCCTATATCACGTAGTGATTAAATTATTTATATTGTTGAAAGTTGATAATTAAAAAATGACACTATATGATTTAACACTGAATTATCCAAAAAAAAGAGGCTATCTCGTGATTTGAGACAGCCCCATTTTGAATTATGAGCAATAGAAAATTATCCTATTATTCCTCGCCAACAATAGGTGTTTTAATTAGAACCTGAACAGTTCTGTTATAAAACCTGCCTTCGGGTAAGTCGTTAAAATAAAGTGGTTCGTCCTCACCAACTCCCCTACGATTAAGAATAGCAAACTTTCCGCCGGTTTTTTTCATAATACCTTCATATACGGTTTTTGACCGATTTTCAGATAGCTTTTGATTATGCTCATAAAGTCCCACAATATCAGTATGACCGATAACTTCAACAACTGAAGTTGGTTTAACTCTGTCATAAACATAATCATTCATTATTCTGTCATTGATGGGTCCGGCAATAAATTTATCAAAGGGGAAGAGAATCAAGCTGTAACGTTCGATTGTGCTGTCGTTTTGCTTTTGAACAAGTTTTTCGAGGGTAGATACCTGCATAACAGGAATGGTGATTGGATCGGATTCGCATTCTCTGCCAGAGCCGGTAGTTACAACGAGTTTTGCAACATAAGGTTTGTCATCTTTAGGATAACCACCATCGGGGTTAGTCCAATCCCAAATATAAGTTTCTTTTGTTGTCCCAACGTCAGTTAAAGTATTCCAGTTCTTGCCGTCTCGATTAACAACTATTCTACGTTTGGTAACCAAAGCATCTTCAATACCATTTTTCATTTTGAAGGTCATTTCTTCTGGCTGTGGGAATGTTTTCGGGTCTTTATCGAAAACAGGTTTCATTATATTCCAATCATTTGATCTGATTTCAACACGACGGTTTTCAACAATACCGAGTGAGTCTTTCAAATTGGATATTACTTCAGGTTTGTCTCTGAAAGTTAGCTTCATCCTGCTTTCGTCAATTTGCCAGACGTTTTTCAGATAGTTGAAAACATTTGTTGCTCTTTCTTTTGAAAGCCCCGGTCTTTTTTCCTCAGGGGTTGTTCCATCGTTGCAGCCAACAATTTCAATCTTTGCATCAGGGAATTTGGTTAATCTGTAACCGTAAATATTCAATATATGATAGTATTTATCGAGTGTTCCGCCGGCAATAGTTGTATCAGTAAAGCCAACAGTCCTGTCTTTTGAGGGGAACAGGATATATCTTTTTGGAATTTCGGAGGAACCAAGATCGAAAAATACATAGTTCAACAAAGGATATAAATCCCATGTCTGGAATTGCTCCATAACCAAACCTCTGAAATTTGAAAGTTTTGGATTGGTTGCTTTGTTCCTTGTAACATAGGCGGCTTCGTCCATAGTAGCGGATAGAACAGGTTTTTGCCCGAGCATCAAAGTATCATAAATTATATCAGCAAAAACTTCAGTTTCCTCAACCTTTTTTGTTATTGATGGTTTATAGACTCTTTGAGTCTTGCTCACTTTTCCATATTTGGGATTTTCAGCAGTAATTTCCAGATCAACATATTTATTATCAGCTTTTGGGTCTCCATAGTCTGTATTTGATATAACCATCTGGAGTTCAACTCTATCCATGGTAAGTTCTTCGGAAACAACCCTATTAGTAATAGGATTTTTTACAGTAACGAGCGATGGGATGTTCTGGCCTGAACATTCATCAATTACATAAATCTTAAGATTGATAGCTCTGAAAAACGTGGGAACAAAGGCCATAAATATATCAAGATCACCCTGATAGCCGGGCAAATCTTTTCTGTTGGATGAGAAATAAAGAATATCACCTGCAGCAGGCAATGTTATAAAATATTCATCCTGTTTTGTGTTAATTGGTTCGCCCAAATTAACTGGTTTATTCCACTTTCCATTTTCAAATCTTGAATAGTAAAAATCTAAGCCACCAATTTTATCAGGATATCCATTTGTAGCAAAAAATAAAGTAGTATTATCAGCGGCTATGAATGGTGAAGCTTCCTGTCCTTTTGTATTTAATTCTTCGAGATTTTTTGCAGGCTGCCATTCATCTGTGTCAAAATTATAATCACTATACCAGATGTCAAAATTTTCTTTCTTTCCTTCTCCGTTGCTATTGGGACCTTTTCGGGTGGAAATGAAATAGATTCTTGATTTATCAGGAGCTATTGAAGGTTGAGAATCGAAGGCAGCTGAATTGACATTTGGACCAAGGTTAACCGGTCTGCCCCATTTATCTCCTTCTATTGTTGTCATATAAATATCGCAGTCTCCAAAACCATCAGGTCTGTTGCAGGCAGTGAAATATAGAGATTGACGGTCTGCAGCAATTGAGGCAGCACCTTCGTTCAATCTTGTATTTACGCCTAAATCACCCAAAAGAGTTGTTGTATCAATGTTAAAAGGTTCAAAGAAAATGGTATCAAGACGGTCATTTTTCTTAGCAGCCCAGAAATCATGTGATGGTTCTCCTTTTTCGTTAAGTTTGCCTCCGGGTCTGTTTGAAACGTAATAAAGAGTCCTACCATCAGCACTGATTGTTGGCGCATAGTCCAGACCTTTCCAGTTAACAACAGGACCAAGATTGATAATTCTGATTCTTTTTCTCTCGGTTAAAAGAATGTTGTCGTCATCTTGCATAACTTCTGTATTCATTGAAATATCTTCTATCGAAGCTGCATAAAGATAGAATTCCTCCTGATTGTTGCCACTAATTTGCTCGTTAGATTTTAGATCATTAGAAGCCGAAATGAAAAGAAAAAGTAAAAACAGAGTAGTAAAACATTTTTGCATAAGCTCTAACCCAGTTAAATATAAAAATTAATAAGATTATATTTTTCAAAAAAATTATTTCTATCAAAATGATAGAAATAGAATCAAATATAATAATCAAAAAAAAAACGATTATTAATTTATCTTTCTTTCGAATTTATAATTTAATTTAAAATCAAATAAATCACAAATGTTTTGAATCTTTTTTTCTAAAAAAATTAAGAAATTGTTAAAAAAATGTGTTTCGAAAAGTATTGATTTTTACTTTATAATCATATACTTAACTTTTTTGCGGCTTCTTGCAACAGCCATTCATCAAGCATCTGGGCATTTTTGTCTTTTTCTGAGAGTAGAGGTTGGTCGAATTGCCAATCAATTCCAATTTTTGGGTCATTCCAGTTAATAGCACTCTCCCCATTTTTATTCCATAATGCTGTGCATTTATATTGCATTTCACAGTAGTCCGATGTTGCAAGAAAACCATTGGCAAAGCCCGGTGGAACCCAGATCAAATGCTTGTTCTCAGCAGTCAAATCGAAGCCAATCCATTGTCCTAATGTGGGAGAATTATGCCTTATATCAACCTCAACGACGAATGCACTGCCGGAAGTAACTCTGATGAGTTTCCCCATTGGTGGATCAAACTGAAAGTGCATTCCCCTGATGACCCCTTTTACCGAACTTGAGTGATTATCCTGCAGAAAAATTGTCGGCAAGCCCCACTCGGCAAATTGATCACTACGCCAGGTCTCCATAAAAAAACCCCTTTCGTCTTCAAATATCTGGGGCTTAAATAAAATAACACCGTTCAAATGTTCTGAAATTTTTATTAGTCCCAATTTATATCCTTTGCATTATTTTTTTGATAATTTTTTATTGCTTTTGATGAAAACTTTTAATAAACTCTCAATTTCCTTTGATGAGCCAAACTCATCTCCAAGAACTTGTTTCGATGATTCTTTGGAAAGTAATTCCTTAAGTCCTTCCTCTTCGCTTTTTGTGTACATCAAAGTAAATGCATAAGCAATTAAAAGAGAAAATTCCAGTCCAAGGGCAAACAAAACAAGAGATGGCTGTGTTGGAGGGATAAATTTTAATCCTCTCAGACCAATAATAATAATCAGCACAGCGGCACCAATATAAACCATACCCAGAACAGTATTGCCATATTTGATACTGAAATGATATCGCATATACATTATCAAGCCGTCATTGAGATGAATGAACCTGTAGAATAAATTAGATTCAAGCCACTTTATTGCCTTATATAGTGCTTTTAAATCTTCAAGCGGTATTTTCCATTCATCCACATACATATGCATATTACGAATGTCAGCTTCGCTTATCTCTTTTAATATAATTTGATGCTCTTTTTCTGTATAAAAGCCGAATCTTTCTGAGGCTATCTGATTAATAAAATTAGCTATTTCTCTTTCAATTTTCTGACTGATATAACCATATTTTCCCGGTAAAAGGGATGAAAATATGACAGAAATTGCTGTTCCAATTGTGATACTAAGAAATGATAATGATAATAAAGGGTTGAACCAGTATCTGGATTCTTCGGGTGTTTTAGTAAAAATATCAACACCCCAAGAAAAAAAATAGTTAGTTCTTACTAAAGGCTCCTTTGTTGATATATAATATGATACTAATTCACCACTGTTGTAAACTTTACTCATCAATGTTACTTCAAGAATTTTTTGCATTATTGGTAACATCAGAAGAAAAATAGCAACAATAAAAAAAATGGTCAGAAGCAAAAAAAGAACTATTTGAGCTGTGTTGTGCTCGGTTAGTTCAAAATATGTTATGTTTTTCTTATTGTATGCCATTTTCTCTTTATATTATCTTTATCTCAATTCTCACTATTAAAAAATGTAATTTAAGTATATTTTTTTTATTTAAATTTTCTTGAAACTCAACTAAAAAATTTTCGTAATAAAAATTAATTAATTGAAAGGGCAAAAAATGAAAACAGTCGTTGCATTATTTATTTCATACATAAGTTTATTCTTTATATGTTATTCACAATCTAATGAGATAAATTTTATAAACAAAAATCATTCCAATAAAAATAATCAGCTTGAGATTCTGGAGGAGTCAATAAATAATTTAAAATCGGAAAAGAATTTTTCTATTGATTTTCTAAATGAAAGCAGGAAATTAAATTTAGCTGAGACATCGGCTGAATATATTATTTTGAATGAATCCATTGCTAATATTTTTCAGGATGAAGAACTTAAGAAATTGATTTGCTGTGGGAGTACAATGCAAAACCAATTATCAAAAGACAAAATATTGGTTGACAATAATTTGTATGAGGATAAAAGAATAAACTGAATATTTTACTTATCTGACCTTGAATGTTGTCATTGTTATAATTGCCAGAATAACAGCAATTATGTAGAACCGAGTTACGATTTTGGATTCATGCCAACCAGATTTTTCGAAATGATGGTGAATCGGCGACATCTTGAATAATCTTTTTCCTTCGCCATATTTCTTTTTGGTGTATTTGTAGTATGAAACCTGAATAATTACTGAGAGAGTTTCGGCAAAAAATATCCCACCCAAAATTGGAAGCAGGAACTCTTTTTTTATTAATATGCAAAGAACGCCAATTGCCCCTCCCAAAGCAAGAGAGCCAGTGTCCCCCATAAAAACCTGAGCAGGATAGGAATTAAACCATAAAAATCCCAGA
This sequence comes from uncultured Hyphomicrobiales bacterium, assembly GCA_964473465.1. Lineage (GTDB taxonomy): Bacteria > Bacteroidota > Ignavibacteria > Kapaibacteriales > UBA2268 > CALHRB01. The sequence continues at coordinate 30,549 of CAYYPE010000008.1, forward strand.
GAAGCACCAACAAGAGCTGAACAAAATATAGTTAATTCTGCGGAACCTTTTAAATGAATTATGTTTAAATATGAAGCAAAAACCGAATTACCGGTAATATATGTAATAATAGCAAGAGTAAGTGCAACAATTCCGACAGTGCCGATTGCCAGTCCATCTAATCCATCAGTTAAATTAACAGCATTAGAAGTTGCAGTGATAATAAAAATTACAACGGGAATATAGAAAATTCCAAAATCGAAGTTAATCATTTTCTCGAAAGGAACAGTTGTCAGTGTTTTAAACTTTTCGAAATCATCTGAAAATATATCCGGAAAGAAATAAATAGTGCATCCAATAATCAAACCGATTGAAATTTGACCAACTATTTTCCATTTTCCTATTAGTCCCTTTTGATATTTTTTTACAACCTTCAAATAATCATCAAGAAAACCGATAGAACCAAGCCATGCAGTTGTAAGTAGAATTAAAATAACATAAATGTTCAATATATTTGCCCAAAATAATGTCGGCAGGAGAACTGATAGCAATACAATTATTCCTCCCATCGTGGGAGTGCCTGCTTTAAGGTTATGGTTGCCAACGCCATTCAGCTCAATTTTTGCTTGTTCGCCAATTTGTTTCCTTTTAAGAATTTTAATTATAAGAGGACCAAAGGTAAAACTGATTAAAAGGGCAGATATAGCTGCCGCAGCTGATCTAAAAGTGATATATTGAAAAACTCCAAATCCCGGAGGATTAAATGTGTTTTTTATCCATTCAGCAAGGTAGTAAAGCATTTGTAATTAACTATTTATTTCACATAATCTTTTAACTTTTTTATAATTTCTTCCATTTTCATACCTCTTGAACCCTTGACCAGAAGGACATCATCAACACCAATAAGATTCAAAAGGAAGTCAAATAAGGTGTTTTTGTCTTCAAAATGATGAATATTACCAAAATTTAATTCTTTGCTGGCTGATAACATATGATTTCCATAAACAAGAACAAGGTCGGCAATTGAAGATGCAGTTTTCAGAATTTCGATATGTTCATCATTTGTTGATTCGCCGAGTTCAAGCATATCCCCGAGGATTGCATGTTTCTTACCTGTATTTTTATAAGATTCCAGAACTTTCAGCGAAAGAGCCATAGAATCGGGATTTGCATTGTAGCAATCATTAATTAAAACAAAATCAGTAATATTTTCTAACAACATTCTTCCGTAAGAATGCTCGGAAGAATGATAGAAATTTTCCAGTTGTTGTTTGATTATTTCAACTGGAATACCAAAATGATATGCCACAGAAAAAGCTGCTATAGCGCTATAAGCAGTTCCATAGCCAATTGTTTTTAACTTTAATTCCTGAGATGATGTGTCATATTTAATATTGATTATTGGATGAAGAGTTGAATCGAGCTGAATATCAGCAACTATGTCAGCTGAAGGCTCGCTGCCGTAAGAAATTCTCTTATCAAGGAAATTGGTATATTTTTTTAGTCTTTGGTCGTCGAGGTTAATAAAAGCATAACCATTATGTTTTTTTAAATATCCAAACAGAAATGTTTCTTCCATTTCGACGCCATCAAGGTCAATAAGCTTTTCAAGATGCTCTCTGCCAATATTTGTTATCAAGCCGTGAGTGGGTTCGATGATTGAGGAAAGAATGCTTATTTCACCGGGTTCATTCGTTCCTATTTCGATGACAGCAGCTTCTATTGTTTCATTTAGTTGTAATAAAGTTAGTGGAACACCAATCTGGTTGTTATAATTCTCAGCGGTTTTGAGAATATTGAGACTTCCGGAAAGAACATGGGCTATCATTTCTTTTGTTGTTGTTTTGCCATTTGAACCGCCAACTGCAATTATGTTACAATTAAATCTTCTTCGGTGAAAATTTGCCAGTTGTCCCAGAGCTTTTAATGTATCTTTAACAATGACCACAGGTTTTGTTCTGAGTGAATCTATGTTATCAATAACCCATTCTTTATTTGCTATGGCAAAAGCAGCACCTTTATCGAAGGCTTCAATGATTTTTTGGTGTCCGTCCTGATTTTCTCCTTTAAGAGCGAGGAAACAGTTTCCTGATACAATTGTTCTTGTATCAGTTGAAACTCCGATACATTGTATTTGTTCGGTAAAATTAAGCAGATTATCTTCGCCAAAAAGGGCAATTAAGTCATAAGCATTGAAGTAAGCACTGTTAGTTAACATAATTTTTTTCAGAAAAAATAAAATAGCTAATCAAAAGATAGCAAAATAATGTTTTTTTGGATTAGATTAAATTAGATTAATAAATTAAATATTCTAAAATATTAATACCTTAATATCGAAATTTTTTAATTTTGCACTTTAATAAAATTTTGCATAAATGAAAATCACAAATACTATTAAATTACTTTTAGCAATTTTAACATTCGGTGCTATTATCTGGCTTGGCGGGTCTGTATTAAGAGCTGTTGTGGCATATAGTATCTTTGTTCCGGCAACTGAACTTGAGTTGAAGCAGGATCAAACAGACGAAATCAGAATGCATACCGTCAGGATTTACACTGACACAGCAATTTATACAACAGTATCATTTGGAATAGTGTTTGTAATTGCTTTATTTCTTTTGATTAGATTCAGAAAGCTTTTAAAAATTCACGGTTGGTTATTTATGTCTTTTGTGCTTTTTTTCTTAGCCTCACCTGTGGAATTTTATTTGATTAATCTCGATATCAAGTTAATGTTTTATGTGAATTACAATCAAAATCTGTCCTTTAAAGCTTACGAAGTAACTGAATATTTTATTAACAGGCTTCGAAATCTTAGCGTCATATCCACTCTGGCATATTTATCATTTTTTACATCAATTATTTTTATTATTTTCAAGCCACTCGATAGAAGCGGTAAAATAACAGTGGAGAATCAAGAATGAAGCTGAATGAGATGCATAAGGAATTGATGGAAATTGCCAAAAGCCTTGGAATATCAGTTCGTAAAGAAAAAGGAAATTTCAAAAGCGGATTTTGTATCGTTAACGATAAAGAAGTTATTGTTTTAAATAAAAATGCAACTACTGAATCATTAGTTTCTGTGCTGGCTCTTTGCCTTTCCAGATACTCAGATAAATTATATATAAAACCGGTTGTCAGAGAATTTATTGATAAGGAAACCCAGAACAGAAACAAAAGCAGCTCTGACAAAATTCAGATTGAGATAATTCAGGAATCATAATTTTTTATATTCAAACTTTGGAAATCCTTTTTCGCCTTTATCGTTGAAAAAATCAATAAAATGAAGTTTCCAGTAAAAGCCCTTTACGTCCTGCAATATATAAATCTTTTCGGGATAGACAGTGTAGGTATTGGTGCCAACAAAATCATATCCTTTCCACTCATATCCAATCGAATTTCGAAGATTGGATAGATTTGCTGATACTGTATCCTTGATAGTAACCTCAGAAAAATCTTTTTTTGTAGTTAGTAAACCCGCTCTTACGTATTTTGTGTTGATAAGAACAGTTGTTACAAGATACCACATTGGATTTCCGGCATTATCGGAGAGCAATTCAGTAAATCTTGTAAAATTCAAATCCCATTCAGTGTTATCAGGCTCAAGGTCTAAAATTTTTCCACCGTCACTAAAGCTAAAGAATATATGATTTTTGTTCAGCCTTTTTTCAATTTCGACAATGTTTTCGGCTGAGCCGTCAGGATTGGAAAATTTAATAATATATTTGTTATTATTGAAACCAAGAAATGACAATTTTATAAATCCGCCACTATTTTTTTTCTCGTCAAATCCTCTGTCAATGACATAAGTATGTCCTTTCGAAATTATACTGTCATTTTTAATATTCCACCAATTTCCAATAGCGGTTGAGTCGAAAGTTCCATCTGGTTTGTCATGTTTCCAGCTTTCTTCTGGTATATTAACAATTTTTTTTAGGTTGATGGTATTAAAATCAACATCTCCGAAATCGTAGGCTCTCATAAATCTTGCACTGTTTAGATAAATATGGAAATGATTTTCATCACAGCTGAAAGCCAGATCCCAGATTGTATAAATATTATGCTTTACAACTGAATCTTTATCAAGGCTAAAATAAATCTGATTAAGATAATCAACACCCATTTCGGCAACAGCGATTCTTTCGTTCCCACGATTGAAAGGAGTAACTGGAATGTCCTCGGGCATACATCCCGTGAAAAAGTAAGTTGAAAGATATAAAAGCAATATGTATTTGAAGAAATTCATAAATTTTCAATTATCAAGACGGTAAAAAATTGCACATTATTTGATAACAATTTATCCAATTATGTTTTAGCATTCGATAAGTATTAAAATTAATAAATACTTAGAGTGTTTGCTTAATGTCAATTTTGGAAAAAAATTAAAAATATGAAAAAATATTAATAAAAAATTTCTTGTCATTGTTAAATATATAACTTATATTTACAGACATTAAAATTTGTTCGGGGGGAAAATTATGTTTAAAAACCATAAGATAGGAAAGAATATGAAATTGATAATATTTGTAATCATACTGTTCTTGCCGATAAATCTTGGCTTAACAGACGATCTATTTTCAAAATCTACTGATAAAAAGAATAAAAGAGAGATAACAATCTTCCCTGATGAGTATTCAGACCTTGACGATATTCCAACACCAAAAACAACCAAAGACGAAAACATATTAAAAACCCTCGAAAGAGCCCGACAGAGATACCTTCAAGCTCTTACTCTAATTGAAAAAGGAGATACTACAAGTGCAGCAAAATATTTTGAAATTGCCATAAATATACTGAATCCTCTTGTAAGCTATCCCGGAATTGACAAAAATGATGATTTTACTGATCTGGCACAATCCATTATCGAAGATTATGAGAGTTTTGTTCAAAGCATTGACAACCTTGACGAAAATTCTTCTATGTTCATTATCAGAGACAAGCTCTTCGAAAAAATTGAGAGCCCAAAATCTACTACAACAATTATTCAACCCCCTATTGAGATAAAGAAGCAGACACAGGAATTAATCAAAAGAGATTCCGTTGATTTAGCTAATAATTTCACAATTCCATTAGTTGATAATGAATATGTCCAGAAAAATATTTCATTTCTGACGCAGGATAAGGTTGGAAAAAAATTCATCAAAAATAGTCTTGAACGTAGCACAAAATGGTTCCCCATGTTCAAAAGAATAGCCAAAGAAGAAAATGTTCCTGAAGAAATCATTTACCTTGCTATGATAGAAAGTGCACTTAATCCGAATGCTGTATCAAGGGCAAAAGCAGTTGGTATGTGGCAGTTTATTCGTTCGACAGGTGAGATGTATGGACTGAACGCAAATTCTTCAGTATGGGTTGATGAACGGCGAGACCCCGAAAAATCAACAAGAGCGGCAATGAGGCATTTGAAAGACCTTTATAATAACCTCGGAGATTGGCACTTAGCCATTGCTGCCTATAATTGTGGAATAAGCGGAGTAAAAAGGGCTATTGCAAAAAGCAAATTCGAGAATCCAAGTTTCTGGGAATTGAGAGAGTTTTTGCCAAAAGAGACAAGAAATTATGTGCCTTTTTACATTGCAACTGCAAAAGTTTCGATGAATCTTGCTGAATATGGCATCAACACAAAAGAATTCAACTATCTTGATGAATATAAATATGAAACTTACACACTAAATGAACCTATAAGCCTCAAAGCATTAGCCAAATGTGCAGGCACAACTCTGGAGCATCTGCAGAATCTAAATCCCGAGCTATTGATGACAACCACGCCACCAGATGTATCATCCTATACTATTAAAATTCCACAGGGAACAAGGGAATTATTTGCTGCAAATCTTTCCACTCTCGCACCCGAAGAAAAAAAGCCTTGGATTACTCATAAAGTTGCCAGAAAAGAGACTATTGCTTCAATTGCTAAATATTATGGTATTCCCGAAAGTGTTCTTCTCTCGGCAAATAATTTAAGCAATGACAGAACAAAATTAAAATCGGGCACAACTCTTTTAATACCTGTTGATGCAAGAGAATTCGAAGAAACCTTAATTGCTTCTAATCAGACTGAATCGGAACAGCAAACAACAACGACCTCAAATAATGGAAATGAAAATCAAGTTTCTACCACGAAAGATAAAGAATCATTTATTACACATAATGTAAGTAATGGCGAAAATCTATATACAATAGCACAAAAATACGGTGTCAGGCTATCTGATCTAAGAATGTTGAATAATATTCCTTATGATAAGGATGACATTGAGCCGGGAACTACTATTAAAATCGCAAAAAATGTTACTACATCCGAAGCTCCAAAAGAGCCAGTAATAAAGAAGCTCAACTCACCCGTCATCATCAGGCATAATGTTCGTCCCGGGGAAACACTTGCTCAGATTGCAGATGATTACAATGTCTCTATCGAAAGTATTAAAAAATTAAATAATTTGAAGGAAAACAAAATTATTGGCAGCAGCCTGAAAATCATTGTCAATCCTTCTCAGAATCAAAATAAAAAATTATTAGCAAGTGATGAAACATCCGGTAATAACAGAAAAACAAACGAACCCGGAAAGAAAAAAATAAGTTATAAAGTCAAATCAGGCGATAACATTAGCAATATTGCTGCAAAATTTGGTGTTACCGAAAGTCAGCTAAAAAGCTGGAATTCAAAAAAAATCAAAGGCAGCACTGTTTATTCGGGAACTTACCTTACTATATATCAGGAAAACGTAAGCAAAGGTAGTTCGGCTCCAACATCCAAAGGGGTCAAAAAAGTGCCAAAATATTATACTGTTAAGCGAGGGGATACAATTTCCGAAATTGCTAACAGATTTGGCGTTTCAACTAAGTCAATAAAACAAAAGAACAAAAATCTGACCGATAAGAATCTAAAAGCCGGTCAAAAAATCAGAATTCAATAAAATTCTTTTCAAATTATCTATAATGTTCTAATTTTATTATTTGAAGAAAAGGGTTTTTCAGATATGTCTAAGCTTTATGTCTCTAACAAAGATGAAACTCCGAGGCTTTTCTCCAATGATTTTATTGAATTTTTCTCAAAAGTTCATTGGACAGTCCCATTAATTATATATATACCTGTTATTATCTACTTTTTATATATTTCATACTTTAATTTCGGAATTTCATTAATCAATATATTGTTTTTATATATAGCTGGAATTTTAGCGTGGTCACTTAAAGAATATCTGTTGCATAGATTTGTTTTTCATTACTCACCAAAAACTGATTTTGGAAAAAGGATGGTTTACATCTTCCATGGAATTCATCATGCATATCCCAAGGACTCGTTAAGGCTTGTTATGCCACCTTCTGTCAGTTTACCTCTTGCTGTAATTTTTTATTTTTTTTATAAGTTTCTTATGGGTGGCGTTGCGGTTAATCCTTTTTTTGCTGGAGTTGTAACGGGGTATCTTATGTATGATATGACTCATTATTCAATTCATCACTTTGCAATTAAGAACAAGTTATTTCTGAAGATAAAATCTCACCATATGAAACATCACTATACAGACCATAATCTGGGCTATGGCGTGAGTCAACCATTGTGGGATTTTGTTTTCAGAACAATGTTTCAAAAATAGTATTGTCAATCTTTTCCGTCTCAAAAATTAACAAAAGCTTTGAACAATCTCAAATTCTTCACTATTTTTGAATTTTTATTATTTTCAAAATATTATTGAGAAAGCTATGAAAATTAACATCCTTTTCGCTATAGTAGTATCTTTATTTGTTATCAGTTGCTCCCAAAATAATGATACAACCAAACCAGTAGACCAAACTCCCAAATTGACTGTTCTGAATTTTGAACAGGAAGCCCCAAAATATATCGAAAAAACTATACTGCTCGAAGGAATAGTCTCACACACCTGTAAACACGGAGGTAAGAGAATGTTCCTTATTGATAAAAATGATAGCCTCAGGGTTGAAATAACTGCTGGCAAGAAAATTGAAAAATTTGGTGAGGAGCTTGTTGGTAGCACAGTTATTGTCGAAGGAATCATCAAAGAAGAAAGAGTTGACGAAAAATTCCTATCGGATTGGGAAAATGAGGTGCTGAATGCCAATGAAGAAAAGCACGAAGGTAAAAAGCTACATACCGGCGAAGAAGGTCATGATAGCGAAGATATTCAGAGAAAATTGAGAAAGATTAATAATCTTAGAGAAGAGCTTAGAGCCAGCGGTAAGAAATATCTTTCGTTCTTCTCGGTTGAAGCCACAAAATTTGAGGAAAAGAAAAAATAGATGAAAGCTGCTAAAATCAGGAAATGGAATAATATCATTCATCGGGATCTTGGTTATCTTATTTTTGGTTTAACTATAATTTATGCCGTTTCAGGTTTTGTTCTCAATCACGTCAAAGCTAACGGATGGCACCCGGACTATGTATTTAGCTCTACAGAAACCAAGATTGATAAAAAATTAATTCCTGATGATTTCAATGAGGAGAGTGCTAAAGCAGTTTTAAGTTCCGTTGGTGAATCAAATTTTAAGAATGTTATTTTTTCTGGGGATGATATTATTATTTATTTCAAAAACGGATCTGTTCAACTCGATAGATTTTCAGGAGAGGCAACAATCGAGAAGAAGACACCTCTTTACATAATTAAGGAGTTCAATTTTCTTCATTACAACAATATAAAAAAGCTTTACACCTATCTGGCAGATGTTTATGCAATTGCTTTATTTGTGATGGCAATTACTGGTTTGTTCGTTATTAAAGGTAAAAAAGGAATAACAGGAAGGGGCAAATGGCTGACTGCCATAGGAATCTTAATACCGATATTAATTTTAATTTTTTATTTATAAAATGACTAATGAAAGTTGATTTAAAAAATATCTTCAGGAATGGGTTTTCTTCCGCTGTAGCCCTCTTCTAAATTATGGTAGAAAAAAATGTCAGGTTCGTCGCTTCTCCAGCACAAAAGGACAGTTTCCTCATTAATTTTTGATGGAAAATCAACGAGTCCATATTCAAAGTTCCAGTCTTTGTAGAAACAACCCAGAGATTCCAATTCATTAATATAGTTTATTAGATTATTTTTTAATTCAATAAACATCTGATTAGATTCAGCTCTATCGTGAAGAGTCGCAGCAAGTAGTTTCAGTTCCTGTCCTGATTTTAAAATATCATTTACGATTTTTCTTATCAAAGGTAATGTTTTACGTGCTTCTGCCAGGGTAAAATACTTCATCTAACTGCTCTTTTTGTTTAAAATATATGGATTAACCTGATCTGTTGGGGTTATCAAAATATCCTGAATCATAACATGTTTGGGTCTGTTGACAGCAAATAAAACAATTTCAGAAATATCCCTACCTGTTAATGGAGTATAACCTTCGTAAATTTTCTTGGCTCTTTCTTTATCGCCTCGAAATCTAACTTCAGAGAATTCAGTTTCGACAAGACCCGGATCTATATTTGTAACTTTAATGCCAGTGCCGTTCAAATCAATTAGCATCCCTTCGGAAAGGGCTTTCACGGCGAATTTGGTAGCACAGTAAACATTCCCCCCCGGATAGACAAATCGTCCAGCAAGAGAAGCAATGTTCACAATATGTCCCTCGCCTCGTTTTATCATTTCTGGCAGAATCAGGCGAGTCATATAAAGCAGACCTTTGATGTTAGTATCAATCATTTCTTCCCAGTTTTCAAGCACCCCGTCCTGAATTTTTTCGATACCACGTGCAAGTCCGGCATTATTAATGAGGACATCAACATTTTTCCATTCATCAGGGAGACTGGTTATGACCTTTTCGACAGCTTTATAATTTCTCACATCACATTCAATACTAAAGGATTCGGTTCCGTATTTTTTTAATAGATTGGTGGAGAGATTAATCAATTTATCTCTTCTTCTTGCGAGCAGTATTAATCTTGCACCAGCTTCTGCAAAGACTTCGGCACAGGCTTCGCCAATTCCTGCCGAGGCTCCTGTAATAAAAATGGTCTTGAATTTCATATACAATCTTGAAATTTATAAATGAAAAAAATTAAATTAAAAAAAATGTAAATCAGTAAAAAGAATGATTAAAAAAAACAATATTATTCTTTAGCAAAAATATCCTTTACCTTACCGAAAAAGTCCTTTTCTTTTTTGTTTGTTTTTTTCTTTGGGGAAATATTAGGTGATTCGGCAAGTGCTTTGATTAATTCTCTTTCCTTTGAATTAATATTTTGAGGGATGAAAATATTAATAATAACAATTTGATCGCCTTTGGAATAGCTATTTAGATGCGGAATACCTTTACCTTTTAATTTTATAGCCTGACCGGGTTGAGTGCCGGGTTCAATTTTAATTTTTTCAGTTCCAAAGAGAGTGGGAATTTCAATTTCAGTCCCAAGAACAGCATCCGGGAAGCTGATTAAAAGTCTATAATACACATCATTATTATGCCTTTCGAATTCGGGATGTTCTTTCTCCTGAATGACTACGAGCAGATCGCCGGCATCACCACCTCTTTTACCGGCGTTACCCTTTCCTCTGAGAGGCAAATAATTGCCTTCCTCCACACCGGCAGGAATGCTTACCTTTTCAATATCTTCAGCCATAACTCTGCCCTCGCCTGAGCAATCCTTGCAAGGGTCAGTTATTATTTGTCCGCTGCCGTTACAGGTGGGACAGGTAGATATATTAACAAACTGACCGAACATAGTTCTTGAAACCTGACGGATCTGACCAGAACCATCACAAGAAGAACAACGCCTGTAACTTTGAGAATTGCTTGCACCGGTGCCATTACAGGTTTTGCAGCTTACCCAGTGTTTATACTTGATTTGTTTTTCAACCCCATTAGCAATTTCTTCCAGAGTCAATGGCATTTGAATTCTAAGGTCAGAGCCTCGCTCGGCGAGTCCCCTCCCAGAAGAACTTCTCCTGCGATTTGAACCGAAGGAGTCGAAACCTGAACTATTTCCAAAAAAGTCATCAAAGATGCCACTGCCTCTGAAAACATCATTAAAGGCTGAAAAAATATCTTCGAAACCTGAATAAGTATGAAAGTCCCGACCAGCTCTTAATCCGTCATGACCATATCTGTCGTATCTGCTTCTTTTATCATTATCAATCAAAACTTCATAAGCTTCAGCTGCTTCTTTGAATTTTTCTTCAGCTTCTTTATCGTCTGGATTTCTGTCTGGATGATATTTTAGAGCAAGTTTTCTGTATGCTGACTTTATTTCGTCGGCTGTTGAGTTTCTGGAAACTCCAAGGATTTCGTAATAATCCCTTTTACTCATTGTTTAATTCCCCCTCAATTGCTTGTGGTTCACCGGAAGAGATAACTACTTTTGCATGTCTGATAACTTTATCTTTAAGCTTATAGCCGGGTTGATATTCCTGAACAACATAACCTTCGGGTAACTCTGAGGGCATAGACATTAGTGCATCATGAAAATCAACATTGAAGGATTTGCCGACTGAGCTTTCCATTTGAGTAAGACCTGCTTCCGAAAGAACTTTTTTTGCATTCTGATAAATCATTTCAATTCCCTGACGAAGAGAGTTGTAATCAGAATTAGAATTTGCAGCTTCCAAGGCTTTAGAAAAATCATCTAGAAGAGGTAGAAGATTTGAAATCAATCTTTCGTTTGCGAAGTCAATCAGATCCTGTTTTTCTTTTATGGTTCTTCTTTTCAAATTTTCGAATTCTGCTGCTTTTCTGATTAATTGATCCTTTAGGTCATCCCTTTCTGCTTCGAGCTGCTTTATCCTCTCAAATAATTCTTCGTAAATGTTATCATCCGATTGTTCGATTTGCTCTTCAGAAAATTTAACTTGAGAAGTTATGTTGCCTTCTTCATTGTCATTTTTAACAATATCAGATTTTGATTCATCATTTGATTTTGAAAAAGAAACAGGGATTCTTCTGCTTCCTTCGTTTTTCAGGTAAGCATTATAAAGGTCTTTAACTTTATTAGATGTAGGTCTCAAAGGTTTTTTCTTATTGTCTTTGTTTTCGTCCATAACTAATCATATATTTTTTTACAATATATAATAGACGAATAAACTTAATTTATTCTTGTTTTAAACATATAGAGATTAAATTATCTAGATTAGTGTATTTTATCTTGGAAATTATAGCTTAGCAAGATGTTATACAAATATTATTAATGCTTTTCGGATAAATCGGAAAGAAGCTCTGTCATGTATAGAACTAATGAGGTAATTTTTGAATAATTCATGCGTTTTGGACCGATAAGACCAATGGAGCCAGAAGCTGAGCCATAGTGATAATTAGATATAACAAGTGCATAATCTTCGAGAAATTTATTATTGATTTCTTTACCAATCAATATCTGCGGAGATTTTTCTCCGGTGTCATATGTATCGAATAGATGAATGATTATATCTTCATTTTCGATAAGCTCGATAACACTCCTGACTTTGTCCAGATCTTCGAATTCCGGGTAATTAAGTAAATTTTGGGTTCCGGAAATATGAATCCTATCAGATTTATAAGGGTTTTTGAATAATTTGTCTATTGAATCAATAAAAAGGCGGATAAGAGGAGCATCGCCCTGATTATAATCACTTATTATATCTTTGAAATTGTCACGTATATATTTTAGTGGCTTACCAGAAATTTTTTCGTTGATAAATCTCGAAAGCTGATCTAAATTCTTTTCACTGACTTCAAAATTGACTTCCAGAGTTACAGTTCGGACAATATTTGAGTCAAGAGCCAGAACTACTAATAATCTGTTGGAAGTCAGATAAATAAGTTCAATCCTGAATACAATTAAATCAGTAATATGTGGGAGTTCAACAATGCTTAAATACTTTGATAACATACCAAGTAATTTTGAAGCGTCTTTTAGAATATCTTCTGAAACATTTGGGTTCAAAGAATTTCTCAAAGCATCCATTTCACTTTGGGTCAGAGCCTCTCTTTTCATTATGGTATTAACATAGAATCTATAGCCCTTATCTGTAGGGACTCTTCCTGCGGAAGTATGAGGATGGCTGATTAATTCCATCTCTTCTAAATCTGCCATAACATTACGAATAGTTGCGGGGCTTAACTTATAATCACCTTCGAGATATTTGGACAAACTTCTTGACCCCACCGGCATAGCATTCAAAATATACAGGTGAATAATTGTCCTTAAAATATCAATTTCTCTTTGGTTTAACTCCCTCATCATACAACTATATTTATCAAATATTAAATGTAATATACGATTAAAAGACGAAAAAATATTAAGTTTTTGTAAAAATTATAATCGTAAAAATTCAAAAATGCTTAAATACTATAAGATTAAAGATTAATTAGATATTCACTTTTCATATTTTAAAGATTTTGATTGTTTCTCAAAATTTCATATAAATCCAGAATTTCCTTTGCTAAGGAAGCCCAGCTTGCCTTGTGCTTATATTTTTCTATGTTAGCCTTGAATTGTGATGATAGTTCAAGATTGAAATAGTCTGATATTGCACTGCTTAATAAATTCGGGGCTGGTTCACGGACAATAATTCCAGTATTGAAAGGTTCAATCATTTCCCAAAGACCACCAGTATCGGTAGCTATCACAGGGAGACCAAAATGATATGAAATCCCCAGAATCCCGCTCTGTGTGGCTGATTTATAGGGCAGAATGCAAACATCAGAGGCTGAGAAAAACAGTGGAACTTCTCCATCATCAATATACCTGATAAATAGCTTAACCTTATTTTCCAGATTGTAGTTTTTTATTATCTGTTCATACTCATCAAAGCTGCCATAAATTTCTCCGGCAATAACCAAGAGATAGTCATCAGGAAGAAATCGGATAGATTCGAGCAGTAAATCCAGTCCCTTATATTTTCTTATGAACCCGAAAAATAGAAGAACATTTTTATTCTGTTGAATTCCGAGTTTTTCTCTCGCTTCATTTTTTTTAATGAGGTTGCCAAAGTGATCATAAAGGGGGTGAAGAACCTGCTTAAATATAGCATCGGGTTTAAATTTAAGTAAATCATCCCGGACAGTATTGCTCATTACAATAAAAGCATTATTAGAGTTGATATAATAATTTGTGAAAAGATTATCTCCGGGTCGTTTTTCGTGAGGTATAACGTTATCTAAAATTCCGATATTTTTAACCCCTTTCTTCTTTAAACTTTTAAGGACATACCCAAGAGAAGGACCAAAAAATGGCATCCAGAATTTTGAAATCATTAAATCGGGGTTAAATTTTCTGATTGCTTTATATGTAGTGTAATATGTTATAGGGTTAATTGTATCAAGTTTTCTGATTGATTCAACGGGCTCAGCTTTGTCATTTTCTGTTACGTATTGAGTGGAGCCGGGAAATAGAAATTCGGGATACTGTCGCTTGAAGTTAAAAGCAAGAACCTGATTTTCCAACCTTAGCTCTTTCAGCAAAGCAGCATTAAATTGAGCTATACCCCCTCTAAACGGATAAAACGTCGAAAGATAACCTATTTTCACACGAAAAAAACCTTGTAATTAAAAATATATATAGCCGAAAATCGAATATATGAAAAAAAATTATGTAATCTTATGTTATCAAAATACGAAAGCGTAATAAATTCGGATTTAATTGCTCCGAACGATAAATATTACTGGGGATATCAATATAGATTGGGATATGAAGTTCTTGTTCCTTATCTTAATAAAACTGGTGCGTTCAAACCCGGATATTCAGTTGCAGAAATCGGTTCTGCCGAAGGCGGAGTGCTGGCAGCTTTTGTTGATGCCGGTGCAACAGAACCGTTAGGAACTGATATTGTTTCAATTCGTCTCGAAAAGGGAAAAATTATCAGTGATATAATCAATTGTAATATTTCTTTTCAATTACACAATATCATAACCGAAGAACCAAAAAAGGAATGGTTAGAGAATTATGACCTTGTTATTCTTCGTGATGTTATAGAACATCTTGATGACACAAAGTTAGCCCTTTCGCAAACTAAAAAGATAATAAAACCGGGAGGATTTTTATACGTTACTTTTCCACCTTATTATTCTCCATTCGGTGGGCATCAGCATACGGTTGAAAATTTCTGGGGAAAATTTCCTTTCATTCACTATCTTCCGAATTTTATATTTTATAAATTGATTCAATCGGGCAGAGAAAACGATATTTACGAAGTAAAAAGGCTGCAAAAAATTCGTCTGACACCAAAAAAATTTATCCATTCTGCTTTGGAAAGTGGTTATGATATTTTTCATAAAGACTATTATTTTCTAAGACCCGTATATAAGATGAAATTTGGGCTTCCTGCTATTAAGTCCAATTTACTGTCTTATATCCCTGTGATTAAAAATGTTTTTAGTCTTGAAGCTTCTTATATATTGAAAAAGAAATAAAAATGAAGAAAGAAAAATATGGGTCAGATATTAAACAGAATATTGAAAATTGCAAAATCCTATATTAACACGGAGTCCGATCTAAACTCTGCCAACAGAATAATAGGCAATGAGGACGAGGAGTTAAAGAAAATTATTGATGAATTAAATCAGGAAAAAAATAAACAATCTTCCGATAAGGGCTACCAGAAAAAAAGCAGCCAATCATTTGATACTGAAATCACCCTCGATATGGCTAATAAAATTCTCGGTTTGAATCTTGATGCTTCGGTTGAAGATATTAAAACAGCTTACAAACAGAAAATGAAGGATTATCACCCAGATAGGGTTGCAAATCTTGGTGAAGAGATAAGAGACCTTGCCGCTAAAAAAACTATTGAGATAAATAAAGCCTACGAAATCATTAAGAAATCAAAAGGTTTCAGCTAACAATTGAATCAAGCAAAGCAGCTAATTGCTTTGCAGATTCCCGTCTTTCATATTTATTGATTTCGATCTCATCAGGAATTGTCAATTTAGTTTTTTGCTTCCAAGCAAGATAGAACTTGAAAAAATTGTCAGCAATTTTGTCAATTTCAGTCTGATGGGCTATCAAACCTGTATTTGTCTCCCGAATTAGCCTCGAAATAGCACTATTATCAGGAGCTATCGCTAATATAGGTTTTCTTGTTCCAATATATTCATAAACTTTACCCGGCACGATTTCCTCGCTTTCCTTTGATTCATCAACTACCAGAAGGAGAGCATCTGAACGAAGAATAAACTCAACGCTCTCTTTGTGAGGAACATAGCCATAGATTTCGATTTTATCCTTGAAGGAAGCTTTATTGAACATTTCGTGAATTTCATCACCAAATCTGCCTACGAATATTAGTTTGATATCATCAGGGTTTATCTTTCCGGTAATTATAAGAATTTCAATAGATTTAAAAAGACTTTCCGGATTACGCCTTCCATACATTGAGCCTGTATAAGTTAGAGTGAATTTTTCATTAGCTTTAATTTCTATTTCTGGGAAATCATCAGAATCGAATCCATTAGGTATATGAATGAATTTATTCTTATCAAGTACAGGGTATTTGCTCAAAGCATCTTTTATTATACCCTCCCATGCACATTCAACAAAGTCTGCAGTTCGGAAAACAGATTTTTCGAAATGTCTATCAATCATTGCAGGTATGAGCCATCTGTTCGGAGATGAAATAAAACCCGTCCATGGATCCCGAAAACCCGCTATCCATGGGAGGTTTGAGGATTTCTTTAACTTTTTTGCTATCAGGGAACAGGTATAAGGTGGTGAAGAGCTGTAAATTGCCTGAATATTATATTTATTAATCATCTCTTTGCCTGCTTTGACGGCAGAAAAAAGCCAGCCGACCCTTGCATCGGGAATAAAAAAAGTTGCTCTTACAAATTCCGTTAATCTTTGCTTAAAACTTAATGACTGCCCTTCCTTTTTGATTACGTTCACATCAATTGCAGTTCCGGGTTTCATTCCGGTGATCTTTCGATAAATATCATAAGGTTCAAAAATTTTTGTTCTTTCAACAACAACTGATTTTGGAATTTCATCCAAAAGCGTTTCATCAATTGCAGGAAATTGCCCGTTTGAAACTGTAAGAACATACGGCTGCCAACCGAATGCAGGTAGGTATTTGACTGTTTTCAATACTCTCTGCCCTCCGGGACCACCAGAAGGCGGGAAATAATATGCAATTACCAATATATTTTTCATTTTGATTCCAAAATCTTTATCATATCGTCTTCCCACGAAATAAGAGGGAATTCTGTTATTCTTCCTAATTCAGTGTTTTCCGTTAATACTATTAAAGTTGGAACCTTTTCTATGTGATATAGCATTGATTTGCCTGAGGGTTCGGATTTTTGCCTATCAACCCCAATAATTTCGATTTTGTTAATGTCTAAATCGCAAAGGGAGAAGATTTTAAATATTTTAGGTAATTCACTTTTGGTATCACTGCACCACGAGCCCCCAAAAATAAGGAACTTAATATTTTTCTCACTTATAAGTTTCTTTATTATATTAATTTTTTCTTCCGATGGATTATAGCTCAGGAACCCGGAATTATCCCATCCGGTTTCTTTTAACCATTCATTCCAGAAGAAATTGCCTATTAGAATAGGCTTTTCTTCCTCAGAAAATAAATAACTTAGTGAAGTTACATTAAATAATGCTGTAATTAAGAGTAAAAACAAATATTTCATGTTAAGAAAATACATATAAAATTAATATCTCCATTAATTTATTAAAAATTTGTAAATTAAGAAGTTTTAAAAATAAAACATAATTGAAAGCTATGAAACAAAATATTATAATATATATAAATATAATATTAAGTCTTATATTATATTCCTGTGATATGGGACTAGCTCCGAAAGAGCCAGCAAAAAAGAGCTATATCTCTGGAGAAATATCTTATAAAGGTGGAAAAGACAAATGGCCTCCTGCTGATTCTGTCTTCGAAATCAGATTAGTAGCTTTCAAAAACTATCCATTATCAGATAGTAGTAGTATTTTAAGGGAATTAACCGATGGTAATGCTTATTTCACTCTTGACACTTTGCCCAGATTTGTTGAAAAATCTTATTATTCTTTGGAAATAAACGATCCACCAGTATTGCTAAAATACATTGCCGTTGCCCAAAGATATGGAAATTTATTTCAGTGGAGGGTTATCGGGGTTTATACAGAGTCAGGTGATAATTTAAAACCATCATCATTGTTAGTAAATCCGGGTGATTCCTTGAAAAATATTAATATCCAGGTGGACTTTCAAAATCTTCCTCCACAACCTTTTTGAGGGTAATATATGGACAGATTATTAAGTAAAAAATGGATTTTCTTATATATATTAATTTTTTTATTACTTTCAACTTATAGTAATTGTCTATCTCTTTCAAAAATCACAGGAAAGGTAATTGATAAAACAGATGGCTCTCCATTAGTTGGTGCAAGCATCAGACTCGAAGGAACAGGGTTAGGAACTTTTGCTGTTAAAGATGGAAGTTTCTTGCTAAAAGGAATCAAAAAAGCTAATTATACTCTGTTAGTAACCATTGTTGGTTATGAAAGCAGGCGTATCCCTGTTCAGGTGCTTGATAATGACTCAGTTTACCTGTTAATTGAATTAAAATCAAAACCATTAAGCACAGGTGAGGTGGTTGTTTCTGCAAATAAAAGGATTCAGGCTGTTCAGGATGTTCCGATTTCCATCTCTGTCATTAGCAATAATGATTTGATTACCAAAAGTATAACAAGATTTGATGAAGCCTTGCGATATGTTCCCGGGATAATAATGAACAAAGATAATGTAAATCTCAGGGGGTCATCGGGCTTTGCTTTTGGATTAGGCTCGAGGGTTGCTCTTCTTGTTGATGGTTTTCCTCTTTTATCAGGGGATCAGGGCGATATGAAATATGACGCAATACCCATTTTTAATATCGAGCAAATAGAAATCGTAAAAGGTGCCGGTTCTGCTCTTTATGGGACTGGTGCACTTGGGGGAATTATCAATATTATAACAACTGAACCTGATGAAGAATTAAGATTTAGAGGTCGTATCCATTCAGGATTTTATACTTTTCCAAAATTTCAACAATGGAGATACAGAGAAGATGTTCCATTTAAATCTGGATTTGATTTTTCTTTATCAACGAAATTTAATTCTTTGGGAATAATACTATCAGGAGGACTTGAAAATGACGAAAGTTATAGAAAGTATGATAAATCATTCAGATACAATATATTTTCAAAATTGAATAATTCATTTTCGGATTTTACAAAAGCTACATTACTCTTTAATTATGCTTCGGATAAGAGTGATGACTGGGTGTATTGGAATAGTCTGGATAGTGCTACTATTCCACCAACAAATGCTAATACCGACGCACGTATTCTCTCGACTAAACTGGCTATTGCAGGTGATTTGAAGCATATTTTTAATTCGAGAAATTTTATAACCATCAAAACAGGTATTTACAGGACTTATGTAGAAAATAATTTAAATATAAATGACCCTGAATACAGACAATCAGATGCAATTAGTTTCAATACTGAAGCACAGATGAATTCAAGCCTAGCTGACCGGACTCTTCTAACCTATGGGTTAGTAGCAACGATTAACAATGTAACATCAAAATTATACGGCAAAGTGAATCAGGACATTTTTGCTGGGTATATTCAATGGGAATTAGCTCAATTAAAAGATTTTATTTTTACGATTGGAGCAAGAACTGATTACGAAAAAACAGACAGTTCAGATTACCAGCTGGAATTTTCTCCAAAGCTTGGAATTAATTATTTATCCCCTTTTGGACCAAAATTTCGTATGTCCTTAGGTAGAGGTTTCAGGGCACCAACTGTTGCGGAGCGATTCGCATCATTAAAGTTCAGCGGTTTCACAGTTGCACCAAACCCGCTCTTGAAATCAGAAATCAGCTGGTCTGCAGAAATTGGTTCAAATTATGATTTTGAACTATGGGGAGCACCTATTCAGTTTGATTTTGCGATCTATCACTCTGAATTTGATAATTTGATTGAGCCGACTTTTGACAATACTCAACAGGGTTCAGTTATAAAATTCCTGAACATTACAAGAGCAAGAATTACAGGAATTGAATTTACTTTGAAAAGTCTGCTCTTTGACTTTGTAGGATTTCAGTCTTCAATAAGTGCTATGAAACCACTGGATTTGAAGTTGAATCAAACTTTGAAATACCGGTCAACTTTTTTTTGTTATAATTCACTCTTAATTCCATTGGGAAGTGTTGAATTTTATGCTGATTACAGATTTATTAACAGGATGGAGACAGTAGATGAACTTCTAAAGCTACAGGTAAGGGATTATGATGCCCGAGTTCCTATGCATATTTTTGATTTTAGATTAAAGTTTAAATTACAAGAATTGCTAAAAATTCCAATCCAGCTTACTTTAAACGTTAAAAACGCTTTCAATTATTACTACACAGAAGTAGTTGGAAATCTTGGTCCAACAAGATTTATAGGTTTACAGATTGAAAGTGAATTATAAATTTTAATAATCAATCAGTAGTTTGATCATTTTCATTGGGCAGATAATACTGTAACTTTTGATCCAAAACTTCTTTCATAGCTAAGAAAGTTGGTTTTGGGATATTGTCAAATTCACGGCTGATAGCGATTTGGTCAAAGTTTGCCCCTTCGGAATCAGAACTATCATCAATAACACTTGCTAATCTTTCAGTTAATTCCTGTTTGATCTGGTCATTGATTTGACGTGCCCGGAACCCCATGGCAACGATAGATTGGTATATAACACCTTTTTCAGATTCTTTCATTCTGACAACAACGGGATTTACTTTATTATAATCCAATTTTTTTCTCCTATATATGGATATAGCTTACAAAAATAATAAAAATTGTGTTAATTTGCAATTCATTTATGTTGAAACTGTATTTATTTGTTTTTATTGTAAAAATTTTCTATAATAGCAATAATTTTTTAATTTTTTTGACTTCAAATTAATTTAGAATGAAGAAATTATATTATTCAATAAGAGAAATATGTGAATTATTAAATGAGGAACAACATACCCTGAGATATTGGGAAAAGGAATTTGAAGAATTAAAACCCAAAAAGAATCGTGGTGGTAATAGAATTTATTCGAGTAAGGATTTGTTAATTATTAAACTCATAAAAAAATTATTAAGAGAAGAAAAACTCTCCTTGAAAGGAGCAAAAGAGCAAATTAGCAGAATACTTCATTCTAATGATGAGAGATCTTTGCTCGCTAAACTTGAAAACAATCTTTCTGAGAAGGAAGAAAAACAGGTGGTTAATAGCAATAATAATCAAAGAATTTCATTAGATGAACTACAAGAAATTCAACAGCTTCTAAAAAATATCTTACTTTATCTAAAAAAAAATTAATTTAATTCGTCATTAGTTATGCTTTTATTTTTATATTAGTATTTCTATTTTTATTTTGTCAAACAAAATATGTAATTTTTAAATATCAAGGGAAATTTAATGTCAAGAAAGATTTTGATTTTGGTATTGATTTCATTGTTTTTGGCGAGTGCAACGGTATTTCCACAGAAAACAAAATTAACTTACACAATGAAAACAATAGGACAGCACGAAGATGAGGTTCTTGGAGTTTTTGTTAATGAGGACAATACTAAGGTAGCAACCTGCAGCCTTGACGAAACCATTAAAATCTGGTCTTTGCCAGACGGGAAGTTGCTTCACACACTAACAGGACATTTAGGACAGGTAAATAATATTTCATTTTCGGGTAACGATATGTGGCTGGCAAGTGGCTCGAGTGACGGCACTGTTAGAATATGGGATGTCGAAACAGGCAAACAGCTTAGAATCCTAAAGGGTCACACAGATCAGGTCATAGGAGTATATTTCAGTCAGGATGATAGTGCAACCTTTGTTGCCAGCACAAGTTTTGACAAAACAGTTAAACTTTGGGATATCAGGCTTGGCACCGAGATTAAAACTCTTCGAGGACATACTTTGCCAACAAACAATGTGGCTTATAGTTACGATGGAACTGCAATTGCTTCCTGCAGCGACGACAAAACCATCAAAATCTGGTCAACTGATTTGACAACAAGAGAACCTTTGATGACTCTTATTGGCCATAATGCACCTGTTCTTTCAGTTATTTATAGCTTTGACAGTAAAATTTTAGCATCTTGCGATCAAAGTGGTGAAATTATAATCTGGAGTATGCCATCGGGCAAAATGATGAGAAAGATTAAAGCTCATAATGAATTAATTCAGGATATTTCTTTTGCTGAAGATAACAAAACACTTGTTAGTGCAAGTTTGGATAAATTTGTTAAACTCTGGGATGTTACAACCGGTGAAAATCTTATGTCATTTGATACCGGAATAGATAACTGGTCTGTTGATCTTGTCAGCGATGCGAGTATTATTATTGTGGGATGTGCCGATGGAACTGTTAGATTTTTGAACAGGGCTTCGTCTTCTTCCGATTCGATTGATAAAAAAGGAACAAAGAAAAAAGGAGGTAAATAATTATGAAAATCATAAAAAAAGCTTTAATATTTCTTACTCTTACTTTTATTATATTCATTTCCAATTTGAATGTGACTTCATCCCAATTGGTCGGGACAGTTGTATCTATAACAGGCAGTGTTTTCAATTCAGTTACCCGTGAACCTGTAACTGCTTATTTAATAGTTCTCGATGAAAATGGAAAAAGGGTAAATGCAACCAGAAGTAATTCTGCCGAAAATGGATATTATTATATCACAAGCCTTAAACCCGGTAAAAAGTATTTTATCACGATATCACAACCCAATTACTTTAAAGAAAAATTTGAAATTGAAATAGCTAATACAGATAAATACACTGAGATTTCAAAAGATTTTTTAATAACACCTCTGCAAAAAGGAATAGATCTCCCGCTTACTATTTCTCCATTTGAGCTAAATAAATCGAAATTGAGATTCGGATCTGAATATCTTTTGAGTGATATTATTTCCACTCTGAAAAATAATAATGAGATAAAAGTAGATATTATCTGCTACCCAGATAATAATATTGATAAGACAGAAAATCAAACATTAACTGAAGAGAGAACCCGATCGCTCAAAACTTTTTTAGTTGAAAATGGAATTGATGAATCAAGGATTAGCATAAAACCGAATTCTACGACTGATCCGAAAAATCCTCCCCCAACTGAAAAAAGAGCAAAAGGGAAAAGATATATAGGCTCTACCTATATCAGGGTTTCGGATTTTTAAGCCCTATGAGTAGCTGATAAATTGTAAATGAAGCAAAATCTGAAACTAATAGCTAATGATTTATCGAAATCATTTTATCTTTT
Organism: uncultured Hyphomicrobiales bacterium; assembly: GCA_964473465.1. Taxonomy (GTDB): domain Bacteria; phylum Bacteroidota; class Ignavibacteria; order Kapaibacteriales; family UBA2268; genus CALHRB01. The sequence goes on from CAYYPE010000008.1 coordinate 53,724, forward strand.
CAGACCAGTTTTTTCTGGTATTAACTTTGAAATTTTTAACTCTGACATTTTTGGTATTGCTGGTGAAAATGGTTCTGGTAAGTCCACTTTGCTTAAAATATTAGCAGGGGTTTCCTCTCCAACTGCCGGAAAAGTTAATTTCTTTGTTAATGATAATAAAATTGAGGACAGCAACCATTTCGAAATGATTGGGTTTGTATCTCCTTATCTCTCTATTTATGAAGAATTTACTCCTATCGAGCATTTTCATATTTCATCTAAAATCAAAGGTTTAAAGCAAAATAAAGATATGGAACTTCATTTATTGAAAGAATTTAAACTTATAGATAGGAGAAATGATCCGATTAAAACATTTTCTTCAGGAATGAAACAGAGAGTAAAGTTTATTCTGGCTTTTTCCTCAGAGCCCTCTTTTATTTTTCTTGATGAGCCTTTTACAAATCTGGATAGCGAAGGAATTGGTATTGTCTGTGAGCTGATAAAATCTCATAAAGAGAAAGGTGGAATAACTGTAATTGCTTCAAATGATGACCGTGAAAAATCACTTTGCAATAACATTATTGAGTTAAAAAAACAAATTTAGCTTTCTTCATTGATACGTTCTTGTAATTTTGCGTTGTAAATAAAAAGATTGAAAAAAAATATTCTAAATATAATATTTCTCTCATTCCTTATTTTTACAAATTATATTTATCCTCAGGAATACATCAGAAATATATATATTGAAAGAAAGAACGTATTCGATTCAACCCAAAAAGACTGGTTCTTTGCCGCAAAACTCGCTAATTCGCTACGGATAGTAACAAGGCAATATATTATCGAGGACGAATTACTTTTTTCCGTAAATGATGAATTAGATTTTCGATTAATTGAAGAAACCGAGAGAAACCTCAGAAATACCGGACTTTTTACCAATGTTAAAATTGAGCTTGATTCTGTTGGAAATGATTCTTATGATATATATCTTACAACACAAGATCGTTGGTCAACCAGACCCAGTATCCTTTTTGGAACAGGGGGAGGTGCTCAAAATATTGGGGGAAGAATTGAAGAGCTGAATTTTCTTGGAACTGCAACATATATCTCTCTCGAAGGACTATACAGAACCGAAAATAATACAGGATGGCAGGGTTATTCTGCTATAAGTCAGAGGAGATTATTCCGTTCAGAATATGGATTTGAAGCAGGGCTATTTGCTAATAAATACACTACTTCACAGTTTCTGGGAATTAATAAACCTTTCCGAACCCTTGATACTAAGAGTTCTTATGGACTTTACTTTCATAACTCTTTTGGGAATGAATTCCTATTTAAACCAGACAGTTCCTACGAATTAATGTTTTATCACAGCCGAAGCGTGAAAGCTTGGTATTCTCGAGCATGGCGGGATATTGACAGGGTGTTTTTCACTGTAAGTTTACAACTCGAGGATATAAACAGAGGAAAGCCAGAATTTAAAAGAGCCTATGATAATTCTGGAAAGTTTCTGATTGCATTTTCATCAATCTCGGAAGATTACGTTAAATCAACTAAGCTAAACAACTATCTGATTGAAGATTTCTCTATCGGTGGATGGGGAACGGCTATTCTTGGAAGAACTTTTTCTCTTGGAGGTAAAGGTGAAGGATATTATTATGTAGCTGGTCAGGGGGAACAATCATATTTTGACGGGAAATTATATCTATGGGGACAGTTGACTGGTGCAAGTGCTTTTGCTCAAAGCCGAGGGCTTAACACTTATCAGGAATTTTCTGGACAAGCCTTCTATAGAGTTTATGATTGGTTGTTATTTGCAACAAGGTTAAGACAGCAGACAGTCTGGAACTGGTATGGTTTGCGTCAGTTAATTCTTGATAATTCCACAGGTTTGAGAGGATTCCCAGTGAACCAGATTACAGGCGATAATCGAATTGTTGGAAATATTGAGGCAAGGTTGTTCCCTGATTTTCAAATATGGATTTTCAATTTAGGTATGGTTGCATTTTATGATTTCGGGACAGCATGGAATCAAAAAACAGAAATAACAAAAACTCAATGGAAAAATTCAATTGGCTTCGGTTTGAGGATTTACGATATGAAGTCAACAGGCTCACACGGAATTTACAGGATAGATTTTGCATATAATCTAAACGACAGAAAATTCGGTGAGATAATTTTCACAAGCGGGCAGCTTTTCTCAGCTATAAAGAGTCATATTTTCAAACTTCCCCAGATCTTTGGTCTTGAGTTCGATTCGGACTGAAAATTAAATCTATCTTGACAATTCATTTTAAAATCTCGAAATAATTTCGATTTATTTCTTATTTTTAATTTTGATTGTTTAATAAAATTTTAACATTATGAAAAATTTATACTTTTTTGTTTTTGTTTTCATTTTCTTAACCTGTCTGGCTCTATTTCCTCAAGAACCAAATCCAACATGGCTCAAGCTCGTTACAAAAGATGTTGGGCTTGATTCAGCCAAATTTACCAGAATTATGGCTGTTGATGTTAATAATGATAACTACCCCGATTTAATCCTCGGGGAAGGAAAAATTAATAAAAACAGAATAAAGCTATACCTTAATACTGAAAATCCTGACCCAAATTCTGAGAACAGAAGGATTTTTGTTGACATCACCGAAAGCAGCGGTATCAATGCAAATAGAGATCCTGAAAAAGAAGGACGCATTGCAGATATCTCTTCTATGGCTGATTTCGATAATGATGGGGATATGGATTTAATTACAAGCATTTATTATCACAGATTACAAATGTATCTGGGCGAGCTTGATCCGGGCGATAGAACCGAAGTGCTTCTTAATGATGGATCAGGGAAATTTACATTGAAAAAAGATGCCGGAGTTCACGATATTGTTGTTGATGATACCATTGCGAAGGGTTTGGTCAATGTTACCGGTATTGGATTTCTGGATTATGATTATGATGGGATTATTGATATTTTTATGTCCACATGGTTCACTGACTATGCTGCTTTCAACAATCTGGGAACTGCGATGCCCAATATTCTTCTAAAGGGAAACGGGGACGGCTCTTTCACTCATATCAAAACAAGCGGCACTCAAAAAACCGTTGAAGCCGACTATGGTGTGAACATAACTGACTGGAACAATGACGGATGGCAGGATATTATTACGTCACCTTATTGCAGGACAGGTGGAGTGCTTTTTCGCAACAAAGGGGACGGAACATTTGTCAATTACTCGGGCGTTGCCGATTATTCAGCACAAAAGATGAAAGGAGATAACGGACAGAATCTTTGCCAATGGGAAGCCCAACCAGCTGATTTCGATAATGACGGGGACATGGATATTTTACAAGTTAATGTTCACGGCGGTTATGATGCTAACGAAGGAAGGACTCATATAAGTATAAATCAGGGACAAGCCGGAGGTTACAAATATGTCTGGGATATTGAGCGAATCAAGCGTGATGCCCCAAAAAATTCTCATCTTGGTGATCAGGGTGGCTGTTGGTTCGATCTGGACGGAGACGGTTGGCAGGATATTGCTATCTGTCAGATGGCTTATCCTCAGGCAAATCTGGAGGGGCAGGAGAGACTTTATATTTGCCGTCAGAATGAAAATCATTCATTTGATGATATTTCAAAACAATTGGGAATTTTTCATACTATCAAAGAGGCTCACTCTATAGAACCTATTGATTTCGATTTAGATGGTGATCAGGATATATTTGTAAGTCATCAAATTAGAGATACTCAAATGGTAGGAACAGAAAAGGTTATTAATGTTTATATGCAGGTGCAGGTTCTTCGCAATGACATTGGCAACGAGAAAAACTGGGTATCAGTCAAGCTCAATCCACCCGAAGGATGCAACAAATCTGCCATAGGTGCAAGAATTCATCTATATTCCGAGGGAATGAGCCAAATACAGGAGGTGCAGGCTGGTTTGGGGCATTTTGCCGGACAGCAACCGTTTATAAGGAACTTCGGTCTGGGATACAGGAATAAAATTGATTCAATTGTTGTCAGATGGCCTCACAAAAGTTTATTTACTACAAAAGTTATTAATACTCCGATAAATTCAATATTTGAAATAGATGGTAGCGGAAATATCAAGATAATTAAATCTTATCTGGATGTTAGTGAGTTTGAAGATATTTACCCATTAACAATAATACCTAATCCTGCTGTTAATTATATTGAAATTAGCGGGTTTAATATTTTAAGCTCAACAAATTACGAGAAGTCTGTCATTACGATCTATAATAACATTGGGCAAAAAGTTCTTTCATCTGATAGGGTTACATCCTTACCTGTTTATATTGATATATCAAATCTACCCGCAGGAATTTATTATGTTCATTTTGCGAATAGAGTTTCAAAAGTTATTAAAATAAGATAATCAATAAAATTAAGGGGACTGTCTTATAAGTCATTATCTTCGGAAAAAACAAGAATATTTGTTCTGCTAAGCACTTGAATTATATTGTAGGTCAGGCGTCCTTGCCTAACCATTTATGCCCAAAATATGTCTTTTGAGACAAGCTCATTTGGACTCAAGACAGGGGCAGATTATTTTCTTGGTATTATCATCAATTTTGATATCCTTGAATGGTTCGAATGTGGATACAAGTCGTTTAACGTTTTCATAACCCTTATTTACGCCATCTGTATTAAGATTCCAGTATCTCAAAGCCTGCTCATTAGTTAAATCGCAGAATTGCATAAGAATAGCTGCTGAAATGTAACCTGACTGATGCCAGCCATTCCAGCAATGAAGATAAATTGGTCCGGTATCTTTGTTTTGTATAACATCAAGCACCATAAACATTATTGATTTTAAATCATTTCTGTTCATACCGGAGTTTTGAAGATAATACAATGTGTCAGTTCCCGAGTCATTCACAAAAATTTTTTCTGAGGAATTAAAATTTTTTGAATAGAGATAAATTGCTCTTGAAAAGCCTTGATTGACAAGGTTTATCAATCCCTCGTGCGGCAATGGATTGTGATTATCTCTTTTCAAAAATTTATTATAATGATTGTTTGCTCCACCACGATAAGCCACTCCGTGAAGGATCACTCTCATATTTCTTGTTCCATAGAGTGAGTCATAACTATTGCCGAAATTATCGGTAATCTTTTCATCGGCACAGTTGACTTTGTATTTATGTTTATAATAAAGAAATTTACTCATAACATCAGATGAATCTTTTCCTGATGCATTGAAAGTTAACAAAAGGTTTGTTCCAGATATTATTAAGAAGAAAAAGAATCTATAAAAGAACATAATAATAATATTAAAATTTATTTAGCTAATTTAAGCCATTTAAAAATATCTTTGAAAGTGGGCTTTTTTCCATACATTAAAATACCTGTTCTATAAATTTTTGCAGCCAACCAAAGACAGCCCAGAAATGTTGAAACCATCAATATTACAGATAATAAAATCTGCCAGATAGGCACATCAGTTGCAGCAACACGGACTATCATCAAAATTGGCGAAAACAGGGGTATAAGAGATAATACAACTGCCAACGCTCCATCGGGATTTGAAATAACGCTACCAATGAAAAGAATAGGAATAATAATGGGAAGCGTGATAGGTGTCATCAGTTGCTGGGCATCGGCTTCCTGATCGACTGCAGAGCCAACAGCTGCAAATAATGTGGAATAAATAAAATATCCTGATAGAAAATAAAAAATAAAACCAAGAATTAACCATATTGAGATTTCAGGCATTTCGAAGTTCTGCATAAACGCTGTTTCTTTCCCATCCATTGGCATTCCTGCAGTAAAAGTTTCCGGTGTTGGAGCAAACATAGAAGCAACCGGACCAGCAAGCGAAAGAATTCCAAGGGAGAGAACAACCCAAACTATTACCTGAGTCAAACCAACCGCTCCGATTCCGACAACTTTGCCAAACATAATTTCGAAAGGCTTTGCCGAAGAAGCAATGACTTCGATAATCCTATTGGCTTTTTCTTCGATTACGGCTCTCATGACCAGACTGCCATACATAAACATCATCATATAAATTAAAAATCCAAGGAAATAGCCGATACCTGCAAATACTTCAGCGTAGTCTTTTTTTGTTCCTGCTTCAGTCAATTTTTCGGTTTGCACTTCAATCCCCTTATCAGCTTTATCAATCAGGGCTGGGTCTAAACCGGCTTCAGAAAGCCTTTCATGGCGGATTATTTTGCTCAAATGTTTCTCTATCTTTGCAATAAAAGCAATACCACCACCCCCACGAGTATAAATAGTAATTTTACTTCTTGTAGTAATATCCACGGGTATAAATAAGTAGCCGTCAATTTCTCTGTTGAGTAACTGGTTTCTTAGTTCAGATAATAAATTATTGGATAATATATATTTAGCTGTATCAATGCTGACTAACTTTTGCCCTATATTTTTGTTGCTTAAATCAATAATTGCAATTTTCTTTTCCGATTCACCCATACTAATCATTGTTATAATAATTGGAATAGCTATGAGTGCTATTAAGATAAGAGGACCAAGAATTGTACTGATAATAAAACCTTTTGATTTCACTTTTGAGATATATTCATGTCTTATTATAGTCCATATTTTGGCTGTTGATGCTTTTCTGTTCATAGGTTTTGCTCCTGATTTGTTACGGTATCAATGAAAATTTCATTCAAGCTTGGCTCACTCAATTCAAATTTATATAACTGAACAGACTGAATTGCCCTATTTAAAAAATCATTGACAGAGAATTGCCCGTCAGTAAATCTAAATTCAATCCGGTTTTTTGTTCTATTGATAAATTTTAAATTACTAAAATCATTGATGAAAGAATCGTCACCCTCGAATTCAATGATTATCAAATCTCTTCCATATTTGCTTTTAATTTCCCGGATGCTTCCTTGAAGAACGATTGAGCCTTTATTTATAAGGCAGATATCATCGCAAAGTTGTTCAGCTTGCTCCATAATGTGAGTGGATAGAATGATTGTTTTACCCATATCTTTGAAATCGAGAATAATCTTTTTCAATAGCTCTGTATTTATGGGGTCAAATCCCGAAAACGGCTCGTCCAGAATTAAAATTTCGGGCTCGTGAAGAATAGTGCTAATGAACTGCACCTTTTGTTGCATACCTTTGGAAAGCTCCTGAATTTTTTTATTTTCCCAGCTTCCGGCATCAAGTTTATTCAACCATTCTTTTGCTTTTTTTCTTGCTTCATTGGCGTTCATTCCTTTCAGTTCTGCAAAATAGATAAGCTGTTCAATTACCTTCAATTTTTTATAAAGTCCTCGCTCTTCGGGAAGGTAACCGATAATATTCTGGTGGATTGGTCCGACTGGCTCATCAAAAATGTAAATATTTCCATCGTCAGGAATAAGAATATTTGTAATCATTCTTATAGTTGTGGTTTTGCCTGCACCATTAGGTCCAAGCAGACCATAAACTTTACCCTTTTCGACCGAAAAGCTGACATTTTTTACTGCAGTATAATCGCCAAAAGTTTTTTTAATCCCTTCAACTTTCAATGCAAACATATTACTATCCGTCATTTTTGTCTTTGGTTAAACAAATCTAATATACGGTTAAGTTTTGATTTTGTTTCTATTTTTTTAATTTGAAGATATGGATAAAAAGGTATGTCTGATAACGGGTGCAACTGCGGGTATTGGTAAAGAAGCTGCCGCAATGATTGCAAAAGAAGATATAAATCTGGTTTTCACAGCTCGTAATTCCCAAAAAGCAGAAGAAACTAAAAAATATCTAATTGAAAAGAGTGGAAACACTGATATTAATTATTTTTTCTGCGATCTATCATCGTTGAATTCTATCACTCATTTTTGTAATGAATTTAAAGAAAAATATAGTAAAATTGATATATTAATAAATAATGCAGGCACATGGGAGTTCAGATTGAATCTATCGGAAGACGGCTTTGAAAAAACATTTGCGGTCAATCATCTCTCACATTATTACCTTACTCATTTGCTTTTGGATTTGATTTTATTAGGTAATCAATCGAGAATAATAAACGTTGCATCAGCGGCTCACAAATATGCAAGATTCAATTTTGATGACCCGGACTCATCCAAAAGTTTTGATTTTTTAAAAGTATATGCTAATTCAAAGCTTGCTAATATATGGTTCACTAATGTTTTAGCCTTAAAACTAAAATCGAAGAATATTACGGTCAATAGCCTGATGCCCGGAGTCATTGTGTCGGAAATATTAAGAAATTTTCCATTTCCTGTCAAGCAATTGGGTAAACTTTTTTCGAAACCAACAATAGAAGGAGCTAAACCGATTTTTTGGCTTGCAGTTTCTGATGAAGTCAAAGGCATAACAGGAACATATTTTGATGAATTTAAATTTGGTCGAATGTCAAAAGAAGCTGCCAATTTTGAAAAGGGACAAAAGTTTTTGGAACTCAGTGAAAAAATGATTTCTTCGAAGATTTCTGATTTTCATGCGATTTAATTTTTAATATTTAAATAATATAAACGTATAATAAATTTCATTTTTAATATATTGGAAATATTATGGTAAGATTAATAATTTTTATTTTTAGTTTAGTTATGTTAATCAATCAGACTGATGCACTATCGAAGGATAAAAAGAAATCAAATAAAATTTTTCCTTATCCAAGCTATACGGAAACATTGCAAAATGGTTTAAAAGTGATTCTGATACCAATGCCGAGTGATGGTTTGGTTTCCTATTACAGTATCGTCAGAACGGGCAGCCGTGATGAATACGAACCGGGTCATTCGGGCTTTGCCCACTTTTTTGAGCATATGATGTTCAGAGGAACTAAGAAATATCCCGGCAATGTTTACGATAAGATTGTTATCTCGATGGGAGCCGATGCAAATGCTTACACAACAGATGACTACACCTGCTATCATCTTAGCATAACCAAGGATAATTTAGAGAAGGTTATGGAATTGGAAAGCGATCGCTTTCAGAATTTATTCTATGAAGAGCCAGCTTTTAAAACTGAGTCGGGTGCTGTTTATGGAGAGTATAGAAAAGGTAAAACCTCACCATTTTTCTGGATTTGGGAAAAGTTGCTTTCGAGTGCTTTTACCAAGCATACTTATAAACATACTACAATAGGATTCGAGGAAGACATCAAAGCAATGCCAACAATGTATGATTACAGCATAAGTTTTTTCAACCGTTACTACAGACCCGATAATGTGGTTTTGCTGATTGTTGGAGATATAAATCCTAAAGAGATTATGCCAATGGTTAAAAGTTATTATGGAGAATGGAAAAAAGGATATGTCCCACCAAAAATTGAAACAGAGCCAAAACAAACTGCCGAAATTATCTCAGAAGTTAAATATCCAGGGAAATCATTGCCAATTTTGAGTATTGCATACAAAGGAAGTGCTTACAACCCGGGTGATAAAGAAGTTTTATCTGCAATGCTACTTGGTGACTTGGCTTTTGGCGAAAATAGTGCCTTATTTAAAAAACTTTACATCAAGGAACAGAAAGTTCAATTTCTGGAACCTCAGTTCCAAAAAAATCGAGATCCTTTCCTCTGGATTGTCTGGGCTATGGTAAATGATGAGAAAGATCTGAATTATGTTAAATCTGAGATACTTTCTACCGCCGAGTATTACAAAAATAATTTGGTTTCCAAGGCAGAACTCGAAAATTTAAAGAAAAGACTTAAATATATGTATCTGATGAATCTGGATACACCATCGAAGGTTGCCGGAAGTCTTGCAAGAGAAATAGCAATCACAACTTCTGTAGAATCACTTGATATAAATTTCGCTACATTGGAAAAACTTACACCCGAAGATATACAAAAAGCTGCTAAAAAATACTTTAACACTGACCAAAGAACTATCGTTACCTTGAAAGGAAGTATGTAATATGAAACCGAAACTATTTTTATTAATTTTTACATGTTTATTTATATTTCTATCACAACTGCTTATGGCAAATAAAGTTGAAAAAGTTTTATTACCTGTAAAAGAAGATCCAACTATCTCTTTCCGAATTTGGTTCAAGGTTGGCTCTCAGGATGATCCAAAAGGCAAAGAAGGTTTAGCTTATATAACAGCAAAAATGTTAACTGACGCATCTACAAGAAACAATGCATACGAAAAGATTCTTGAAAAACTCTACCCTATCGCTTCATCATACAGCAATAAAGTTGATAAAGAGATGACCGTAATTTACGGGCGTACCCATAAAGATAATATCAATGAATTCTATCAACTCTTGACTGATGCAATATTAAGCCCTGCTTTTAATGAAGATGATTTCAAGCGTATCAAAACAAATGCTATTAACTATATACAAAATGATTTAAGATATTCAAATGATGAAGAATTGGGCAAAGCAGCTCTCTATGGTTTCATATTCGAAGGGACTCCCTATTCGCATCTCACTATTGGCACAATAGAAAGCTTGAATAATATCACTCTCGATGATGTTAGGGGTTTTTATGAAAGATACTATAACAGGCATAATTTTGTTATCGGTTTGGGTGGAGGTTATGACGAAAAACTGGTCGAAAGACTCGAAAAAGATTTATCCCGACTTGGCGATGTCCGTTCCCAAATAACACCAAAACCGAACCTTTCACCAATTCAGGGCTATAATTTCCTGATGATTGAAAAGGATGCAGATGCAACTGCCATCAGTTTCGGTTTCCCAATAAATATTCTCAGAAACGTTGATGATTTTGTGGCTCTTTGGGTATTTAATTCATGGTTTGGTGAGCATCGAAACCAATCAAGCCATCTATATCAGGTTATTAGGGAAAAAAGGGGATTGAACTATGGTGATTATTCCTACATAGAAACATTTCTTGATGGTGGTCAGAGAAGTATGCCAGAACCCAACAATCCAAGAAGGCAGCAAATATTTGAAGTGTGGCTCAGACCTGTCCAGAATCAGCATAGACATTTTGCTTTGCGTGCTGCACTAAGAGAATTAAAGAAAGTTGTGGATAATGGTCTGACAAAAGAGGATTTTGAGCTGACAAAAAAATTCCTTTATTCATATAGTCTGAATTATGCCCAGACAACTATGGATAAACTTGGTTATCAGATTGATAGCAAGTTCTATGGCGTCAATGATGATGGTAATTATATCAATTATTTCAGAAAAAAACTCAGTTCATTGAAGCTGGAAGATGTTAATCGTGCAATAAAAAAATATATTCAATATGAAAACATCAAATTTGCAATAGTTACCAAAAATGCCGAAGAATTCAAGCAAGAATTGATTTCTAATGCTCCAAGCACAATCTCCTATGTTACTCAGGTTGATGACTCGGTATTAAAAGAAGATTTAGAAATCCAAAATTATCAATTAAATATAGTTCAAGACAAAATCAAAATTGTTAAAGTTGATGAAATGTTTCAGAAGTAATATTTCATTTTATTTTAACTATGATTTTTAAAGAATTAAAGAAAAATATTGAGGAGACAGTCAGTGTAATACGCCGAAGCACTGACTTTTCTCCCGAAATCGGAATAATCCTTGGAACTGGTCTTGGTCAAATAGCCCGTCAGATTGATAATCCGAATGCTTTCGATTACGATTCCCTGCCTCACTTCCCTCTTTCAACTGTTGAATTTCATAAGGGCAGATTAATTTTCGGAACCCTCAACAAGAGGAATATTGTGGCTATGCAGGGAAGAATGCATTACTATGAGGGATATTCGATGCTCGATATAACTTACCCCATAAGGGTAATGAAATTTCTCGGTATCAAACAATTAATAATCTCGAACGCTTCAGGGACATTTAATCCTGATATAAGAAAAGGGGATATTGTTATTCTGGAAGACCATATAAATCTTTTGGGACATAACCCATTGATTGGATATAATGAGGAAATCTTTGGTCCACGCTTTGTTGATATGAGCGAACCATATTCCCGAAGATTAATTAATCTGGCGAAGAATATCGGAAGAAAGAGAAATTTAGATTTAAAAGAGGTCGTTTATGCTGCTATGACAGGACCAAGCCTCGAAACAAGAGCTGAGTATAGGTTTTTAAGAATTATCGGAGCTGATATTGTTGGTATGAGCACAGTGCCTGAAACCATAGTAGCCAGACAGATGGGCTTGGAAGTGCTCGGTTTATCAATAGTTACAGATGAATGCTTCCCCGAATCTCTGAAACCAATCGATATTGATGACATCCTAAAGACAGCAGCTGAATCAGAACCAAAGTTATCTTTGTTAATTTTTGAAATGCTTCCATTTATTTAACAATATTTTTCATTAAGTCTTGTTTATTCTTTAAGTTTAAATAAATCAATTTTGTAATCGAAAGCAATATTATGAAATTTTTGTCGGTTTTGATTCTTCTATGTTTCTTTCTCTTTGTTTCCTGTTCGCAGGAAGAAAGAGTTATTGACCAGAGCAACCCTAACTGGAAAACTTTGATTTCGACAGCAGATGTAAATAATTCAGTCAAATTAATTGAGCAACCAACGGGCAAAATAATAAAAGAAGATATTTTTTTGGAAGCGAACGGTGAATTATTAGGGTCTAAGGTTAAGAAGATGACAGAATTTCAGAAAAAAATCTTTCTATTTCTTCCTGAAATATACAAAATTGAAATTGTTGACAAAGATAACTTTAAGAGGCTTTCAACACTTGATTTTTCTTCTGAGAAAAAATCACCCACTGGAATCTGTTTTGCAAATGCAACCACTGCTTATATAGCATTTGGTAATGATTCGACAGTTGATGTTCTCGACCTTACTAATTTTAAAATTGCGAGAACAATAAAGGTTGGTATAGAGCCATTTTCAATAGTTAATTCAGGGAATCAGATTTTTGTAGCTAACAAATTAGACAATACACTTTCAGTAATAGATTCAAGAACAAATGAGGTTACACATACTATTAATGTTCCTCAGGTTCCGCTGTTTCTTGATGTGTCACCAGATGGTGCAAGGGTGGTTCTGATTTCTTCAGGAACCGGAAAATATGATGCAGCCGAAACAAAATCTCCTGCTTATATTACACTCATTGATGTAGCCACAAAACAAATTCTCAAATCCAAAGAATTAGGAAGAACAGGTATAAATCCTATTGAGCAGATTCCAACTGCACTTGCCTCTACAGTATCGAATTCGGGCTTTGTCTCCACAAACGAATTTTTAATCCGAATCAACACACTTAACGGTGATGAAATCACAAATCTGGGCAAAGGAAATCATCAAACGCTGTCATATAATTATAAGCGTGATGAGCTAATTATTATCAGACAGACCACGAAAGGAATAGAGGGTATAACAGCTAATTCTTTGACTGGCAAACAAATACAGAAACTTTTTATTCCAGAAAATTTTATAGCCATACTCCCTTATCAATAAAGAAACCTAATCATCATTGATTCATTCATTTAAAGTATTGTAATATTAAACAATTTTATCATTTCAGAAAATTATTTTTTGTTATTTAAAATACTATCTTCTTACTGAAAATTAAAAATCTAATAAGTTTTGTTAAAGTTTATTAAAAATAAAATATAAAAAGAATATATTCATTAAATTAGAAACTTGAAAATAATAAGATATTTAATTTAGTCTTTAAGATGGTCAAATTAGAGTGATAATATGAAATTAGCAATATTAACAGGCGGTGGAGATTCCCCGGGTATGAATGCTTTTGTGAGAGCAGTTGTCAGAAGTGCCCTGAATATAAAGCCTTCGAGTTCGGTCTGGGGAGTGGTAGATGGCTGGAGAGGTTTAATTGACGCAAATTTCCGCAAACTCTCAAAAAAAGATACTGCTGGTATTGTTCATCAAGGGGGAACAATTCTGGGCACGCTTAGAGTTCCGGAATTGAAAGATGACAAAGATATGCAGGATGGAATAGCAATGAATCTCCACGATAATTTCTTTGATTATTTATTTATAATCGGTGGGAATGGTTCGCTTGCTGCGGCAAATGTTATAGAAAATATAAATAAAAAGAAGGGATTAAGAACAAAAATATTATTTGCCCCCGGCTCAATTGACAATGATGTTTGTAATAATTTCGGTTTTTCTATTGGTTTTTACAGTGCTATTGACAAAAGCCTTGAGATGCTCGAATGGATAAGAGACACAGCGAGCTCTCACCGAAGGGTATATATTATTGAATCAATGGGCAGAGATTCGGGCTATTTAGCTTTTTTCGCAGGAATTGCTACCGGTGCTGAATATGTTATAAGACCGGGTGAAAACGTAGATTATGATAAACTTGTTAATATGATTGGAGAAAGGGAACGAGATACCCGTATTATTGTAGCTGAAGGTTATGAAAAAAGCGGTGAAGAAGTAAAGGATTTATTAGAAGATTTATTCAATAAAAGAAACATAAAACACGAAATCCGTCAGGTTGATATGGGTTATTTTCAGAGGGGTGGCAAAGCCGCCGTTAAAGACATACTTCAGGCAAGTTGGTTAGGTTATTGTATGGTAAAAGACGCATTCAATGGTTGTGGAAGTGGTTTTTATTCATGTTTTTACGTTGGTAGTAAACCATCTGTGATTCCATTAGATAAAGCAGTCAACGATGAAAGTGTAAATACAATGGAGATTCCTCAGGAAATTATTGATTTTGCACTTGCTTTAAGATAAAATGTGTAATATTCGGATAAAAAAATGAGAATTAAATTTTCTTATATTGCTATTTCAACAATAATTCTGCTCATAATCGGAGTTTTCTGGCTGTCGTCACAATCATCTCTTTCTGCCTTTGATGTTGCAAAGGCTGAAAATCTTTATATTAATCAATGTGCAAATTGCCACAGAAAAGATGGCTCCGGAGTTAAAAGGGTATATCCCCCGCTCAAGAATGCAGATTATGTTAAAAACGGAAATACAATAGAATTGCTACGAGGGATGTTATATGGACGTTCGGGCAGAATTGTTGTAAATGGTTATACTTATAACGGAGTAATGACAACTGAGATAGATAATAATCTGTCCGATAATGATATTGCTCTGATTTTGAATTATGTTTTCGTTAAACTAAACAATATAACGGATAGAATTGTTACTGAAAAAGATGTTAAAGAAGCAAGAAAGCTTGGCAAGCTGCCGCCGCACAAATAAAAAAACTATAATTATTATAGCTTCTTTACTTGTATTTTATGGGATATCATATCTAAGAGCAACTCCTGAATTTTCAGTAATGACTGGCAACCGATGCTCCTCCTGCCATATAAATTTTCAGGGTGGAGGAATGCGAAAAGAGTTCGGTTGGAATTTCGGTAAGGATTTTTCGGTTTTTTCTCCATCTGAGGCTGGTTTAGAAGGCTTCTACAATTTTTTTGACAAAAAAAAATATACCCTTTTAGATAGATTCCTTGCTGTGGGAACAGATTTTAGATACCAAACAACCCGAAGCCACAAATATGAAGATGCCACAAGAAAATATTATCCTATGCAGGCTTCAGTTTATGTAAATTCTTATCCTTTTGATTGGTTGCGTTTCGACGGACAATATAATTTTGGAAAATTAGTATTCCCCGGACAGCAGGAATGGGCAGCTTCAGCATATATTCATCCAATTGAAGAAGGTCCGGTTTTAAGAATTGGAAATTTTCAACCGTCAATTGGTTTGCGGGACTGTGATATGACTATGCTCGACAGAAGAATCCCTACGCCCGATGGTTCTCAAACAATAATAGCTCCTGATTATGCTGAAATCGGAGCTGAACTGATTTATGAAAATCCAAAATGGCTTTCTTTATTTGCAGGAGTATTTGATTCGAAAAATCTCTGGGCTAATTCTTTTTTTGGGCGGGAAACTAAAATTGTTTCAATCCTACATAATCCTTCATTCACATTCAAATTCGTGCTCTATCCACACTGGATCGATGATTATCCTTCATCATTAATAGGGAGTTCAATCCTTATAAATGATAATTTGATTTTCCTGAATTCTTTTCTCGGGCTTTCATTAACCGATGATTTAATATTCTCTTTTCGTTTTTCCTTATTAAACAAACCGTATGAGAGACATAGTTATTCATTCATTCCCGCTTTGACCTATATAGCTTATAAGGGAGTATTAATAGGAATAAGGGCAGAATACGGAAAGGCAGATATAATAACTCCTGAAAGAGAAATTATCCCGATTACAACATACCAAATGGTAGCTAATGCAAAAATATTATTAATTCCTTATTTAGAAATTATTCCAGAGTATCGTTTTATAGCAAGTGAGGAATATAAATCATTTCGTTGGGCTTTACAGATACATGTTTATTATTGATGGTAAAAAGAATTATATAAAATAAATTTTATTATAAACGTGTTAACTGCTGAAATTTAATATATTTAGAAAAATGAGCAAATCAGAATTAGTAGAAGAAATCCTCAAATTATTCAGACGTGAGGATAAACCGCTACAGCTAAACCAAATATCCAAGCAATTAGGCATAAAATCAGATTCAAACAGATATCAAATACTTAAACTTGCTCTTGCAGAGCTATGTCGTCAGGAGATTCTTAATAAATCAAATAGAAGAAGATACTCTTTGAATAATGCTTTTGGAATAAATACTTATCAAGGAATAATTGAAATCAAAGACGACAGGGGGGTTGTTACACCGCTGGAAAATTTAGATATTAATGGTAATGGAAAAAAAGACAAGAAAAAAGGCAAGAGCCAGAAAATTTATATAAAAAGGAAGGACTTATTTACTGCTCTTGATGGAGATACAGTATTAGTCAGGATTTTTGCCAAAAGAGATAACAAAAAGCACTTTGGAGAGGTTGCTGATATTATCAAAAGGATGGATAGAAAAATAACCGGAATCATTGAATTCGACGGAACTTTTTATTTCCTTATTCCTGATGAGGATATTTATTACGTTGATTTCCTTGTGCCACCCGCAATGCTCAACGGTGCTAAGCATGGCGATAAAGTGGCAGCCAAATTTTTAAAATGGGAAGACCCTCAAAAAAGTCCCTTAGCTGAAATAACTGAAATTCTCGGTAAAGCTGGCGACCCGAAAACGGAATATCTCTCAATTTTAAAGGAATTTTCCCTGCCCGAACGATTTTCGGACAGAGCTATAACTGAAGCTCGAGAAATAGCCAACCAGTTCGAAAAACTCAAAAATCATAAAGATTTAACTAAGCCGGAAGATTTATCTTCCATAAGGAGTGATGTTGTTAATCGGAGGCTTGATTTAAGGGATAAACTGATTATTACTATTGACCCCGCAGATGCAAAAGACTTTGATGATGCTCTTTCACTCGATTTTCTGGACAACGGAAATTATCTACTCGGAGTTCATATCGCAGATGTTAGTCATTTTATTCAGCAAGGATCAGAAATGGACAAAGAAGCCTTCAAACGTGGAAATAGCTGTTATCTTGTTGACAGGGTTGTGCCAATGCTACCGGAAGAGATATCCGGGAATATTTGTTCGTTGCTGCCAAATAAATTGAGATTCACATTCTCGGTCTTTTTGGAAATAAGTCAATCGGGCATGCTTAAAAGCTATTTTCTCGCTGAATCAATGATTAAGAGCAAGAAACGATTTTCCTATGACGAAGTTCAGGATATTATTAAAAAATATTATGAAAATAAGCAGTCTGATAAAAAACTAAATGAAAAAAATACAAAAAAAGCTCAATTAAATGAGTTAATTATTAACCTTCATAAACTTTCTTCTTTGCTAAGAAAAAAGAGATTCAGTAAAGGGGGAATTAACTTTGACACAATTGAGGTCAGATTTGTTTTGGATGAGAACAACAAACCAGTTCAAGCAAAATTGAATTCCAGCAATGAATCCACACAACTGGTGGAAGAATGCATGCTAATGGCAAACAAAACCGTTGCAGAGCATGTCAAAATATTATCCCGAAGAAATTCGCTAAAATCGAAATTACCATTTCTTTACAGAATCCATGATGAACCAAACGAAGAAAAGCTTAAATCGGTTCTTGATTTTATAAAGATATTCATTCATAATGGCACTCCAATGAATGGCAGTTCAAAGGCGATAAATGATTTTCTTCAAAAATTTGAGGGAACTCACGAAAAGCCAATCGTTCACCAGATGCTTATCAGATCAATGCCAAAAGCTGAGTATTCCAATATCAATATTGGTCATTACGGACTTGGCTTTAAGGAATATACACATTTTACATCCCCTATTAGGCGTTATCCCGACCTTGTTGTTCACCGATTATTGAAAAGCTATATAAATGGAGAATTTGACAAAAGGGGGCTTTTGAAGCTGGAAAGACACCTTGAGGATATCGGTGAAAATTGTTCATTAACCGAAAAAAATGCAATGGAGGCAGAAAGAGCTTCAGTTAAAATAGCTCAGTCAGTTCTTGCTTCTGAGTATGTGGGGAAGGAATTTATTGGAACTATTTCTGGGGTTACTAATTTTGGATTATTTGTAATGCTTGACGACCTGTATGCTGAGGGTTTGGTTCATATCAGAGACCTTTACGATGACTATTATGTATTCGATGAGAAGAACTTCAGTTTAATAGGAAAAAGAAGAAATAAAACATTTCGATTTGGCGATAGAATAAAAGTGAAAATAATCAAAGTAAATGTTGACAAAAGAAAAATTGACCTGATCCTTTCTTAATATTTGAAAAATTGTCAATTAGCAATTAATAAACGATTTATTACGTCTTAATTTGTGATTATATACAAAGAATTTTTTTAGTCGGTGTTTTAATGAGTGATAAAAAAAGTGGAGATAATAAAGATTTCAAAAAGATGAATCCCTTCGGTGATTTCAATCAATTTGGAAATAAAAACAGCAACGACCAGCAAATGAAGTTCATGCGGAATATTATCGTGTGGATAATTTTGTTTGCCGGTGTAGTTTCAATATATATGTTTATGCACGGAAATCAGAAACCTGAATGGCCTGTTACTTATACTCAGTATCTTGAATTCCTTAATGAAGAAAGAATCAAATCTGCTGTAATTACCAAATCCCAGCTGAATGACTTTGACTTTCATGGCGAATTGAAGTCTGTTGTTAAGATGAACATCGAAGGAAGGTATCGTGATGTCAGGTATTTTGTAACGAAACTCGGAACTGTTGATTCGAAAACTGAAGAGGTATGGACTTCCAAAGGAATTACATTTTCTTACGAAGACGGAAATAATCCATGGTGGGGTGCTTTACTATCAGTCTTACCTTGGTTATTGTTGATAGGGGTTTATATCTTCTTTCTTCGCAGGATGCAAGGAGGTGGAGGAGGAAAAGGTGGTATCTTCTCATTTGGGAAGTCACGGGCTAAAATGCTTAATGAAAATCAGGTGAAAGTTACATTCGAAGATGTAGCTGGTGCAGACGAAGCAAAATACGAATTACAGGAAATTATTGAATTTCTGAAAGATCCGGCAAAGTTTCAAAGACTTGGTGGCAAAATACCTCGTGGTGTTCTCCTGCTTGGACCTCCGGGAACAGGAAAAACATTACTTGCAAGGGCAATTGCGGGTGAGGCTCAGGTGCCATTTTTCTCAATATCTGGAGCTGATTTCGTCGAAATGTTTGTTGGTGTTGGAGCAAGCAGAGTAAGAGATTTATTTGATCAGGCTAAAAAGCATTCCCCATGCATTGTTTTTATTGATGAAATTGATGCTGTTGGGCGTCAGAGAGGTGCAGGACTTGGTGGCGGGCATGATGAAAGAGAGCAGACTCTCAATCAACTACTTGTCGAAATGGACGGTTTTGAGCAAAACAGCAGCACTATTATTATTGCAGCAACAAACAGACCTGATGTTCTGGACCCCGCATTGTTACGTCCCGGAAGATTCGACAGGCAGGTTGTCGTTGACAGACCTGACGTCAAAGGCAGGGAAGGAATCTTCAAAGTTCATACAAAAAAATTACCTCTTGGAGATGATGTTGATATATCAATTCTTGCAAAAGGAACCCCCGGTTTATCAGGAGCCGAAATAGCCAATATAGTCAACGAAGCCGCCCTACTCGCAGCAAGAAGAAATAGCGACAAGGTTACAATGTATGATTTTGAAAATGCCAAAGACAAAGTTCTGATGGGTATTGAACGTAAGAGCCTTGTTATTTCGGATAAAGAAAAGGAAATAACAGCATATCACGAAATTGGGCATGCTCTTGTTGGAAAATATATTCCAAATTCCGATCCTGTTCATAAAGTAACCATTATTCCTCGTGGGCGTGCTTTAGGAGTAACATCATATTTACCAAATGAAGATTTTCACTCTTTATCCAAGGAGTATATACTTGGTAGAATTGTTACTTTGATGGCAGGAAGAGCAGCCGAGAAAATAATTTTTAATCATCTTTCAACAGGGGCTTCAAACGACCTCGAAAGAGCCACAATGTTAGCACGAAAGATGGTTTGTGATTGGGGAATGAGTGATGTCTTGGGACCAGTAACTTTTGCCAATAAACACGAAGAGGTTTTTCTTGGCAGGGAAATAGCACAGCCCCGTGATCATAGTGAACAAACTGCTCAGATTATTGACTCAGAAGTTAGAAAAATTCTTGTTGATTGTTATGATCAAGCCGAAAGCATTCTAAAAAACCACATTGAATTATTACATAAGACCTCGAAAATTTTACTCGAACGAGAAACATTAGAAGCTGACGAGCTCGATATGATTATTAACGGAGAGGAATTGCCACCTATCAACATAAAGAAACTTAATGCCTATAGATCTATAAGAAAAAAAGGCGAACCCGGTCCAGTTGAATCAGAATCTGAAATTATAGCATCAGGAAAATAAATTATTTCTGTCATTTTTTTGAATTGATTCAGCAATAAATAAATATTAGTAATTCAATTTTTTTGATGAAGCAACTTCAAAAGAGTATAATTTTCTTAGGATTTATTTTTTAATTGAAATTTAAAAAGTAAAAATTATATTAAGTTTTTCAAGATAAATATTTAATTTCATTTTGTAACAAAATACAAATTAAATTGTTAGAGTTTTTTTAAAAAAAATGAAATACTTACTTATAATATTATTATTTATTGCTTTGCCAATAGCTGGATTCAGTGATTACAAAAACACAAGGGTAAGGCTGTATTTAAAAACCAAACTGGGCGAGGAGTTTAACGCTCTGGTTTTCGGAATTGATAAAGATGCAACTGATTATCTCGATAAAAATATTGGGGAGCAGGAATTGTTTCCGGGTCATCCGCCTTCAGGTTTGCATGCTGTTTTTGTTATTTATGACTCTGTTCAGAAAGAAAACGTTTGGTCATATCTGGATTTAAAGAGTTTTCCGGGATTAGATACAGGTTACAAATACTACAGAATTGATGTTCAATACCATGTCGGAGACAATCTGATTTTTGAGTGGAGACCTTTCGGGGATGAAATTAGAGAGGCTTGGATTAGCGATATAATAACCGGCAACGTTGTGAAAATCAATATGAAGGACTCAAATTCTGCCTTTGTTGACAATCAGTTCATCAAAAAATTTGATATAAAAGTAAAATATGAATCTAATACTAGTGTAGAAGATTATCAGGATGAAGAAATTTCAGTTTATCCAAGTCCTGCAAATGATCAGATTCATATTTCGAGCAATCAAGTCATAGATAATTTAACTATATATAATACATTTGGAAAAGAAATTATCAACGAAATAGTCAAAAATAGTAAAGCAACTATCAACATAAGTTCTTTGCCTGCTGGTTTT
Organism: uncultured Hyphomicrobiales bacterium; assembly: GCA_964473465.1. Lineage (GTDB taxonomy): Bacteria > Bacteroidota > Ignavibacteria > Kapaibacteriales > UBA2268 > CALHRB01. The sequence goes on from CAYYPE010000008.1 coordinate 75,340, forward strand.
TATTTTATCAGGCTAAATTATTCAAATAACAAAACTATTATCAGGAAGATACTTAAAATTTGATTAAAGAAAATGTTTATAATTAAAATATTAGAAACACGTTACTAAATTTCATTATTAAGGGAGAGATTATTGGCAATTGATAACAAAGACAGAACTGATAATGAATTAAAAGAGTCAGAAACTTCACCTCGTAAAGGTTCAAAAAATTCCAATTATCAAAATTCAGGCAATCAGGGTAGTGCTATTACATCTAATGCTCAGAATAGCAAAAAGAAACAAGCTCAAAATATAAAGCAAAACAATCCAAACCAGAAAAATCAAAATCAAAATATTCAAAGAACACAACAACAAAAAGAACAGGAAAAAACACAAAGACAAAACGATATTCTGGTTTCTGTTGTTATACCTCTTTTGAACGAGGAAGACTCATTACCCGAATTAGTTCTCCATCTTGAACAGGTGCTTGGAAAATTAGCTGGTAGAAGATACGAGATTATCTTTATTGATGATGGCTCAACCGATAATTCATTCAATGTTATAAAGCAAATCAGAGCAAGAAATCAAAGAGTAAGAGCTTTCAGGTTCAGAAGGAATTATGGAAAATCTGCAGCCCTTTCTGTGGGCTTTCAACATGCCAAAGGTAGAATTATCATTACAATGGACGCTGATTTGCAGGACGACCCCGACGAAATTCCAAATCTTATTAATAAAATCCGAGAAGGTTATGACCTTGTTTCTGGTTGGAAGAAAAAGAGATATGACCCGATTACAAAGACATTACCCTCGAAATTTTTTAACTTCGTAACTTCTTTATTCAGTGGGGTTAAACTTCATGATTTTAATTGTGGATTGAAAGCATATAAGCAGGAACTTGTAAAAGATTTACAGGTTTACGGCGAAATGCATAGATATATACCAGCACTGGCTCATTGGGAAGGTTACAAAGTTACAGAAATCCCTGTTCAGCATCACCCAAGAAAATATGGCAAGACAAAATTCGGTGTTTCTCGCTTTCTGAAAGGTTTTCTCGACTTGCTTACCGTGATGTTCACCACAAGATTTTTAAAAAGACCATTACATTTTTTTGGAACGCTCGGGGGAATATTTGCTTTATCGGGTTTTGCAATTGATTTGTATTTACTGATTGATTGGATAATTGGAAGAACTTACCTTAGCAACAGGCCTCTTGCATTATTTGGAATTGCCCTGATTATTGTCGGTGTTCAGCTGATTTCTCTTGGCTTGCTTGGAGAACTTATAGCCAAAAATATGTTTGAAAAAGTAAATTATAAAATTAAGGAAAGATTATAAATTCAAATCGGCAAAATTATGATAAAAATATTAAAACTGACATTATTGATTTTTTCTCTGTTTTTTATCAATAATTCACTTTTTTCGCAATTTAAGAATTTAAGTATAACAAGTGGTATCTCCACAATTAGTATTCTCGGAGATAACCCCGGAGCCAAATCCATTATTGAAAGGGATACTACAAAGGAACCGATTTACGGAGGGAGCTTTAAAACACCGCAGGCTTGTTTTAGTTTTCAGGTTAATGTAGGTCTCGATGATGAGAATAAGTTCATAGTTCCTATAGGTTTTGAATATGTTTATTTTAATGCTCTGGAAAGAATTCCTGCAGCAACTCAATTAACGGTTTATCTCAGGCATTCAATTTCGGTCCCAACATTCTATACCGGTTTTCAGTATCAATTTATGAAGTTTCCACTGGCTAACGTTAAAGCATACGCCGGGTTAGAAGCCCGTGCTTCATTTGTTCAGGAAGGAGTATTTTACAGGCGATTCTACTATCATGCACTTGATTCATCTTTTATTTATGAATCCAAGACAAAAGATGCTGCTACAAGATTTGGTGCAGTGGTAAGACTTGGTTTTCAGGGTGAAGTGATTGATCCTTGGTTTGTTAATTTTAGTGCTGCTTATGGAGTAATGAATTTACTTGGACGAGATGATAAACGGGGCGAACTATTAACGCCTCTGACTAATTTTGAAACAAAAGAATCATTGGTTTTTAATTTTCATCTGGCTTTATTGATTCAATACAGGCTTTGAACTGATGCATGATGATCTTGAATTGATATATAAGAGTGATTGTTCATTTTTCAAGGGATATATCCCATGCAAACCACACAAGGAAAAAGGTGTTCATTGTGATGATTGCAACTTTTATGACCCAAAAGAAAAGATTATTCTTATCATTAAACTCGGTGCTATTGGAGATGTCATCAGGACAACCCCGCTTGTTCATAAAATCAAAAAAGAACATCCAGACGCTCTGATTTGGTGGCTCACTTATACTCCAGACATTCTTTCCTCGTTAGTGGACGCAAAATTTAAATATGATGCTGAATCAATCACAATTTTTCAGGCAACTGATTTTTATAAAATTATTAATCTTGATAAAGATCCTCAAGCAGGTGCGTTGACCCATTTACTTAGAGCCAATGAAAAATATGGTTTTACTTTTGTGAACGGAAAACCTTCACCTTTGAATGAATTAGCTAAGCACAAATTTCTGACGGGACTTTTCGATGATGTCAGTCAGATGAACAAAAAATCCTATCTGGAAGAAATCTTCGAAATTTGCGGATGGAAATTCAATGGCGAAGAATACATTCTCGATTGCGATCAGTTTGATGATTGGAATCTACCAAATTCTGGAAAAAAAATTATTGGTCTAAATACAGGATGCGGAGAACGATGGGTTTCGAGGCTTTGGAAAAATGAATACTGGATTGAATTAATAAAATTGCTAAATGAAAAAGGTTATTTTCCATTACTTCTTGGTGGTTCACAGGAGGACAGCAATAATAAATACCTTTCCAAACAAAGCGGAGCTTACTATCCCGGACATTTTTCATTGAAAAAGTTTATTTCTCTTGTTAATCAGTGCGATGTTGTTGTCTCTGCTGTTACAATGGCAATGCATATTGCGATTGGACTGAAAAAGCCATTGGTCTTGATGAATAACATCTTTAACCCTTATGAGTTTGAGCTATACGGTAGGGGAGAAATAATTCAACCAGAGAAAGAATGCAAATGTTATTTCAGTCCAAAATGTAAGAATCCCGATTATTTTTGCATGGATTACATTAAACCAATTACTATTTTCAACTCTATCAGTAAGATTCTTTCAAACCCGGATTAAAATATTTCGATTTCATTATGTCTCCTTCAAACTCAAAACAATTAGTAGAGCTTAAAGTGGAATCAGCAGCTTTCACTGGTGTTGGAGTGGCAAGGCTTGATAATCTTGTCTATTTTGTTGATGGTGCAGTTCCCGGGGATATTATCAAGGCAAAGATTTTAAGAAAAAAAAAGAAACACGTAGAAGCCGCTATTGATGAACTTATCGTCCCATCAATTCACAGGATTGAACCAAGATGCAGTCATTTTGGAGTTTGCGGCGGTTGCTCATGGCAGAATATGAATTATGAGCAACAAATTCACTGGAAGAGACAGCATGTTATTGATGCGTTTCAGAGAATTGCAGGTTTGAATGTTGACAGATATCTCGAAACCATACCATCAGAGCAGCGTTTCTTTTACAGAAATAAAATGGAATTTTCATTCGGAGATTCAAGGTGGCTGACTGACGAGGAAATAGAAGGGGGTAATGAAATACTGAACAAAAATTTCGCTCTTGGACTTCATATTGCCGGACGATTCGATAAAATTCTCGATATTAAGGAATGCCAGATTCAACCGGAATTTGGTAACAAAATCCTTAATATCATACGGGAAAAAGCTTCAAGTCTGGGACTGAAGGCATATAACCTAAGAAAACACACTGGTTTTTTAAGAAATCTGATTATCAGGTCATCTTTATATTCCTCTGAGACTATGATAATTTTGATTACTGATGCAGTCAAGGAGGAATCGGACAGGACTTTCCTAAACTGGTATTATCAGGAACTCCCGATTGAGTTACCCGAATACATATCGCTTTTACATTCCTATCATACAGGCTTTTCACCTGTCTATTATGGAGATTTTAATGTAATCAAGGGAAAAGATTTTCTTGTTGAGAAAATTGACAGGATTAAATTCAAAATATCTCCCTATTCTTTTTTTCAGACCAATAGTTATCAGCTGAACAAATTTATTAATTATATAATCAGCTCTGCGGATTTAGATAAAGAAAGCATTGTATGGGATTTATATTGCGGAGCCGGGTCAATCACTTTACCAGCATCACAAAGGGTTAAGGAGATATTCGGTTTCGAGATTTCAGAAAGCAGCATTAATGATGCAAATGTGAATAAGACAATGAATAATATACTAAATACTAATTTTTACTGCATAGACCTGCATTCAAAAGATATTTCATCGTTTATGAAAGAATTTCCAAAACCTGACAGAATAATTATTGACCCACCACGTGCAGGTATGCACAAAAATCTTATTCAGGTAATAAAGGAAGTTTCCCCCCAAAAAATAGTCTATGTTAGCTGTAACCCTACTACACAGGCAAGGGATTGTGCAGAACTTGATGAATATTATTCTGTTAAATCCGTTACCCCTATTGATATGTTTCCACAGACTTATCATATTGAATCAGTAGCTGTTCTGGAAAGAAAATAGATATATGACAAAAAATCATAAATATAACATCTCCGAAATTTTTTATTCAATTCAGGGCGAGGGTTCAAGAGTAGGTCGTCCCTGCGTGTTTATCCGGTTTCAGGGATGTGAACTGAGGTGTGAGTGGTGCGACACTCCCTATGCACTTGAAATTAAGCAGGAAGAAAAGCTGATGTCCTTAGAAGAAATAATCAAAAGCGTTAAAAAATATAATTGTTCTTTTGTTATGTTCACCGGCGGGGAGCCTCTTTATCAAAAAGGTGTTAATCAACTGATTGAATGGTTTTGTGATAACAAATTTGAAGTAGTAATTGAAACCAACGGACATCAGTCAATAGCTGGGGTTGACAGGCGGGCAAATTTTGTAATGGATATTAAATGCCCGGGCTCGGCAATGCAAAAATTTAACAATTATGACAATTTTAAGTATCTGAAAAAAACAGATGAAGTGAAATTTGTTATAAAAAACAGGGATGATTTCGATTTTGCTATTGAAATAATTAAAAATTATAATCTTAACGGAATAGTTGATAATATTTTGTTTTCCCCGGTATTTGGAGAGCTTGAACCCGTAATTCTTGCCGGATGGATTTTGGATTCAAAAAAGAATATCAGGATGCAATTACAAATTCATAAATTTATCTGGCATCCAAATAAAAGGGGGGTATAACTCACCACTTTTTCTGAAGATTGCGATTACCGCTCGGAACTAACTGTTTACGAACATCTTTCTGAACTTTTTTCTCATCGTTTCTGATTGCGTTAAGCATTCTTTGGGCATCTTCCTTTGAAATTTTTGGTTGTTGCTGTTCTTTTCGATTTTTGTCTTGCTTGTCTTTCTCGTTCTGATTATCTGCTTGTGATTGTTGATTGTCCTTATTCTTATCTTTATTCTGGTCTTGCTTGTTCTGGTCTTGTTTTTGGTCTTTATTATCTTGGTTTTGTTGATTTTTTTGATTTTTCTGCTGCTGTTGTTCCTGAATAAGCATTTTCTTAGCATATTCAAGATTATATTTAGTATCAAGGTCATCAGGTTTAAGGCGAAGCGACTTTTTGTAAGCATCAATACTTTCAGGATATTTTTTTGCTTTGAGCAGAGAGTTCCCAAGATTGTGATAAGCTTTTGCAAGGACTTCCTTGTCAATATTTTGATTTGAGAGATTTTGATAAATATTTCCAGATTCCTCGAACCGACCTTGTTTGTAAAGAGAATTGGCAAGATTAAAATTAGCTTTTAAAGAGTTGCTATCAGTTTCCAGAGCTTTTTTATATTGAACTTCGGCATCAATGTATTTTTCGTCCTTGTAGCATTTATTACCCTCACGGATAAATTTTTTAGGTGATTCACAAAAGGCATTGTGATAGAAGAGAGCTGAAAATAATAAAATCAAGATAAAAAATTTCATTTTCCTAAGTCCTTTTTGTTTCAAATAGTTTAAGTGATTCTATGAATTTATTCTTTCGCTCGGAAAAAAGAATTTCAATTAACAGAAAAATAAAAGCCAGACCGAATAAATACTGGTATCTGTCCTCATAATCCACATACAGTTTTGTTTCGAATTCTTTTTTGTCGAGACCGGTAACAAGAGAAATAATGTTTTCCAATTCAGGTTCGCTGTCGCCAGTTGGTAAAAACTGACCTTTTCCTGCGGCAGCAATTTGCTGAAGCATTGTTGGGTCGTATTTTGTGATGACAACATTACCATCTCTATCTTTTAAATACCCAGATAAAGAGCCATTATTATAAATTGGGACAGGGGCACCGGTAGTTGTTCCCATTCCAATAGTATATACCACAAAGTTTTTTTCAGCTGCTCTGGAAGCTTCAGAGACAGCGTCATCCTCGTGATTTTCGCCATCTGAAATAATTATGAGGGCTTTTCGGCGATTGTCATTTTCCTTGAATTGCTCGCTTGCTAATTCGATTGCATGTCCAATTGCAGTTCCTTGAGCGGGTATGAGTTCAGGTTCAGTGAAGCCAAGAAAAAGCTTAGCTGCAGAATAATCAGTAGTTAGGGGGAGTTGAACAAAAGCATCGCCGGCGAAAACAATAATTCCGATTCTGTCATTTTCCAGCTTGTCAATCAGTTTGCTAATCATTTGCTTGGCTCGTTCAAGGCGATTTGGCTTTATGTCTTCTGCTCGCATACTGTTTGATATATCCAGAGCAATAATTACATCCACACCTTCACGTTTTGCTTCGGATAACCTCGTTCCTATCTGGGGATTTGCTAAACCAAAGATTAGAGACAAAAGTGATAAAAGCAGCAATATGATTTTAATATAGCTCTTGTATTGCGAAAATTCAGGATGTAAGGTTTTCAGGAGTTCTGGGTTACCGAATTTTTTGAGCGAAGCTATTCTCATCCTGCGATTAATCAGAAAAACAAGAAAAATCACAGGAATTAAAATCAGTGCATATAAAAATTCAATATTTTCGAATCTGAACATAAATATTGCTATTATTTTTAACAACGGTTGAGACGAAACGCTGATTTGTTTATGTTATTTTTCAAAGATTTAGAAAGCACTTGAGCTATAGATGATCAATTCAGCGGAAATAGTTTTCGTTTTTATTAATCAGCCATTATTAATCAAATAGTTGAATTAAATTTATGTCTTTAAATTTGTTATACTTATAATAATTTAATTTAAAATATTATAAAATTGATAAAAATATTATTTTTGTTTTGATTGTGTTAATTAATAATAATAACATTGGATTGATTTTGAAGTATTTTTTTTCTGTGCTGATTTTTTTGTTCTTCACGGTATATAAGATATCGTTCTCCTCGTCTCAGGACAAGATATATCAATCCAAGATAAAATTTTTCAAACCAGTAATTACTGAACTTATCAGGCGTGGTGCTGACACAAATTTTATTTATTCACTGCTTGCTGATTCGAAGACTCAATTCAATGAACGATTTGTAAAAATTAATGTTACAGGTTATCTTACCAAAACAGATTATTCGCAAAATTATAACAGGGCTTCGGTTAAATCTTCGAACGAATTTTTGCAGCAATATATTGATTTATTGACCAAATGTGAGAAGATTTATAAAGTGCCTAAGGAAATAATTGCAGCTATTATATGGATTGAGACAAAAAACGGAAAATTTCTTGGCAATAACCATATCCCGAGTGTTTTCCTTAGCACTGCACTTGCCGAAGAGCAGTATTTTATTGACCTGAATATAAAAATAATGAAAGAAAATTTCAAGGGCAATGATGACGAGAGATACCAGCTTGAACAAAAGATTATTAAAAGAGCAGGAATAAAATCGAATTGGGCAATGAATGAACTTTTAGCCTTAGAAAAAATGAGCCAGATATCACCTGTGCCAGTAAATGATCTGTCGGGTTCGTGGGCAGGGGCTTTCGGAATACCGCAATTTTTACCTTCGAGTTATATTAAGTGGGCTGTGGACGGAAACGGCGACGGAATTGTTAATCTATTTACGTTCGAAGATGCAATTTTTAGTGTTGCAAATTATCTCAGGGAAAATGGCTGGGGGCAGTCACCTGAATCTCAGCGTGCTGCTGTTTTCCTCTATAACAATAGCACTGACTATGTTGATGCAGTTTTTAAATTAGCCAGCAGACTAAGGCAACTCAATCAGGTTGAAACTGATTCAATAAATGTAATTCAACAGTAAACTACTTACTTCTCGGTTTCTTACCCTGTTTTTCATTTTTCTCTTCGTTTCTGAAAACATAGGGCAGTGCTTCATTAATGTGAGCCACGGGAATGATATTCATATCTTTTTTGACAAGTTCATTAATATCCTCAATATCCCGTTCGTTGTCTTTTGGGATAATGACGGTCATAATGCCGACACGTCTGGCAGCTAAAAGTTTTTCGTTCAGACCTCCTATGGGCAAAATATTACCTCTAAGAGTAATTTCGCCAGTCATAGCAACGTCACCTCTAACTTTTCTACCAGAAGCGGCAGAAATAAGAGCAACAGTAATTGTTATACCTGCAGAAGGTCCATCTTTGGGAATTGCACCTTCGGGAACATGAATATGAATTTCTTTCTTTCGGTAAAAATCTTCGGGAATTGACAATAATTCAGTATTTGAGCGAACATAAGAAAGTGCAGCTCTTGCGGATTCTTTCATAACCTCACCAAGTTTTCCTGTCAAAGTTAATCGTTCCTGACCTGGCATCATAGTTACTTCAATCGGGAGAATATCACCACCGACTGACGTCCATGCTAAACCAGTAGCGACGCCAACTTTATCCTGAAGGTCTTCTTTCTTATCCTTGAATTTAGGTGCTTTAAGAAGTTCTTCGACTTTTACTTCATCAATGATAAATGATTTTTTCTTGATTGATTTTTTAAAATCTGGGTTATCTTTAAGTATTTCACGCAAAGAATTTTCTTCGCCGTTTGATTTGCTTTTTCGCTGTTTATCATAATCCTGAACTATATTTTTAGCAATTTTACGCAGAAGAGATGATAATTCTCTCTCAAGATTTCTAACCCCGGACTCTCGTGTGTATTGTCTTATGACCTTGTTAATAGCTTCATCAGTAATTTTGATATTGATATTATCAAGACCAAACTCGGATAGAAGTTTCGGTATTATATGCTTTTTAGCTATTTGAAGTTTTTCGGGTTCAAGGTAGCTGTTCAATTCAATAATTTCCATTCTGTCCTGCAGAGGAAGTGGAATCTCATAGCGGACATTTGCGGTTGTGATAAACAGAACATTGGATAAATCATAATCAACTTCGATGTAATGATCGTTAAAGGCAATATTTTGCTCAGGGTCAAGAACTTCGAGCAGGGCGGCCGAAGGATCTCCACGAAAATCCATAGACATTTTATCGACTTCATCGAGAAGGATCACGGGATTTATTGTTCCTGCTTTTTTCATAGCCTGAATTATTTTGCCGGGCATTGCACCGATATAAGTTCTTCTATGTCCCCTTATTTCGGCTTCGTCACGGACACCTCCGAGCGAAAAGCGGACAAATTTACGTCCCAATGCTCTTGCGATTGAACGCCCAAGAGAAGTTTTACCAACTCCCGGCGGACCAACGAAACATAAAATCTGCCTTTTCAACGTCCCGGCAAGGTTGAGAACAGCAATGAATTCGAGTATTCTTTCTTTTGGTTTTTCGAGGTCATAGTGGTCTTCGTCAAGAATTTTCCTGACGTGTTCAATATCGAGATTGTCTTCAGTTTTTGTTTTCCATGGTAAGGAAGTAAGGATTTCGAGGTAAGTTCTATTCACAGAAAACTCAGGAGACATAGTAGGAGTTTTCTTGAGTCTTTCGAATTCTTCGTAAGCTTTATTTTTTACCATCTCGGGCATAGCTGCTTTCTCGATTGCTTCCTTGATAGCCGCTAGTTCAGGCAGGGACTCTTCATCTTCACCCAATTCTTGTTGCAAGGCTCTGATTTGTTCCTGAATAAAGAATTTCTTCTGTGTTTTATGAATTGTATCCTGAACTTTTGAATCAATTTCATCTTCGAGCTTTAGTAATTCAAGTTCGGCTGAGATTATCTTAGCTAATTCAAAATACTGCTCTTTCAGGTTAGTTTTTTCAAGGATAACCTGCTTGACTTCAACTTTTTGCTGAACATTTGCAGCGGCAAAGAAAAGTTTCCGGACAGGGTCATTAATATTTTCGTAAGCTCCGATAATATCGGGCGGTAGATTTCTGTTTTCTTTAACATACTGAATAAAAAGCTCTGAGGTGTGTCTCATTGTAGCTTCGAGTTCTTTGTCACCCTCAACATAATGAATGGGAAGTTGAGAAATTTCCGCGGAAAGATAATCTGTGCTTTTTTTAGGTTTCTTGATTTTTGATTGAAAAATTCCCTCAACAAGCACCTTGACCAGATTGTTTGGTAACCTCAAAAGTTGTATTATTCTAGCTGTTGTTCCGTATTGATATATATCATCGAAGGTTGGTTCCTCGATTGCGGAATTTCTCTGGGCGGTAACAAATATGAATTTTTCCTTATCTACTGCTTCTGCAACAGCTCTAAGAGATGAGGCTCGTCCGATGAGCACGGGAAAAATCATATATGGAAATATTATAATGTCTCTTAAGGGTAATATATTAAGGGTTTTTGGTATTGAAACATTAAGTTTATTTGCTATATCTAATTTTAAAAGCGATTCATCAAAGTTATCCATATTCTTTCGTATTGACCTATTATTTAATAATATTAAAAATTATATAAATTACACGTTAAAATTATTAGATTGTTTTATTAAGGATAGATTAAAAAATAAAAAACCATCGGCTTAAATATAGAACCGATGGTTTTTATATGAAATATTTAATAAATTAAATTTCGTCAACAATTAGGACTGTAATGCCGCCGGATGTTCTAACTCTACCAACAAGAGTAATCTCGGAACCGGCTTTTTCGGCTAACTTCTTTGATGTATTCTTGCCATCAGCGTAAACGACAATATAAACTTTATTTTTTGCTCTGAATGCAAGGAGTTCACCTCTGTCAAACATTGCTTTTGCTTCATCCTTAGTTAAATTTGGAGCTTTCTTGTTGGTTACAACAGAAAGTAAATTAACCACATAACCTTTGACTGAAGTAAATCCTTTGGGAAGCTTTGCCGGAGGTGTTTTAGTTTCTCCTTTGACTACATTTTCTGTAGGTTTTGGCTGAATGATTTTACCTTTTTTCTCAATGGGTGCCTGAGAGTATGCGAGTGACATTGCCAGCATAAATGCTGTTGCTAATAAAAGTATTCTTTTCATGGCTAATTCCTTAAGATTATTTAAAAATCAATTAATCATTATTATCTAACTTCAGCATTGAGATTCTTTCTGATAACCGGAGCTGGGTTATTGTTTTTATTAGTTATAGCATAAGGCAGACCCGGGGTCTTCTGGTATGACACTTCAAGCTCAACATATCTGTCAGGAGCAGTTCCCTGAAGGATAACTCCATTTTCTGCAGTTACGAAGACTTTTGCAAAATTACCGGCAGGATTTCCCGGTGGATATGATTTAACAAACAAAACAAAACCTTTGGTCTTGGTAGTAAAATCAATCATTTTTTGTAGTGGATTTGGATTTTTATCTATACCTTGACTGTCAAAAACATCGCTTAAATTATCAACATTTTCAACAACTTTGTAAATATCAAGATTTCTTGCGGGCTGATTATTATTATTATAATTTCCTTTATCATCTGTATAATCACTTGCTTTTGGTGAACCAATTTGATAGACATTGTTTCTTGTATCAAGACAAATGTCCCAATTAACATTGCTTGCAGCTGTCAGAGTTCTTGGCTGTCCGTCATCATCCTGAAAAACTAATCCGCTTCCACGAGATGAGGCATATTCATAAACTCTGATGCTAAAATTATATCTGTGAGCAGGAGCCCATTTTACGCTAACCGGAACACTTGCTTTGCCATTACTAAAGACTGCCTTGATTGAGAAAGTATATTCCTTTATTTCGGGTAGTCCTGTTATGTTTGCAACTGTTATTCCTTTTGGTATAATTATCGGGCTAAAGGTTCCGGGAGTGATTTCAACAACATATTCTTTGAATAGAGCATCAATTTCAGATGGTGATGCATCAAACTTTAAAGCTACAGTGGCACTATCAATAGAAGTTGCCATTAAGTTTGAAATAGGTTTCGGGACTGGGTCTTCGGTTGCAGTGGTTTCGTCACAAGCAACGAAAAGAAATGCCGAAAGGGCGGTAATCAAAATTAAGCCTAAAATTTTCTTATAAAGCATATTTCCTCCAAAAAACTTATAAAATGTTTGAAAATTTACGTTTTTAAATCGAAATTATTATTTATTTAGTATAATTGTTAATAATTCTATGTAATTGCTTGAAATAAGTGAATAAGCAAATTATAAATTAACAAATCAATCTCTATTATCCATAAAAATTTGAATTGTTTCAAAAAAATTTAAAGAGAGGGATGATTTTTGATTGTATTTCACCAGCAACCTCAACCTTCCCTTCGTTAGTTATTATAACATCAATTTCAGTTCTGAAACCATTATCCCCTTTTAAATAGATACCGGGTTCTATTGAAAAGCAAGAGCCTTTTATAATAGTTCTTTCATCTTTTGTTTCAAGATTGTCCATATGAACACCGGGACCGTGAACTTCCTCGCCGATATTATGCCCAGTTCGATGAAAGAAGTTACTTTCAAAACCAGCAGAATTAATGATAGATCGACAGGCATCATCAACTTCCCAGCCCTGAATAGGTTGTTGGTTTTCGAATCTCACTTTAAGCATTGAAAGAGCCGCATCTCTTGCCCGGCAAGTTATCTGAAAAATGTTTTCAAGATTATTGGGAACTTCCTCTCCGGTATAAGCCATCCATGTTATATCTGCATAGATTGAACCTGCATGATTTTTCTTAGCCCAGAGGTCAATCATAACTGTATCACCGGATTTTATTTCAGAATGAATCTCGGAATCAGGCATATAATGTGGGTCTGCATTGTTTTCGTTAATTGAAACAATTGGTCCCATATCCCATAGCATATTGTTTTCCCTGAATTTATCAATCATTAGTTGTTGAATTATATATTCATTACAAGATTCTTTGTTTTTAATTCTTCTTGAAATTTCTGAGAAAGCAAAATCTTTGACAGAATAGAGTACTTTTGCGGCTTTTTTGTGGCTTTCTATATCCTCGTCGGTCAGATGTGATTCGAAGATGCTAACAAGTTCGCCACTCGAAACAACTTCAATCCCGAAACTCCTTATTAACTCCAGCGTTCCACCATCCACAACACAAATATAAGGAATCATATTATTTTTTGAGTATTGCATTGCAATTTTCTTAGCATCTCCCAAGATTTCTCTAAGAAGATTGTGTAGTTTCTGCCATGCAAGGTAAATAAATTTCTCACCGGGCAAATGGTCAAGATTATAAGGCTCGATACTATGAACCAGCTTTCTTGGGCTGCCATTAGCTGGAATAAAATAGAACCATCGGCGGGTAAAAATTTTTGAATTATCTATTGAAAGAATTTTTTGAGCTATCGGGTCACGATGATGGAAGTCATAGAATAGCCAGCCATCAATATTTAATTCAGTTAGAGCCTTCTGGATTTCATCAATTTTCATATAATTTCCTTTTAGTTATAAATCAATAAGATGTTTACAAATTCTGGGACCAATGAAATTTGCTATTGGACTTGGAATTTTCTTCCATACTTTGGATGCGAACTTGTATTTCTTGTATAAATCAGAAATTTTATTGGTTATTATTTCAATTTTAATAGGAACGGCACCCCATCTACGTTTGAATTCATAATTACTGCTTAAATAAGCTGAGCGTCCAAAATCAAAAAATTTATCTTTATTTTCATAGGATTCTTTAATTATACTATAGTATAAAAAATGCCCTGCCAATTGTAGCTCGTTTTGAAACATTGTTCCAGACCATGGAATCCAGCTGAAACTATTATCTTTCAAAACGCACGCTGCAGAAATGCCTTTTTTATGCTTTTTGGACTTGACTACATAAAACGAAACATCAAAGTATTCAAATAGTAGAAAAAACAATTTTTTTGGCAGTGGAGGTGTGCCATGGCGATGCATAACATTTTGATAAATTAAATAAAAACTATCAATCAGGTTTAATTTCTTTCCCGCCTCTATTTCAAAATCAGAAAAGTCTGAATTATTCAAATATCTCTTCAATCGGTTTGAAAAGTTATTTTTTACCTGCTCGAAGCTCAATCCCTCGAATTGTATTCTTAATGTTACCGGAGAACCTTCTGGTATAGAACTCTCGCTAAAGTTCAATACTCTAATTTGGAAATTTCTGGATTTTAAATTTTGAGATAATTCAATCGTTTCATTAATCGGTATGTCGGTATAACTGAGAATAGGTAAATAAGAATAAAAGACTTTTCCGGCAAGATCTTTAATTATTGCAAAACCATTATCAAACTTATAATGATAAAGCTCTTTCAACAAAGAAGACCACTTTAAACAAAATTCATGAGAAAAAGTAGTATTATGTAATGAAAGATGATTCAAAGTTTAGCACCAATACTAAAGTAGAACATTACTGGTCCCCATATACTTTCAATAGGATTTTGTTTTAAATAGAATGAGCGTCCAATACTGAACTTGGTAGGACCAAAAGGAGTATCAATTGAAATACTCGCCCCAAGCCCATGCCTGAATCTCAATAGTTTAATTTCTTCTGGCTGAGCCCAAACAGTTCCGAAGTCATATCTCACGCTAAGGTAAGTGTCAAAAACAAGGCTGACTGGGGATAAAAGCCTATATTCAAGAGAGGCAAGTGCTATTTGTCTTCCTTTGAATTCATCTTCTCTCATTCCAAAAAAAGAATCTTCTCCTCCGAGAAAAAAACTCTCGGTTATAGGCAAAGAGGCATCAGCAAGACCAAAATACGCTTTCGGTTTGAGAGTGTGGGAGCCAAAAGATAAATTGCTATGGTAGTAAAACAGTAATTTTGAAAATCCGGCATTATCTGGGGTTTGCAAAAGAGAAGATTCAAGCGATAACAACAATAATCTTCCCTTTCTTGGGAAGTGTGTTTTTTCTTCTGTATCAAATGTAGCTCCAACTTTGAAAGTGTGGACTGAATAATAAGGAAGTTTATCCTGAATGTTAATATCATATACTCTTTGTCTTTCGAATCTCAATTCTGTATAGAGCAATCCCTTCTTTTCAATCTGGACACCAAAGGTGGTTTTAATTCCGAACCTTTCGTAGATAGATTCGTCTTTGATAATATTTTCATATTTGTTTAAAGATGTTGATTCAGTTTCCATATAGTTAAAAACGTTTTTCCGGTCGTAATAGATACTTGCCTTGGTAGTAAGAAGAGTAAATAAGATACGGGGATAAGAATAATTAATATGTGAATATCTATTTCTGCTTCCACCCATGAATCTAAAGTTAAATTTGGAGCCAGATGTAAATAAATTATCAATTACAATATCTAAATTGCCTCTGAAATTTCTTTCGTTATCAATCCTGGCACCAATGTTTATTAACTGAGTTCCGATTTCCTGAACTTCGACAGTTACAATTGTCTTGCTTTCATCATCAGGTTTTGAATAGTGAATGATAACATCGGAGAAATAACCTGTGGAAATCAGATTTTCCCATGATTTATTAAGTTTTTTATAATTGAGAGCTTCACCTTTTTTAAACTCAAGTTCTCGTCTTATTACGAAATCTCTGATAGAGGCGTTACCCTTAATATTAATATCTTTAATAATTATTTTTCTTATATCGAGTTCCAGAATTCTTGTTAAATGGTTGAAAAAATTACTTCTAACATAAATAATATCCTGACCATTTCGAGTGAATTTAAGAAGCTTGTCAAGAATTTCATTATTTAACTCAGAATCATATTCCAGACTTTTAAAGTCCTTGATCAATATGGAATATAACTCTTCTAAATGCTCATAATCACCTGAAAGTTTGATATCCTCCAAAATTGAATAATTCACTTGGGGATTTTGAAAATGATTTGACGATAAATCGTTAAGTGAGTCAGAATAATGAATAATTTTCGATTTAATCCTGTCAATATATTTAGAAGTAGCAATTGAACCAGCATTAATCAGATTTTGAATATTTGTAAAATCACTATTTCTGTGTCTATTTAATTCGGGGGTAATTAAAAAGTCAGCCAGAGCACTTGATTTATCACTGAATTTTTTCATAAGAACCGAAAGAACCTGATCAGCAACATTTAAGGCATTATTGAGGTCGTCAGATTGCTGGAGTTCAGAAATTGTATTTATTGTAATAATAATATCCGGATTTAATTCTAAAGCAGATTCAACAGGTATATTCTGAAAGATGCCACCGTCAACAAAAATCATTGAATCAATTTTTACGGGATTATTAACAAGTGGAATAGTGGATGAAGCTTTCATAGCAAGAAGAAGGTTGCCTTTCGAAAAAGAAACGGACTTACCGTTTACCAGATCAGTGGCTACTGCCCTGAATGGATATTTTAGGTTGTCGAAAACACCATAAGCCTGATATGGAGCTTTATAAATCAACTCCTGAAGAAACTGCTGATATTTTTGTTGTGAGCTAATTCCCTCAGGAATGACAAATTTAAAATCATTAAATCTGAAGGTAAGAAAATTTCTATCGCTAAGTTCTTTCTGGTCAATAAAATAAAAACTTCGTAAGTGCTCATCGGTTAAAGATAGAATTTCTTCCCAGTTAGCATTTAAAACAATTGACTCAATTTCTGATGCAGAATAACCACTCGCATATAAACCACCAATAATTGCCCCTATACTCGTTCCAATGATAAAGTCAAATTTGATTCCTGCTTTTTCTAACTCTTTAAGTGCTCCTATTTGAGCAAGACCTCTTGCTCCACCGCCGCTAAGAACCAAAGCTATTTTGGGCTTTCGTATTTTTTGGTATGTAAAAGAATCTTGAGCGAATAAATTGGTTTGCAGAATAGAATATGATAATATCAAGATAATGAGAAAAAAAGATTGGATTTTACTTCGGTTATTTATTTTATTTTGGGGCATAATTGTTTAAGATTATCGAATTTCAAAGGTCTCAAACCTCCCTTGATAGCCGTAGTATTTTTGGTTCACAGATTTTACATAGGCTCTCATTGGACCAATTTTCAAGCGATTATATAATTCTTCAACTAGGTCTTTCCTTCCTTCGACAACCGTTAGAACATCTCCATTGGGTAGATTTTTAACATATCCAGTTAAATCAAGTGATGTGGCATTTCTATAAACAAAATACCTGAATCCAACTCCTTGAACAATACCCGATACGACAAATTCTGCTGAAATTAAATCATTCATTTATAGAATATTATAAACTATATCATTGGAAATTTTCAAAGCCGATTCTCTGTTTATCAGGCGATTAATAATGGCAAATGCAAAGTCGAAGGCTGTGCCCGCTCCTCTGCTTGTGATAAAGTTTCCATCCTCAACTACAATGTCTTCCTTATAGTTAAAATTTTCTAATTGTGATTTCACCGATGGGTGACTGGTAATCATAGTTTCATTGCTAATTAATTTATGCTCTGCTAACAAAGTTGGGGCGGCACAAATTGCCCCGATTAGCTTATTTTTTGAGTGGTGGGAGGCTATTATTTTTCTTAAGTGTTCATTTTCGATAAGCCTCTGGGTTCCAAGAGCACCGCCGGGAATAATTATAGCATCAAATTCATCTTCTGGTTCAACATCTTCAATAAGTAAATCGGATAATATCTTAACACCTCTGGAGCATGAAACAATATCATTTTCACCCGCAACTTTAACGGATATACCAGCCCTGCGGAGAATGTCAATTATAATGACAGCCTCCATTTCTTCGCTTCCATGTGCTAAAGGGACTAAAACTTTTACATCCATAATAAATCAATTTTGTTTAACAAAATTAAAATTACCGTTGTCGTCAACGTCAATCAATATTGTATCACCCGAAATAAATCGGCTTTCAAGAATAGCAAGACTCAAAGGATCTGTAATATGTTTCTGAACAGCTCTTTTGAGAGGCCTTGCACCATATTGTGCATCATAACCAAGCTTAGAAATCCAGCTCAGGGCTTCATCGCTGATTTTTAATTCGATTCCAATATCATTCATCTTTTCGGAGAGCAATCTGATTTGAAGCTTTGCAATTTGAATAATTTCATTCTTTGTTAATGGTTTGAATAGTATTACTTCATCAATCCTGTTTAATAATTCT
Source organism: uncultured Hyphomicrobiales bacterium (assembly GCA_964473465.1). GTDB lineage: Bacteria > Bacteroidota > Ignavibacteria > Kapaibacteriales > UBA2268 > CALHRB01. The sequence continues at coordinate 93,656 of CAYYPE010000008.1, forward strand.
GGCCTGAGCCTTTTTTTAAGCATATCTGTAATTCTGACTTTTAGGTCAGCAAGAATATTATCTCTGTTGAATTCATCAATATCATAGAGTCTGTCCTGAATTAATTCAGTGCCTAAATTTGAAGTCATAATAACAATGGTATTTTTAAAATTAACAACTCTTCCCTTGCTATCGGTCAATCTACCATCGTCAAGAACCTGCAAAAGTATGTTAAACACATCAGAGTGGGCTTTCTCGATTTCATCAAGCAGAACAATTGAATATGGCTTTCGTCTGACTGCTTCGGTCAGCTGTCCCCCCTCTTCGTAACCTACATAACCCGGAGGTGCCCCAATGAGCCTTGAGACAGAGAATTTTTCCATATACTCGCTCATATCAATTCTTACGAGAGCGTTTTCGTCATCGAAGAGAAATTCTGCTAATGCTCTTGCCATCTCAGTTTTTCCCACTCCTGTCGTTCCTATGAAAATAAATGAACCAACGGGACGGTTTGGATCCTGAAGCCCGGCACGTGATCTACGAATAGCATTAGCTATTGATGTAACAGCTTCTTCCTGATCAACCAATCTTTGGTGAATTCTTTCCTCCATTTTTAAAAGTTTAGTTCGCTCGGATTCAAGCATCCTTCTGACTGGTATTCCAGTCCATTTGCCGACCATTTCGGCAATATCTTCAGCATCAACTTCCTCTTTCAGTAACTTACCTTCTTTTTGAATTTCCTCAAGCATTTGATAAGAATTTTTTAATTTCTTTTCGAGTTCGAGGAGCACTCCATATCTTATTTCGGCTACTTTTGCAAGGTTCCCCTGACGCTCGAAATCATCGGCGATAAGCTTGTTATTTTCGATTTGTGCCTTTATATTTCTAATTTCCTGAATTATACTCTTTTCTTTTTCCCATCTGGCACGAAGTTCTTGTTCCTGAGATTTAAGCAGACTTATTTCTTTTTCAATTTCTTCCAATCTTAATTTTGTCTTTTCTTTTGTATTTTCTTCAATCATTTTATTAATGTTATAATTTATTAATAAATTTATAATTGAATATAAAGTTTATAAATAAAAAAAATTTTACGATAATAAAAAAATATGCTAACAAAATTTTATTCTATGTGTTATTATTATTGAAAGTAATTTGAAAATGAAAAATAAAAAAATTTTTAGAGTTTTAAACCTAAATTGATTATTTAAAGTCAAATAAAGTAACTAAGTTTGTTGAACTTTTTTTTGGAGAAATGATATGAAAATACTCAAAGCAAGCTTTCTTGCAACATTGGTTTTGTTGCTTGTAGTTGGACTAAGTTCCTGCAATACGGACAGCTCAACAGTCGCCCCAACAGATAATTCGTCTGATCTTACATTAATTGATAATACAGCTACTCCCAGTGAAGTTATTGATGCAACACTCGACCAACCTATGCAAATGCGACCTCCGTTTGACGATAGAGGTGGCAGAGATATGGGCGAGAGAAAAATGTTCAATCCATTGTTCCGTGTTATTCAGGCAATGAAGCTCACACCAGAGCAGATGGAACAATTTAGAGCTTTACTAAAACAGCGAAATGATTGCATCACCGAAGCTTTGAAAATTTTGAGAGAGTCCGAAAAAGCTATTTTGGAAGGTTACAAGGCAGAATACCAAGCTCTTTATGAACAATTAAAAGCCGGTGAAATCACAAGAGAAGAATTTCGTGCACAAATCAGGGAACTCAATCAGGAAGTCAGAACTGCTCTTCAGGAAAATCCTGTAAGAGAAAGAGTTATGGCAATGATTAAGAATTGCGACGAAGAATTCAATACAGCAGTCGAATCAATTCTTGATGAAACTCAATTAGCAATATGGCAAAAATTCTGGGAGAATTTTAAGAATAGAGTAGGAACTGGTCCCGGCAAATAAGATTTTGAAAATAAATTTAAGAAAAGGAGCTGTCTCAAAACGAGACAGCTCTTTTTTTTGGTTAAATATTTCAATTTTTTAACCGAATATTCCTTTTGTAAAAGGATATTCATTTAAATAATGGAATATGGAAAAGGTTAATACTAATAATGAAATCGAAAAGACAATATTAATCATTGATGATAAACAGATAAATATTGATTTTTTGAGTAATTCTCTGAAAAGAGAGGGGTTTAGGGTTATTTCAGCAAAAGATGAAAATTCCGCAATCAATTCTGCAAAAATCAAACAACCGGATCTTATTCTATTGGATGCCCACATGCCCGAAAAAAATGGCTTTGAAATTTGTATTGAGTTAAAAAAAATTGAGGAATTAACCAATATTCCTGTCATTTTTATGTTATCTAAAAGTGATAATAAATATTATACCCAATGTTATTCTGCCGGTGGTGCTGATTTTGTATGCAAACCATTAAATATTCAGGTTCTGGTTAAAAGAATTAATACCCATATTGAACTAAGAGAGTTAAGAGAAAAAATGCTCCCTCCCTCAAAAAGACGAAAACAGCAAAAACCACTAAGTGAACTTATAAAAATGGTTTCGTTTTAGTTTTTTTTGATAATAATTTATCCAAATAAATTATTATCTATCATTTTCGTTTTAACAATATGTTAATTTGATAATTGAAAATGACTAAGATTTTAATTTTTTTTCTCGTTTCTATCCTGATAATTTTAATAATTATTGGATTAGTAATAAAATCCTTCAGAAATTATTTAGACAAAATTTTCCAAAACTTTGAAATTCATTCAAAAAAAACCAAAGAGCAGTCAAAGAACAACATAATTTATGAGAAGGATGGGATTGTTGTTATGAAAGGTGAAGCAGATAACCAAAAAAATCAATAAAATGGAAAATCATTCATAATGCATTTTCTCCTTTTTATGTTTCGCACTAATTTAAAAACACTACCAAACAAATTAATAATTTTTTTAATTTATAAATTTTAAATTTAAATTATTGAATAAAGACAGATGGTTTCAAAAGCACCGGTATTTGCTGCAATAGATGTAGGGACTAATTCATTTCATTTAATTATAGCAAGTGTTAATAATAGAGGAATGCTTCAGGTTATTCTCCGGGAAAAAGAGATGGTCAGACTTGGCAGCGGCAGTGGTGATATGAAATATATCCAGAAAGATGCAATGGAAAGAGGTGTCAGAGCATTGCAGAATTTTGCGGAACTTGCCAGAAGTAAAAATGCTGAGATAAGAGCAGTGGCAACCAGTGCTGTTCGGGAAGCATTGAATCGTGATGAATTTCTTAACATGGTCAAAGAACAAACAGGTATTGAAATTGAAGTCGTTTCTGGAACAGAAGAAGGAAGATTAATTTATATTGGTGCTATTCATGCTTTACCTATTTATAATCAAAAAGTATTTATCCTTGATATTGGCGGCGGCAGCACAGAAACAATAATCGGGCAGGATGGGGAGATTCGATATGTTCATAGCGAAAAAATTGGTTCAATCAGGCTTACAAATAGATTTGGATTAGAATCTGATATTACTAACGAGCAGATTAAGGAATGTAGGGATTATATTAAAGGATGCTGGACTCCTATTCTGAAGAGAATCTATTCAATCGGTTTCGAAACTGTAGTCTGCACCTCTGGAACAATCCTTAATATTGCAGCAATGTCTCTAACTATGAACAAAGAGGCTGTCCCGGATATTCTGAATGGTCTTACCGTAACAAAGGCAAGAATGCTGGAGGTTATAGACAGGATACTCGAAGCTAAGAACTTATCAGCAAGACAAAATCTTCCCGGCATGGACCCAAAAAGGGCAGACATAATTGTAGCAGGCTCTTTGATTCTTGAACAGGCATTGATCCAGCTTAATATCGAAAAAATTCTGATTTCATCTTTTGCCCTTAGAGAAGGAATTGTATTCGATACTATTCAAAAAAAAGAGGCTTTGCAAAAATTTCATCATTTGAGCAGACTGAGATTCGAAACAATTTATAGTATTTGTCAGGAATACAAGGTTAATTTGACTCATTCCGAGCATGTTAAGGATATATCATTGAAATTATTTGATGACCTTCAATCCCTGCACAGACTTGGCTATGCCGAAAGGGAATTATTAGAGGCTGCAGCTTTGCTCCACGATATTGGCTATCACATTTCACATGATCAGCATCATAAACATAGTTATTATATAATAAGTCATTGTATTATGCCCGGATTTACTAATCCTGAATCTGAAGTTATTGCTAATATTGCCAGATATCACCGAAAAAGCCATCCGAAGAAAAAACATGAAAATTTTGAAAGCCTTCCCGATAGCAAAAAGCAAATTGTAAGAGTCCTTGCAGGTATTCTTCGCATTGCTGAAGGTATTGACAGACGTCAGATGCAGGTAATCAAAGATGTTAAAGCCGAAATAACCGAGAATGAAATTAATATATATTTATTCCCTGATGAGAAAGAGCAGAATCCCGATATTGAGCTCTGGGGTGCCAATAGAAGAAAATTATTACTTCAGGAAACATTCAACCTCCCTGTGAATATATTTTTAGCTGATACAAAACAATAAGCTATTATAAAAAATTTAACGTCAATTCTTATTTTTTGATTATTGTTATGGTTAAAATAGAAGAAAAATATTTTTTTGATAAGATACGCCTGACCAAAGATGAAATGAGCAGGCTTCTTTCGATTGCCCTTGAAAAAGGTGGTGAATTCTCCGAACTTTTCATTGAATATAGATTTAATAACTCAGTTACCATCGAGGAGGATATTGTAAAAAGTTCTTCCAGAACTATTTCTCTTGGTGCTGGCATCAGGGTAATCAACGGAGAGCAAACTGGATATGCCTTTACAAACGATCTGTCATTTGAAAGGCTAAAAAAAGTTGCTTTAACAACCGGTTCAATTGCAAAATCAGGGAAATCAAATCCGATTGCTAATTTGACAAAACCTGTTATTCAAAATCAGTATTATACTTATGATAATTTAGTTACGGAGCTAAATCTTGATAGGAAAATTAGTTTAGTTCGGTCTGCTTATGATTCTGCACTAAATTATGACAAAAGGATAGTAAAAGTTAGTTCAACACTTGCTGATGAAGTTCAGTTTGTTTTGATTTGTAATAGCTTTGGAAAATATGTTACAGATATCAGACCTCAGACAAGATTAATGGTAGTTTCGACAGCACAGGAAAATCAAAACAGGGACACAGGATTCAACAATTCTGGCGGCAGGGTTGGAGTTGATTTTTTTGAAAGAGAAAAAAAACCTGAAGAAATTGGAAGATTAGCCTCCGAAGAAGCTATTAATCTTCTTTCTGCAGGGGATTCACCGGCAGGAGAAATGACGGTGGTTCTTGGCAGTGGAGAATCCGGCGTTCTGATTCACGAAGCAGTGGGTCATCCTCTCGAGGCAGACGGGGCATGGAAAAAAACTTCAATCATGACAGACAAATTAGGTGAAATGGTTGCCAATCCAAAAGTAACTATATATGACGATGCAACAATTCCAAAATACAGAGGAAGCTTAAATATCGATGACGAGGGGACTGAAACCGAACCTGTTCTGCTGATTGAAAATGGAAAATTAGTAGCTTATATGAATGACTTACTTTCCTCAAAAATCCTCAATCATAAACCGAACGGACACGGCAGAAGGGAATCATACAGATTTTCTCCTATTCCAAGAATGAACAATACAGTGCTTGAAAAAGGCGATAGCAGCCCTGATGATATAATAAAAAGTGTCAAAAAAGGATTTTATGCAAAGTCTTTTCAGGGTGGTATGGTGAATTCAACAGGGAAATTCACTTTTTCTGTGAATCTGGGGTACTTAATAGAGGATGGAAAATTAACAAAACCTGTTAAAAATGCCACACTGATTGGTTCAAATTTTGAAATACTTCAAAATATAGATATGATAGGAAATGATACTGGTTTCTTTCTTGGAACATGTGGAAAAGATGGTCAATCTGTGCCTGTTACTTGTGGGACGCCTACGGTTAGAATAAGCAAAATGACAGTTGGAGGAAAATTATGAACAATGAAGTGAATTTGATGAGTATCGCAGAAAATATCGTAGAATACGGTAAATCAAAAAGTATTGATGAAATTCAGGTATCAATAGCAAACGAAGACGAATTTACAGTTGAAGTGAGAAATGGCGAGATTGAAAGACTAACTGAATCAGTCTCGAAAGGTGTCTCTATTAAGTTAATTCTGGATAAAAGAGTTGCTATTGCCTCTACTTCTGATTTTGACGAAGAAACGCTTAAATTTGTGGTGGATGATGCTATCGAAAGGGCAAAGCTATCAAGTCAGGATGAGTTTGCAGGACTTCCTGATGAGTTCTACGATACAAGTCAGGAGATTGACCTTGAAATTTATGACCCACTTCTCGAAGAGGTTTCGCCTGAAACAAAAATCAATATTGCTATAGAAACAGAGCGAATTTGCCTTTCTGATGAAAGAATAAAACTTTCGGAAGGCTCATTTTTTGAATCTGGTGTAGGAGTAGTATACATAGCAAATTCAAAAGGATTCTCGGGATATTTTAAGTCCTCATCTTGTTCGAGTGGTGTTTATCTTCATTCTGCTGATGAAAATAATTCTTACGAGGAAGGGTGGTGGACTAACTCTATAAATTTTGCAGGGCTTGCGAAACCCGAAGAAGTTGCAAAAATTGCTATTGACAGAGTTACAAGGCTTATTAATGCAAGAAAGATTGAGACCCAAAAAGTTCCTGTTATTTTTGAAAGACCGATGACATCTATGCTTCTTGGCTTTTTGGCGAGCTGCCTAAACGGGCATTCAATTTATATGAACCAGTCCTTTCTTGCAGGAAAATTAGGGCAAAAAATCGCAGGCGAAAATATTAATATTCAGGATAATGGTTTAATTAAAGGTGCAATCGGTTCGAGACCTTTCGATAGAGAAGGTGTCCCAACAAGAAGACTTATACTGGTGGAGAATGGTTTACTGAATTCTTACATACTTGATACTTACAGTTCCAGAAAATTAGGACTTAAATCAACCGGACATGCTTCTGGAGTAACCAATTTTTATTTAGCTAATGGAAATTCATCACCAGAGGAAATAATCAAATCCACTAAAAAAGGTCTTTTTCTTACAAGAACCATTGGTCAGGGAACTAATCCTACAACAGGAGATTTATCACGTGGAGCTTTCGGTTTATGGATTGAAAACGGTGAGATAGCATATCCGGTAGCTGAGATTACAATATCCGGCAATTTGAGCGATATCCTTAATAACATCGAAATGGTCGGTAATGACTTGATTTTTGACCGCTCTATAACAGGTCCTACTTTGAAAGTATCAGAGATGACTGTAGCCGGGATTTAGAATTTTGTTTTGGTAGCATTATTGTTACAGAGACTAAATCAAAACTTGATAAGCTTTCTCGAAACTCATGATCTCAGGAACAAACAAGGACGTTTGTTCTGCTAAGTCCTTGAATTATATAACAGGTCAGGCGTCCTCGCCTGACCTGCTATCCACAATATTAGTCTTCTGAGACTACCCTTAATCAATTATAGTTGCTCTAAAATTTTATTTAGAGTTTCGCTGGGTCTCATTTCTCGTGAAGCCTTACTGTCGTCAGGCCTATAATATCCGCCAATATCAACTGGTTTTCCTTGAGCAGCAAGTAGTTCCTGAGAAATTTTTTCTTCGTTTTCCTGCAGTTGTTTTGCTATTGGCTCAAATCTGGCTTTAAGTTCAGCATCTTTATCCTGAGCTGCTAAAGCCGATGCCCAATACATTGTAAGATAGAATGTGCTACCACGATTATCAATTTCATTGACTTTTCTTGATGGATATTTAGCATTTTCGAGATAATGAAGAACAGCTAAATCGAGAGTTTCGGCAAGAATCTGAGCTTTTGGGTTATTATATTTCTCTGCTATCAGTTCAAAGGAAGGCACCATAGCACAATATTCACCCAGAGAATCCCAACGAAGATGACCTTCTTGCAGAAATTGTTGAACATGTTTTGGAGCAGAGCCTCCAGCTCCGGTTTCGAATAAACCGCCACCATTGAGCAATGGAACTATCGAAAGCATTCTTGCACTTGTTCCAAGCTCAAGAATTGGGAAGAGGTCTGTCAGATAATCCCTTAAAACATTTCCGGTAACAGAGATAGTATCAAGTCCTTTTCTTACTCTCTCCAGAGTATATTTCATAGCATCAACAGGCTTTAGAACCTTAATTTCGAGCCCTTCAATATTATGCTCAGGTAAATATTTGTTGATTTTCTTAATTATTTCCCTATCATGGGCTCTACCTTCGTCTAACCAGAATATCGCAGGCGAACCTGTTGCTCTTGCTCTTTTTACAGCCAATTTAATCCAGTCTTTTATGGCAATGTCTTTTGCCTGACACATTCTGAAAATATCCCCCTTTTCAACTTTTTGCTCGAGGAGAACATTTCCGTCCGAATCAACAGCTCTGATAAATCCGTTATCTTCGGCTTCAAAAGTCTTGTCGTGAGAACCGTATTCTTCAGCTTTCTGAGCCATAAGACCAACGTTTGAAACATTTCCCATAGTAGAAGGATCAAATTGACCATTTCTTTTGCAGTCTTCAATAATTTCTTTATAAATTCCTGCGTAACAGCGGTCGGGTATCATAGCCATAGTATCCTGTAGCTGATCATCCTTATTCCACATCTTGCCGCCATCACGAACAACATTCGGCATAGAAGCATCAATAATAATATTGTTGGGAATATGAAGATTTGTTATACCATGTCTTGAGTCAACCATTGCGAGGGCAGGTCTTGTTTCATAAACTTTATTTAGGTCATCTTCGATTTCTTTTCTCTTATTCTCCGGGAGTTTTTGAATTCTTTCGTAAACGTCTGCAATACCATTATTCAAATTGACTTTTAATTCCTTCAATGTTTCAGCATGTTTTTCAAGTGCATCTTTATAGAAAACCGAAACACAATGACCAAACATTATTGGGTCTGAAACCTTCATCATAGTGGCTTTCAGGTGCAAAGAAAGCAGAACATCATCTTTTTTTGCCTCTTCGATTTTTTCGGCATAAAATTTTCGCAATGAGGCAACAATCATAACTGTGGAATCAATAACCTCGCCCTCGAGAAGAGATAGTTTTTCCTTCAACACTTTAGTATAACCGCTGTCACTAACAAATTCAATCCTGATATCAGTGGGTTTATCCATTGTCATTGATTTTTCGTTGCCATAGAAATCGTTTTCGGACATATGTACAACGCAAGCTTTTGAACCTGAAGCAGGCCAAGGCTTCATCATTTTATGAGGATTTTTCTGGGCAAATTTTTTGACGGATGCAGCCGGGCGTCTGTCTGAATTTCCTTCACGAAGGACAGGATTCACTGCCGAGCCAAGAATCTTAGAAAATCTTTCCTGTAATTTTTTTTCTTCATCGTTTTTTGGCTCTTCGGGATAATCGGGAATATTGTAGCCCTTTTCCTGAAGTTCCTTAATAGCAGCCTGAAGCTGGGGAATTGTTGCACTGATATTAGGCAGTTTTATTACGTTTGCCTCAGGTTTTTTAACTAATTCACCAAGCTCAGCCAGATAATCTGGTTGTCTTTGTTCTTCTTTCAAATAATCAGGGAATGCGGAGATTATTCTGCCTGCCAAAGAAATATCTTTTGTCTCTATTTCTATTCCTGTGCCTTTGGTGAATGCTTGTAAAACAGGTAGAAAACAGTAGGACGCCAATGCAGGTGCTTCATCAATTTTAGTCCATGTAATTTTCTGAGATGCCATTTCGAATCCTATAAATTTGAATATAAATACAATTTATAATTTAACAATATTTATTCAATTTTAAAATCGTATTATAAGATTTGAACATGTAAAGTTGTAGCTTTCATTTATTTTAATGATTAATATTTATTTTTTTATATTAAAAATTTTGAAATGGCAAAATTTTATTTTTTAATATACATTTGTCTTTTTCCGGTCATATTTAATGATAGTATTCTTAGAGCACAGAATGAAAATGATACTTTATCAGATACCAATTTCGAGGAATTCCTGAATTTTTTATACCAATCAAAAAATGTTCAGATAAATAATAATTATTTAAGTTTTGCTTATGGAACATCGAATTTGCTTTCCGGATATAGTTTTCAGAGCAGTTTGAGCGGGGCGTATAATTTTAAAGTGGAATATGGTTTTGTGCGGATTAGCCCGACTGATGATGATTTGATAATATATCTTGCTTCTGAAGGTGCTTATCTTGGGAATGTGTCATCTCATTTGAAACCAAAGAGCTGGAAAAATTCCGGACTTTTATTTGATGCATGGACTTTCGGGTTTAATTATAAGAATGGATACGGATATAAAATCGATGATGATTTTCAATTCTTTTTACTTCACTATGGGTCACTTGATTGGAAAAAAATTGATTTTGAAACATTCTCTGATAGTGAATCTATTAACAGGAGTTTAAAGGGGTATAATCAGGATTTTCGGTTTGGAACAAGCTATGAGTCAGAAATAAGGGCAATTATATCAAATTTTTTAATGTTTCAAATTAATTATTCCGAAAGTCACTTGTTCCGAAGGCATCTTTTCGGTATCTGGTCATTAAGTGCTTTGGGGGAATTGATTTTGCAAAGAGGAATTGATATATTTATGCCAGAGTTGATTGATTATATTCCTCACTTTCAACCAATTTTAAATTTTGCAATAAAAACATTTGTATCGGCAGTAATTTACAGTAAAAGAGAGAGCAATGCTTACTTTCCGTTCAGCTCTGAACCTCCGCTCAGATTTGCAAATATAAGATTTTCGATAGGACTGTCTTTTTAATTTTTATATCTTTCGAGGAATTCGATAACAACCGGGTCTGTTGAAAGCTCTAATTCCTGAGGGGTGCCTTCGAATTTCACTTTACCTTCGTCAAGCATAGCAACCTTATCGGCAACTCTTTGAACTGAGAACATATCGTGAGTTATTACCACAGATGTAACTTTAAATTTTTTTGCAAGTTGAGCAATTAATCTGTCTATTTGCTCTGATGTAACCGGATCGAGACCAGTTGTGGGTTCGTCATAAAGAATATATTCGGGATTTCCAACTAATGCACGTGCAACTCCCACTCTTTTTTTCATCCCGCCAGAAAGGTCAGAAGGCTTCTTATCCTTTAGTATTTTCCATTCTCTTTCGAATTCGGAGGAATCATTGCCATTAGTTTCTGGAAGAAGACTGACTGCTTTTAGAACCTTTTTTGCTTCTTCTTCGAGCATTTTTTGGTCTCTTAACCCCTTTTCCCAAAGGCTGATAATAATGTTTTCATAAACAGTCATCGAATCGAAAAGGGCAGAACCCTGAAAAACAAAACCAATTTTTTGTCTCAGTTCAAATAATTCCTTTTTTTTCAGTTTTGACACATCCTTACCGTCAACAATAACTCTGCCTTTATCTGGTTGAAGCAAGCCTACAATATTTTTGATGAGAACACTTTTTCCGCACCCGGATTTACCGATGATACACATTGTCTGCCCGCTGGGTATTGTCAGGTTAACACCATCAAGAACAACTTTTGGTCCAAAAGATTTATGTAAGTCTTGGATTTCTATCATTGATTTTACTAATTAACCACAACTGAAACGAAATTGTATTTCTATCATTTTAAAAAAAAATGGCAGCCTTGAAACACGAAACAGAGTTTTTCTTGTCGAGTTATTACCTTATAATAAATCTGTTAGTTGTTAATTCTTTATTTAAAATCACATAGTGATTTTATTAAGGTAACATTAAAGCAAAAAAAGAAGGCTGTCATTTTGAGACAGCCTCAGTATTATAATTTAAATTTATGATAATTTTAGCCACGAATGAGATTCAAGAAGGCAGCTCCATTCTGGTTAGCTTGGGCAAGAGAGACCAATGAAGCCTGCTGTAAAAATTGAGCCTTTATCAACTCAAGCTGTTCCTGAGCAACATCGGAATCCTCGAGCCTTGAAATAGCAGCATTATAATTAACAATCTGGCTTTTTAGTAGCTCTTCCTGAGATTGTAATCTGTTTTGAATTCCACCGAGATAGGCTGCAACTTTGTTAGCATTATTCAAAGCATTCGAAAGAGAAGCAAGAGTCAGATTCATCACTGATGTGCTGAATATACCTAAATCACTATCGCTGACATTATTCAGTGCTTCAAGATTCAAATTCGAAACACCTGCAAAATTACCGTTCCCGATTGAATTCACCACAAAATTGTTCGATGCAACATTGAAGTCAACATTGCTGGAAGTCATATCAATGGATATTGTAAGAAGGTTATGACTTGCATTAGAACCAATAATAAAGTCACCATAAAATGTGCTGTCAAGAAGTTGTCTTCCGCCGAAGACGGTTGAATCAACAACGGTTTGAATCTGTTGAGCCATTCTGTAAGCAGCTTTTGCAAGAGCAACCTTTTCATCGGTTCCTAAAGCACCAGAAGCCGCACTTGATGCTGATTCTTTAATAAGGGTAACAAGCCCGTTTATATTATCAAGGGCATCCTGCAAAATACTTGTAACATTCAGGGCATCGCTGACTGTTTTCAATGCAGCTTTCATTGTTCCATTTCGGGCTTGTAATGCTCTCGAAGTAATATAACCAGCAACATCATCGGCTGCATTATTTATTCTTTTACCCGTCGAAAGTCTTAATTGCCGCAGTGAAATATTTTTACTTGAGGCATCAAGTGCAATATAAGCATTTTCTGCCGGAGTATTTGTTCTTATTCTTGCCTGAGCACCTGTAGCGAATGGCATAATTTACCTCTTAAAATTTAAAAAATTATTTATTGTCTAATCAATTGCAGGAAAGCCTGTGGATTTGAATTTGCCTGTGCAAGTGAAACCAAAGAGGCTTGCTGCAAAAATTGAGCTTTAACAAGTTCTAACTGCTCTTTTGCAACGTCGGAATCCTCAATCCTCGAAATTGCAGCATTATAATTAACCATTTGATTTTTCAGCAATTCTTCCTGAGAACTTAATCTGTTGACAATTCCTCCAAGGTATGAGGCTACTTTATTAACATTATTAATAGCATTTGCTAAACTTGCAAGAGTTAAACTCATTACAGATGGTGCAAAAATTCCAAGGTCATTTGCATTAACATTATTCAATTCATTTAAATCCAGATTAGTTACACCAGCAAATACTTCAACGGCAAGCGAATTCACATTGAAGTTATTTGAAGGAATATTGAAATCAGTGTTCCCGGTGGTTAAATCAATTGCTAATGTAAGCAAACTGTGCGTTGCACTTGTTCCAATAACAAATTCCGCATAAAATTGACCCGTCAATAACTGACTGCCACCAAAGACGGTTGAGTCAACAACGGTCTGGATCTGCTGAGCCATACGATACGCAGCTTTTGCAAGTGCAACTCTTTCGTCGGTTCCCATAGCTCCGGTGGCAGCTTGTGCTGTTGCATCCTTTATATTGGTCAGCAAATTATTTATGTTATCGAGCGAATCCATAATGATGTTCGATACATTCTGAGCGTCACCAACAGCATAGAGAGCTGATTTCAGAGAGCCGTTTCTTGCTTGCAAGGCTCTGCTTGTTATATATCCCGCAACATCATCTCCGGCATTATTAATCCTTTTGCCGGTCGAAAGCCTTAGCTGTCGCAAGGATATATTTTTATTGGTTACATCTAAAGTATTGTAAGCATTTTCAGCAGGAATATTAGTTCTTATTCTTGCATTTCCACCAACTGCAAATGGCATTATAAACCTCCACTATAATTTTTGACTTTAGTTTCTAATTTTTAATTATTTCAATTTTTTTAACAATTCTGAAAATTGTTAAACACATCTTTACAAGTTGTGTGCCAAAAATTTTCTTTTAGTTTGGTAAAATCCATGGATTGTCAGTATTTAAGCCTTTCTAAGGATATTTTTAATTTGAATTTAATCTATTCATTGGTTGTTTTACTCAATTTTATACCCTTATCTCTTATTTTCTGAATAGGTTAATAGCAATTAATATAATTTGCTTTTGGTTAAGAATATTCATTTGGTTAAAATTAACCAAAACATTATTTTTGAACCATTATTATCGATTTGATCTTATTGATTTGCAAAAAGTTTTTTATAATCTTAAAAAAAATTGACTCTACTGAGATTTTGATTTCAACACCAATGAATTTTTCTTTATTTTTATTTTTTTATATTCAAGCAGAGTAAAATGATAGTAAAAGAATTAGTCAATCCAGATTCGATTGTTATTGTTGGAGCTTCTAACAATGTTGAAAAACCGGGCGGGAAAATCACCCAGAATATTATCGAGGGAGGCTTCAACGGGAAATTATATGCTGTTAACCCAAAGGAGAAAATTGTTCAGGGCATTGAATGTTTCAATAATGTTGCTGATTTGCCCAATGTGGAGCTTGGAATTATTGCAGTTCCGGCTAATTTAGTTCCTTCAACTGTTGAAGAATTAGCAAAGGACAAAGGCACTAAGGCTTTCATCGTTCTTTCTGCCGGATTCAGCGAAATTGGTCCCGAAGGAAAAAAACTTGAGGACCAACTTCTTGAGATTATTAATAAGTATGAAGCAACTCTTATTGGTCCCAATTGCATAGGGGTTATTACCAATAAATATAAAGGTGTATTTGCCGGCCCGATTCCAAAGCTTGATCCCAAAGGTTGTGATTGTGTTTCGGCAAGCGGGGCAACAATGGTTTTTATTCTCGAGGTAGCTATTCCTCGTGGACTTACTTTTTCTAACATTTTTTCAGTTGGTAACAGCGTTCAGGTCGGTGTCGAAGAAATTATTGAATACTGGGATGAAACTTTTGATCCAGAAAATAGTTCGAGAATAAAGTTGATTTATACTGAAAAGATATCCAAGCCCGAAAAATTTCTAAAACATTGCACTTCACTAATTAAAAAAGGATGCAAAATTGCAGCTATAAAAGCAGGCACGACAGAAGCCGGCTCGAGGGCTGTTTCCTCCCACACTGGTGCATTAGCCGGGTCTGATACGGCAGTTTCAGCTTTGTTCAACAAAGCGGGAATCGTCAGATGCCATAGCAGGGTGGAACTTGTCTATGTCGCTGGTGTTTTTGCACATAAGGAAGTAACCGGGGACAGGATTGCTGTGATTACTCACGCCGGCGGTCCCGGCGTTATGCTTACGGACACTCTGTCTCGAGGTGGACTTAAGGTGCCTCAAATCAAAGGTTTTGCGGCTGATGAATTGCTTTCGAAGTTAAATTTTGGCTCTTCTGTTTCCAATCCTATTGATTTTTTGGCAACAGGAACTGCCGAACAACTTGGGACTATTCTTGATTATGTTGATAATGAGTTTCATAATATTGATGCTTCGGCAGTTGTGTTTGGAACAACCGGGATGTTCGATGTAACGGGAGTATATGATGTGCTTCACGAGAAGATGAATACCTGCAAAAAGCCGATTTATCCAGTTCTTCCCTCTGTGGTTCAGGCGGCAAAGGCTGTTAATCATTTTCTTTCTCTTGGAAGGATAAATTTTACTGATGAGGTGAGCCTCGGAAGAGCCTTATGCAAAGTATATTTCACCCCAAAGCCATTCCCGGAACCACAGCTACCACAAATTGACAAAGGAACTATACGTTGGATAATCGAAAATTCGCCAAAGGGCTATCTTTCGCCCGAAAAAATTCAGGGATTGCTCGATGCAGCAGGAATCGCAAGGGCAAAGGAAGATTTAGCATATAATCTTGAAGAAGCTGTTGAATCAGCTCGTATAATTGGTTTCCCTGTCGCTATGAAAGTAATCGGACCCATCCATAAATCAGACGTCGGCGGCGTTAAACTTGGACTCCAAAATAAGTCCGAGGTTGAATCAGCATTTTACGACTTAATGGCTATCGAAGGGGCAACGGGAGTCATCATTCAGCAGATGCTCAAAGGGAATGAACTTTTTATAGGGGCGAAAAAGGAGCAGGATTTCGGTCATATAATTCTTTTCGGATTGGGCGGAATATTTATTGAAGTGTTCAAGGACATTACCTATGGACTTGCACCAGTCGGTTACGAAGAAGCTTTATATATGATAAGAAATATAAAGGCTTATGGAATAATCAAAGGGGTAAGAGGACGTGAAGGAGTCAATGAAGAACTACTGGCTGACAGGATTGTCAGGCTTTCTGCTTTGCTTCAGGCTGCACCAGAAATAACCGAACTGGATTTGAATCCGTTGCTCGGCGGCAAGGACTTTGTTACTGTAGTTGATGGCAGAATAAGGATTGGGTAATGAATTATTATTCTTCCTCCTCCACTATCCTTATTTCTTCATCTGTCAGCTCGTAAAGTTCATAGACGAGGTGGTCTATTTTTTTGTCTGTATATTCTATCCTTGCTTTTATTTGCTCAATCTGTTCTGGGAGCGTTGCGGCTTGAAGATCTTTATGCAGCTGGAGCATGGTTTCGACAAGGAAAACCATTTGTGATTGGGAATCAGGGGACGGGAACTGGGGGAAGGGGAAAGGATTAATGAAATCGTTCCGGGTTTGAGTTTCGTTATAATGCCCCTTTTTATACTCGGTAAGATGAAATGAAAATCTATTAACAAGTTCCGAAATTTTATCTTTTGCCTCTTGATAGGTCATAATTCTATGTGCCAAAAATTTTTAACAACAGATGCAAAATAAAAAATTTTTACCATTATTATTATCAGAGCATTTCTAATCTTTAAAATATGATTTAAATTTTTCAGTTATCAGTAATGAAAATATCAATAAAAGTAAAAATTAGAATAATTTTTGTTAATAAAAATTAGTTTGTATAATACTAAAAAGATTTATAAATTTTGTTGAACTAAAAAATATTTTTTAGCTTAACTTGTTTAATTTACTTGATTATTTTGTTAAAAATTTTTTTGATTTATTTGATAAATCAATCTAAACGGGCATTAAAGAAAAAAATAAAGCAATATGCAACAAGATAGTGGAGGAATTTGGAGGTTTTTTGTTTAATTATTCTTTGCTATTTTTGGATGGTATAATAAAAAAAATATAAGTTTTATCATAATACTTGTGAAATCCATGTGCAAAACTATAAATACTTATTCGAATACGGGAAATCTTGTATTTTTAAAATACCATATATCAGGTATTTCTCAGAAGTATTTCACAGCATAGTTTTGCACCGTAATCAAAAATGTTTTCATAAGTTACTTTTTTCTAAATGATTGACAGATATAAAAAAATATTACAAAGGATTGAAAATAAATATTTTGTTCAAATTCAACAATGGAGTGATTTTATGAAAAAATTAGCATTAAAAATGCTTCTTCTGCTGACAATATCAATTGTCGGAGTCGGTAGTGTTTTCGCTGCTACCTGGAATGTACCGGGTGATTTCTCAACCATATCAGCTGCAATAACTGGTGCTTCAAATGGTGACATAATTAATGTCGCTGCAGGTACTTACACCGAAGACATAACAATCAATAAGCAATTACAAATTATTGGAGCAAATAAAACAAATACAATAATTGACGGTGCAAGTGCAGGAAATCCTGTTGTAACAATAACAAGCTCAAATGTTACAGTTAAGAATTTTACCATTAAAAATGAAATGAGAGCCTCAGGTGCTGGTAATAAATCTCTTGTTTTGATTGATGGTTCCTCTTCGAATCTTTCTGACATTACAATTGAGAATAATCTCATTGGACCAAATCATGATGGAACTTTAGTCGTTGACTATAGCATTAGCCCGGGTCATGGAATTTATGTTGACGCAACAAATTTAATGTCGGATGTTACAATTAAGGACAATGAAATATTCCAAAATTATATTGATGGAAGTGGTATAATGATTTATGCCCCTGACAATAGCGGTAATGGAGGGGCAACTCAATTCTCAATTGATGGTAATCAAATATATGATAATGGTAAAAATGGTGTTGAAATTCAAGGTGAGTTCAATTCATCATGTTTTACGGAAAACTCTATCTACGGGCATTTTAATACGAGATCTCCATTTTCTACCTATGGAACAGGTTACGGAAACGGTCTTGTTATGATGCAGGTAAACGGACATAGCGGAGCCAATAATGGCTTTTATGATGTTTGTATTGACCTGAACAGCTTCTATTATAATTATTACTCTGGATTTTACATTTTTGGTGAAATGTCAGATATAGATTTTGTCAATAATGATTCATGGGGTAATACTGATGGCGTAGTTTTCAATGTTGATGCAAATCAGTGGGTTCACCCCTACCGTCCGCTTTCGGCAACAACAGATGACGATCTTTCTGATGTCATTGCCACAGACAATCTTATTTACGCAAACGCAAGGTTCGGTATGTATAATACATCGAGCTATGTTATCAATGCTGAAGAATCCTACTGGGAAGAGCCACCATATTACATTTTAGGAGGTCAGGTTTCAAATAGAGCTGGTCATACCTATTCATGGGGACCACAGGTTGGAAGAGGTTCATTCACAGATGACGGATCTGCTTTTGATGGAACATGGCTGGATGGCGGACGAGATTATTTCCTTCCAGATGATGGAACTCCGGGTAATAACTTCGGCTCTGATGATTCCGATGTGGATGGCTATACTTCTATTATTTATGGTAAAATTGACTTTTCACCTTATATTACTGACTTAAATGCTGTTCCTGCAACACTAAGAAACATCACTGTAGATAATGCAAATGTCTCTATGCCGAATCCACCTTATGCTGCCGGTATCCACAACGAATTTGACAATATCCAGAATGCTATTGATGCAGCACAGGAAGGTGATATAATTGAAGTAGTCGGAAACGGTGCAGGTTATGATTATGCCGAAAATATTACAATTGACAAAGGTTTAACCATCAAAGCAAAATCTGGTTTGCCAGTTCTTTATCCTTCAAGTGGAACGAATATTACCTCTACAACAAGCTCCAATAGTTCAGTAATCGGATTCAAAATAGTAACCAATGCAGCAACAAACGATATGTTCGGAGTAGCACAAAGCACAGGAGATGTTCAAACCTGCGGAAGCACTTACTGGAATGGAACAACTCAATTACTGACCTATTCTTCAATAGACCAATATGTTGAAGATGGTGATGGAAATTCGCCCGCTGGAAATAATAATGGATCAAATGACAATAATACTCTCGGGCTGTTTATCATATGCACACAGCCACCGCAGAATAATCTGGTATTATGGCTGGACGCTGCACAGATAAGCGGCAAGAGCAATGGAGATTTACTTGATTTAGCACCACCTGCAACATATTCATGGCAGGATCTGGCAGGCAACGATGACCATGCCAAGCAGGGAAATAACAACATGCGACCAATGTATAATACAAACGTTATAAATAGCTTACCAGCAGTAAGATTTACCAACACAGGTAATCCATTTACATCAAAATATTTATGGATTGATTATAACTCATCAAGCAACAGACCTAATGCTTTGACAGATAAAATGCTTTTTGTTCTCTTCAAGACACCTTCGAGCGTTAGTGGAACGACACCACAGATGGTATTTGAACTTGGAGGGGTAACAAGCGGAATGAATGCATACGTTCGAGACAACAAGGTTGGATTAGGAATCTGGAGGACAAGCAGTCCAGTACAGAGAAGATATTTCGAATTCAGCTGCTCGCCAAATACAGTATATCTGGCAAGAGCTTATTATGATGGAACAGACTTCCAGGCATTTTTGAACGGAACATCATCTAGCACAATTTCCTTTGCAGGATTAACAGCAGATGCATTCAGTTCAAGAGCTGGAGTAGGTGCAGCAGTCAATGGAACAAGATATTCATTCGGTTCATATAACATGACACAGGGACATCATTTTAATGGACATATAGGAGAAGTTTTGCTTTATAATGACTATGATGCAACAGATTGGTCTGATGCCAAAAATTATCTTGGAGCAAAATGGGGATTGAGCGGATTCTTCTTCTTCCCGAGAAACGACGGCTGGGAGCTTATCAGCGAGGATTCAGAAATAAGTGGAGATGTACAGGTAATGCCAGCTTATCCAAATCCTTTCACAAGTTCAACTGCATTTGATTTTGTTGCTGCAGAGTCACAGAATGTAACAGTAGAACTTTATGATGCACTTGGTCAAAAAGTTGGCACATTATTTAATGGTAATGTCAATAAGGGTGAAGTTTATACAATCAATATTGATGGTACAAACTTAACCTCAGGCTTATACGTTTACAGAATTCTTGGTGATTCATTCACTGAATCCGGTAAAGTTATTTTGAATAAGTAAAAATTTTCTATAGTTTTTTTTCATTAACATTTTAAGGAGTCTTTTTATGAAAAAATTATTTGCACTAACAGCCTTTGTTTTTGCACTTTTCTTGGCATACAACAATGCCAGCGCTCAAACTTTTAATTCTGATGAGGGCCAAAACTGGTTCGAAGTATATGTTTACGAACCAATTATTGTTACCCCTCTCGATATGGACTCAGACCCCGGTATCACAAGCAGAATACTTGGTGCTATTGCTCCTGGAACAACAAAAACTTATTCAAATCCAAATCTTGTTGATATTCAGTTTTCAGTTGAGGGTGGAGTAGGGGCAGACTATAAAGTTGATGTTGATGTTGAACATACACAAGAAACAGATCCCGGAGATCCTACAAGCCATTTAACATTGGGTGGTTTAACTTGGGAAGCTGACTTAAATGTTACTTCTCCCGGATATTTTTCAACAGTTGATCAAGGTGATCCCGGTTCAACAAACGGTGACTATACCGGTTGGGGACCATTTACTTTTGGCTCAGAAGGAAGAGATGTTTTCAGAGTATATCCTACATCATTGACAGCCGGACCAATGGCTGTATCAGGTAATTATACTTTTGCTGTAACACTTACTGCTTACTACATCTAATAAAATATAAATTATTTTAATAGATTGATTGATGAACCCTATGGTAAATAAAACCATAGGGTTTTTTTATCCACGTGGATGGAATGTGCGGTGGACTTCTTTGATATAGTCATTGTCAAGATGGGTATATATCTGGGTAGTAGAAATATCAGAATGCCCGAGCATCTCCTGAACAGCCCTTAAATCGGCTCCACCTTCCAACAGATGAGTTGCAAATGAATGCCTGAAGGTGTGAGGATGAACTTCTTTTTCAATTCCGGCATCCTTCGTTGCTTTAATTACAATTTTCCAGATTGTCATACGGGAAAGCTGCGAACCTCTTTGATTGAGAAAAAGAATATCACCAGTAGTAGCGAGCTTTAAAAAACGGATTCTTGCTTTTTTCTTATAAATATTAATCCATTTCAGGGCAGATTTACCAATAGGCACAATTCTCTCTTTGGACCCTTTCCCGAAAACCCTGACTATTTCAGCATCAAAAAGAACATCCCTTTGCTTTAGATTTATAAGTTCTGAAACCCTTAGACCGCAGGCATAAAGAGTTTCCAATATTGCCCTGTCTCTTATTCCGGCGGGGGAAGAAACATCCGGCTGCTCAATAATAAGTTTAATCTCTTCTATTGAGAGTGTTGCGGGTAATTTTCTGCTGACTTTTGGAAGTTCAATTGTTTCCGAAGGGTCAAAATCGGATTTTCCAATTGTAAGAAAATACTTATAAAGGCTTTTGATTGAGGAGAGATATCTCATTCGGCTTGTCGGATTTAAACCAACTTCCGAAAGAAGGACAAAAAATTCTGTAATCAGTTGCTGATTTGATATAATATAATTATCAATTCCTTTTGATAACAGGAAATCCGAGAATGTAGAAAGATCATTCTGATAAGCAGATATTGTGTTTTGTGATAAACCTTTTTCCAAAGAGAGATAAAGCAAAAAATCTCTGAGCTGTTTTTGAAAATAGCAGGGTAATCTGGTATAAACGGTTTTGTTTTTTGGATTAGTCTTTCTCAGGTTTGCTCTCCTTTTGCACTTCGGTTGGAATTTCCTTGTATTCGATTCTTGAATGCTGCAGACCAAGTAGATTTTTAACGCAGGTTTCCTTAATAATTTTAAGGTCTCCTATTGTCAGGTTGGATTCATCAAATTGACCATCATTAAGTTTTGCCTGTATAGATTTATCAATAGCATTGTCCAGTGCTTGCAAATCAGTTGCAAGCCTCGAAAGAGCTTCTGCAGAGTCACAAATCATTACTATTGCAGTTTCTTTAGAATTAGGTTTTGGACCGGGGTATCTGAAATCATTCTCATCAACTGGTTGACCATCTGCTTCTTCCAATGCTTTGGCATAGAAATGCTTAATTAATGAGGTTCCATGATGCATAGGGATGAAATCAATAATTCTTTGAGGTAACTTATATTCTTTTCCCACACGGATACCATCAATTACATGATTTTTTATCGTATCGGCACTTTTCTTTGGGTGCATAAATTCATGCTTATTATCAATATTCAACTGGTTTTCAATGTAATATTCAGGTTTGACAATTTTTCCGATATCATGATAGTAAGCACCAACTTTTGCAAGCAAGGGATTTGCATTAATGGCTGCCGCACACTTTTCCGCAATGACAGAAATAGCAAGAGTATGCTGATATGTGCCGGGAGCAAGTTCGCTCATCTTCTGGAGCAAAGGATGGTTTAGATTATTGTATTCCTCAAGTTTTAAGTCAGTGGTTATGTTCGAAAATCTTTCAATGATGAATAATAGTCCGAAGGTAAGCAGGGGAGAGAGAGCAGCATTCAGGACAGAAATCAAAAGACGATAGGCTGTAATCTCAAATTCGGAACCTCTTTCGAGACTGAATGAGACAATTGTAACAAAGAATCCAACGATTATGAACAAAATTGATTTGTAAATCTGTGTTCGGCTTTGAATATCCCTGACCGTGTAGGCTGCCAAAATACCAGCTAACATCATTGACATTCCAGTGTCATAGTCATTTCCCCTTATTCCCGAGAGCATTAGAGATATTGAAACAGTAAAATAAAAAGCCGTTCTTGAATCGAAAAGAATTGCTATCAGCATCGAGAAACCGGGAATAAGAACAAAGTATTGAAGAGGAAGTTTCGAAGGAATTTCAACCGATAGCCACCCCAAAAATGCAACTATAACTATAAAACTACTAAGAATAGCCACCTGAAGATTATCAGCAAAAATTCTTTTCCGAATGATAATAAGATAAATTATTAGAATCGAATAAATGAGCATTGAATGACCAAAGCTACCCAAGATCATCCAGAATGTAGTAACATCTTCCTTTTTTTGAAATTGAGAATGATTGTATGATTTTAGCTTTTGTATTATTTCTGGTGTCAGCTTTTGACCCTTTTCAATTAATACTTCACCAGCAAGGACATAGCCAAAGGTTCGAGCAACATTTTGACGAGCTATGTCTTTGGCTTTTTCGTAAAGTTCATAAGAAAATTTTAAGTTAGGTTTATAGATTTTAATTAAAATATCATTGACAAGATTTCTGGATGATTCATTCAGTTCAGCTTGAAATTGAGCTCTCCCTTTTTCGACGAAGATTCCCAGATCGACTAAATCAACAGTCTGATACACTTTTATTTTGTTGGGCATCAGATGTGCTGTTATTTCTGAATTCTGAATATTAGATTTAGCAGTATCAATCAAACCTTTCTTGTATATATTGTTCAGGAACAGTTTCAATCTTCTCTGAATGTTTGTTAATTCAGGAATTTTTGATTCGGGGTTGTCTCTGAAATAATCATTGAGAGTGAAATCCGAGAAGAAATTCTTCAGATCAACATTTTGCTTCTGAGCTCTTAGAAAGAGTTTCTTGAATATAGTATCTAAGGTTTTATTTGCGTTAGCTTCAGCATTTTCATCATATAAAAAGGTCAAGTTAACTGAATTTACTGCTTCATCAATTTCTTCTTTGTATTTGTTTTCATCCTTGAAAATTGGAAAAGAGAACTCGGCAACCACAGTCTGACCGTTCCATTTATTTACCTGCTCAAGGTTTAAAAGAAGGGTTTCATTTCTTTCGGGATTAGAATGGAAGGAAAAAAAGAAAGTGCATAATAATATAGTAACTACAAATATTGCGATTTTTACGTATAATGAGCTTTTCAGGTATTCAATGTTTGACTCTTTATTCTCTATATTTGTTAGTTTTTTAAAAAGTGTTTCTTTTGCAGTCATAATAAATCAAAACTGGATTAATTTTAATATTTTTGTAACAACATTATGTATAAATGTGTTATATGTAATGAAATTTATATAAATTAATTTTGATTATTTATCAGATCAAATATAATATTTTATCCGATATAAAAAAAAGCGATACAATAATTAATTAAAGAGGTAATAGCATGGCTCGAATATTTTTGATGTTCTCAGTATTCTTATATTTAATATTTTCAAATGATGTTAAGGCTCAAAATGAAATTGAAATCAATCTTCTTGAGGAAACAATAAATGAAAAGATAAAATTTCCAAAAGATTTTTTTCATCAGATTCTTGAAGGTAAGGCTGTTAGTGATAATCAAAATCATAAGCCAGAAAATTCAATAAAAAACAAGGATTTTCTGCAATCAATTTACGAAATTGAAGTTTCCGGAAACAGCCTTGTTGAATCGGAAATACACGCTGCAATTAATCCTTTCGATTCGAATAATATTGTCATTTCTCCAATACGGCAAAAACCCGGCGATCAGACTCAGGTGATTGACTGCCCTGTTTATTTTACCAAAGATTTTGGAAAAACATGGAACGAAAGTGAATTTCATGCAAAACCTTCAAGAGATAATGTTTTACTTGCTGGTGGAGGTGATCCGGTCTTAGCTTTTGATTCAGAAGGAAAAGCATATCACACTTGGATAAACCTTTATTTTACAAGAATCGGGAACAACTATGACTCAGTCTTCGCTGATATGTATTGGGCAAAGTCAAATGATGGAGGCGAAGAATGGAGTCGTTCCGCTAATGACCGTGTTGGAAGGGGGCTCGGTAAATATACTCTTAATTCAACATACGGACTCAATAAGATGCTCGACAAACAATGGATTGCAGTTGATAGGACAAACTCCCCTTTCAAAAATAATTTATACGTAGTTTTAACCGAAATTACTGCCGGGATGACAAATAACTCAAGGATAAAATTATTCAAAAAACTGGCAGATGCAGACACATTCCAAACAGAATCTGTTCAAATTAATAAATACACATACAACCTTGTTCAATTTTCTTCAATTGATGTTGACCACAAAGGAACGATACATATCACATTTTATGGGAATAATGGAATTGTTAATTCGCTTTTCTATTCAAACTCCACAGATGGAGGCATTACATTCAGCCCGGAAATTAAAATTACTGATTTCACATTTGCAGGAAGCAGGATAATTCTGGGGAATCAAAATGACAGGGTGGTAGGAATGAGTCAGCAGAGGTTTTATCCCTGCCCGATATTAGCTGTTGATAAGACAGAGAAATCGCCTAACGCTGGAAACGTTTATCTGGTCTGGACTGCAAATGGTATTAATTCTGTCAAAGGTGATGGAATGGATATTTATTTTTCATCATCTACTGATAATGGTCAGTCATGGTCTTCTCCTAGCATTATTAATGATGACGAAAAGGGTAAAAAAGTTAGTCAGTATTACCCTTCAATTACTGTTAATAACAGAGGTGTGGTAATTATCTGCTGGTATGACAGACGTCATGATTCAACTGATAACAAGGCTCATTACTATATGACTGCTTCTTTCGATGGTGGAAAGACTTTTCTCCCAAATTACAGAATAACAGGATTAGAAACTAACTTTTCAAGGGTTGGCATCAAAAACAATAGCTTTGGTATTGGCGAATATAATCAAGTCCTTGCTTCTGATTATTATGCTATACCGGTATGGGCAGACGGTCGAACAAATGATGGAAATCTAAATATTTATACTGCTTTTATCCCACTCGACGAGAGCTTGCTTTCAGTCGAGAGGGTTGCAAATATATATAACACAGTTACGCTTGAAGAAATTTTCCCAAATCCGGCAAAAAACAGAATTTCAGTAAAAATAAATGGTAGTCTGGACATTTCCGCAGAGGTTCAAATATTAAATTATCAAGGCAAGATCATACAAAAGTTCGATAACATTATTAAACAAAAAAATGAAGAGATTCTCGAATTTTCATTAGATAAATTTACCAGCGGGCTATATTTTTTCAAATTGACAGACAGAAATAATTATATTGTAAAAAAATTTATTATAATAAATTAACCTTTCGATGCACTGTCTTTTCAATCCTCAAGTTAAAAGAGGGCTGCGGGAATACTTCTTCGATGAGGAAGAGCTTAAACACTTGAAAGCCCTCAGGCTCAAAGTCGGAGAAAAAATTATGATTACAAACGGGCAGGGGTTAAGCCTGACTGGCATAATTATGCTTATACAAAACAATTTTTTAAATATTGATAATCCTGTTTATTTTGAAAATTATGGTGAACTGGATGTTAATGTTTGTATTGTTATGTCAATTTTGGAAAACAGGGATAGAATGGAATTTGCTTTGGAAAAATGCGTTGAACTCGGAGCAAAGGAATTCATTCCATTGATAACCAAAAATTGCGAAAGAAGAAATATCAATATTGACAGACTTAGGGCTAAATCTTTGGCTGCAATGAAACAATGCCAGCGATCAAAACTAATTACAATTTATCCACCTATGGACATCGGTGAATTATGGGATAGGTTTCAGGATTTTGATAGAATATTTCTGGCAGATTTAAATGGAGAAAGGTATGATAAAAGATTTATTAGTGGCAGAAATCTGATTTTAGTAGGTCCAGAGGGCGGATTTACAAAGGAGGAGATAAATTTTATTGAAAAAAATCCGAAAACTAAATTAATAAGTTTAGGAAAAAGGAGATTGAGGTCAGAAACTGCAGCTATTGTTATGATGACTTTGCTCTCAAATGAATAAAAAGAATAATTGGTTTTGAAACAATGAAAGTCGTTTGGTATAAATGTAAAGGTGATGTTTGGTGCTATCTTGATAAAGTAATAGCAGACCACCCCAGTATAGCTGGTCTAAAAGGAGTTTACATAATCTGGACAGGCGAAAAGGAGCTAAAAGTGCTTAGAGTTGGTTATGGCACAATTTCGGAAGAGATAAACTCAAACAGAAATAATCTGGCAATAAGAGCTTTTTTTCATCTGGGAGTGCTTATATCATGGGCAGAAGTGCCAGAAGAAAATATTGATGGTGTTTTGGACTACCTAATGAAGAAATTAAAACCCAAATTTTACAATAATCCCCTGAATACAAAGCAAATATCAATAAATTTCCCGTGGAACAATTAGTGAAGGCTTTTTGATTACGTTGTATATTTTAAAATATAAGAAAATAATAAAACACAACTTTAGCAGAAGATTTTAAAAAGCAACAAAAATATTCTATGTTTTTTGAAGTCATAGTAATCGAATTCTCGTAAGGTTCGAGAATTTTTTTTATATTTGTCTAATTAAAAGTTATGTAATTTAAAGAGGAAAATTTATGCCACAACCAATGCATTTAACAGATGATAATTTTGAAAATGAGGTGCTAAAATCTAATGTGCCTGTATTGATTGATTTTTGGGCAACATGGTGTGGACCATGCAGAGTGATTGCACCATCAATTGAAGAATTGGCAAATGAATATGTCGGCAAAGCCAAAATAGCAAAACTTGATGTTGATAATAATCAAAGAACAGCTATGCAATACGGCATTCGTTCTATCCCTACAATTTTGATTTTCAAAAACGGTCAAGTTGTTGATACTATCATTGGAGCAGTTCCAAAAGCTAAAATTGAAGAAGCACTGCTTAAACATATTTAATTTTAATTTATGCCCAGACCACCAAGACTATCAGAAGAGGATATACAAATATATCTTTCAAGAATACCAAAATGGAAAAGAAAAGGCGATACTATCGAAAGGGAGATAGTAGCTTCGAACTTTCCTGCAATCGTTGGTATTCTGAACGCAATTGCAATTCTTGCAGAGACCCTTGACCATCATCCTGATTTATTAATTTATGGGTGGAATAAACTAAGAGTTACTTTATCTACACACGATCAGGGCGGTTTAACCGAACTGGATTTTAAGCTTGCCGAAAAGATTGAAAACCTTAATTTTTAACTAATATATTCAAAATAAACAGAAAGACTAACTTATGGGTTCATTAATTATTGATATTTACGGACGGGAAATCCTTGATTCACGGGGAAATCCTACAGTCGAGGTTGAAGTTGTATTAGATGACGGCTCAATTGGGTTAGCTGCCGTTCCATCGGGTGCAAGTACTGGCGAAAATGAAGCTTGCGAGCTAAGAGACGGTGATTCAAACCGATATTTAGGTAATGGTGTTTCAAAAGCTGTTGAAAATGTCAATACTGTTATTGCTGATGCTCTTGAAGGTTTTGATGCATCGGAACAAGTACAGATTGATAATTTATTGATTGAGCTTGATGGAACAAAGAACAAATCAAATCTTGGTGCCAATGCTATTCTTGGAGTTTCACTTGCAGTTGCCAAAGCTTCCGCAGAATCATTTATGATGCCTCTTTATAGATATTTAGGTGGAGTGAATGCAAGAATTCTTCCGGCTCCAATGATGAATATTCTTAATGGAGGCAAACACGCAGATAATAATGTTGACATACAGGAATTTATGATAATTCCCGCTGGAGCTCCTTCTTTCAAGGAAGCATTAAGAATGGGAGTCGAAGTTTTTCATAATCTGAAAAAAGTTCTGAAGTCAAAAGGTCTATCAACTTCTGTTGGTGACGAGGGTGGTTTTGCCCCTTCTTTGAAATCCAACGAGGAAGCTTTCGATGTTATACTTGAAGCTATAGATAAAGCCGGATATAAGCCAGTTCAGGATATTTTGTTGGCAATCGACACAGCATCAAGCGAAATGGTCGAAGATGGGAAATATAAAATGTTTAAATCCTCAGGTGAATACAAAACTTCTGAGGAAATGATTAACTGGTATGTTGAACTTTGTAATAAATATCCAATATATTCAATCGAGGATGGTCTTGGAGAAAATGACTGGTCAGGCTGGCAAAAATTAACTCAGGCTCTTGGGAACAGAATTCAGTTAGTCGGGGATGATATTTTTGTTACTAATCCAGAATTCCTTGAACGAGGCATAAGGGAAAAAGTTGGAAATTCAATTTTGATAAAGGTAAACCAGATTGGAACTTTGACCGAAACTCTTGAAACCATAAAAATGGCACATCGAAATGGATATAGGACAGTCATTTCCCATCGTTCAGGCGAAACAGAAGATACAACCATTGCCGATATTGCCGTCGCCACCAATGCAGGACAAATAAAAACCGGTGCACCCAGCAGAACAGACAGAGTGGCTAAATATAATCAGTTAATGAGAATAGAAGAAGCACTTGGTGATGATTCTGTTTATTCAGGTTTGAGTGAATTCAGTATGTTTCTTTAATAATTTATGAAATTAATCCAGCCTGTCAACAAGGCTGGATTTTTTTATTTTTAGTGTTTGAAAAAAAAATATAAACAAGTATTTTACATTACTCGAATTTTAAAATTTAAAAAACATTTTTCTGAGATTAAATTATGATAGTATTTGGAACTGATGGCTGGCGTGGAGTAATAGCACGTGATTTCACATTTGACAATCTTCATCTCGTGGCTCTTGCTACAGCAAAGTACGTAAAAAAACATTTTCCTGATAATCCATCAGTCGTTATTGGTTACGACACAAGATTTTTGTCAAAGGAGTTTGCCGAAGAAACTGCTCAGATTCTTGCATGGCAGGATATAACTGTACATCTTTCTAACTCATTTTCATCTACTCCACAGGTTTCATACCATACAAAGAACAAGGCGGTTAGCCTTGGTATAGTCATTACTGCGAGCCACAATCCACCCATTTACAATGGATACAAGCTGAAAGCAAACTTTGGTGGACCTGCCACTCCTGAGCAAATAGCAGAACTGGAAAAAGAACTGAAACATGTTTATAAAAATCCACCTCAATTCAAGTTTAAATCGTTAAAAGATTATATTTTCCTGAAGAAAATAAGGCTATTTGACGCTAAGGATTCTTACCTTAGATACATCAAAAAGAAAATAAACTTTGATGAAATCAATAAAGCTAAGTTCAGAATTTTATACGACCCTATGCATGGAGCTGGTATTGATACCATAAAGCACCTTCTTCCTGATGTTAAAGAAATTCATGATAATTATAATCCTTCTTTTGGTTCTATTGGGCATCCGGAACCGATTGGTAAAAATTTGACCGAAATGATTGAGATCATGAAAACCGGGAAATATGATATTGGAATTGCAACAGACGGGGATGCAGATAGGCTTGGGGCAGTGGACCATGCAGGTAATTTCGTAGATTCACATAAGATTTTCATGATTCTGTTAAAATATTTATACGAAAAGAAAAAGAAGAGAGGTGCAGTTGCTAAAACTATATCTCTTACTTCAATGGTTAATAAATACTGTGAATCTCAGGGTATTAAGCTTTATGAAACACCTGTTGGATTCAAACATATTGCAAAACTGATGAGTGAAGAAAAAATCTTGATTGGCGGAGAAGAATCAGGCGGTTTGGGAACAATAATTCATATTCCCGAGCGGGATGGTCTATTCAATGCTCTCCTGCTTATGGAGGTAATGGCTGTTCGACAAAAATCTTTGATGGATTTATCTGATGAACTTGACGAAGAATTTGGTGTTCATAGATTTTTAAGAAAGGATGTCCACGTTACTGAGCAACAGAAAAGAGACATCCTTGCGGCTTGTGATAAAAAACCAAAAAAAATCGGTAAGTATGATGTGATTGATATTTCAACAAAAGATGGCTATAAATTCTTTATTGAAAACGGCTGGTTATTAATCAGACCTTCTGGTACTGAACCTTTGATTAGATTTTATGCGGAAGCTGATTCAATGAGCAAAGTAAACGAATTATTAGACGAAGGATTAAAATTGAGTAAATGATTACAGATTATTTCATAAAGGTAAGTGATTGAAAAAGAAAATCTCTGTTATCATAGGAATCATAATATTAGCTGCAATTATTGGCGTTGTGGTTTATGTTGTCAATATGACAAGCGACATACAGGACACAGCAAACTCTTTTTTCGACGCCATAAAGAAAAACGATTTCGAAAAAGCTTATGAATATACCTCCTCCGAATTCAAGGCTAATACTTCATTAAATCAACTAGAAACTTTTTTCCGACAAACATCCTTGATTAATTACAATGAAGCAGTATGGAGCAAAAAAACTCTCGAAGAAGGAGCAGGTGAATTAGGAGGGGTTATTCGAGCTATTGACGGTGGTGAAATTCCTGTTACTTTAAAATTTGTGAAAGAGGACGGCAAGTGGAAAATTCTTTCCCTGCGAAAAGAGGGATATGGTTTTTCATCTGCTGAGGTTGTGAAAGGTATGCCATCAAATGAAGAATTATCAACTATGGCGTCACAATCAATTTATGAATTAGGAAAAGCAATTAACTCAAAAAACTTCTCTGATTTTTATTCAAATATTTCCTTGCTCTGGCAGTCTCAGACTACTAAAGAAAAACTGTTAGCAGTTTTTAAAACTTTTAAAGATAATAATATTGACCTAACTGTTGTTAAGAACATGAAACCTGTTTTTCTTGAAAAACCGGGATTTGTTGACCAGAGATCAATATTATTAAAAGGATATTATAATGTTAATGAAAAAAAATACTTTTTCGATCTGCTTTACATCTACGAAAATAATAAATGGATGCTTCTCGGTGCTGGTATAAATGTTCGGTAGTGAATTTTAAAGATTATAAATCCTAAGATAAGATTCAACCTGTTTTTCAATGCTGAAATTTTCAGCAGTATGTCTGTCTGAGAATTCAGATGCTTTCCGCAGTATTTCTGGGTTTTCGATAAACCATAAAATTCCGTTTGAAAAATCTTCTGTCGAGTAATTTTCAGCGAGCCAACCGCTTTGTTTGTGTATGATTATGTCATCAGGTCCGGTTGACTTAAAAGCGATAACGGGAGTTCCAGAAGATAATGATTCAAGTGTTGTCAAAGAAAATGCTTCTTCCCTCGAAAGAACCAAAGTTAAATCAACGGATGAATAAGCAAGGCTCATCATTTGCTCATTATTAATGTAGCCAAGTTTAATTATGTTATCAGAATTAAAATTGAATGACTCTGTATTTTTTCCTACAAGACAAAGCAATATATCATGCCGATGGAATAATCTGTTAATAATTTCTGGAATAAAGTCCATTCCTTTGTTTTTTCGATTGAAATCATCAGGTGCAAACAATAGAATAAATTTATTATCCGGGATAGCGAAAAGTTCCCGGGTAAATTTACGATTGTGAGGTTTAAAGATATTCTTATCTATCCCGTGAGGTATTTGAATAATCTCTTTATTTTTAAAAACCTGACTTTCTTCTGCAAGATGCTTTAACCAGCTGGATGGGCTAATTATTTTTAAATTATTAATTTTGTGTAACAGGAATTTTTTTTGCTCAAGAATTTTCTTGGAAAGATTCATGTTTTTTGTATTTGTGAGTTGCGGGCAAGTATTGCAATCGTCAATAAATTTTTTACACCCGGCTGAATAATGGCATCCTCCAGTGAATGGATTCATATCATGCAGAGTCCAAACCACAGGCTTGTCATTTTTTCGGAAAAAAGTGCTCCAATTCAAAAAGTCAGCAACAAAATGAAGGTGGACTATGTCAGCTTCTTTATAAAGAGGATGGGTCGTGATATCAAATAGTGAGTTGGGGAAAGTAAAAATCTCAAATTCATCAGGTTTTCCGCTAAGTTTCCTCTCATTGAGATAAGGCATAATGTGGCGTTTAAAAAAATTAAAAGCTTTTCCGATTTTTTTATATTTTTTAAATTCCCAGAATTGATGAACCTGAGGGTTTGAAGTGGAATGTTTGTCAAGAACCAGCATTTTGCTGTCAATTCCAGATTTGAGCATGCCAATGTGTAGCCTCAAACAGGCGGTTGCGGCTCCCCCTTTGTCAGATGTGCTAATATGGAGAACTTTTTTAATCATCAGAATATATCTAAAAGGTTTTTAATAATTCTTTCTGAAGTTTTTCCATCACCGTATGGATTAACAGCCTTAGACATCCTCAAATATTCATTTTTATCTTCCAAAAGTATTTGTGTTTCGCTAATTATTTTATTTGGGTCAGTGCCAACCAGTTTAGCTGTTCCTGCCTCGATACCTTCGATTCGTTCTGTAACTTCTCTCATAACAAGGACGGGTTTTCCGAGCGATGGAGCTTCTTCCTGAATACCGCCAGAATCAGTTAGGACAAGGTATGATTTATCCATCAACCAAATAAGATAAGGATAATCAAGAGGCTCTATCAGATGGACATTATTAATTCCTTTTAAAACAGAATATACTGGCTTTTGAACATTCGGATTGAGATGAACAGGATAGATAATTTCAACATCATTGTTCTTTTCGGCTATTTTTTTGAGTGCAAGGCATATATTCTGGAAAGGCTCGCCAAAACTTTCTCGCCTATGTCCTGTAACCAAAATGATTCTTTTGTTGAAATCAATATTTTTGAAAAAGTTAATGAATTTTTCGTTGCCTTGTTTCTTGATTATTTCAATGCCCAAAAACAGGGCATCAATCACAGTATTGCCGACGTTGTAAACATCATTTTTAATTCCTTCATTTATCAGGTTATTATAGGCATTCATTGTGGGTGTAAAATGAAAGTCTGATAAATGACCGGCAAGAATTCTATTGATTTCTTCCGGGAAGGGAGAATATTTATTGAAACTTCTTAATCCAGCCTCGAGGTGTGCAACTCTGGTTTTATTATAAAATCCTGCCAGAGCTGTTACAAATGTCGTGGTTGTATCTCCTTGAACAAAAATCAAATCAGGTTTAAAATCTGAGATAACCCCATCCATTCCTTTTAATACATTGACCGTAATGTCGGATAGTGTTTGATTATCCTTCATAAGATTTAGGTCGTAATCAGGAGTAATATTAAAAAAATCGAGAACTTGATCAAGCATCTGTCTATGTTGGGCAGTAACACATACTTTGGTTTCGAATTTATCTTTGTGCTTTTTGAATTCATACACAAGAGGAGCCATTTTAATAGCTTCCGGACGTGTTCCAAAAACGATTAGAACTTTTTTATTCATTTAAGCCTTTCCAATAATGTCCAAAAATCTTTCAGCTCTTTTGTCCCAGCTGTTTTCTTTTGCTTCTTTTTTCATAATATCAAAATAGGTATCGTCATTTTCAAGCTTTAATCCATAATCAATTTGTTCTGCAAATTCTTCGTAGCTATGAGCAATCAAAATGGATTTATATTTTTTGCATTCAGCTAAATCGGTTGAGACGATTGGCTTGCAAATTGCCATATATTCGAAAAGTTTTATCGGAGATGTAGCTTGAGTAACACTGTAGTTTCTAAAAGGTATCATAGATATATCAAATGTATGGGCATAGGCTGGCAAATCCTGATATTTTACTGGTTTATGAAAAGTCAGGTTTTTTAAATAGCTAAAATCATAATCGTAAACGGAGTTATCGCCAATTAATCCAATCAATACAAATTCATAATCTTTTCTTTTTTCTGCCAGATAAATCAATAATTCAAAGTCAATCCATTTTGCAATTGTTCCGTAATAACCAATTATTGGTTTATTTCTATTCAGTATTTTGAGGTAATCATTTGAAAAGACAATTTTTTTGTTTTGGCTGAAATGTTCATAATCACAAGCGTTTGGGAGTAAGTATTTATTATTCTTTCTATTATGACTGACTTCTTCATATAGTTTTTCTGCCGTTGCAAGAACAATGAATCTCTCATCCTTCAAAATTTTGTTATGTTTTTCAATTTTAATGCTATCAATTAATTTCTGATTTATATCAGGATGAATTTCATCAAGATAATCATAAATAACAAGATTACCTTTTTGAATCAGACTTGATAAGAAGCCGAATTCAGTTTTCAGATCGTAAGATACGGTATAAAATATTTTTTTTTGTTTTAATTTTAATAACAAAACAAGTCTAAAACTAAGGAAACAATTTTTGAAAACTTCGTAGAAACCTTTAAATATATTTTTTGTTGGGAATATATAATAATAAAAAACTGTGCAATTTTTTTTTGCAAGAGCTTTTGCCAATTGTGGAGGTCTCTGGAACATTGGGTAGAACCAGCTATGTGTGCCTATAATTATGATAATTTGTTTATTGCCAGCAAGAGATAATGTGTTTCTTAATTTTTCTTTATGAAGGGGTGAAAAAAATTTTGCAATAAATAAACTTAAATTGTTCAATAATGATTTTTGAAGAAAAAGTAAGTAGCGAAAAGCCCGCCTCATTAAGTGAATAAAACCTTTTTCTTTGAAAATATAATAACTATGTTTGAAAAATAGAATCATAATAAGTAATTATTGAGCCAGATGAGGCCATTTTTTTCCATATTCCATCAATTCGTATTGGAGAAGATTTTTAATTTTTTTATCCCGAACGCCGTAAAGTTTGAAGGAATGAACTAAAATCGGTGTTTCTCTATGTGAAGTCAGGTAGATGAATCCATACTCTGCCTCTTTGGGTTTGCCTCTTATAATTTCAGAAACGTAAACTTTTCTGTTATCTTCCAAAATGAAAGGGGTTATTGTAAAATTTATTGGATTAGAATTTTTGTCATACCAGTTTATCTGAAATCTTCCCTCGACCTCATCCTCTGGATTAACCTTTTCAGCTTCAATAAGAATTCTGAAGGCATCGAAATTAGACTCAATACGAACAGCTTTGTTGTCGGTCGGTTTAACTTTTATTGGCTTATCGAAAACTTCCCCAATAATGAAAACAGTATCAGTCTGGCTTGCGGGTTTGACCCTGTAAAGATAGTGAGTTTTGGATTCCCTGACTAACTGAAGTGTATCCCTTATTCTTTGATTACTCAAAGAAAAATACTGCTCATAATTAAAGGGAAAATTTTTACTTACTAAATAATAATCAAAGCAAGAAAGTAGTTCAATCGGGGAAAACTCTCCCTTTTCCATTTTTGTTAGTAAATACTGATTGAACCAATCCAGAGTATAAAAATAACCCTTGAAATCACCTCTCAGATAATCATTATTTGAGAGGACATAAACGGCTTTGCGATTTATATAATCAAGCACTGACTGATTATCAGTTATACAAAGTCTTGAATCAGGAATTAGCATTTCTTCCCTGAACATAAAACTTTTATCTGTGCTAACAAGATATTTAAAATTTGGTGCAATAAGAACCAGAGCTGCCAGATAGACTAAAACAGTTTTTAGAACATTGAATTTAATATATTTAAATAAAAAATATAAAACAAGACATGATGGCAAAATTGCGAGAATCAGAGAACCAAGCATATAACGTAAATTCGAACTCAGAAAAATGGACAATTGATAAGATAAAATGACCATTAGAAATATAAATATTGATTCCTTTTTTCTATTAAAAATTAAAGTCAGAGGAAAACCTAAAATAAAGAGTAAATAATATCCAAGAGCTCCGTTGTCAATTTCCATATTTTTTGAAGTATTGAATACAATCGAAAATATTGATTGAGGCGAAAGACTCAAGGGATTTGCATCAAATGGGTCGTAAAATTTTGTTAAATCGAAATAAGGACTTTGAAAATATTCATTCATAAAGGGAAATAAAGGATTCCCTGTTTTATACCAGATTATTAATATTATCGGCACAAAAGGAAGGCAGAACAGTAAAATAGATAATGCTGAGATTTTCAATGATTGGATGAAATTGATTTCCTTTTTTATTAATGATTGCACTACAAAAAATATTAAAAGAAATGCAATAGGAACAACAAAGAAAGCTGCCTGCTGTTTTGCAAACATTGCCGTTCCAAGTATAAAACTATATATTAAAGCGCCTTGCAGGATGAGCTTATTCTTCAAATAAATCAATCCCATAATTGCGGACAATACAAAATATACTGCAAATACATCAACATAAAGTGTTGTTGAAAGATGATATATCAATGGAGTCGAGAAATAAACAAGAACAATCAGATTTATGAAAAGACTGTTATTTTCGATTTTTGTTCCAAGCCTCAAAATCATTAACAAGATGAGGAAGGAAATCAGCATTGCAAAAAGGGCAAGAGCTTTTGTGCCTCCCAGAGCCATCAAATAGAGATAGAACATCTGTGGCAATATAGCATAATTACCAAAACCAACCTGTTCAATTACGTTATAATCATAATGAGTATGCTGGAGAATTTTCAACGGAAGTGCTATATGATAAGCTAATGAATCAGCTGCAAATATCGGGTAGGAGGTTGGAATAATATAAAATAAAAGAAAAACATAAAGCAATGGAAAAAGAACTCTGTTTTTACGGTTTATTAATACAATTTGATTTTTCAATATTTTGAAATCACTCCACCAATATTTAAATCTTATAATAATCACCGAGAGTGAAATAATCAGATAAAGTGATTTATAACTGAAATTATTAAATGTAGTTAGCCAAACAAAAAAGCCGATTATTCCGAAACCTATTGCCAATCTGATAAAAACTGCATCAATAAATTTCAAACTAATCCTGAAAAATGTTCCTATTGAATAAGCGGTCAGAAATAATAATACGACTATAAGAAAATCTAAAGCTATATTAAAATAAAAAGCTTCGATAGTTATTAATGTTATATAAATAATCGGTAATATTATTTTTTTCATAAGATTCACTTTTTCGATTTTAATTTCGGATAATTTAAAAACAAATTGAAAAAATAAAAAAAATTCAAACAGGAAATATCAAAATTAAGAAAAACATATTATAATTTTGATTAGTGTATATTAAAAAAAAGTGGCTGTCCTTTTGAGACAGCCACTTTATATTTGAATTGAAGTTTAATATTAATACATATCACCCATTCCACCGCCCGGAGGCATCATAGGAGCTTTTTCTTTTTCGGGTTTTTCAACAATTGCTGCTTCGGTTGTCAATAGCAAACCGGCAACAGATGAAGCATTTTCAAGAGCTACTCTTGTTACTTTTGTCGGGTCAATTACACCTGCTTCGAATAGGTCTTCGTAAGTATCAGTAGCAGCATTGAAACCAAAAGCACCATTACCTTCTTTGATTTTATTAACCACAACAGAAGGTTCGTGACCGGCATTGGCAACAATCTGTCTGATGGGTTCTTCGATGGCTCTACGGACGATTTCAATACCAACTTTCTGATCTTCATTTTCGGGTTTTAAGTTGCTGAGAGTGCCAACTGTTCGAAGATATGCAACACCGCCACCGGGAACGATACCTTCCTCAACAGCAGCTCTTGTAGCATGCAATGCATCTTCGACTCTTGCTTTTTTCTCTTTCATTTCGATTTCAGTTGCAGCACCAATTTTAAGGACGGCAACACCACCGCTGAGTTTTGCAAGTCTTTCCTGAAGTTTTTCTTTGTCGTATTCACTTGTAGTTTTTTCAATCTGGACTTTTATTTCATTAATTCTTTTCTTTATATCTTCACTTTTGCCTGAGCCTTCAACAATAGTAGTATTATCTTTGTCAATAACAATTTTCTTAGCGTTACCGAGATAAGCAAGAGTTGCATTTTCGAGCTTGAAGCCTTTTTCCTCGCTGATAACGGTTCCGCCTGTCAAAATAGCTATATCTTCGAGCATTGCCTTTCTTCTATCGCCGAAACCGGGAGCTTTGACAGCGGCAACTTTTAGAGTTCCACGGAGTTTGTTAACAACAAGAGTTGCCAGAGCTTCGCCTTCAAGGTCTTCAGCAATAATTAGAAGTGCCCTGCCGGCTTGTGAAGTTTTTTCAAGAATTGGCAGGAGGTCTTTTATTGCAGATATTTTCTTGTCGTGAATTAAGATATATGGATTTTCAAGAACTGCCTCCATAGAATCGGCATCTGTAACGAAATAAGGTGAGAGGTAACCTCTATCGAATTGCATACCTTCAACAACTTCCATTGATGTTTCGGTTCCTTTAGCTTCTTCGACAGTGATGACGCCATCTTTACCGACTTTATCCATTGCTTCTGCAATCAGGTCACCGATAGTTCTGTCATTATTAGCCGAAATGGCACCAACCTGAGCGATTTCTTTCTTTCCTTCGACATCACGGCTGATTTTTTTAAGTTCTTCAGTTATAGCACTAACTGCCATATCTATTCCACGTTTCAAATCCATTGGATTAGCACCGGCAGTAACATTTTTCAATCCTTCTCTGTAGATAGCCTGCGCAAGAACAGTTGCGGTTGTAGTTCCATCGCCAGCCACATCGCTTGTCTTCGATGCAACTTCTCTAACCATGTTTGCACCCATATTTTCAACTGGATCTTCGAGTTCAATTTCTTTAGCAACAGTAACACCATCTTTGGTTACAGTTGGTGGACCGAATTTTTTATCTATGATTACATTTCTTCCCTTTGGTCCTAATGTAACTTTAACAGCATCAGCTAATTTATCAACACCATTTTTCAATGTTGAGCGAGCTTCAAAATCATAAGTAATTATTTTTGCAGCCATTGAATTTCTCCTTTCAATTGTTAGTAATATTAGTTAATAATTGCAAATATGTCATTTTCACGCATAATTAAATACTCTTCGCCATCTATTGTAACTTCGGTTCCGGAGTATTTGCCATAAAGGACTTTGTC
This sequence comes from uncultured Hyphomicrobiales bacterium, assembly GCA_964473465.1. Taxonomy (GTDB): domain Bacteria; phylum Bacteroidota; class Ignavibacteria; order Kapaibacteriales; family UBA2268; genus CALHRB01. The sequence goes on from CAYYPE010000008.1 coordinate 133,203, forward strand.
TCCAACTTTGACCTGCATTTCAATAAGTTTTCCATCGTCACCAACTTTGCCCTTACCAACAGCAACTACCTGACCTTGCATTGGTTTTTCTTTTGCTGTGTCTGGAATGATGATTCCGCCTTTTGTTACTTCTTCAGGCTGGGAGGGTTTAATTATAACCCTGTCGTGTAATGGAGTTAAGTTCATAATTTACCTCACTATAGATATTTAAACATAAAATTATTAAAATCAAAATTATTAGCACTCTTTTGTGATGAGTGCTAACATTTTGACGAAAAATTTTTTTTTTATTGTTTGATTTATTTTATTTTTTTAAAAAATTTTATAATGATTTGAAACAAAAAACGTTTTTTTGTGTTAATTTCATTTTTTAATAATATTTGATTAATTTTTTGTGAATTGGAGTGTTTATGTTGTCTTTAAAACACCTTGTAACTTTTTTTGTTGTAATTTTCGTTTTTTTTTCTCATAATTTATACTCTCAGAGTCCGCCAACTTTGTTAACACCTGAAAACAATTCGACTTGTGTTCCTCTTAATTTTGAATTTACATGGACTGATGTTTCTGCTGCGTATAGAATTGAGATATCATTAAATTCTGATATGTCTAATCCTTTCATCAGCGATGTAACAGGAAGTGAAACTAAATATACAGCATCTTTTACAAATTATAATACAACTTACTATTGGCAGGTTACTGCTGTATATCCCGGTGTTCCGCCAACGGAAAGGCCATCGGCAATCTGGACATTCAGGACAAAACCCTTTCCTCCATCGTTAAGTTCACCAAATAATAATCAACAGTGTTTGACAAAAAAAGTAAACTTTACTTGGGGCTCCGTAAGTGGTGCTACAAAATATAAATTACAAGTATCAACAAGCTCTGATTTTTCAACAACTGTATATGATCAGGATACTATCACCCAGCTAAATGCAAGTGTGGTTGTCCCGAATTATAACACAGTATATTACTGGCGGGTCAGGGGAAATGAACCCTGCGAAACAGATTATTCACAAGTAAGATCATTTTCTACATCCAAGCAGCCTCCAACGCTTGTTTCGCCAAATGATGGTGCATCCTTTGTGGCATTGAGAGCGGGTCTAAGTTGGTCTATTAGTGACAATCCTGAAGGTTTTGCTTTACAGGTTGCTCTTGATTCATTGTTTACAACGATTATTTCTGATCAATATACCACAAACACATTTGATTCTGTAAATCTCGGCTCATCAAACACAACATACTGGTGGAGGGTTAAGGCTATTTATTCAGACTGTGAGACTGAATATTCTAATATATGGAAATTTATTACTCTTTATAATGGACCTTCTCTGAAACACCCTGCAAATGATACAAGCTGTGCTCCTCTCAATTTGAATCTTGTCTGGGATGCTGTTGAGGGAGCTTCTGCCTATCGTGTTCGGGTATCTGAAAATGAAGATATGTCCTCTCCAATCATTAATAAACATCCCGTTAATGCTACCAATACACTTGTAACGCTTCCTAAGGGTTTGACAAAATATTACTGGACCGTTAGGGCAGAAGATAATAATAACACAGGTGCTTGGTCGGATACACTTTCATTTACGACAAATGTCGAAATTGCTCAAAAACTATATCCACCAAATGGAACAGAGAAACTCCCTGTATCAATTACTTTAAAATGGCAAAAATTAGCTCAGGGAACTAATTATCTGATTCAGGTTGCAAAAGATCCCGATTTTAAAAATCCTGAGATTGATAAAAGGATACAAGATGCAGATACTTTAAATATTAAATTGAAGCAATTCTTTGCTACATATTACTGGAGAATCTCAACTCAATATCTAACATGTAAAAATCCATGGTCTGATGTATGGACTTTTAATACTGTTATTCTGCCACCAAATCTAACTTATCCAGTGAATAACAGTTCGAAATTGCCAACTAATATAACCTTTACATGGGAAAAACCAGAAGGTGCAACATCATATAATTTTCAACTATCAACTGATCCAAACTTTGGCACGCTTGTTCATGGTCGAAATGGACTTCCTTTGAATGAGATTAATGTTCAGGCAGACAAACTAACACCGAGTTCAACTTTTTACTGGCGTGTCAGTGCTGCAAATGCTGAAGGAACAAGCGACTGGTCTCAGACTTATAAATTCACAACTGGAGCTAAAGCTTTGAACCAACCAACGTTAATTTCTCCGAAGAACCTTTCGACAAATTTGTCTTACGATGTGTTGCTTGAATGGTCAGAGGTTGAAACTGCTACCCAATATCATCTTCAGCTTGCTGATAATCCTCAGTTTAATAAACCAATAGTTAATATTGACAATATTCCAACAAATTCTTATGAAGTAATTGATTTGAAGAGTTCAACCGAATACTTCTGGAGAGTCTTAGCATCTAATGACAGCAGTCAAAGCTTCTGGTCCGAAGTCTGGAGATTCACAACTGTCGCTGAAGCACCGTCAGAACCTGTTTCGAAGCTTAAGCCCGAAGAAAATGCAATAGATGTTCCTGTTGATTTATCATTTACTTGGCTTCCATTGAACAGGGCAATAAACTATGAATTTCAACTATCAACTTCACCTAATTTTCTGATAGGCGATCTAATAATTCATGATTCCACATTAACAGCAACATCAAGATATGTTAAGGGACTTCAAAATTCTAAAACATATTACTGGAGAGTCTTGGGCAAGAATGAAGGTGGCAAAGGACCATGGTCTGACTTCTGGAAATTTACCACAGCAGGCATAAATTCCGCCGATGATACCCATAATGATTTATTTGAGCTTAGAATTAATCCAAATCCAGCAACAAATAGAGCTGTAATAGAGTTTTATTCACCAGAAACTTCGAGTTTAGAATTGGGTATTTATGACATTATGGGCAGGAAATTAAATAATCTCGCTCAAGGATTTTATCTATCTGGTTCAAACCAGTTCGAGATTTCAACGGATATGCTTGAAAGTGGAATATACTTTATTGAAATATCCAATAAAAAATTCACAGCAAGAGAAAAATTATATATTATTAAATAAAAAATTCTAATTATTTTTTAAAATCTATAAGGGGGCAACTGCCCCCTTTTTTGTAACATTTTATTTATAATTGAATTATTATTAATGATAATTATATAAACATGAGGTTCCAATGAAAATAATAATTTACTGTTTAATTATATTTCTTTCTTATGTTTCCCTGCAATCAAATCCTGTTATAATTGACCACAACTGCGTGCAGAAATTCGAAACAATTCCTGACAATATTCTTACTACTCTTGCAAAAATGAGGGTTATGTTTCGGCATGCCTCTGTTGGAACGACAATCAACAATGCTCTGGATTGCCTGCAAGGAACAAGAAATAATCCCGCAGAATGTAAGATTTATCCACAATATAAATATGACAGGCGAAATTTTATATGTCAACTACGTGGAAATTCTGGTTGGTATGGCAAAGTTGATGATTTCGTTACAGAGGTGGAAAAACAATTTAATCAGTTTGATGTATTCTCTTTTAAATATTGTTATCTTGATGGATTGGATGGACTTCAGGAACCCTGCGGTAAGGATGATAAAGAGGTGAAGAAAGCATGGGATTACTTACGAGAAAAGATGGAATTTTTAGAGCAAAAATATCCCTTTAAAATTTTTGTCTGGTGGACTATTCCTTTAACTCAGATAGGACAACTTTGCACTGATACTTTAAATAATCTAATTAGGCAATATGTCAAAACAAATGATAAGATATTATTTGATATTGCTGATATTCAATGCCATGACGAACTGGGAAATTATCAGGTTAATTCCAATGGATGGGAAATAGCTTATAAACCTTTTTGCGGAGAACAGCAACCCGGAGCTCAGGCATGTCATCCAAACTGGACGGGATCACTAAGAATTGCAAAAGCTTTCTGGTGGATGATTTATCAACTTAACAGTATCCAACTCGGAATTGAAGAGCAACCCATTTCTCAGGATGAACTGTCTATACTTTTTCAATCAGAAGAGAGAATAAATCTAAGATTGAATCACAACAAAATTATAGCTAATGAAATGACAATTTATAATTCTTTTGGGAATGTAATCAAAACATATTCAGCCGATCAATTAAATACAGATATTATTGATATTGATTTAAACGACTTTAATTTTATTAACGGTGTTTACTTTTTAAAACTAACCACCAATAAGGAGATAATTAGTAAGAAATTCATAGTTCTCAAATAATTTTATTTTTAGCTGCTTTTTGATTATCTTTCACTCTATTTCATTTTGAAAAATAGATATTTATGAATAGAGTGATTTTTATATTAGTATTATGTTTTTGTTTGTTTTTAACTCAAAATGGGGCTTTTTCTCTTGATGAAAATGAATTAAAAGAGTTCGAGGACTATGAATGTGTGATTAGGCTTATAAATGGAGATGTAATTACCGGCGTAATTACAGACATATTCTCCTCAGAAAATGATAGGACAGGTATAAAAATACTTACTGAACTCGGAAAAGCAACAATTTATCTTAATCAAATTGCAGATATTCGACTCAAAGATGATTACTACCGGCATAGCCATAGGGTGTTTCTACTCCCTACAGCTAACCCGATAAAGAATAATCATTTCGTAGGCTCCTTTGAGTTACTTTTTTTATATTTTGGAGCAGGGATTTCTGATTTTTTTTCGCTAACTGCTGGGAGAACAATAGTCCCTCAGGTTACTTCCTCTCAACAAATTTCGCTCATCAATGCAAAATTTACTTTTCTTACTATAGAGTTCGATTCAATAGCCAGAATGGTAAATATTGCCATCGGCGGTAATTTAGGTTTTGCAAATCACAACAATAGATTTCAGCATCTTTATGTTGTTTCAACTGTAAAGTTATATAAAACAGAGCTGACGGGTTCGGTTTACTATAAGATTGGTAGTGATGATTTCAATTTTATAAGCTACGGAAATAATCTGCAAGAACTCAAATATCCAAACGGATCATTTGGTTTAGGGCTTGGAATTGATACCGAAATACCGAGGATGAAAGGCTTTCATTTCATCGGAGAACTTTGGAATATTGATGTTGAAAGACCGACAAATACGGCTATGATGCTTGGATTAAGGCTATGCAACACAAAAGTTTCTGCAGATTTTGGATTTGCTCTTTTCACTCAACCTTATATATTTCCTTTTGTTTCATTTGTCTGGACACCATTTTAGTAGAAGTTGCTTTTTATGAAAAACAAGCATTTTGGATATTATAAATGTATTAATCTTAACATAATTTTTTTCTCTCCGTATAATTTGATAATTTTGAAAGTTTATATTTGGTCAATATTCTGAAAAATAGGTTATATATTGGATAAGCAAAGAACTATCAAGCAACCTGTCTCTTACTCAGGCATTGGGATACACACAGGAGAAACAACAACAATAACTTTCCATCCGGCTCCTGAAAATTATGGAAGAAAATTTACAAGAACAGACATAGATTCAAATATTGAAATCCCTGCTTTGGTTGATTATGTTGTTGATTTATCCAGAGGGACAACTCTCGGGATTGATAATATAAGGGTATTAACAGTTGAACACGTTTTGGCAGCACTAACCGGCTTGCAGATTGATAATTGCAGAATAGAAATTAACGGTAGCGAGCCACCCGTAGGCGATGGCAGTTCACTGCCCTATGTTGAAACTCTTTTGAATGCAGGAATAGTTGAACAAAACGAAGCTCGTGAATATTTCGTTGTTGACGAAACCATCCGCTATACTAATGAACAGAAAGCTGTTGATATAGTGGCTCTTCCTACTGATGATTACAGAATAACAGTAATGATAGATTATTTCAATCCTGCACTTGGTAGTCAGCATACGGGATTATTTAATCTGGAAAAGGAATTCATCACAGAATTTGCACCGGCAAGAACATTTTGTTTCCTTGCAGAGGTTGAAATGCTTTTGGAGCAAGGCTTAATAAAGGGTGGAAATATTGATAATGCTATTGTGATTATTGATAAGGAAGTTACCATGTCTGACCTTCAATACCTCAAAGAGCGTTTTAATCTCAAGGAATTGCCTTCAGTCGGTGCTAATGGAATTTTGAACAACACGAAATTAAGGTTCAAGAATGAACCCGCAAGACATAAGCTTCTTGATATGCTTGGCGATCTGAGTCTGGCAGGGGTAGCTTTAAAAGCACAGATTCTTGCTGCAAGACCCGGACATGCAAGCAACATAGAATTTGCAAAGCTTATAAGAAAAGCATATCAAAAAAAGAAACCTATCGCAAAAATAAAGACTGCAAAAACAAGTGATGCCGTTCTGGATATTTATAACTTACTTAACTTTATGCCTCATCGCTATCCGTTTTTGTTAGTTGATAAGATAATCGAGATGGATTTGGAGGCTAAAACAATTGTTGGATTGAAAAATGTTACAATAAATGAACCTTATTTCACAGGACATTTCCCTGAAAAACCTGTGATGCCGGGCGTGCTGATATGCGAAGCTATGGCACAAACCGGTTGCTTGTTGCTTCTTCAAAATGTCGAAGATGTTTCGAAGATACTTGTATTTTTCATGGGAATGAATAATGTAAAGTTCAGAAAACCCGTAATTCCGGGTGACCAATTAGTGATGAAGCTAAAAATGACAGGGAAGAAATTCAACACTTATCATTTTCGTGGTGAAGCTTATGTCAATGGTCAGGTTGTTGCCGAAGGAGATTTTCAGGCAGCTATGGTTAATCGTTAATTTAATCGGATTTATTCTTTATGACAGTAAAAGTTCATCCTACAGCAATAGTATCAGACAAAGCCTTGATTGGCGATAATGTCTCAATAGGGGCATATTCAATAATTGAAGACGATGTTCAGATTAGTGATAACACAGAAATCAGAAACAGCGTTGTTATAGCTAATGGTTCAAGGATTGGAAAAAATTGCAAGGTTTTTGCAAATTCTATCATTGGAACCGAGCCTCAGGACTTGAAATTTCAGGGCGAACCAACATTAGTTACAATCGGAAATAACACTGTGGTTCGTGAATTTGTAACAATTAATCGAGGGACATTGGCAACTGGCGAAACCAGAGTCGGCGAGAACTGCCTTATAATGTCTTATTGCCATGTTGCCCACGATTGTCATGTTGGCAATAACGTGATTATGTCAAATGTTTCTCAATTAGCCGGTCATGTTGAAATTGAGGATTGGGCTAATCTTGGAGCTTTTGCAAAAGTTCATCAGTTTTGCAAAATCGGGACACATACAATGATAGGAGGAGATATTAAGATTGTTAAAGATGTTCCTCCTTACACTCTTATTGGTAACATACCACCTAAAATAGAAGGTATCAACCGAATCGGACTTACAAGGAAAGGTTTCTCCCCGGCTCTTATTGAAGAAATAAGCGATTTCTACACTTTTCTTTACAAAAAAGGATTGAATATCAGTGATGCCATCAGGGAATATAAAAAAAGGGAAAATATCTCCGATGAAGTCAAACATTGCATTGAATTCATTGAAAACTCCGGGAGAGGAATCTATACAATGACCGAAAAAAACAAACACTAAATAATTCTTTTGATCAATTCCAACATAAGAAAAAAATAAAAAAAATTTTTTTTCTTGCTTTTTTTCTTGCATTGATAATTTTTT